>CAWCWZ010000041.1:0-17248 GCA_963799395.1 uncultured Actinomycetes bacterium
GGTTACAACTTCGGGACACGGCCGGAGTATCTGGCGTCTCGAAGCGTCCGAGGGCGGAGGAGCGATCGCGGACGTACCTGGCCCAGGGCGGCGGCGTCTGTTCCCAGTACGGCTCGGTGGCAAGAGCGTGAGGCGCCGTAGCCGAACGCGGCGGAGCCTGAGTCGGTGCCGCTGGTGTTGGCGCTGCCGGAGACGGCCCCGCTGGAAGGGGCGCTTCCTGAGTCTGCACTGCCTGAGTCGCCGGCGCCAGAGCCGCCGCCGCCAGAGCCACCGCCGGCGCCACCGCTTCAGCCGGTCCCGGTGTCTGCGGTTCGGCGAGGGCCGGTTGCCCGAACAGGCCGGTCGCCGCCGGGGGAACGGCGACGCCGCCGTCGTAGAACGTCACTCCGATGAAGCCGGCCAGCGCCCTGTCGGCTACCTCGTCGCTCGATCGCCCCAGAGAGGGCGTCCAGAACGAGAAGGGAGAGGCAGACGACGATGTCTGCTCTTTGTCGAGGAGCAGGGATGAACCGTCTTTGAGGTAGAGGGTCGAGTCGTCCTTGCGGACCTTCCGGAAGCCCTTGTTCGTGCGTTCGGTGGTGACGGTCTCGCGGTAGGTGATCGCATCGATGTTGGCGATGGCGACCGACCTCTCGCCGGCGCCCAGCATCGAGCGCCAGGAGATGGTGAATGTTCCAGAGGGCTTGTCGGCGACGATGGTCACCCGCTTTGCGGAGACGATCTCGAAGACACCGAAGGCCGCGATGACGAGGAAGAACAGCAGTATCAGGGCGAGTGTCGCCCTCTCCGTGGGCCGTAGTATCGGCAGAGTGCGGCTCAGGCCGAAGGGGGCGAATCGTGCAGCCGCAGCGGTGCGCCTTCGAGGCGGTTTCGAACGTCGCGCGCGCCCCGCAATGGTCGGCCGCGCGGGGCTCGGCGCCGGCCCTGGGCCTGGCTCGGCGCCGGTCACAACGAACGGCCAGACTCCGTCGGGTCGCGATTCGCAGTATGATCGGGCATCCCGCTGACGGAGATGGGAGGCCCAGCCGTGCAAGCCGATGAAGAGTTTCGCGCTGAGATCCTGACCCCCGAAGACGGCGTGACCGTCCTCGTCCTGGAGGGCGCCGTCGACGTCTACGCGGCGCCTGCGTTCAAGGCCCTCTTTCTGCGGACCGTCGGGCAGGGCACGCAGCGGGTCGTCGTCGACCTGACGAGGACGACCTTCCTCGACTCCACCGGCCTGGGCGTTCTCGTCAGCGGCGCCAAACGGGCGCCCAAAGGCTCGATCGCGATCGTCTGCGATGACGAGTCCATGACGCGTGTGTTCGCCATCGTCGGCCTCGACCGCATCTTCAGCATGTTCGCCTCGCGGGCGGCGGCGCTGGCGAAGCCGAGCTGACGGGTTCGTGATGGGCGGCCAGGGAATCGGGTCGGTGCCGCTCAAGAGGCGAGAGAGGACCGTACGTGGTCGGTGAGCGGACGATCGCCGATCCCGGTGCCCCTCCCGACGGAGCCCGCGGCATGACCGTCAAGTACTTCGCGACCATCAGGGCCTGCACGGGCGAGACGCAGCGCCGCCTCGACGATGCGCCGGCCGACTTGCGTAAGCTGCTCACGGCGCTCGCGGATCGCTACGGTACGCCGTTCCGGGAAGCGGTGTTCTCGGGCGACGAGCTGAGCGCCGCGATCATCATCCTCGTCAACGGACGCAACGAGCTCTATCTGCAGGGATTGGATACGCCGCTCGAGGCCGGCGACGAGGTCTCGATCTTCCCGATGGTGGCGGGCGGCTGACGAGTAACCGGACACGTCACGTGTCGTCTGCGGCGTGACTCGCGACCGCGAGCTCGCTTGGCTGCGCGGCCGCGTCATCGGTGGCGCCGGCCGTGAGCGGCGCCCAGGTCGATCGGCCGGCTGAGCTCAGCGGCTGCCCCGGAAGGTGGCCCAGGTCGGCTGCGCCAGACCCATGGCGAGACCCAACGTGCGCCAGAAGGCCGTGGCCCCGGTCGCCGAGCGCGGCGAGCCGAGACCGGTGACCGCCTCCACGCCGGTGGCGTCCACCTTGACGACGACGCGTCGTCCGTCGGCCGCAGAGAAGACGAGCCGGTAGGTGATGCCGAGGTCGACCGGACCGAAGACCACGCCGGCCGGCAGCTTCGGCAGGGCGAGCAGGGCGCGGGCGACCGCTCGCACGGCGTTCGGATCGGTCACGACGATCCGTGCGGGGAAGGTGAACCGGATCTGATTCGCAGGAAAGGCGTCGGTGCGCCGTACGACGAGCCGGTCGAGCCCGGCGACGCCGTCGAGCGCCGGCGGTGACGCCGACGTCGCGGGGCGACCGGGGGGCGACGACCCGCAACCGCTGAGGGCGAGAGTCGTCGCCGACAGCAAAAGGATCATCATTCCTGCGCCGACCGCCTGCCGGCAGAGGCATACTGAGCGCCTCGCGCCGGGCCGGCCCGCGAGGCGCGCGAACTTCGTCTGCGCTCTGTGACCCCGGTATGACATGACCAGAAGACGCCGCCTCGGTCCGAAAGGTTCGATCACGGTCGCCGCATCGTGGCCGTACTCGAGCGGTCGCCTACGTCGCGACGGCGTTCCTGGAGCGGGCGGTGCTGACCGGCGGCTTCGCCCTCGACTTGCGCAGCGCCGCCGGCTTCACGAGGCGGCTCCCGTTCGGGCCGGCCCTCACGGCCATGCGCAGCGCGCTGCCGTGCCACAGGTCGCGCCACGACAGAAACCACATGGTCCAGCCGTTATCCCAGGTCCCAGCGCGTGGGCTTCCGGTGATGGTCACCGGGTCTCCCGGGACGGCGAGCTCGTAGTAGGTCTGGGCGTGGGCCGGAGAGAGGTTCACGCAACCGTGACTGACGTTGGCGAACCCCTGCTCGCCCACCGACCAGTAGGCGTCGTGCAGAAAGTCGCCGCTCCAGGTGAACCGCACCGACCACGGGACCTCGATGTTGTAACCCGGCCCGATCATGTCGACGGGGTTGCTCTTGTCGATCGTGAGGTAGGTCCCGTTGGGCGTGTAGTCGCCGGGACGGCCCGAGCTCATGGGCCAGTCGGCGAACACCCGTCGGTTCAGGTAGATTCGCACCGTGTGCGTCTGCGTGTCGGCCACGGCGATCAGCGAGTGGCCGATCACGAAGCTCTGGGTGAGGGTGTGCGTGCCGTAGACGCCGGGCGCGCCCTCGACGCCGTTCAGGCGCGCGACCAGGCGCACTCTGGTGTGCTGCGGCCAGTAGTCGCGCGGCCGGAACCAGAGCGTGGTGTCGCCATCCCAGTACCAGGCCCCGACCACCCGCTTCGAGGTCCACAGCTCGAGCGCTCTCTCGACGGCCCGGCGATCGGTGATCGGCCGGCTGAAGGTGAGCATGATGGGCATGCCGACGCCGTAGGTCTGGTGATAGCCCTCGAAGATCTGCGCGGCGAATGTCTGGTGCGGCGTGAGCGTGCGGAACGTGCTCGTGGCCGTGACCGTCCGGCCCATCCGGTCGATCGCCGTGGCGCGGACCCTGTAGCGCGTGGCGACGTCGAGCGTGCCTCGGCTGCGCCAGCCGGTGGAGCTCGCATTGAGCGTGCCGCCGACAGGGTCGCCGGCGGTTCTCACCGTCACCCGCAGGATCCTGCCGCCGGTCACGCCGACCCTGATGGCGCTCCGCGGAGCGACATCCTCGACGCCGCTCGAGGGCGTGATCGAGAGCCGGGGGAGAGGTACGGTCGGCGTGGGGCTCGGAGAGGCGCCATGGCCGGTTGTGCCACCGCAGGCGGCGACGAGCACACCGAGCGCAAGTGTCGCCGCCGCGGCCGCCACAACCCGCCGGCCGGCCTTTGAAACCGGCCAGGAAGGTCGCCGCACGGTCGAGTCGTCCTTCATCTCCTGTGCCGCCATGACATGAGGTTCGCCGGGCGCATCGCGAGCGCCTGCTTCAGGAGCCGGCGCCCTCGTACGCCCGCCGCAAGGCCGCGATGTCGAGCTTCTTCATCTCCAGCATCGCCGAAAAGGCCCGCTGCGCCGCGGCCTTGTCAGGCGAGCTCATCATCTCGCCGAGGGCGGTAGGCACGACTTGCCACGATACGCCGAACCTGTCGGTCACCCATCCGCACTGCACCTCTTCGCCGCCCTGCGACAGCTTCTCCCAGAGTTCGTCTATCTCTTCTTGAGTGTCGCAGTTCGCGACGAACGAGATGGCGGGAGTGAACGTGTACTGAGGACCGCCGTTCAGGGCCATGAACCGTTCACCGTTCAGGACGAACTCGACCGTCATGACCGATCCCGGCGTGCCCGGAGATCCCTCGAGGTAGCGCGCCGTGTGGACGATCCGCGAGTCCTTGAAGAGGGAGACGTAGAAGTCCGCCGCCTCCTCGGCCCTGCCGTCGAACCACAGGCAATGACTGATCTTCTGCATCTCGGTCTGCTCCTTGCCGGGTTGTCGCTGACCCTGCCGCGCGCCGCTGCCGCTGCGGCGGCCTTGAGGATGCTGCGGAAAGACACTTCCCGCCGGCCGCCGCCGCCGAACGGATGCGCTCGCCTTCGTCGTCCGCGCATTTCGGTGGCGGCGAACGCGGCAACGGTCGATACTGCCTGCATGGCCGCCGTAGAATGCACGGCATTCCCACCTTCAGTCGTGGTCATGCGAGGAGTCAGTTGTCGCAGAGCAGCGTGAAGCCGCGGTCGGCGCCACCGCGCCTGCACTTCCGCGTCCCGCCCGAGCCCTCGCACCTGCTGCGCGCCCGCGAGCGCCTGCGCGACTACCTGCGCCAGTACTGCGCCGAGCGTCAGGTGATCGACGACGTCGTCCTCTGTGTCCAGGAGGCCTGCACGAACGCCATCCGCCACGGTGGCTCGCCCGACGACATCGAGATCGTTCTGCACTTCACCCGCGGCCGGCTCGTGGCCACGGTCAAGGACCACGGCCGCGGCTTCGACGTGGCGAGCTTCGACCCGCGACTGCCGCCCGACTCGAGCTCCGAGCACGGCCGCGGCCTGTTCATCATCGCCGCCCTGATGGACTCACTCGAGCTGCACCTCGACGGCGGCCTCGAGGTGCGCATGGCCTGTCGTGCCGCCCCGAGCTGCGAGCCCCCGCCCTTGGATAGCGGCCTCGGCGAGCAGCGCACCGGCGGCCAGCTCGCTCATCGGCGAGGCTCGCACGCGGGCCCTGCTCGAGGAGATCGACGAGGGTTTCGTCGCCCTCGACTGGGAGTATCGCTACGTGTACGCGAACGATCCCGCCTGCCGGCTGCTGGCGAAGTCGCGCGACGAGCTGCTCGGCCACAAGATCCTCACCCTCTTTCCCAGGTTGCGGGGCTCCGAGCTCGAGCAGGGTTTTCGCGCGGCCATGGAGCTCGGCAGCTCGACGACCATGGAGTGGCGTTCGCCGGTGATTGGCGCCTGGGTCGAGGTCCGCATCTACCCGACGCTCGCCGGCGTCACCGTGTACTTCCACGATATCGGCGAGCGCAAGCGCGAAGAAGGCGACCGCGACCGTCTGATCGCCGAACTGCGGGGCAGAGAGGAGGAGCTGCAGGTCCGAAACGAGGAGCTGCGGGCGCGCAGCGAGGAGCTCCGGGCGCAGAGCGAGGAGCTGGTCGCCCAACGCGCCGAAGAGGTCCAACGGGCCGCTCGGCTCACCGTGCTCAAGGAGGTCGCCGACTCCGAGAGGACGTCGGACGCGGAGCGGTTCGAGCAGTCGCTCACCTGGAGCCGCGCGACCCGGCTCGTCCACCGGTTGCGTCCTCATCCGTGGCGCGTGCTGGCGGCCGCGGTCGCGGTCCAGAGCGCGATCCTCTGGACGCTGAACGCCGAAGACGACACGCGCCACATCCTCGGTGTGCCGGGTTCCATGATCGCTTTGTTCGCTGTGGTCGCCGGCGCCCTGGCCGGCCCGCTGGTCGGCGCCCTCGTCGCCCTGGCCGGTGGCGGTGTGTTCTACGTGACGGTGGCCGACTACGGCGCCAGGTCCTCCGTCGCGACGACCGTGCTCTCGACGATGATCTGGCTGGCGGCCGGCGTGGTGTCGGGCCTGCTCGCCAAGGGCTTGCGCGAACAGACGGAGCGGCGTCGCGCGGGCGCGGTCGCGCTCGCCTGGGCGGACGCGGCGCGCGAGGCTCAGCTCGCCGAGCAGGCCCACGTCGAGGAGCTCGCTTCCGGACTGCAGCTCCAGACCGACGCCCTGACCGAACGCGTCGGTCTGGCCGAAGCCCTGAACACGATCAACGCGCTCGTTCACTCGACCCTCGACTCGGGCGGTATCCTCGAGCCGGCGCTCGCCAGGGGCGTCGCGGCGCTGCGCGCCGATGCCGGCACGATCGAGCTCCGGGAAGGGGAGTCCTGGGTCTTGTCTCACCAGCACGGCTTGTCTAGTGACGAGATCCGGACTACGGCTCAGCGCCGAGCAGGCGCCGATCGCCTCTCGAACCCGGACGACCGGGCAGCCCGTCGCCATCGCCGATCTGACACTCGAGACGCCTCTGGACATCGGCTTCCCGCACGCACACGGTCTCAAGAGCGTGATCGCCGTGCCCCTGATCGTGCGCAAGGAGGTGATCGGCTGCCTCCTGCTGTGGGGACACAAGCCGCGGGTCTTCAGCCAGGCCGAGATCGACTTCGCCCGTCAGCTCGGCGCGACCGTGTCGCTGGGCGTCGACAACGCCCGCCTCTACCTCGAACAGCGCCACATCGCCCAGACCCTCCAGGAGAACTTCATTCACGAGCTCCCTGTCGTCGCCGGTCTCGAGCTCGGAGTCGTCTCAAAAGCCGCCGCCGAGCCCGAGCTCGTGGGCGGCGACTTCAGCGAGGTGTTCCTGGTCGACGACAACCACGTCGTGGCGCTCATCGGCGACGTCGCCGGCAAGGGGGTGCGGGCCGCGGGCATGACCGAGACAGTGCGCAGCACCGTACGGGCGCTCGCCGCGACCGACTCCTCACCGGGGTCCATTCTGGCCAGGGCGAACGAGCTCCTCTTGAAATTCGATCCCGACGAGCCGCACGTGACCGCCTTCTGCGCGGTGCTCGACCCGCACAGCGGCCATCTCAGCTACGCGAGCGCCGGACACCCCTCTCCCGTGCACCTCGGCGCCTTCTCGTGCCGCACTCTCGACGTTGCCTTCGGTCCCCCGCTCGGCTCCTTCGACCACTCCTACCTGAACGCCCACGCCATGCTCACGCTCGAGGACTACCTCGTCCTCTACACGGACGGGGTCACCGAGTCGCGCAAGGGAACCGAGCTGTTCGGCGAGCAGCGCCTGCTCGAGGTCGTCTCCGGCCTGCGGGGCCGCTCGGCCCAGGCAGTCGCCGACGGCGTGCGCGACGCCGCCCTCGCCTTCGCCGGTCGCCTGCGCGACGACCTGCAGGTGGTCGTCGTGCGGCTGGCCTGAGCCGCGCGCTCGCCCTTGAGCCAGGGTTCCACGCTCGCTCTCCTGGCCGCCTCACTGGTGGCAGTCGGGTTGCAGCGTCCACGACCGAGGCGGGATATTCACAGCAAGTCCACAGGCCCCTCCGAGCTGTCGCCCAGCCGCCGGTGCGATGCTCCAGCGCAGGAGGTGGTCGATCGTGGACCCGGACAGTGGCTCGCAGCGCATCCTCGTCGTCGACGACGAGCCGTCGATCGTCGATGCCGTAGCCACATCGCTGCGCTACGAGGGATTCGACGTCGCTGAGGCGACCACGGGACGAGGCGCCCTGGATTCGGCCCGCGAACGAGCTCCCGACCTTATCGTGCTCGATGTCATGCTGCCCGACTTCGACGGCCTGGAAGTGACGCGGCGGCTGCGGGCGCTCGACATCGGAGCGCCGGTGCTCTTTCTGACGGCCCGCGACTCGCTGAAGGACAGGATCGCCGGGCTCTCGGTGGGCGGCGCCGACTACGTCACGAAGCCCTTTGCCCTGGCCGAGATCGTGGCACGCACACGCGCGATCCTGCGCCGCACGTCCGGCGAGCCGGAGGACGGTCGAACGTTGCGCTTCGCCGACCTCGAGATGGACGAAGCCGTCCACGAGGTGCGCCGGGCGGGTGCGTGCGTCCAGCTCACCGCCACCGAGTACAACGTGCTGCGGTTCTTCCTTGCGAACCCGCGCCACGTGCTCTCCAAGATGGAGATCCTCGACCATGTCTGGCACTACGACTTTCAGGGCAACGCGAACGTCGTCGAGACCTACGTCGGCTACCTGCGCCGCAAGCTCGACCCGCACGGACCGCCGCTGATCCACACGATCCGCCTGGTCGGCTACATCCTGCGCGACGACACCGCGTAGGGCGCCCATGAGACTGTCGCTTCGGGGCCGTTTGCTCCTCGCCGTCGGCGCCGTCGCCCTGGTCGCGCTCGTCGCGGCCGACGTGACGACGTACTCACTCCTGCGGTCGTTCCTCTTCACCCGCGTTGATCAGACCCTCGACACGACGTACTTCTCGGTCGCGCGCATGCTGCAGGGGAGGCCCGCACCGCCATCGGCCTCGTTGAAGGAGCCCCCCGGGCCGTCTCCGGGCTCGCTGTCGGCGCTGGCCCCCGGGACGTTCGTCCAGGAGCGCTCCGCGACCGGAGCCGTGCTTCCCGGCATAGGCCAGCCGGCGATCGCGCCGGGCGGCAAGACGTATGCGCCGGCGTTGCCGGCGCGCCTCACCGCTCTTGTCGCGAAAGCCCGCGGCGGACAGGCCGTCTTCTTCACGGCGAGCTCGACACAGGCAGGCGGTCCGCGGTTCCGTGTCCGCGTCGCCGCACTCGGCGGCGGCCGCGAGCTCATCGTCGCCACGCCCCTGGGCGACACGGTCGGCACGCTGCATCGCCTGCTGGCGGTCGAGCTCGCCGTGACGGCGGCCGCCCTGTTGGCCGCCGGACTGCTCGGGTGGTGGCTCGTGCGTGTGGGACTGCGGCCGCTGCGGGCCATGGAACGCTCGGCCGACGCCATCGCCGCCGGCGAGCTCGACCAGAGCGTCGCCGGCGAGGACGAAGCGACCGAGGTCGGGCGGCTGGCCCGCGCTCTGAACGTGATGCTGGACCGCATCCGGACGGCGTTCGCGCAGCGCGACGCCACCGAGAAGGACCTGCGCGCTTCGGAGGAGCGCATGCGTCACTTCGTGGCCGACGCATCTCACGAGCTGCGCACGCCGCTGGCGGCGGTGTCGGCCTACGCCGAGCTCTTCGAACGCGGGGCCGACCGTCGCGAAGCGGACCTGGGCCGCGTCATGAGCGGCATCCGCGCAGAGAGCGACCGCATGAAGGCGCTCGTCGAAGACCTGCTGCTCCTGGCCAGGCTGGACGAGGGCCGCCCGATCGAACGCGAGCCGGTCGAGCTCGTCGGCCTTGCCGCCGAGGCGGTCCAGACAGCGCGGACGATCGCCGCGGCCTGGCCGGTCAAGCTCGACGCCGCGCAGCCTGTCGAGACCATGGGCGATCGCGACTGCCTTCGTCAGGTTCTCGACAACCTGCTCGTGAACGTGCGCACGCATACGCCGGCGGGCACTGCCACGACCATCAGACTGGCGCGCCTCGACGAAGTCGCCGTGGTGGAGGTCGCCGACGACGGGCCCGGGCTCCGCTGCGAGCCGGCGGCCAGGGTCTTCGAGCGATTCTACCGGGCGGATGCCTCTCGCTCCCGCATCCACGGGGGCGCGGGCCTGGGTCTCGCCATCGTCAAGTCGATCGTCGCCGCGCACGGGGGCGAGATCAGCGCCGCCGCCGCCCCGGGAGGCGGCGCCGTCTTCACCGTCCGCCTGCCCGTCGCGTGACCCGGCCGCTCCAGGATCGACGCCCGAGCGGCGCCTGGAAGAGGCGGTGCTCCGCCCGACCACGGTCTTGGCCAGGCATGCTACCCTGAGCCCCGGGCGACCACGCCTGAGAAGCTCGGAAACGGGGTAGCTCGGGACCTGACGGTTCGAGACCGCCGACCGGTGGTCGCAGGGAAAGGGAGGCGGAATGGTGACGATGTTCGTACGGCACCGGGTGGCCGACTACGCGGCGTTTCGTAGGGTCTACGATTTCCTCGCGGCGACCCGGGTCGCCCACAAGGTGGCGGCCGACGCCGTCTATCGGGCGGTCGGCGATGCGAACGACATCACGGTGACGCACGACTTCGTCACGATCGAGGCGGCCCGGGCCTTCGCCGCGAGTCCGGAGCTCGAGGCGATGATGCGCGACGCCGGCGTCCTGGGGGCGCCGATGGTCTGGTTCGCCGATCGCGCATAGGTCACCGGCCGGCCGGGTTGGGAGAATCGCGGTGGGCGCGGCGGCCGTCAGGCCGCCGCGCCCTCACTTGAGAGATCCGTCGCCGGCCTCTAGCGGCTGCGCGCTCCGCAGTCGAGCGTGAAGAAGACCATGCCGGAGATGCCCCGGAACGTGCCCTTGGCTCTGCCGACGCCGACGTTGCGGAAGCGCTTGTCGTAGATCACGGCGCGGTGTGGCGCGCTGTGCATCCAGGCCTCGAAGATGGCTTTGGGTGTGCCGCCCGAGTCGTAGCCGAACGCGATGTCCTCGCCCACCGTCCAGGAAGTGCAGCCGGACGGCGTGTAGCCGAAGCGGATCAGCCGGGCCGCAAACGATTCGCCGTCGTACGAGTTGTGCGAGAAGTAGTTGCTCGAGACCATCTCACGGGAGTGGGCCCGCGAGGCGCGCTCCAGGCTGCGGACCATCTTCAGCTTGTGCAGCCCGTGGGTGGCGCGCGCGTGGTTGACGAGCGCGAGCACCTTCTTCTCGGCCTTGGTCATGCTGATCGCGTGGGCCGACGCGGGGGCCACGACCAGCGTGGCGAGCACGGCGACGACGATGCAGAGCGCGAGGCGCCTCACGGCGGGCTTATGGGCGGGCGGGTGAGCGCGGTCCTGGGCGGTGTTCAGTCTCTTGCGCAGTCCCATGACAACCTCCATGGTCGACGAGCGGGTGGCGGCCCCGTGACGCGGCGGGACCCGCGCCGGGCAGCCGCAGGCGGCGGCCGGCGCGCGGACCGGTGAGCGACGGGGTCTACCTCCGGATCGTCTGCAGGACGAGTGAGCATGCGGCGGCGGGGGGAAAAAGAGATGTGCAAACGGGCCGGGGCCAGCCGTCTACGGTGCATGACCTGCCTCCTTTCGGGAGTCTGGCGGACTCCCTTTAGGTGGGCGCCGTCACAAGCGCCGTGCGTGTTGGTCGGTTCTTGGGTGTTGCCTTACCAGCAAACGCCGGGACCCTACCGGCCCGTTGGCTTTCAGTCAACCCCCGGGGACCTGGTGGCGCTCCCTCCGGACCGGCTCCTGCGAGCCGGTATTCGCTCACTGGTCCCCTCTCACCTGCCTGCCGGTCCGGCCCGGCGACTCCGTAGGACTGCGCGATCCCGGGCCCGCCGGCGAACTGAAGTGGGTGGATGGCGTCGCTCTCCTCCCCTGCCGGACTGGCAGGCGACCGGGCCGCCGTGACGGATGGATAGGGGCGGTTTCCCTATCCGGGCCGGGAACGGCCCGCGCCGACAGAGAGAGGGACGGCAGAGAACGTGGAGGCGAGTCATGACGAGCGGAGACCGGCGGAGCGCGGGCCAGAAGAGCCCCCTGGTGCGACAGTGGTGGAAGTGGGCCATGAGCGCGCCGGCGGCCGGCATCGCCGTGTTCGTGCTCGCCGCCTTCCTGTCGGCGCCGGGCGCGGCCCAGGCCGCGGGGTGCTCCGTCGCCGTCCATACGCCGGGCGGGACGACGCCGCCCGCCGGCTTCTGCGTCGTTGCCGGCACGACCGGCGTCGCGGGCTACCTCGATGGTGCGGGCGCCTCGGCGCAGTTCTGCGGTCCGGGGGGCCTCGACTTCGACTCGCACGGGAACCTCTACGTGGCCGACACCTACAACAGCGTCGTTCGCGTGATCGATCCCGCCGGCGACGTCACGACCTTCGCCGGAACGCCCGGGGTGAGCGGCAGCGACAACGGACCCCGGCGCTCGGCGACGTTCTCGTGCCCGGTCGGCCTCGCGGTCGACGCCCAGGACGATGTGTTCGTGGGCGACGACGACGGCACCATCCGCAAGATCGACCACGCAAGCGGCCAGGTGACGACCTTCGCCACCGGCTTCTCGGAGCCGGAAGCCATGGTGTTCGGCCCCGACGGTGACCTCTACGTGGCCGACAGGCAAGCCGAGACGGTCTCGCGGGTGGCGACGGACGGCACGGTGACCACGATCGCCGGCGAGGCCGGCGTCTCGGGCACGAACGACGGCGCCTCCGGCGTCGCCCACTTCGACGCCCCCCGCGGCATCGCCTGCGATCCGGCGGGCAACCTCTACGTGACCGACTACTACGGCCAGCTCGTGCGCAGGATCGATCACGTCACCGGAGACGTGACCACCATCGCCGGCCAGGCGGGCACCGCGGGCTACCAGGATGGTCCCGGGAGCGGCGCCCTCTTCTCGTACCCCTCTGCGATCACGGCCGACGCGGTCGGCGACCTCTACGTCGCCGACCAGGGAAACGGCTGCGTCCGCAGGCTGCACTTCGACGGCACCGGCTGGCAGGTCGCCACGGCCAGCGGCGTGAACGGTTTTGCCTCGCCGATGAGCGTCGCCTTCAGCTCCGGCGGCGACCTGTTCGTGGGCGATTCGACCAACGACGTCATCGAGGAGGGTCAGCTCGACGCGACGCCGCCCGTCACCACCGCCGACGGCCTGCAGCAGACCAACGACGACGGCTGGACCGCCGCGACCACGGTGACCGTGACGCTGACCGCCACGGACGCCGGGTCCGGCGTCGCGGCGACCTACTACCGGGTCGACTCCTCGGGCGCCTTCGCGGCTTACACAGGCCCCTTCACGGTCTCGGCCGACGGCAGCCACGAGGTCGACTACTACTCGACCGACGTCGCCGGTAACACCGAGAGCGAAAGGACCGGCTACGTCAACATCGACAGCAAGGCGCCCACGGCGACGGTGAAGTCCGCGGGCCTGTCGGTCGCCGGTGCGAGGAAGGGCCGGACGTTCAAGGTCGGCGTCACGATCGCCGACCCGAGGCCCGGCAGCGGCGCGGCCAGCCTGCGCCTCGTGCTGACCACGAGCAGGAACGTGCGGCTCGGCACCGTGATCTACAAGAGGGAGCCCGCCAACAGGGCGCTGACCCTGTCCGACCGGCTCACCCGTACGCTTGCCAGGGGCACCTACTACCTCTGCGTCACGGCCACCGACGCGGCCGGCAATGCGCAGGCCAGGGTCGCCAGGGCCAAGCTCACGGTCAGGTGAGCGGGACCCGGCACAGGTAGGCGGGACCGCCCGTCGCCGAGAGTGATCGAGGAGGGCGGCGCCTGCCAGGCGCCGCCCTCCTCGCAGCCGCGACGCCTGCCGGGCGGGTTAGCTCCAGATGGACAGCCAAGCACGGCGTGACCAGGAGAAACCATGACCACACTCGAGAACAGGCCGAACACCGCACTCCTCGTCATCGACGTGCAGAACGGCGTCGTCGAGGGCGCGCACGAGCGCGACGCGGTCGTCGCCAACGTCGGCAGTCTTGTCGAGAAGGCGCGGCGGGAACGGGTCCCCGTCGTCTGGGTCCAGCACTCCGACGAGCAGCTCATGAGGGCGAGCGACGCCTGGCGGATCGTCCCCGAGCTGACTCCGGGCGACGCCGAGCCGCGGATCGAGAAGCACTACGGTGACTCCTTCGAGGAGACTGCCCTCGAGACCGCGCTGTCGGGCCTCGGTGTCGGACGACTCTTCGTCGTGGGCGCACAGACCGATGCCTGCATCCGCTCGACTCTCCACGGCGCGTTTGTCAGGGGGTACGACGCGATCCTGGTGAGCGACGCCCACACGACGGAGGACCTGACGGCGTGGGGGACGCCGCCACCAGGCCAGGTCATCGCGCACACGAACTTGTACAGGTCCGATCAGAGGGCGCCGGGGCGGAACGGCTGGGACGGTCGAGACCAGGGACGTCGACTTCGGCCGCACGTCCTGAGGTCTGAGCTGTGCGGGCGGGCGTGTCTTGCGTGTCTGTTACAGACAGGCCGCGGACGGGCGGCGCGCCCGGACGTGCCTCGTCCGGTCTCCCGTCGGAGAGGGACTTCCCTCCGCGCGCGCCGCCAGCCGCTCTTTGGTCGATCGAGGAGACCGCCAGAGCAGATCCCACGGTCCCACGACGCTCGCACGGTCGCGGGGCTTGCCCCCCGCCCGACCGAGATTGAGGCCACGGACGGTAGTCCGTCCTCTTGCGAGCCTCGCGCTGTGGCCGATCTGCTCTCGGATCCTCGATTCCATATCGATAATCATCGGGGCGCCGATTCCCGGCGGCGATGGGTATGGGTGCTCAATCTGCTCGCAATCCGGCGACCGCGACCGTGGCCCGGCGACCGGCGTGGCCGGGTGATCGTCCTAGGAACCGCCGGAGATGAAGTGCAGCTCCATGCCCTTGACCACGGCCTCGGACCGGCTGCGGACGCCGAGCTTGCGGTAGATCGACGAGATGTGGTTCTGGACGGTCTTCGTCGAGAGGAACAGGTGGGAGGCGATCTGCGCGGCGCTCATGGGCGTGGCCAGCAGTCGCAAGACCTGCAGCTCGCGCTCGGACAGGTCGAGCCGCCGCCGCTCGTACTCGCCAGGCGCGTAGTCGAGCCCCGTCACGCCTTCGGCGAGGCCCCCGGCAATCGAGCCGCCGAACGCGCTGCCGCCATCGGCCACGAGGTGGATCGCGCCGAGCAACTGCGCCGGCTCGGCGTCCTTGGCGATGTAGCCGCGGGCGCCCGCGGTGATCGAGCTGAAGAGAGCGTCGCGGTCGTCGCGGCCGCTCACGATGATGACCTTGACGTCGTCGCCGCGTTGCTTCAGGCGCTCGGTCGTGCCGAGACCGTCGAGTCGCCCGGGCATGGCGAGGTCGAGCAGCAGCACGGCGCCGGGGTTGGCGCGGACGGCCTCGAGGGCCTCGTCGCCCGTGGACGCCTCGCAGACGACGTCGAGGCCTTCGGCTTCGAGCAGCTGCCGCAGGCCGGCGCGCCAGAGCGCGTGATCGTCGGCGATGATCACACGGACGCTCATGACCGGCGCTCCACGATGAGCGACAACGCGTCGAGCAGGTCTTCCATGGGGAACGGCTTCGCCAGGAACCAGGCGTTCTCGGCGCCTGACGCCGCAAGAGCCGCCGCCGCGGTCTCGTCGCTGCTGATGACGATGACCGGCAGCCCGGGCAGGCGGTTGGCCGCCTGGACGCCGTCGATGCCCGGCAGGCGGTAGTCGAGGATGGCGCAGTCGAACCGCCGGCTGGCGGTCCTGTCGACGACGTCTTCGGCGCGAGCCGCGGTGTCGACGGCGCACCCGGCCTCGCGGAGCGCGGCGGCCACGGCGGTCGTCACGTGCTCGTCGTCGTCGACGACGAGCACGTGACGACCCGCGAGGCGAGCGCGGTCGGCGACCGGTAGCCTCACTGTGAACACCGCCCCGGCGCCGGCGCGATCGACGCCGGCGACGTCGCCGCCCGCCTCGAGGGCGAGGCGCCGCACGAGCCAGAGCCCCAGTCCGGTGCCCTGCGCCTTGGTCGAGAAGAAGGGCGCGAACACGTCGCCGTCGGGCAGACCGGGCCCGCGATCGGCGACCGACACCCGCGCGATGCCGTGGCCACAGTTCATGGTCACCTCCACGGGACTGGCGCCGTCGCCGACCTCGACCGCGTTGTTCACGAGGTTGCCGACGATCGACGAGAGGCCGACGTAGTCGAGGGCGACGCGCGCGTCGCCCGACGTCGTGAGGCGCAGCTCCGTCTGCGGGGCGCGCAGGCGCTGTTCCTCGACGATGGCGCCGATCGCGGCGGCCAGGGGAGTCAGGCGTAGTCCGGCGCCGATCGCCGCGGCGCCGGCCATGGAGTGCAGGATCGTCGACAGCCGCGACTGGCAATCGGCGAGCTCGGAGGTGATGACGTCGAGGTTTGCGAGAGCTGGTCCTTCGGTCGACATCTGCCGGCGCAGAAGATCGACGTAGAGACCGATCGTCGCCAGCGGCGACTTGAGCTCGTGGGCCATGGCGCTGGCCAGGCGGCCGGCGTCGGCGACCTGACGCTCGGCGTGGGCGCGGCGCTCGCGGTCGAGCGTCTCGGTGAGATCGGTGAAGACCATGGCGACGACCGGTGGATCGCCCAGGACGTGGAGGCCGTAGCCGAGCACACGGGGACCACCCGTCGTGTCGACCTCGAGCTGGACCCGGGCTCGGCTGCGCCCGCTGGCGAGGCCCGCCGACAGGGCGCCGGCGATCGCCGGCATGGGCTCGGGGTCGTCGACGAGACTGGCGCAGTCACGCTGCAGCACGTGATCGGCCGACACGCCGAGGATGTCCTGGGCGGCACGGTTGTAGAGGGACACGAGGCCCGTGTGCTCGATGGCGATGACGCCCCGTGCCCATCTGCTCGAGAACGACGTTTGCCAGCGCCACTGCTCTCTCCCGCGTCGACTGACGCGGCCGGTGGCGACACCTCGCCGGCTTCCGGCCGCTTCTGTTGGGCCTGAGTCTAGCGTACTACCGCGACTTGTCATCCCGCAGGTCGCGGCGGCCTGCGGCCGGCGGAGGCGCGGGCAGGAACGCCGGCGACCCTGCCGAATCGCAAGAAGAGGTGGTGCTGCGCTTCGAAGGCAAGTAGTCCATACTTCTCAGTGAAGGCATCAGGCGCGGCCCCGCGGGGCCGGTGGGGAGCTGGTTGCATGGACGATGCGCAGACGATCATCGCCCGGGTCGGGGCCACCATCGCCTCGACCCTCACGATCGACGAGGTCATGAGTGCCGTCGCCCGGCAGGTCTGCGAAGCCTTCGGCGCCTCCTCTGCCGACATCCACCGCTATTCGGCCGAAACCGACATGCTCGACTACGTGGCGTCGTGGGGCGTGGCAGAAGGGTTCACGGAAGAAGGCGCCGGAGTCGGAGAGTCGTACCGCCCGAACGACGCCTCAACTACGTGCCCGTCGTGAGGGAGCGGCGGATCGTCGAGGTGCACCGCGACGGTCACCGACCTTCCGGCCGCCGAGGCGGCCGAGATGAACCGGTTGGGACGAGAAGTCCAATCTCGACGGACCTCTCGAGTTCGGCGGCAAGGTGATCGGCGTCCTGGGGATCGTCGAGTCCGGCTACTGCCGGCGTTTCGAACGAGGACGAGCGGCGGCTCTTCTCGCAGCTCGCCGTGCTGGCCGCCATCGCCGATTCCAACGCCGACGTCTTCGCCTCGCTCGAGCATATCGCCACCATCGACGGGCTGACCGACCTGTTCAACCATCGTTACTTCTACGAGCGCCTCGCCCAGGAGGTCGACCGCGCGGAGCGCTACGAGTTGCCGCTCTCCCTGCTGATGATCGACA
>CAWCWZ010000042.1:0-71680 GCA_963799395.1 uncultured Actinomycetes bacterium
CCGGCGCCCCGCTTGCCGGCGATGCGCTTCGGCTACGTCGTCGGCGATCCGGGCGGTGGCCGCCCGCGCTACCGGCGCGCCGGGATCAGCAGCAGGACGATGATCGTGATCAGCGGGAAGAAGCAGGCCAGGATCCCCCAGAGGAGTCCGCTGCGGCCTTTGCTCCCGCGCGATAGTGATCGTGAGAAAGATGAAGATGACCCAGGCGAAGAAGACGATGAGCCACCAAAGGAATGCCAGCGCTGCGACCGTGACCGCGACCATTTGTGCCCCCTGCCCTACTAGTGACGGATGACTCATCCTCTCACGCGCAGGCCGCCCGCGCCGTTGGCACCCCTTGTGACCTCGAAGACCTGAGAACACGGCGACACCTACGCCGGCGCCGGGGCCGATCCCGGAGGCTGCCTGGGGATGCGTCCCGTGAAGAACAGGCCGACGACGCCCATGACGGCGAGCACCGCAAGCGCCGCGCGAAGGCCGTCGATCTGCGACCTGTCGTTCTGCTTGACGGCCTCGTCGATCACGTCCTGGGAGTAGCCGGCCTTGGCCAGCCATCGCTCCCCCTTGCTCGTCCTAGCGGCGCGCCACTGCTACTCTTACGAAGGCGCCCGCCGCGCGAGCGACGGCGGCCGAAAGCAGCGACCGCTATGTCTCACGGCGCGAGCTTTGAGTGTTCCCTGCCACGGGAGATCACGCGGTGAAGAGGCCGCCCCCACTGAGGGAGTTCAAGGGCAAGGGCCGTCTCGAAGCCTTCAGCGACGGCGTCTTCGCCATCGCCATCACGCTGATGGTCATCGAGATCGCCGTGCCCCAGCATGCCGGCAGCCATCTTCTCTCGGCACTCCTCGCGAGCGCCCGATCTACCTCGCCTACTTCGTCGCGTTCATGTCGATCGGCGTCGTCTGGATTGAGCACAACGCGCTGACCGAGGCGCTCGACCACGTCGACGCCGGCTTTCTGCGGCTGAACCTGCTGCTCCTGCTGCTCGTCGCCTTTCTGCCGTACCCCGCGCGCGTGATGCAGGAGTACCTGAGCCTGGTCGACACCGAGCACGGTGGCGAGCGCACGGCGGTCGCCTTCTTCGGCATCGTGCTGTTCCTGATGAGCTTGATGCTGATCGTTCTGGGGCGTTACGCCGAACGCGAGGGTCTGTTTGGCGGCGGCTCGGCCAAGGATCGCGTCGAAGACAACCGCGTGCGCTACCAGCTCGCGCCGAGCCTCATCTTCTACGCCGTGGCCACAGTGCTGGGCCTCATCCAGCCCTACGTCGGCTTGAGCCTGTACCTGCTCATCGGCGTCTACCTGCTCCTGCCGGTGCGCACTGTCCGGAGCTGGCTGCGGCGCGGCGGCTGACCGTCGTAGCCACGCCAGCCCTGACAACGCTTTCCGGCCTCTCCTCACCGTGAAGGGGGCCGTATGCTCTGTCGTAGCGAGCTGGGGGGCTACCATGTCGCGCAGGAGACTCACGTTTGCAGTCGCTTCTCTGTGCTCTCGACCGCTTTGCTCGGCACGGCCGCGTCGGCCCAGGCGCGAGACCGTTCTCAGGGGACCGAGCAGCTAACGCTGAACCACGAAAGGGGCGCAAGGACCCGACCGCCCAGGTCGACTTTCTGGCCACCAGTTGCACGCGCAGCTTCTGCGCGTCAACCTGAGTGGAGCAAGGTTGAGCCGCAGCGCGACAAGTACGACAGGCCTATCTGGACAGGCTCGCGACGACCATCCACGCGGCGACGGCTGACGGCATGAAAGTCATCGTCACCTTGTACGGCACACCGAGTGGGCCTCAGACCAGTCGCTCTGGAAGTACGCTCCGCCGAGCTAAAGAAGGGCGTCTACCACAGCTTCTATCCGCCGGCCGTGAGTCACCTCGCCGACTTCCAGGCCCTCGCGACCAAGCTGGCGACCACCTTCGGCGGCGATGTGTTGGGCTACGAGTGCCGCAACGAGCCCAACCAGTGGGCTATTGTATCCGCAGCGCACGGCGTCGGACGCCGAGTATGCGGTGCGTCGCTACGCAGCCATGCTGACCGCGTTCTCCAGGGGCATCCGGGCCGGCGATCCGCAAGGCTCTCGTCATCGCCGGCTCGACCTCCCCCGCGGACTCAACAGCGACCTGTCGACGAGTCCGCAACGCTTCGCGAGGGAGCTCAAGAGCCTGGTAAGCTGTCGGTCTTCGACGCCTACTCGCACCATCCCTACACGGTCGGAGGCACGAGGAACATAGCGCCCGAGGCCATGCCGAGTAACCCCAACCTCACCGTCTCGCTGGGCAACATCTCGACGCTGCTCAAGATCTTCCCGAGCAAGCCGTTCTATCTCACCGAGTACGGCTACTACACCGTGTACCGGATCGCCATGGGTCTCGGTCGACCAGGCCACGCAGGCCAAGTACCTGACGAGGGCCTACAAGTTCGTGGCCCGCTACCCGCAGATCAAGGCGCTCGTCTGGTTCCCCTACCACGACTCGGGGCCGGCCGACCCGCCGCCCGACAACGGCGGCGTGTACTCGGGGCTCGTGACCACGACCGGCGCCTTCAAGCTCTCGTGGTTCGCCTTCTCCGGCGGCAACAAGTTGACGATCAAGGCGACGGCGCTGTCCGGCGCCTCGAAGCGCCTGGCCGGCGCTGCTCACGTCGGCCGCCATGGGCGGGCTCAGGGCAAGACCCTCGTACTCTACCGCAAGACGGCGGGACACCCGTGGCGCTTCATGCGCAACCTCACGACCGGAGCCAGGGGCGCCTATCACACCGCCGTCAAGGTGTCGGGCAGGACCTACTTCAAGGTCGCCTGGCTGGGCGTCGTGCAGCAGCCGGGCGCTGTCGGTAACGTAGCGGGCGCGCAAACGCCGATGGCCGGGATCGACCCTCGGTCGACCCGCTCCGGCATCGCCCCGAAGCACGCGTGGATCTGCCCGGCGGTCCGGGCCATGTCAGGCCTCGTCGTCGGTTCCGCTAATCCCGCTGGCGCTGCCTGCTGATCGTGCGCACGCCGGCGACGATGCCACCGGCCGTCGCGGCAACCGCGACCGCCATCACGGGAACGAGCAGGAGCGCCCGGCGACCCGCCGCGACCGTCTGATTGTCTGAGGCGACGGCCTCGCCGGCGGCGCCGCGCAGGGTGTCGAACGCCTTGCCGAGCTGCTCGCGCTCGCCGGCGATGTCGCCCGCGATCTCCTTGGGGCTGCGTTGCGGAGTCTTGGCCGAGCCGGCCATCAGTGCACCTCGTCGTCGGAGTGTGGCATCGGGCCCGGCGTCGGCGTCGGCGAGCCGGGCGGCGTCGTAGGCGTCGTGGCTGGCGGCGGCGTCGTAGGCGGCGTGGGCGGCGGCGGTTGGACCACCGGCCGCCGGCGTCGTGGGCGGCGGCGTCGTGGGCGGCGGCGTTGGACCACCGGCCGCCGACGAAAGCACCTCGGCCGGCCTGGGCGTCTTGCCGTTGCGGCGCGGCGCGAGGTCGGTCGCCGTCTGCTGCAGGTTGGTCTTCAGCGCATCGATCGTCGTCCTGGCTTCGGCCATCGCCCGGTCGGGCGACCCCTTCTTGGCGCGTCGCAGATTGCCGCGACCGACCAGCGCCAGGATCAGGACGATGATGGCGAGAACGACCGTCACGATCAGCAGGGCGAGCCACAGAGGAAGCCAGATGTAGAGGACGACGGTGATGGTCGTCAGGGCGAAACCGAGCGCGTAGAGCGCGAGTACTCCGGCGGCGACGAACAAGCCGACCGCCGTACCGAACTGCTGGCCCTTGCGCTTGAGCTCGGTGGTGAGCAGCTCGACGTTGAGCTCGACGAGCCGCTGACTGCGCGTCCGGATCTCGGCGGCCGACGCGGCTAGGCGCTCACGAAGGCCCATGACTCCCCTTCTTTCATTTCCGATCCCTCCCCGATTCGGACACTCAGGCGTCCGTCATGGCTACGACCGTACCCGTACCGGCCGTCGGCTAATCCGCGCGCGGCGCCTCGTGCCGTCGAGGGCGCGATCGACCGGGCGTTGCCGTTCGGCGCCGGGCGAACGGCGTCTAGTAGAATGCAACCGAACGGACCTCGACCACGCGGCGGGCCGCTCCCGCCCGCCGCTCCCACTGCGAGGAGAGCGCCCTATGGACCCCGCCGAATTCCGCCGCCTGGGCCACGAGCTCGTCGACTGGGTCGCCGACTACCGCGAGCACGTCGCCGAGCTGCCCGTCATGAGCCGAGTCGGACCGGGCGAGATCCAGTCGCTGCTCCCCGGCGAACCGCCGCGACGAGGCGCTCGGTCTCGACGGCATCACCGCCGAGCTCGACCGCGTCGTGCTGCCGGGGATCACCCACTGGAACCACCCCGGATGGTTCGCCTACTTCCCCTCCAACACCGACCTCTCGTCGGTGCTGGCCGATCTCGTCTCGGCGGGCCTGGGCTCCCAGTGCATGAGCTGGCAGACGAGCCCGGCGGGCACCGAGGTGGAGAACGTGGTCATGGAGTGGCTGCGTCAGATGCTCGGCCTGCCGGTCGACTTTGCGCGGCGTCATCCACGACAGCGCGAGCACGGCCACGCTGTGCGCGCTGCTGTGCGCGCGTGAGCGTGCGAGCGGGTTTTCGCAGGACCACGGAGGCCTGCAGACGGGCGCCGCGCCGCTCGTCGTCTACGCCTCGGACCAGAGTCACAGCTCCATCCCCAAGGCCGCGCTGCTCGCCGGATTCGGCGCCGACAACCTGCGCCTGCTGGCCACCGACGACGATCACGCGCTGCGCGTCGAGGCGCTCGAGGCCGCCGTGCACGACGACCTCGCCGCCGGCCGCCGGCCCTGCGCCGTGGTGGCCGCCGTCGGCACGACCGCGACCACCGCGCTCGACCCCGTCGCGCGGATCGCCGAGGTCGCGCAGCGCCACGGCCTGTGGCTCCACGTCGACGCCGCCCTGGCCGGCACGGCCATGATCTGTCCGGAGCTGCGCTGGATGTGGGAGGGCGTCGAGCGCGCCGACTCGCTCGTGCTCAACCCCCACAAGTGGATGGGCACCGGCTTCGACCTGTCCGCCTACTACGTGCGCGACCCCGAGCACCTGATCCGCGTGATGAGCACCGACCCCAGCTACCTGCGCACGGCCCAGGACGGCCAGGTGCGCAATCTGCGCGACTGGGGCATCCCCCTGGGGCGCCGGTTCCGGGCCCTCAAGCTCTGGTTCCTGCTGCGCGAGTACGGCGTCTCGGGCCTGCAGGACCGCGTGCGTCGCGACCTGGCCAACGCGGCGTGGCTGCGCGAACAGGTCGACGCCGCGCCCGGCTGGGAGCGCCTGGCGCCGGTCCCCCTGCAGACCGTGTGCCTGCGTCATCTGCCCGCCGCGCCGCCGACCGACGAAGACCGCCCTCACCGCGCACAACCTCGGGATCGCCGACGCCGTCAACCGGGGCGGCCACAGCTACCTCACCCCGTCACAGCTCAAGGGCAGGCAGATGATCCGCGTCTCGATCGGCGCCCAGGCCACCGAGCGGTCGCACGTGGAGCAGTTGTGGCTCGATCTCCAACAGGCGGCGGGGGTGCGCTGAGCCTGCGGCTCCGGCCCGCGGGCGGGGCCGCCCGGCGCGAAAGCGAGCGTCGCGGACCTACGACCGGAACGTGAAGGGAAGGTGTTGGAGATGACGGCGACGAGCAGCTTCGATCTGGGCCCGGAGGCCGCGGCCGACGGACGGTTCGTACGGCAGGAGAGCGTCTTTCGGCACTGGGTGAGCGCCGACGGCAGCACGGCGCTGCCCGCCGACCCCGGCCGCTACCACCTGTACGTCAGTCTGGCGTGCCCGTGGTCGCACCGGGCGGTGATAGTGCGCGCCGTGAAGGGCCTTGACCAGGCGATCGGCATCTCCTACGCGGCTCCGTTTCGCGACAAGCGGGGTTGGGCCTTCACCGGCGAGCGCTTCGTCGAGCCGGCGACGGGCCTGGCCGGCGAGTACACCGACCTCGTCAACGGGTTCGCGTTCTTGAGCGAGGCCTACGCGGCGACGGACCCGGCCTTCAGCGGGCGGGTCACCGTCCCGGTGCTCTGGGACCGGCAGACCGGTCAGATCGTGAGCAACGAATCCGCCGACATCATCCGCATGTTCAACGACGCCTTCGACATGGTGGCCGAGCAGCACGTCGACCTGTACCCGCCGGCTCTTCGGGCGGAGATCGACGAGCTCAACGCGTTCGTCTACGACCGGGTGAACAACGGCGTCTACAAGGCCGGCTTCGCGCGCAGCCAGGAGGCCTACGACAAGGCGTTTCGGGCGCTGTTCGCGGCCCTGGCCGAGCTCGAGCAGCGGTTGGGCCGGCGACGGTTCCTGCTCGGCGACGAGATCACCGAAGCCGACTGGCGCCTGTTTCCCACACTGGTGCGCTTCGACGCCGTCTACTACGGCCACTTCAAGTGCAACGAGCGACGCCTGCTCGACTATCCGCACCTGTGGAGCTACACCCGCGACCTCTACCGCCAGCCGGGTATCGCCGCGACGGTCGCCATGGACCAGATCAAGCGCCACTACTACACGACGCACGACTTTCTGAACCCGAGCCGCATCATCCCCGCCGGGCCGGCCATCGACTTCTCGGCGCCACCCGGTAGGGAGCGCCTCGGCGAGTAGAGGCGGAGAAGCGCCGGGTGCCGGGCGTGGCGGGATGAGTGAGCGCGACGCGGCGGGGGCGGCTGCAAGCCGCCCCCGCCGGTGCGAACGGCGCTAGTGTCCCGAGTCGTTAGTTCACAGGGAAATGGTTTCGGGCCACGAACTCCTGTCGTAAGGTTACGGCGATGGGAGGCAACTATGGCCCGACGTGGGCGACCGACATCTGAGGTCACGCTCAGCGCCGAGGAGCGCGAGACGCTCGAACGCTGGGCGAGACGACCAACGAGCGCACAGGCATTGGCCCTGCGCTGCCGCATCGTGCTGGCTGCCGCCAACGGTGAGCCGAACTGCGAGATCGCCGCTTCGCTGGGCTGCCATCCGACCACCGTCGGCAAGTGGCGGCGGCGCTTTGCCGAGCGCGGCCTGGATGGCCTGCACGACGAGCCCCGGCCGGGCAAGCCGCGTTCGATCTCAGACGACGATGTCGAGCGGGTGATCACAAAGACCCTGGAAGAGACACCGGCGAACGCCACCCACTGGTCGACCCGCTCGATGGCCAAAGCGACCGGGATGAGCCAGACGGCGGTGAGCCGCATCTGGCGGGCCTTCGCCTTAAAGCCCCACCAGCTCGAACACTTCAAGCTCTCGACCGACCCGCTCTTCATCGAGAAGGTCCGCGACATCGTCGGGCTCTACCTGAGTCCGCCCGAGGCCGCCATCGTGCTCTGCGTCGATGAGAAGTCGCAGATCCAGGCGCTCGACCGCACGGCCCCGATCCTGCCCCTGCTGCCCGGCACTCCGGCGCGCGCCACCCACGACTACCGCCGGCACGGCACGACCAACCTCTACGCCGCTCTCGACGTCGCCTCCGGCTGCGTGATCAGCGACCTCACGCCTCGTCACCGCGCCGAGGACTTCCGCCGCTTCCTGGCCCTCATCGATAGAAGCGTGCCGGCCGACCTGGACGTGCACGTCATCGTCGACAACTCCTCGACCCACAAGACCCCCTCGATCCACCGCTGGCTCGTGCGTCACCCTCGGTTCACGTTCCACTTCACGCCTACCTACAGCTCCTGGCTGAACCTCGTCGAACGCTGGTTCGCCGAACTCACCGAGCGCTGGCTACGGCGGGGGACCCACCGCTCGACCAGGGAACTGGTCGCCTCGATCCGCACCTGGATCACGGGCTGGAACGACGACCCACGGCCGTTCGTGTGGCACAAGACCGCCGACGAGATCCTCGAGAGCCTCGCGGCCTATTGCCAGCGAATCAACGACTCAGGACACTAGCCGCCCGTGGCTACACCGTCACCTGGTCAGTCGCTCTGGCTGAGTGCACCTCGACTTCCTAGCGCACGGAGGACACTATGGCCTCAAGCCGTTGAACGTCGTCTGTCTGCTGGTCTGGCAGGTAGAGTGTGTAGGCTAGATCCGACTCATTCCACACTGCCACGGGTCGCACGACGTGTCCGTCCGCTGCCCCGCTCTGCACCCCGCCCCTGACGATACACACATCACTACCGCCGATCGTCTCTCTCACCAGATGATCGGCCCCATCTCGAAACTCCGTAGCACTCACGAGTTTGGCGAAGGCATCGAGATCGTCCTGACCAGTGGTGGCGTGCAGCTCGACACCGCTCGAGTAGAGGATAGAAAGCCAGAAGTCCGCCGAGCCATCGGGCGCTGGGAAGAATAGAACCTTGGAGATCGTCCCTGCGGTTGACTGTGGCAGTGGCACCTGCCTTCCAGCACGCGCAAGGGCGTCCGTCAGAGAGATGCCGGGCCAGGTGGGGTCTCGAAGTGGTTCCGTAATCGGCGCGACAAGACCGGCGTCACCCGTGGCCTTTTCCGCCACAGACTGTCGGGGCGCAGCCCCGGACGAGCAGCCGCACAACAGCGCCGTGAGAAGCAGAGCAACTACAAGCGCCGCCCCAAGCCGACGGCGCATCACTTCACCTCCTCCACTTCTAGTTGTCGTGATCATCGCAGTAGACCCAGTGATTCGAATCGCCGACGTGGTTGAACCTGAAGTAGTAAGCACCGTCTTGGCCGTTCGGACCCCGTTCCACCAGTAGTACCATGTGTAGCTGGAACCCTCCTGGGCCAATCTTCGCATGTACGTAATCGAGGCCCTGGCATCAACTGAGGTTAGGCTTCTCTCCTCCCCGACGGTTAGATAGCCGTACATGAAGTCGGTGTCGTACCACGACATAACGTAGTTGCCCGCGTAGTAGACATCCCAGGTGTGAAGCCCGCTGGTGTTAATCACGGAGACCCGGGTCCGCTCTCCCACCGGCAGTCCGTACTGATAGTTGAACTGCTCCGCGTAGTAGACGCCTGCAACGACGTTCACACTGAAGAACCAAGGGTTATGGTTGGCGGGCAGACCCGAGGGCGGGTTCGACCCAGTTGCGGCATAGCCAGCCTCGACAAGGTAGTCATTTGGGTCCCCGGGAGCCCTGACGTATATCGAGTTCACTTTTGCGCCGCTGCTCGGACGAGCGTAGGCGTACACTTCGCCCCTGTTGCCGTAGGCGGTAAGCCACGAGCCGTCTGACCACGTGGCGACTCCGTTCGCCTGATACGCTAGCGCAAACGCAGGTGTTTCACACCAAGCAAGGAAGAGTAGCGCCAGGCCGCAGGCACACAGAACTTCAATCGTCGGCTTCCAGGCCAGAGTAGTCGTCGCGGGTCGCGGACCACCCACCGCGGCGATACCTGATCTGACCCCAGACTTGGCGGCAAAAACCTTCATAGAAAGCCTCGCCTGCCCCCCCGATGGGAAAACACAATAGAATGACAATACGAACTGGTCATGTCAAGTGCCCGCATTGCCTCACCAGGAATGTACTCCAAAGCGATTCGTTGCCTCAGCCAAGAAAAGTACTCGAAGACTGCCGAGCCTGAACGCCGACAGACGGGCGCACGGGAGGGCGGCAACGGTGGCCCTGACGATGGCGGAGCGACGATCGATCACCGGAGAGCTGCCAATGCAGGCTGGAGGAGGCCCCCTGAAGCGCCGGGGAGCACCCGGCTAGCCGTTCGCCCTCCCCGCGCGGCGGGAACACTACCACTACCCCCGACCAAGGAGGAGCATGGGGTCCGGCTTCAAGATCGCACGGCTGTTCGGCATCGACATCTCCATCACGCCGAGCTGGCTCCTCATCTTCGCCCTGATCACATGGTCTGTGGCCACCCAGTGGTTCGAGCTCCAACCCTGGTCGACGGCCACGCTGTGGATCGTGTCCGTCGGCGCGGCGCTGCTGTTCTTCGTCTCGTTGCTCGCCCACGAGCTCGCCCACTCGTTCGTGGCGCGCGCCCAGGGCATTCCGGTGCGCGGCATCACGCTGTGGATGCTCGGCGGCGTCTCGACGATCGAATCCGAGGCCACGAGCCCGGGTCGCGAGGCCCTGCTGGCCGGCGTCGGACCCGTTTCGAGCCTCGTGATCGGCGTGGCGTGCTGGTACGGGGGCCACGCGATCGACACGTCGAGCATCGCCCGCGCCGTGCTCATCTATCTGGGCTTCATCAATCTCATCCTGGCTGCCTTCAACATGGTGCCGGGGTACCCCCTCGATGGCAGCAAGGTGCTCCACGCCGCGCTGTGGAAGGTCACCCACGACGCCCTCAAGGCCACGCGCCTGGCGACACGCATCGGCTATGCGGTCGGCGTCCTCATGATCCTCGCCGGCCTGGCCTCGCTGTTCGGGTTGAACACCGGCTTCAGCGGCTACATCAGCGGCATCTGGCTCGCGCTCATCGGCTGGTTCGTGTTGCAGGCCTCGCAGATGGCCGGCCGGCAGAGCCGCGCCGAGAGCACCCTGACCGGCGTCAGGGTGGGCGAGCTCATGTCGGTGCCCACGACGTGGATCCCCGGCGACATCACCCTGCGCAAGGCGGCCAACGACTACTTCCTCGCCCTGAACGCCCGCTGCCTGCCGGTACAGGACGATCACGGCAACCTTCAGGGTTTGATCTGCCTCTCCGACCTGCAGCGCACCGACCAGAGCGTGTGGGGTGTCGAGCAGGTGCAGGATGTGATGACGAGCGCGGAGCGCCTGCAGACGATCGCCCCCGACGACTCGGCG
Organism: uncultured Actinomycetes bacterium; assembly: GCA_963799395.1. Taxonomy (GTDB): domain Bacteria; phylum Actinomycetota; class Thermoleophilia; order UBA2241; family UBA2241; genus Bog-752. The sequence continues at coordinate 10,659 of CAWCWZ010000042.1, forward strand.
GCGGCGGCGCTTCACCGCCTGGCCACGACCGACGTGGAGCAGCTCGCCGTCGTGCAGGACGGGCGGCTGCTCGGCTTCGTCGACCGCACGAGCGTGACCCGCTACCTGCAGACCGGCGGCCGCACGGCCGATCGCACGGCCGCCCACGGAGCCGGCCTCTAGGGCAGCTTGACGACGACCACGGCCATGTCGTCGTCGGGAGTGCCGCCGGCGTAGCGCGCCGCCCGGCCCAGGAGCGACTCGGCGAGCTGCTGGGCGGGCTCGTCAAGATGGCGCCTGACGGTCTCGCGCAGGCCGCGTTCGCCGAGCATGTGGCCGCCGCGCCGCGCCTCGGTCAGGCCGTCCGTGTAGAGGATGATGGTCGCGTCTTCGGGCAGCACGCAGCGGTTGGTCGGGTACGTCTCGCCGGCGAACATGCTGACGGGAAACCCGCCGGACTGGGCGATCGAGAACCGCCGGCGGCCGGCCAGCACGATCGGCCGGGGGTGACCGGCGACCGCGTACTCGAGGTTGCGGCGGTGCACGTCGAGCAAGGCCAGCACGATCGTCGCGAAGGGCAGCTCCGGGTCCTGGGCGAGCAGAGCCGAGTTCAGGCGCGACAGGGCCTCGCCCGGCGAGCTCTCCTGGGCGTAGGCGCGCAGCGTGTAGCGCAGCAGCGCCGTCTCGACCGCCGCCTGCAGACCGCGGCCGCACACGTCGCCGACGGCGATCAGCACGCGGCCCGGCGCGAGCTGCAGGATGTCGTAGAAGTCGCCGCCGACCCGGGCGGCCCGCGCCGCCGCCTGGTACTTGACGCCGATCTCGGCGCCGGCCAGCAGAGGCGGCTCGACGAGCAGCGCCTGCTGGAAGGTCTCGGCGATCGCGTGTTCCCGCTGAAAGGCGTGCACGTTGCGCAGCGTGAGCGAGAGCTGGGCGGCCATGGTGGTCGCCAGGCGCCCGTCGTCGTCGCCGAACGAGCTCTGGCGCGAGCGCTGGAAGACGAGGGCAGCGAGGGCCTCGGGCCGGTCGCGCTTGAGCGGCACGATGAGCGCGCGGCCGCGGACGAAGGCGCGTTCGGCGACCGACAGCTGATCGATGCCGTCGCCGATCTCGATCGCGCCGATCTCGGGTAGCGTGTCCCTGAGCACCGTGACGATGTTCTCCGCCGCCGCGGCGTCGGGGGCCGAGAAACCGTCGCGATCGTAGAACGCCTTCACGGCCACGACCTCGCCGTCGCGCACGGCGTAGGCGGCGATGTCGGCTTCGAGCAGGTCCGCCCCGGATTCGAGCACCTCGCGCACCACGCCGGCTTCGTCGCGTAGGCGCCCCAGCTTGAGCGAGACCTGCTGCAACGTGCCGAGCTGGCCCGCCAGACGCTCGAGGCGCTCCGCGATCTCCCGCTGCGAGTCGTACAGATGGGCGTTGTCGAGCGCGAGCGCGGCGAACTGGCAGATCGCCTCGACGAGCTCGATGTCCTCGGGCGAGTACGTGCGTTGCGGGCTGTCGTCGAAGAGCTCGACCACGCCGATGACGCGATCGCGAGCCTTCAGCGGCACGCCCAGCTGGCTGGTCTTCGCGTTCTTGTGCAGCAGCCGGCGTTCAAGTTCGTTCAACGCCCGGTCGTCGGGGCTCAGGATCACGACCGGCCGGCCGGTCGTGACGACACGCGCCGTCGTGGGGTAGTCCGCGAGCGACCAGAGACGGCCGATCACGTCGCCAAAGTCGAAGCGCCCGTCGTCGTAGCTCACGACGGTGCGCACCGCGTCGAGCCCCGGCTCGAGCACGTGGATGTCGCAGGCGCTCACTTCGAGCAGCGCGACGAGACGCTCGACCACGGCCTCGATCACCGTGCGCGGCTCGAGGCTCGAGGCGAAGTCGAGACTCGATTCGACGACCAGCGACAGGTCGCGCTGCCGGGCGTCGAGCTCCGCGACCAGGCGAGCGTTCTCGACGGCCACGGCCACGTGACTGCCGACGCTCGCGGCAAACCGCACCTGTTCGCGCGAGAACGGCCCCGTCCCGTCGGGGCGGTTGAAGATCATCGCCCCCAGGCTCAAGTCGAACGCCCGCAGGGGCACGACGAGCACGCGCCGCAGCTCGAAATCGTGGAGGTACGACGGCGGCGTCAGGCCGCGCTCGGCAAACCAGGCGGGCACGTCGTGGATCGACAGCACCTCGTTCTCTTCGAGCGCGTGGCGCAGCACGAGATGCGACTCGTACGGGTAGCACAGCTCGCGCGCATCCGCCTGGGCGCCGAACACCGCCTCGCCGCACCACGCGCCGTCGCGTACGACGAAGGCCACGCCGACGTCGGCTTCGAGCTCGCGGCCGACGCGGCGCACGACGCTCTCGATGAGCGCGTGCGCCTCCCCCCGTCTGCTCGACTGGCTCACAATGTCGGCTTCGGCCTGGGCGAGCCGGGCGCGTGCCAGCGCCCGGCTCGACACCTGGTCGAGCTCGACGAGCAGGTCGCAGAGCACGACCAAGCCGCCGCAGGCGACGATGAGCAGATAGAGGTAGACCAGATGCTGCGGTTCGGTGAAGACGTGCTGGATGCCCATCACCGTGGCGCTCAGCACGACGGCGCTGATGCCCGCGATGGCGATCGTCGTACGGCGCAGCGTCAGAGCGATGAACGCCAGCGGAATGATGTAAAACCGCCGGCGATCCACTCGGCCGAGGTGTGCATGTCGAACGCGAACACGCCGGCCATGACCGCCGCCGCCACCACCGTCGTGATCACGTGGTGGCGCTGGAACCAGCGCATGAAGGCCAGCAGGCGCGGGTACCGCGGCTCGATCGGGTTCAAGGCGACTGTCTCGTTGGGCATGGGGCCGCCAGTCGAGATTTGCTGGTGCGCCACGAGGCAGGCGACCTGCAGGGCGACCTGCAGGTGCGGCCGCCACCTTGAACAGCTTACGCCCCCGGTCAAGGACCCTTTGCCGGCTGAGGCGCGAAAGGACCTTGGGCGACTGCAGCTCACGCAGCGCGTCGCCGGCGATCCAGCGCGCGGCGCGAGCCCCCGGGTCTCCCCCTCGCGGCCCGCCGGCGCGCTCGTCGGCGGCGGCGCGGATGCGCCGCGCGCAGGCCACCGCCGCCGCATTGCACGCGGGGTCGCGCTTGCCGATGTTGCGCAGGGCCCAGTTGACCGCCTTCTTGACGAAGTTGCGCTCGTCGAACGCTTCGCGTTCGACGAGCGCCAGGAGCCCCAGAAACGCCTCGTCGGCGGCCGCCTTGTCGTGCACGGCAAGACCGGCCATGAGGGCAAAGCCGCCGCGTTTGACGAACTCCTCAGGCCGTTCCGCCCACTCCACCGCCTTCGCCCAGGCCAGGGGGGTCTGGTCGAACAGGTCGGTGGTCACCTCGTCGCAGATGTCCCAGGAGTCGAAGTCGGCCGCCCAGCGCTCCATCTGGTCGCCGTCGACCCTGGCCGGCTCGTCGACGAAGGCGGCCAGAAGGCGCGCCTCGTGGTTGCCCGTCCGCCACAGCTCGAGGGCGAGCTCGTGGTCTCGGCCGAGCCGCTTGGCGAGACGGCGCAGCTCGGTGACCGGCACCCCCCAGGCGTCGTCGACCTTGATGGCGTAGCGCGCCATGCCGGCGCGGTTGGCCTCGCTGCCTTGCGCGGCGATCTCGGCGAGGACCGCCGCCACGTCGGGGCGCTCACCCATGCGCCGGCCTACGGAGCCTTCATGGCGGGGTCGTCGGCGCGCCAGGCGCGCCAGGCCGTCAGGGCGGCGGCGCGACGACCGGCTTGCCGCGGCGCCGTGAGCCAGCGGCTCAGGGCGCGAGCGTAGACGATGGCGTGGTCGAGCACGCGGATCTGGTGGGCCGTCAGCGCGTATCCGTCGCGCCAGGTGACCAGGCGGCCCCGCAGCGCACGGGCGCGAGCGGCCGCCCCCGGCCGCGGAGCGGCGATCGGCGCCGCGGGTGAGATCACGACAGCGGTCAGCCGGGCGAGCTCTCGACGCACGGCCACGAGGTCGCCGGGCATCGGGGTCGATCTCGGCATGATCTCCACCGGCCCGCCGGATCGCAGGCCCGACGACCAGTGCCGGGCGAAACCCGTGAAGATGACGAGAGCCGCGAAGGCGAGCCCCACAATGCCAATGACCACACCGATCCTCGGCACGGGCGGGCGGCTGCGCGACGCCGACGGGCCGGCCGCCGCCTCGGTCGCGGCCGGCGAGCTGCCCCGCCACCACGAGGGGAAGGCGATGGTCGAGGCGCCCGACGGGGCCCAGCGGGGCGCCTGGGGTGGTGGCGTGACGGCCGGCAGAGCGTCGCGCGGCCCCGCGCCCGAGATTGCCGAATCCACACGAAAGTCGGAGCCCAGGACCTGATCGAACCCGGCAGGGACGGTCACGCGGGCGGCCGGCGCTCGCGAGAGCTCGCGCTGACGCTCGCGGGCCCTGGCCGCCGCGTGTGCGACCGCGCCCGGCAGCTCATGAATGCCAGACGCGCCTCGGCCCGCGACTCGCGCCCAGGCGCTCGACGGCGACGCGGCCGACGACGAGGCGCCCGATGATACGCCCGATGACGACGCACTCCATGGCCGCGCACTCGGCGAGCGGCGCGCCGCCCCTTGCGAGGCCGCGGGCGCGGAACGACCCGTCGACACGCGCGCGGCAGCAGACGTCGAGCCCCCCGCCGAGACGCGCGCGCCGCCGGCGACGGCCACCGCCGCGGCAGCCGCGGCGGCCGCCCGCACGGGCCGTCGCGGAAGGCGGCTCGACCAGCGTAGTCCGAGCCCATCGACGGAGATCTGCGAAGGCGGCGGGCCGACCGGCGCGGGAGCGCTGACGCGGGCCGGCCGGCTGGGCGCCGCGGCGCCCAGCCGGCCGGCCCGCTCGCTCGGCCGTCGAACCGGCCGACCCGTCGACCGCGACGTCGGCGGCGGCGTCGACCGCCGCGTCGACCGGGGCGGCGGCGCCGCGCCGGACCGTGAAGCCGCACACCGCGCACACGCCGTCGGCGTCGTCGATCATGTGTCCGCACGATGGGCAGCCGACCGGCTCGGGCATCGCCATCCCCCCGGGCGTCAGTCCTCTTCGGCCGCGGCCGCCGGCGCCGCAGCACCAGGACGACGACGATCGCCGCGACGATCACGACCGCCGCGACGGCGACGATCAGCGCCGTGTTGCCCGAACCGCCGCCGGCCGCCGCGGTCTTGGGCTTCAGGTTCAGGTACGAGCCGATGAAGCCCTCGGTGTTGAAGGCCGGCCCGCGGCCGTTGAACATCTGCTGCCAGCCCGTCCACTTGGCGGTGTTGTAGGCCTCGAGGTACTCGGGGTAGGTGAGCGGGATCCAGGGCGTCTGCTGGTACATGATCTGCTGCATCTGCCAGGTCGGCGTCTGGCGCGCCTGCGGGTCGATGGTCGACGCCTGCACGTTGTTCAGCGCGTCGTACTGGGCGTTCGACCAGAAGGGCTCGTCGAGGCTGCCGATCTGCGGGGTCGTGAAGCACACCAGGGTCTGGCCGGGGTCGAAGTAGCCCGTCCAGTTCCACACGACGAGGTCGTAGTCGGGCGCCCAGGCGGATCCGTGGGCGTTGTAGATGTCGGAGGTGAGGGTGCCGGGGTCGACCACCGAGAAGGTGATCTTCAGGCCGAGGTTGTCGAGCCAGCCGGCGATCAGTTTGGCTTCGCTCTGTTCCTGGGAGCTGTCGGTCGACGAGTACAGCCGCAGTTTGATCGGGTTGCCCTTCTTGTCGAGACGCACCCCGTTCTTGAGCGGGTAGCCGGCCTGGGTGAGGAGCTGGCTCGCCTTGGCCGGATCGAACGTGTAGGCCTGGTCGGCCGGCGGCTGCCAGTGGTAGTCGGGGTCCTTCCAGATGCCGGGCGGGATGATCGTGGTGGCCGGCTGGGCGTAGGTCTGGTAGGCGACACTGGCGAGCTGTGACTTGTTGACCGCGTAGTTCAGGGCGTAGCGGAACTTCGGGTCGCGCAGCACCGGGTTGCCGAGCGAGCTCGACTTGTTGTAGCAGTTGAACTCGAGGTAGTTCCAGTTGTAGTAGGAGTACGCCACCGCCTTGTAGGAGGGGTCGGACTTGAGGGCCGAGAACTGTGCCTGCGGCAGGCCCCAGGCGGCGTCGATGTTGCCGTTCTTCAGGTCGGTGACCATGGTGTCGGCGTCCTGGTAGACCTCGAAGTAGATGTCGGTGACGGCCGGCTTGGGGCCCCAGTAGTCGGGGTTGCGCACCATGTGGATGTAGCTGCCCTTCTTGAAAGCGACCGTCTGGAAGGGGCCGCTGTGCTGCCAGATGTGCTGAGGGATGATCGGCACCCACATGCTCTCGAGGTCGGCCTTGGGATGGCTGCAGACGATCCGCACGGTGGTCGGGTCGAGAGCGACGGCGCTCTTGATGCCGTACGTCGAGTTGGTGAAGTTCGCCATCTGGTTCTTGACGATGTAGTTGAAGGTGAAGGCGACGTCGGCGGCGGTCAGCGGCACACCGTCCTGCCACTTGACGCCCGAACGGATCTTGATCGTCCAGGTCAGGCCGTCGGCCGAGATGCCGCCGTTGGCCCTGGTCGGGAACTGGCTCGCGAGGTCGAGCGTCGGCTGGTTGCGGTCGCCGTAGCCGAACAGCAGGTCGTAGTTCAGGGCCCAGATCTCGTAGGTCTCGTTCTGGTAGCCGATGAACGGGTTGAGGTTGTCGGGCTCCTCGGTCCAGCCGATCCGCAGGGTCACGCTGCCGGCGCCGGGCGACGGCGAGGCGCTCGAACCAAAGGCCGTCGCCAGGCCCCACACCAGGCCGCCCGCGAGCAGCGCGACCATCGCCAGAAGCGCGAACCGGCGGGTGCCGGCCATGAGCCTGCGTTCCATGTAGTCCCCCTTCGTGTCGTGGCGCCAGTCCGTGCCCACGCGCCTGGACCCGCGGCCACCTCTCGCTCGCGACACTATCGCCTACCGCACGGGGCCAGCGCAAGACTGCCCTGAGTCGAGTCCCCCGGGGGCGTCCCTCGATCCAAGCCGCTTCCCCGCGCCGTCGCCATCTTCTGGTGGAAGAAAAGCCCGGCGAAAGGTCGGCCGACATGGTCGCGTGCGAAGACGACTTGCTCCCCAGCGAGCGCGAGATGCAGCTGGCGCTGAGCCGCGCGCTGGCGGAGCAGGCCGGGCGCCTCCTCGGGAGTATCCAGGACGCCTGCCAAAGACGGCTGGCGCCGCGGCCGCACATCGTGGCGAGGTAGCGCCGCTCTGGCGCCGCGACCGGTCGCCGCCCACGGCGGCGACCGGTCGCGGCTGCGGTCCTAGGGCATGAAGACCGGCAGGCCGCCGGGGCCGAGGTCGGTCTGCGAGGCGAGCGACGCGGGATCGAGCGTCCACAGCTCGGACACGTCGGGGGCGAAGTCGGCGCCGCCCGTACTCACCAGACTGTAGGCGAGCAACGCGTCGTCCGACGACCAGCCGAGGCCAGTGACCGCGACGTGCGGCAGCTTGGCGGACGTGCTCTTCGTGTTCGTCGCCGCGTGGTAGACATAGAGCACCGCGGCGGTAGCCGAGTCGCCCGGCATGCCCCAGAAGGCGACCTGATCGCCGAGGCTGCTCCAGGCGGTCGTGTGGCCGATCGTCGTCGACACCGTCTTGAGCGCCTTGCCGGTCGCCGCCGCCCGCACCGTATAGCGCACGGAGATGTCGGAGCCGGTCGTGGAGGTGATCAGGTAGCGGCCGTCGCGTGACAGGCGCGGCTCGTAGAAGTGACGGATGTCGTAGGCGTTGGGGTACTTCACGGAGCCGATCAGGCGAGGCCTCGCCCCGGCGACGAGCCTGAGCGAGTAGAGCCGCTCGATCACCAGGCGCACCGGCGAACCCTTGGCCACGCGACCGCCGTCGCTCAGGCGCACGTAGACGAGGCGCTTCGCCGGCGCCACCGTCGGCTCGGTGCCGATCAGATCGTCGTACCGCTTTGAAGCGCCGGTCGCGGCGTTCAGCACGTACAGGCGGTCGGTGAACGGATAGAACCTGAAGCCGTGCGACGGCCGACCGGCGACCACCAGCTTGGTCGACGTCAACCAGGCCAGCGAGTCGACCGTCTTCACGCCGCGCGCGGCCAGCGACCAGGTGTGCAGCGCCCCCGTGTGCGTGTCGTAGACGACCACTCTGGGCTCGGCGGCCGTCGTCAGGAACGCCAGGCGCTGCCCGCCGGGCGACTGCTCGACGCGTGACGGGCGAAACGACAGGGGGACGAGCTCGGTCGCCGCCTTGCTCACCGGGTCGACACTCCACAGCGCGTCGCTGCCGGCGCTGCGGCGCACCACGATGATGCTGCCCGACGCCGGAAGAACGACGCCGAAGTGGGCCGTGGGCACCGTCGCCGGCGAGGCCGCGGCCGCTCCGCCGGCCGCGCTGGCCACCCCCACGGCGGCCAGCACGACCACCACCGCGAGCGCGGCGCCGATGACCGCACCGCGAGCCGCCCTGAGTGCCCTGGAACCGACGAGACTGCGCATGACTGCCTCCCTTTCCCGGATGGGCGCGCCCTCTGTTCCGCGGCGCGTTCGTCCTCTCTAGGTGCCCGGCGTCACCGCGACCTTATCCTTGCCGGCCGCCTTGGCCGCGTACAGGGCCCGGTCGGCGGACGTCACCAGCTCGTCGACGGAGTCGGCGGGGCCGGGGAACGTGGTCGCGCCGATGCTTACCGTCACCGTGTCGACGTCGTCGTCGCCGAATGTGAAGGTGGCGGCGCTGATCTTGCGGCGCAGGCGCTCGGCCACCGCACGTGCGCCGAGCGGCGTGTCGGGCAGGATGACGGCGAACTCCTCGCCGCCGTAGCGGCAGGCGGCGTCGACGTCGCGGCGCAGCTCGGTGAGCAGGATGCGGGCGACGCCGCGCAGCACCTCGTCGCCCGCCTGGTGACCGTGGCGATCGTTGAAGCGCTTGAAGTCGTCGATGTCGAGCATGAGCAGGCCCACGGCGTGACCGTAGCGCCGGCTGCGGACGAGCTCGGCCGCGAGACGGTCGTAGAAGGCGCGATGGTTGAACAGGCCGGTCAGACCGTCGCGCACGGCCTGCTCCTCGATCGTCCGGTAGAGCCGGGCGTTGTGGATGGCGATGGCCGCCGTCGTGGCGAAGGCGATCAGCAGCTCCTTCTCTTCGTCATCGAAGCGCAATGCCTCGTTCGTGGCGCCCACCGACAGAAGACCGATGGTCGTGCCGCCGAACTGCAGGCCGACCTCGACGATGGTCTTCTCGCCCCAGTCCTTCATCTCGGCGTACAGCTCCGGATCGGCCTTCGCCAGGCCGTCGTCGTCGATCTGGTACTCGACGACCTGCCCCTCGCCGAACGCCCGGCGGAAGGTCGGGTGGCGCTCGAGCGAGTAGACGGTGCCCACGAACTTGGCCGCCTCAGCGGGATGCTCGGGGGCGAAGGACCAGATCACCATGAGCTCGTCGCGCTCGGCCGAGTACTCGTAGATGTCGACGTAGGTAAGCCCGAAGGCCTTGCCCGCGCCGCTGCAGATGAGCTCCATCACCTCGGTGAGCACGAGGCTCGACGAGAGCGCCTGACAGGCGTCGAAGAGCGCCAGAAAGCGCTCGCGGCGCAGGCTGTTGTCGGCGGGCTCGAGGCTCATGTTCGTAGCATACCCGCAGGCCGGCGCGGCGACGAGCGCCTGCCGACCGCCCTGTCGGCCCGCCGGCCTAGCGCCGGTAGACGCACGTGCGGTTCTTGCCGAGGCGTTTGGCCAGGTAGAGAGCCTTGTCGGCGTTGGCGACGAGCTGGTCGCCGGTCGAGGCGTGGTCGGGGAAGGTGGCGACGCCGACGCTCACGGTCACGCCGCCGGCGGCGCCGCTCGCCGTGTCGAAGGTCTGCGCCTGGGTCGCGGCGCGGATGGCCTCGGCGACGGCCACCGCGGGCCGCCGGCCCTCGACCAGGTCCTGCAGCCGCCCGGCCGCGGCGGCGGCGTCGCCGACGCCGGTCTCGAGCAGCAGCACGACGAACTCCTCGCCGCCGTAGCGCGCCACGAAGTCGACCTGGGCGCGCGTCTGCGCGAGCAGGAGCTCGGCGAGCGATTTGAGCAGCCGGTCGCCCTCGGGGTGGCCGAAGGCGTCGTTGAACTCCTTGAAGTCGTCGACGTCGATCATGAGCAGGGTGAGCGGCTTCTCGAAGCGCTGGGCCCGGGCCACCTCGGCCGCGAGGCGCTCCTGGAAGAAGCGGTGGTTGTACAGCCCTGTGAGACCATCGGTGCGCGACTGCTGCTCGAGCTCGCCGTAGGCGCGCTGCAGCTCGATGTTGCTGGCCGCCTTGCCGGCGAACAGCTCGATCAGCCGCACCACCTCCTCCGTGGGGCGCTGGCGATCGAGGGGGTCGTAGGCCTCGACGTAGCCGATCAGCTGGTCCCTCTGGCCGCGCAGCGGCACGAACAGTGAATCGAACTGGTTCCACTCGCCTTCGGGCCGCTCGCCGACCAGCTCCTCGCCGGGCAGGAAGAAGTTCTCCTCGTCGGTCCAGGTGTGCAGCAGGTGGTCGACGAAGTGCGACTGCGAGATCGTGCGAGCCGAGTCGATCAGGCCGTTCATCACGCGGGCGGGGATCGGCGTGGAGGCGTAGTGGCCGTCGATCTCCGGCGTGCCGCCGAAGGCCTTGACCGCCCTGAAGAGCTCGTACTCGGGGTCGTAGAGGTAGATCACCCACTGGTTGAACTCGAGGGCCCCGTGCATGACCCGGCCGAGCAGATCGATCAGCCGCTCCTCCGACAGCAGGCCCCGCATCTGGCCCGACAGCTCGGCGAAGGCTGACAGGCGCCGGTTCAGGCGCGAAAGCGCCGCCCGCTCCTGCTCGAGTCGTTCGTAGGCCCGCGCGTTCTGCAGGGCCGCCGCCGCCTGGGCCGCGATCCCGGTCGCCAGACGGATCTCGTCGGGCGTGTACTCGCGCTCCGGCGACGACTCGGCCGTCGTGAGCAGGCCCAGCACCTTGTCCTGGTAGACCATCGGCACCCAGAGCTCGCTGGCGTCGCCGAAGCGCCGCAGGTCGTCGCGGACGAGAGCCGTGAGCTCGGGGTCGCTGGCCCGCGCGACGACCACCCGGCGTTCGTCGATGCAGCGGGCGAGCAGCGGGTCGTCGCTCAGGTCGTAGACGCCCGACCAGCCCTCGGCCTCGAGCGGCGTGTCCGCGTCGTAGGCCACGAGCTTCATCGAACGCCGCTCGGCGTCGTAGTCGTAGACCTCGGCGCTGGTCGAGCGCAGGGCCTCGCGGAGACGCTGGGTGATGGCCAGGAGCACGCCGTGCTGGTCGACCGTCGAGCTCAGCGTCGCCGCCGCGCCGAGGAGCGTGGCGAGCTCGGCGTTGCGCCGCTCGGCCTTCTCGAAGGCCCGGGCGTTGTGGATGGCGACCGCGGCCTGCGCGCCGATCGCCTCGGCCAGACCGACCTCCTCGGGCGTGAAGCGCCGCGGATAGCGCGACTCGGCGACGTCGAGCACGCCGAAGACCTCGTCGCCGTACACCAGCGGCACCGTGAGCGTGGCCTTCTCGCCCCAGGCCGCCATCTGGGCGAAATCGTCGAACGAGAGGCGCGAGTAGTCGTAGTACTTGGTCTGCGAGCGGCGGGTATGGACGGCGGCCAGGCCGTCGGGCCACGACTCGGCGGTGAAGCGCGTGCCCAGCCAGGCGGGGTCGGGGGGCACGCCGGGCACCTGGTAGAAGGAGACGACTTCGAGCTGGTCCGCGTCGGCGTCGTAGTCGTAGACGTCCGACCAGGCGACGCCGAGCGTCTGAACGAGCCGTTCGTTGATCGTCGACAGGGTCGTGCGCAGGTCGACGCTCGAGGCGATCGCGGCGCCCGTCTCGAGCAGCAGGCGCAGCTCGCGGTTCTGCGTGTCGAGGCGGTCGACGACGCGGGCGCTCTCGACCGCGACCCCCGCTTCGTCGGCGAGGCGCGCGGCGAAGGCCTCGTCGGACTTGGTGAAGCGCCGTGAATGGCGGCGCTCGATCGCGCACAGAAAGCCGACCACCTCGCCGCCGATGACGATCGGCACGTACATCACGGCCCGCTGGCCGCGCGCGACCATCTCGGCCCGCTCTTCGGCGGACAGCTCGAGATCGTCGTCGTGCGCCGTGGCGATGCGGCGCTCGGCGGCCGCCCGCGCGCGGGCCCCGGAGTCGCCCAGCCCGAAGACCGGTGCGGCGGCCTGTCCGGCGGCGTCGGCGGACTCGTAGTGGGCGACGACCTTGGCCGCCCCCGACGCTTCCTGGCGGATGAGGACGTCGCAGTGCTGGACCTCGAGGCCCTCGGCGAGTCGCCGGGCGACGTCGACCAGCGTGTGTTCGACCACCCGGCGCCCGGCGCCTGTCCCAGCCGCTCCGTCGCCTTCGTCGTCGGAGGCCGGCTCGACGGGCGGCCGGTACCTGGCGAAGGCCAGGGAGTCGACCGCCGCCTGGGCGATCACCGCGCAGACGCCCTGGGCCAGCACCAGCTCGGCCGTCGTGTAGCGGCGCTCCCTGTGGCCGGACAGCAGCTCGATCATGCCGATGCTCTCGCCGCGCAGCACCAGCGGCAGGGCGAGCCAGCCGCCCTCGGTCTGGGCCGCCGGGCCACCCGGCCGGTCGGGACCGGGCGGGCCGGGGTCGGGGGTGGCGAAGAGCGGTTCGCGGTTGCCGATCACGCGCGCCGCGGTCGGATCGGAGGCGAGGGCGCGCGAGCCGCGTACGGCGGTGCGGACGCCGCTCAAGTCGTAGCCGGCCACCGACTCGAGGGTGTCGTGGCGATAGTCGACGAGCGAGAGCACGGCGGTCGTGCAGTCCATCGCGCGCAGCAGGCGGGCGCAGATCAGTGGCAGGCCCCTGTCGGCGCCCAGCTCGTCGATCGCCCCCGGGGCGGCGTCGACCAGCGCCAGCAGCGCCTGGGCGCGCAGCTTCTCTTCCTCGACATCGACGAGGAAGCGCTCGGGATGCTCCTCGCGTGGTCCACCAGCCATCCAGCGTCTCCGCACACGCTTCTGGCGCGGGGCGCAAACGTGGAGCCGGTCGATCGACGGCCGGCTCGCTCTCGCCTCTCTTCGCGCGCACTGTCTCTCTCTACGTAGTCGACAGACGCCTGCCGAAACATGAAAACCGCGAAGAGCCGGGACCGCCGCTGGATGGCCGCGACGGCCGTGACGGCGGTGACGGCCGGGGGGCGGAGCCACCCCCAACGACGGCCGTGCGGGCGGGCCGCCCAAAGCGGCGGCCGCGAGGCGGCGATCAGAACACGTGCGAGACCAGGCAGGTCGGACCGCCGTCGGCCCTGGTGAACTCGGAGAGATCGACCTCGACGGCCTCCTCGCCGGCAGCGCCGAGGCCGGCGACCGCCCGCGGGTGACCGGCCGGCAGAAAGACGCGTCCGCCGAGAGGCAGCACGTTGGCGGCCACGACGTCGTCGTCGGCGAGGACGATGCGCCCAACGCGATCGGGCGGCGCCACCTCGGGCCCGCCCGCGTCGAGCGACTCGAAGCCGCCGGCGATGCCGATCAGCAGATCGGGGCGCACGACCGTGACCCAGCTCGCGAGATGCAGCCGGCCCTCGACCGGACACAGGAAGGGCCGGTAGCCCGCGTCACGCACGAGCCCGGCAAGCTGCTCGGCGGCCTGCCGGTCGGTGCGCGCCGACACGCCGATCGCGACGCGGTCGCCGTAGACGATCACGTCGCCGCCGTCGAGGGTGCCCGGAGCGGCGATCTCCGCAATCCGGCAGGCCGGACCGACGAGTTGCCGGGCGGTGTCGAGCACGGACGCGACCTCGGGCCGCCGGCTGGGCGCGCCAGGCCTTGTGGCGACCGCCAGCGCCGCGGGCCCGCCGGGGTCGCCGGCGCGGGGCAGCGTGATCAGCACGTCGGACACGAAGCAGGCGTCGGGCAGCTCGTCGTCGGCCGGCATCTCGACGAGCTTCACGCCGGCCGCGCGCAGCGCGGCCGCAAAGGCGGCGTGCTGCTCGCGGGCGTGAGCGACGTCGATCGCGTCGCGTTCGGCGTGCTCGGACAGCGCGTGCTGAAAGGCGGCGCCGGGGGGCCTGACGATGACGTTCACTTGCGGACCTCTCTTTCTTCGGAGGGCGCCGGTCCGCCTGGTACCGGCGACCGGTCTGTCGAGGCGACCGGGGGCGGTCACCGCGCACGCCAGCAGATGCTACGACACGCGCGGACGGCCGGCTACCTTGACGAAGAATTCAACGTATGTAGAATTCAGCCTGCGCTGCAGTTCTTCGCCCTCCCCGGAGGCGGCGCGCCGACGGGGCAAAGAAGGAGCCGCCATGTGGGCCATCGTCGTCAAGGAGTTCCGCCAGCTGGGGCGCGACCGGCGCACCGTGGCGCTCCTGTTCATGCTGCCGATCCTCTTTCTGGTCGTGTTCGGCTACGCGGCGAGCTTCGACGTCAAACACGTGCGCACGGTGGTGGTCGGCCCCCTGGCGGAGGCGGTCGCCGCGCACCTGCCGGCTCAGTTCGACGTCGTCTCGACGCAGTCCGCGAGCGGTGAGCGGCAGGCCTACGACGCGCTGCGCGACGGCACGGCGGTCGTCGCCATCGTGACGCCGGCCGACCCATCGAGGACGAAGGCGCAGATCCTGATCGACGGCACCGAGATCTTCGCGGCGCGCACGGCGGTGGGCGCGATCAGCCAGTTCCAGGCGACCGCCGGCGGCAAAGCGCCCGCGGGGACGGCGCCGTCGGGCACGCCGACACTCCCCGCCGGCTCGCCGGTCGGCGCCCCGACCGCGGGCGCCGTGTCCCTACCCACGCCGCGGGTGCTCTTCAACCCCGAGCTGAAGACCTCGGTCATCATGATCCCCGGGCTGTGCGGCATCATCCTCGTGTTCGTGGGCACGGTGGCGACCGCCCTTGGCGTGGTGCGCGAGCGCCAGGCCGGCACGCTCGAACAGCTGGCCGTCATGCCGTTCCGGCCGGCCGACGTGCTCGTCGGCAAGATCGCCCCCTACTTCGCGATCGCCGCCATCGACATGGTCGTGATCGTGGCGGCCGGCATGGCGATCTTCTCGGTGCCGTTCCGCGGCTCGGTGGCGGCCTTTGCCCTGGGCGCCGTGCTCTTCCTGTTCGTCACTCTCAGCATCGGGGTCTTGATCTCGACCGTCTCGCAGACCCAGGGGCAGGCGATCCAGCTCGCCATCATGACCCTGCTGCCCCAGATCCTGCTGTCGGGCCTCTTCTTTCCGATCTCGTCGATGGCCGCCGGCGTGCGCTGGATCGCCTATGTGCTGCCGCTCACCTACTTCGTGAAGATCGCTCGCGGCGTCATGGTCCGCGGCGAGCCGATCGGGGCGCTGTGGTTCTCGTTTCTCATGCTCGGCGTCCTCGGGGCGGCGGTGTTCACTTTGTCGGTGCTGCGCTTCAGGCGCGACCTGGGGGCGGCGCGGTGATCGCCGACGAGCGCCCGGCCGCGAGCGAGCGGACCGCGGCGTCCGCCGCCGACTGGGGCGTCGACGACCTGACCGTGCGCTTCGCGACGGTCGTGGCGCTCGACGGCGTCGAACTGCCCGTCCCGCCGGGACTCGTGACCGCGGTCGTGGGCGGCGACGGCGCCGGCAAGACGACGCTCCTGCGGGTGCTGGCCGGCGTGCAGGCGCCGACCCGCGGCCACGTGCGGCGGCCGCCGGCCCGGCAGATCGGCTTCGTGTCGGCCGGCGCCGGCGTCTACGGCGACCTCACGGTGACCGAGAACCTCGAGTTCGCGGGCGGCGCGTACGGCGTGCGCGGCACCGCGCTCGCCGCCCGCGCCGCCCCCCTGCTCGCCGGCGCCCGGCTCGACGAGGTACGCGACCGCCTGGCCGGCAAGCTGTCGGGCGGCATGCGCCAGAAGCTGGCGTTCGTCCTTGCCGTGCTCCACGAGCCGGGGCTGCTCATCCTCGACGAACCGACCACCGGCGTCGACCCGGTGAGCCGCGCCGACCTCTGGCGTCTGATCGCCGCCGCCGCCGCCGACGGCACCGCGGTGGCGCTCGCCACTACCTACCTGGACGAAGCCGAGCGCGCCGCCCAGGTGCTTCTGCTCGACGAAGGCCGCGCGCTCGCGGCCGGACGGCCGGACGAGATCACCGCGGGCGTGCCGGGAACGGTGGCCGAGGCGGCCGCGGCGCCAGGCGGCGTCGCCGCCTGGCGCCGCGGCCGCGCCTGGCGCCTGTGGCTGCCGGCCGGCGTCTCGGCCACCACGGCCGCCCCCGGAGCCCGGCCCCTCACGCCCGATTTCGCCGACGCCGTGATCGTCGCCTCGCTCGCGCGACGGCACGCCAACCAGGACGACGGCGACGCGAGAGCGCGCACGGACGCCGGCCGAGAGGACGCCGTCCTTGCGGACGACGGCGGCTCTACAGACGCCGGGCGGCGCGAGAGCGGCGGCGCCACGACCGGCATCCCGGCCTCGGCGAGCGCCCGGGCGCTCGCCGAGACGCGCGCGGTGACGCGACGGTTCGGCACCTTCACGGCGGTCGACGAGGTCGATCTTCGCGTCGGCCCGGGCCAGGTCGTCGGGCTGCTGGGAGCCAACGGCGCCGGCAAGACGACGCTCATCAGGCTGCTGCTCGGACTGCTGCGCCCCACCGCCGGCGCGGCCCTGCTGTTCGGCGTGCCGCCCTCGCGCGAGACGCGCCGCCGCCTGGGCTACGTGCCGCAAAGCCTCGGCGTGTGGGATGACCTGACGGTCGACGAGAACCTGCGCTTCTCGGCCGCGGCGTTCGGCGCCGCCCACGGTACGGCGGGCGACGGCGCGAGTGACGGGACGGGCGCGGGGTCGTCCGGCGCGGCGGCGACCGCCGACCCCGAGCTCGCCACGCACGGCCGGACTCTCGCCGGCCATCTGCCGCTCGGTCTGCGCCGTCGTCTTGCCTTTGCGGCGGCGCTGTCCCACGATCCCGAGCTGCTGGTCCTCGACGAGCCCACGTCGGGGGTGGCGGCCCTCGCCCGCGCCCGGCTGTGGGACACGATCCGCGGAGCGGCCGAAGCCGGCGCCGGCGTGCTCGTGACCACGCATTCCATGGACGAGGCCGAGCAGTGCGACACGCTGGTGCTCATGGCGGGCGGTCGCGTGGTGGCCGCCGGCACGATCGCGGGGATCGTCCGCGGGGCCACCGCGGTCGAGGTCGCAAGCGATCGCTGGGACGAGGCCTTCAAGGCGCTCGACGCGGCCGGGCTGCGGCCGGCGCCGGCCGGCCGCCTCCTGCGCGTGCCCGGCGGCGAGGTGGCGCCGGTGCAGGCCGCGCTCGACGCGCGCCATGTCGCCGCCCGCCTCAGGGTTGTCGAGGCGAGCTTCGAGGAAACATTCGTGCGGATGACGACGCAGTCACCGGCGGCCGTGACTCACGACCCGGCCGCCGCAACCGTCAACGACCCGAGCGCCACAAAGGTCCACGACCTGAGCGCCGACCGACCGGGCGCCGACTAGAAGGAGTACCGTTTGAGCACGACCGTCTCTCCCCCGCCCTCCACCGCCGCGCTCGACCGGGGCCACCCGCGCAAGTGGTGGATCCTCGTGGCCGTGTCCGTCGGCATGTTCATGGCGCTGCTCGACGTGACCATCGTCAACATCGCCGTCCCGGCCATCAAGAACGACCTGAACGCGTCGCTGCCGCACACCTCGTGGGTGCTGAACGCCTACAGCCTGGTCCTGGCCGTGTCCTTCCTGTCGATGGGCCGCATCGGCGACAAGTTCGGCCAGAAACGGGTCTTCATCTTCGGTCTCGTCACCTTCACCGCCTTCTCGCTGCTCTGCGGCCTCGCCCCCACGATCGACTGGCTGATCGCCTTTCGCGCCGGCCAGGGCCTCGGCGGGGCGGCCCTGCTCACGATCTCCCTGGCGATCGTGCTCGGCGCCTTTCCACGGGGCCAGCAGGGCATGGCGGTCGGCATCTGGGGCGCGCTGGGCACGGCCGCCGCGGCCGTCGGGCCGACGCTCGGGGGCCTGCTCGTCACCTACGGGAGCTGGCACTGGATCTTCTTCGTCAACGTGCCCATCGGAGTCGCGGCCGTCGTCTTCGCGGCGCTCGTGATCCCCGCTCGCGAGCGGCGCGCCGGCCCGGGCGGCGTCGACGTGCCCGGCATCCTGATCGCCGCCGCCGGCCTGTTCATGTTCACGCTGGCGCTCGTGCAGGGCGACTCGTGGGGCTGGACGTCGCCGGCCATCCTCGGCCTGTTCGCCGGCGCCCTCGTCGCCTATCCCCTCTTCATGTGGTGGGAGCTGCGCACGAGCCACCCCATGTTCCCCCTCGAGCTGCTGCGCATCCGCTCGTTCACGGCCGCCAACACGGCGATCATGTTCATCGGCCTGTCGATGGGCGGCACCTTCCTCATGATCGTCATCTTCCTGGTCTCGGTGCTGGGCTACTCGGAGCTGAAGGCGGCGCTGGCCCTGACGATCATGCCGGTGATCGCGCTCGTCATCGCGCCGAACGCCGGCAGGTTGAACGACCGCATCGGTCCGCGCCTGCCGGCCGCGCTCGGCGCCGGGCTCTTCGCCGTCGGTCTCGTGCTGCTGGCCCAGCTCGGCGGCAACACGAGCCTCGTCGACGTCATGTGGCGGGCCGCGTTCATCGGCGCCGGCATGGGCTTCGCCATGCCGACGCTCTCGGCGGCCTCCATGGCGTCGCTGCCGCCCCAGGTGCGCGGCGTCGGTTCGGGCGCCCTGAACACGCTGCGCCAGGTCGGCTTTACCATCGGCGTCGCCCTGCTCGTGGCGATCTTCACCCACACCGCCGCGACCAACGCCCTGACGGCGACCAGACAGTCGCTCGTCTACCTGCAGACGTCGGCTCAGCTCTCACCACAGGAGAAGGCCGTCTACTCGGCGACCATCCTCAAGAACGCCAGGGCGGCGGCCGCGTCGTCGGGCGGCGAGGCCGCCACCGTGCTGGTCAAGGACCCACTCACCGGCGCGCCGCGACCGCCGGCCGGCACGCCGCAGGCCGCGACCCAGCGGCAGGTGTCGACAGTCACCGCGGCCATCTTCCGCGACAAGATCGCCAAGTCGTTTCAGTGGCCCTTCTACGTGGCCGCGCTGGCGGCGCTCCTGGCCGTCTTCCCGGCGCTCATGACTGGGCGCCGACTGGGCGAGCACGCGGGGCACGAGAAGCTGAGCAGAGCCGAGCGCGGAGGGGCGAGACGACACCGCGCCGGCCGACACTGCGACGGCCGGCGAAGCGGTGCGTGCGTCGGCGGCCGGCACGGCCGCCGACGCGGTCGAGTGAGCGGCTCGGCGACAGGCGGCCCGGCGACAGGCGCGGGGCGGTCGGCGGCGCCCGCCGCCCACCACCCCGCGCACACCGGTCGGCGGCCCGGCGAGAGCGGCGCCCGCGACGACATCCTCGCCGCCGCCCGCGCCGAGTTCGCCACCGGCGGCTACGACGGCGCGACGATCCGCGGCATCGCCGCGCGCGCCGGCGTCGACCCGGCCCTCGTGCACCACTACTTCGGGGCCAAGGAACAGCTCTTCGAGACCGCGGTCGAGCCGCCGATCTCGCCCGCCGTCTTTCTGCCGCCGATCCTCGCCGGCGACCACGCCCGCATCGGCGAAGAGGTCACCCGGCGCTTCCTCACCGTGTGGGAGGAGCCCGACAACCGCCCCATCTTTCTCGCCATGCTGCGCTCGGCGGTGTCCAACGAGCAGGCGGCAGAGCTCGTCAGGCGGCTGCTCGTCAAGGAGATCTTCGGGCCGATCGCGACGACCCTGGGCGTGCCCGACGCCGAGCTGCGGGCGACACTGGCCGGCTCGCAGTTCATCGGACTCGCGCTCATGCGCTACGTCGGCCGCGTCGAGCCGCTGGCGTCGGCCGACGTCGACTCGCTCGCCGCCGCCGTCGGACCGACCATCCAGCGCTATCTCACCGGGAAGATCGACCCGCCCCCGGAGTGAACGAAGCGACGGGACGGGCCGCGCCGTCGGCCCCGGCGCCTCACAGGAACCGCGAGCGGATGCGCTTGGCGGCTTCGAGCTTCTCTGTCCCGGGCGCTTCGTCGGCGCCGGCGACACGCCGGCGCAGGGCCTCTCTGCGCCGCTCGTCGCGCAGGTCGCGCGGGACACGGTAGACCCCGACACGGGCGCCCAGGGCGAACTCGGCCTGGTCGGCGGCCGGCAGCGCCAGCAGCTCGTCGAGCAAGGCGATCAGGCGGTCGTGATCGTCGGGCAGCGAGCCGGCGAGCTCGGGCAGAAGGTTGAGAGCGTGGTCGGAGCGCAGCTCGAGACGCGCGCCGCCGAGCGCCTCGAGGAGCGCCCGCAGCTCGGCGGCCACCTCGACGTCGTCGGGCAGCGAGAAGCGAGCGGCCGCCTCATCGTCGGCGAGCGGAGTACCCGGCACCACGGCCGTAGTGCGCAACCGGACCACGAGCGGACGCGCCGGCGTGGCCGTAGCCGCGACCTCGCGTAGCACGGCGGCGGTGCCGCGCACGTGCTCGGCCGCAAGCTCGCGGCCGCCGAGGCCCGGCATGACGTAAAAGCACAGTTCCATGCCCGCCTCGAGCACCCGGCGGCCGGCCGTGACGAGCTGATCCGCCGTGCAGCCCTTGTCGACCCGGGCCAGCACATAGTCGGAGCCCGACTCCAGGCCGAGGTGCACGCGCGTGAGCCCCGCCGCAAAGAGCAGGGTGAGCTGCGGCGGGCGGCGACGCGCCAGCGTCGCCGCCCGCCCATAGGTCGTCACGCGGGTGACGGTCGGAAACGCGCGACGGGCGTGCTCGACGACGGCGGCGAGCTTGTCGGGCGCGAGGGCGCAGGGGTCGGCATCCTGCAGAAGACGGCCCGCGCCCCGTCGCCCAGAAACAGCCCGACCTGGAAGGCCTCGGGCGGCACCGAGCCGGAGTGCAGCGCCGTCGCCGGCTCGTCCCCGAGCACGTCGGCGGCCGCCCTCATGGCGTCGACGTCGGCCAGCACCTCGGCGAGAGGACGCACGGAAGCGCGGCAACCCTTGTAGACCGGGCAGAAGCGGCAGCGGTTCCAGCCACAGTTGCGCACGACTCGCACGAGCAGGCTGGCGGCCTCACTCGGCGGCCGGATGGGCCCCTGCTCGAACGACGGAGTAGTCAACGAGACGCCGAACGGCGAGACGGTCGCAGGCCCGCGATCAGGTGCGCGCGGGCGGGCCGCCCGCCTTGCGGGAGGGCAGCAGGGCCCGCACGACGAGGACCAGGCCGACGACCACGATCAGAAGCGGCCAGGCGAGCCAGACGACCGGCCACGGATGGTCGAGGCCGGCCAGCAGACCGAGGCCGGCCAGCAGCACGCCGGACACGAGCGGCCAGAGGTGCGCCCAGCCGGCCTGCCGGCGGCGGATCAGCCAGGCGAGCGCGAGGCCGCAGCCCAGGCCCACGAGACTGAGGAACGCAGGCGAGCCGAGCGCCTTGTCGACGATCATGCCGGCGCCCCAGCCAGCGAGCGCGAGGCCCGGGAGGTACAGAGAGTAGAAGGGGCGCCACCCCAACGCCAGGGCGAGCAGCAGCAGACCGGGCGCGAGAATCGCCACACCGAGCAGCGACACGCCGGTGACGATGAGGATGAAGATGAGGGCGCCGGCCGCCACGAGGACGCCGCCGGACGCGAACAGAAGGCGCCGGCGGCGTTGCTCGCGCAGGGCCGCGTAGCCGGCGGGAGGACCGTACGCGACCGGGCCGGGCGTCGCCGCGATCAGCGCGCGCAGCTCCGCTGCGCGCGCCTCGAGCTCATCGTGCAGCGGGTCGCCCAGGTGGGGCGCGCCGCCGGGCGTGTGGTCGGGGTCGCTCATCACTGCCGGTTGTTCCCCGCGCGGGTCATTCGTAGTGGATGGCGTCGAGGATGTTGACGCGGGCGGCGCGGCGCGCCGGCAGCACGGCGGCGACCACGCCGACGACGGCGGCCACGATGAGGAAGACCACGAGCTGACTCCAGGGCACAGAGAACGCGATGCCCTGCGAGGCCAGGCGCGACGAGACGATGTAGGCGAACACTACGCCGAGCACGGTGCCCAGGATGCCGCCGATGATCGAGGTGATCACGCTCTCGTAGCGCACGATGCGCCGCATCTGCCGCCGGGTCGTGCCGATGGCCCGCAGCATGCCGATCTCGCGCGTGCGCTCGTACACCGAGAGCACCAGCGTGTTGACGATGCCGAAGACCGAGATGATCACGCTCACGGCCAGCAAGGCGTAGATCAGGGTCAGCAGCTGGTCGACCTGCTTCTTGAGCGAGGCGGTGTACTCGGCCTTGGTCTGCACGGTGGCCGTCGGGAACGCCTTGAGGGCCGTGGTCACCGTCGTCTTGGTCTGGCCGGGATCGGTGCTCGCGGCGATGATGTAGAGGGGGTCGCGCTGGTCGCTCGGCACGAGAGCGTCGAAGGCGCTCTGCGACACGGTGAAGCCCGTCAGCAGCGTCGGGTCGCGGTACTCGCCGATCACCGTGAAACGCTGCCGGTTGCCGGTCTGGCCGAGCGCGACGAAGCTCTTGCCCTTCGACAGGTTGTACTTGGTGGCGAACTGCTCCTCGACCATCGCCCCGTGAGCCGTGAGGCGGCCGAGCAGGGCGTTGGAGCCGCCCTCGAGCCAGTGGAAGCGCCACAAGGGACCGAAGGTGACCGGGTCGACCCCGATCATGCTGGCCGTGTCGCCGCCGTTGATCTGCGCGGTCGCCGTGTAGATGCCGGCGGCCTGGTCGACCCCCGGCACGGCGCGCACCGTCGCGAGCGCCGCGTTGGGCACCGTCTGGCCGCCCTGCCCGCTCACCACGATCGCAGCGTTGACCGAGCGGTCGACGGCGCTCACGAACGACGTCTTGAAGCCCTGGGCGAACACGGCGACGAACACCACTACGGCGAGCCCGATCATGAGGGCGGCGGCGGTCGCGGCGGTGCGCGCCGGGTTGCGCGTGGCGTTCTCGCGAGCCAGCCGGCCGCTGCTGCCGGCGAGCCTGGCGGCCGGCCAGCCGATCACGCTGGCCAGCGGCCGCACGACGTGCTTGGCCACCATGGCGACGGCCACGAAGATGAGGACCGCGCCGAGAGCCATCTCGAGCAGGCGGGCCGAGGTCGTGCCGTGGACGAACATGCCGGCGGCCAGAGCGGCGGCGCCGACGAGCGCCGCGCAGACGGCGATGACCGGACTGTAGCGGCCGACGACCGACGGCGGCAGGGTCGCGCCCTCGTGCAGGGCCGCGACGGGCGGCACCCGCGTGGCCCGCAGCGCCGGCGCCAGCGCGGCGAGGAGCGCCACGCCGATGCCGACGACGAGCGACACCACGATGGTGCGCGGCGCGAGTGCGATGCCCGACGTGGGAATGTCGGCGCCGACCGCGTGGAACAGCGCGTTGATGCCCTTGGCGATGCCGATGCCGACGGCGATGCCCAGGAGCGAGGCGACGAGCCCGAGCGCGCCGGCCTCACCGATCACGCCGGCGAGCACCTGGCGTCGCGTGGCGCCCAGCGAGCGCAGCATGGCGAACTCGCGGATGCGCTGGGCGACCGTGATCGAGAAGGCGTTGAAGATGATGAAGGCGCCCACGATCACGGCCACGCCGCCGAAGGCCAGCAGGATGGTGCGCAGCACGTTGCCGATGGCGTCGCTTATGGCCTTTGTGGAGTCGGCCACGGTCTGAGCCGATGTCTTGACCTCGGCGTAGGCGGGCAGCGCCTTCTTCAGGCGCGCCGCCAGCGTGTCGGGCGTGACGCCCGGCTCGGCGGCGACGTCGATGCTCGAGTACCGGCCCTCGAGGTCGTACCAGCGCTGGGCGTCGGCCACCGTCGTGGCGACGAGCGTGGCGCCGCCGATCGAGGTCGAGTTGCCAAAATCGAAGACGCCCGAGATGACGACCGGCTGCACGCCCTGCTCGGTCGACAGGCCGATGGTGTCGCCTACGTGCAGGTGCTTGTCGGTCGCCAGCTTGGCGTTGATCGCGACTGTGCCGTCGCGCGACGGCCGCGCGCCGGCGATGTACTTGCTCTGACTGAAACGCGGCGGCTCGGTCGAGAAGACGAGCGTGGGCGCCCCGCCGGTGTTGACCGACTTGCCGTTCACGACCACGGCACCGCTGCCCTCGACGCTGCCGGCCGCGTCGGCCACGCCGCTCACGGCCCGCACCTGGGCGAGCATTGAGACCGGCAGCGAGCCGCCCGAGGCGAACAGGTCCTGGCCCTGGAAGGCCGCCTTGCGCGTGATGTTTACGTCGGTGCCGACCGCCGCCTTCTCGAAGATGTTGTGAAAGCCGTTGTTGATCTGGTCGGTGATGACGTAGGTGCCGGCGATCATGGCGACCCCGAGCACGATCGCCAGCATGGTCAGGACCGTGCGCAGCTTGCGGCTCCACAGGTCGCGCAGCGACAGGCGGATCATCGCGCCGAACCGCCGCCGCGCTCCGACGTGGCTTCGAGCGACTTGATGGTGTCGTAGATCTCGTCGCGGCTCATGCGCCCGCAGTCGAGCTCGATGCGGCCGTCCTGCAGGAAGACGATGCGGTCGGCCACCGTGGCGGCGCGAGCGTCGTGAGTGACCATGACGATGGTCTGGCCGAACTCGTCGGCCGAGCGGCGCAGCAGGCCGAGCACCTCGTCGCCGGTCTTCGAGTCGAGGTTGCCCGTCGGCTCGTCGGCGAAGATCACGACCGGCCGGCTCACCAGGGCTCGAGCGATGGCGACGCGCTGCTGTTGGCCGCCCGACAGCTCGGCCGGGCGATGGCTCAGGCGATCGCCCAGATCGACCGCGCGCACCAGGGTGTCGAGCCACGCCTCGTCGGACTTGCGGCCGGCGATGGTCAGGGGCAGCACGAGGTTCTCCTGGGCGGTGAGCATCGGCAACAGGTTGAACGTCTGAAAGATGAAGCCGATCTTGTCGCGGCGGAGCTGGGTAAGCTGGCGTTCCTTGAGCGCCGTGATCTCGACGCCGTCGATCCAGACGGCGCCGCTCGTCGGCTCGTCGAGGCCGGCCATCACGTGCATGAGGGTCGACTTGCCCGAACCCGAGGGGCCCATGATCGCCGTGAAACGGCTACGCGCCAGATCGATGGAGATGCCCCGCAGGGCGTCGACCGCGGCGCCACCCGTTCCGTAGCGGCGCGTGAGGTCGCGCGCGACGACGACCGCGTCGCCGACGTCGCCCACGGCCTGCGGCCTCTCGCAGGCCTCCGGCATGGTCTCCAGCCCCTGCTCACGAACGTCGCTCATCTGGTGGGCCTCCCTGTGGCGCCGGGCACGGCGCCCTGTTGCCGGCGCGCGCCGGGCCGCGATAGGTCTCTGGTCATGACTGACCTTACCTGGGCGGGATCGTTGCGGTCGTCACCCCGGAGTGGGAAACCGGCGTGTCACTCCGGGGGTAGGGAGGCGGGTCACATGCTCCTGGCGACGCTCGTGGTGAGCTCGCCCAGCCGGTAGGTGTAGCTGCCCATCTCGTTGTCGTACCAGCCGAAGATCTTGACGTGGGTGAGCGGCATGCGCACCGTGTGGCGCTGCTCTCCCGGGGCGGGCGCCGGCGCCGGGAAGGTGAGGTCGATGAAGCCCGTGCGCGTGTGCGTCTCGACGCCCTCGATGACCACGGCGGCATTCTCGCCCAGCATGTCGAGTGACACGTTCTGTTCGTCGCTGAACTTGAGCAGGCCGCGCGCCTCGCCCTGCGCCGCCTCCTGGTAGATGGCGTTGATGGCCTCGCGCTCGACGGCGACCGTGCCGTCGGGCAGGGCCTCGTTCTGGAAGGTCACGTTGAGGATGATGAGGCTCACACTCGCCGTGGGAATGCGCACCGAATCGGCCATGAAGCCGATGCGCCCGATCTCGGGCATGACCTGCTCGAGGGCCGCGGCGGCATTGGTCGAGGTGAGCACCACGTTGCCCAGCGCGCCGCGCGTCTTGCGCAGGTCGGTGGCGCCGGCCGCCGGCACCGCGTCGAGCACGGGCTGCGAGTTGGTGGCGGCATGCACGGTGCTCATGCCGGCGGTGATCATGTTGCGCGTGAGGTCGCGCTCGAGGAGCGGGCGCATCATGTGAGCCAGCGCCGTGGTGGTGCACGACGCCGCCGACACCAGCCGGTGCCTGGCGGCGTCGAACTGATAGTCGTTGATGCCGTGGATGAGGATCGTCGAGTCGTCGGGCAGCGGGACGCCCTTGAGCTTGCTCGAGAACGGCGAGCTCACCACCACGGTCCGCGCCCCGGCGGCCAGGTGGCCGCGCAGCGATCCTTTGGCCGCGTCGGGCTCGGCGTGAGGGTCGCGGAAGGTGCCCGTACACTCGACCACAAGGGACACGCCGTTGTCGCGCCAGGGGATGTCTTTGGGGCTGCGGGCCTCGCGCAGGACGACGATCTCCTTGCCGTAGGCGCCGATCAGGCCACGCTGCTCGTCGATGACGCGCATGTCGCGCACGCCCGCCTGGCCGTGCAGAAAGCGGTGTAGCGGGCCGTAGGTGCTGTCCTTGGCGATGTACTGGACGACCGAGTCGAGCGAGGTGCCCACCGGCCGGCCCACGTTGACCACGATGCGGTCGAAATCGTCGCGCGCCAGCTGGTACCAGAGCACCAGCTTGCCGATACGCCCCAGTCCGTTGATGCCCAGCGTTCGCTGCCCAGCCATGGCCTGAGGTCCCCCCTTCGCGTTGGCGGAGCGCCGCGGCCCCGACTCTTCTGAGCCTACCGGAGCACGCTCGTCGGTGCACGCGGCCCGGCCCGCCGCAACGATATCATTCGGGGCCGGGCGCCACGACGTTGCCGCCCGTACGCCGCCCGCCCGCTAGCGCAGTCCCAGCTTCTTCCTGGCCTCATCTGGTGACACTGCGCGGCCTCCCAGATAGCCGATGATCGCGATCGCGCGCTCGACCAGCTCGGCGTTGGTGGCCGCCACGCCCTTGGCGAGGTAGAGATTGTCCTCAAGACCCACCCTCACGTTGCCACCCAGGAGGATAGCCTGACTGGTAACCAAGGCCAGGTCAGGTTGGCCGGTTGTTCGGGTGAGACGCGAGCTCCCGGCCGCAGTCCGCCGCACCCGCATCGTCTCCCTCGCCTCGGACCTCTCCGTAGGAGCGTATGGCGGCCTTCACGTTGCCCTCGACCACCTCAGGCGGGAACCTCTTGGCAAAGTCGACGCGTACGAACTCGGCCACGCTTTCGATCGGGAAGAGGCCACTGATGCGCGCCAGCGCGCCGATCATCGCCGTGTTGGGAAAGGCCGAGCCCGCGGTCTCGCGAGCGATCGCAGTGGCGGCGACGCAGAAGAGGCGAAGCCCCTTGATAGAGTACCGTGAGCGCAACTCAGCGGCTGAAAGGTC
The DNA here is from genome assembly GCA_963799395.1 of uncultured Actinomycetes bacterium. Lineage (GTDB taxonomy): Bacteria > Actinomycetota > Thermoleophilia > UBA2241 > UBA2241 > Bog-752. The sequence continues at coordinate 37,814 of CAWCWZ010000042.1, forward strand.
GCTATTGACGAGCAGGATGGCATCGCTCGCCAGGCCTTGGGTCACCTCGGCCGTGTGCAGGACGCTGCCGTCGAGCAGCACTACGATCCCCGGGCAGCCAATCTCGGCATGCTCCTCGATGGGCCGGTCACTGATCCGCGTGAAGGCCACCACCGGTTCGCCGTGACGCGGCGGCGAATCGTCGTGGAAGGCTGGAAACGCCTGAAAGTGCTCGCCCTGAGCTGAGGCCAGACCAGCGGCCATCCGCGCGGCGGTGGCAGTACCCTGGCCGCCACGCCCATGCCAGCGAATCTCAACGAGACCGTTCATCGCCATCCTCCCCAGTCTGCCTCTGGCAAAAGAGCGCCATGGCGTGTAGCCCTTCAGCCCCTTCCCAGCTGCCGAATCGGTGCTCGTCAGCGGGCACCCGAGGGTGACCGCGTCAGCCGCATGAGCGCGTGCGGGTAGCGGCTCATGACAAGCAGGCGCGTCCATAGTAAACACTCCTACCTAGCAGGAGTCGATTGTTTCCCCAGCATAATGTCGGTGAAAGCCCCTAGAACGACGACGCTCCATCGGCCTCTAGGCCTGCGGCGACGCCGTCAACCACGGCCGCCGGCGCGGTCGGCGGACGGCAGACCAGCTCCGGCTCGGTGCGGTCGTGGAGCCGCACATCACGGGTAGGCAGATAATGGCTAGCCGGCAATTGGTTGTCGATTTGACAAGGGGGTGGTGGAGGCGGCGGGACTCGAACCCGCGTCCACGAAGGCCCTGGCGGAGTCTCTACAAGCTTAGCCGGCGCATTTAGTCTCGCGTGCCAGCTCCGCGTCGGCCGGATCTGGTTTGCCAGCCCTGGTTGTCTTCGGTCGCGGCCGGACAGAGCGGACCAGCCGGTCCCTAGCCCGCTATCGGCGCCGCATCTCTGCCCGCGGGCGCGGCAGAGGCGACGTGGCTACTGTCTAGGCAGCCAGTGCGAGATTACTCTCGGCAGGTGATTCGTTCCGGCAGTTTAACGAGGCCACCGGACCTCGGCTTGCTGCTCCAACCGGAGTCACTCCATGTCGAAACCGATTCGCCCCCACGGACGATCGATCGGCGGAGAGGCCGGTCGAACACTCATAGTATACCCATCGGCGCGACCGCCGCTCGCGTGGGCGGCCTGGTGCAACGGCTGCGATGGAGCGGGGCCCCGAGGGGCTACTCCTCGAAGGCCTCGACCGTGCGGCGCTCGCGACGCCGGAAGTACATGTTGCGACACAGCGGGACTTCAGCGCACTGATAGCAGCTCTGCACGGCGACGGCGCACTGCTCGAGCGGCTGGCGGGCCATCTTGACGACGCCGAACCCGCCCTTCGTGCGCTCGAGCTCGCGGAACAGCTCGAGCTCGATCTCGTGACGGAAGACCTTCTCTATGCAACCAAAGAAGGTGCGGCCGCGCTCCTTGAAGGCGTACAGGTACCGGCAACTCGACGCAAGACAGGTGGCCGGATAGACGACCTTCTCACAGATGGCGGCGCACTCGTGGCATTCGAGCGCTTCTTCGACCAACAACCTACCAACCTCCTACACGATGAAAGCCGGCTCGTGAGAGCCGGCCCCCCGGTGGGCCACATGGTAGCACACGGACCCCGGTGTCGCCTAGGGGTCCGTTCCTTCTTTTCCTGTTGTCGGCAGGGGCTGCGGCGAAGTTGAATCGGGCGCGAGCCGGGGCGCACTACGGCGCGCGAGACGGCGCGCAAAGCGGGCGCTTCGGGCCCGCCGACGGCGGAGACGCCCGCCTCAGAGGTCCCAGTAGCGGCGCTGCGTTTCGACGGCCTTGGCGACCACGACCTTACCGTGGGCGCTCGGTTCGCCGACGGGCTCGGCCCGCCCGTCGGCGACGCCCCGCAGCGTGGCTTCGACCGCGTGCGCGCTCGCGACGTTGTTGTAGCCGCCCTCCAGCACGAGGCCCAGGCGATCGCCGCCGGCGGCGGCCATCGCCGCCGCCCGGGCGGCCATCTGGGCGAAACCGGCCTCGGTCACGGTCATCGCCCCAAGGTAGTCGTCGACGTGGATGTCCTGGCCCGACGAGACCAGCACGGCCTGGGGGGCGAACTGGGCGACGATCGGCTCGATCAGCTCGCGGAAGGCGTGGATGTAGTCGCCGTCGGTCGACCCCGCCGGGAACGGCACGTTCACCGTGAAGCCCTCACCGGGACCGGCGCCCGTCTCGGAGTACCAGCCCGTCCCCGGGAAGAACGGCCACTGGTGCAGCGAGACGAACAGCACCCGGGGTTCGTCGTAGAAGATCGCCTGGGTGCCGTTGCCGTGATGCACGTCCCAATCGAGGATGAGCACCCGCTCGAGGCCGTCGGCGAGCAGCCGGCGCGCGAGGATGGCGATGTTGTCGAACAGGCAGAAGCCCATCGCGTGGTCGGGCATGGCGTGGTGGCCGGGCGGCCGCACGAGGGCGAACGACGCGAGCCCGCGCTCCCAGCCGGCGGCGATGTCGAGCGCGCCGCCGGCGGCCAGCAGCGCCACCTCGAAGCTGCGCGCCGAGACGAACGTGTCGGGGTCGAGCCAGGCGCCGCCGGCCGCGGCCGCCTCGCGCACACGCTCGACGTGGGCGGCGGTGTGCACCGTCAGCAGGTCGTCGACGGTAGCTGGGCGCGGCGTGATCACCTGCAGGCGCGGCCAGAGGTCGGTCTGCTCGAGGTGAGCCACGATCGCCGCCGCCCGCTCCGGCGACTCGACGTGAGCGCCGGTGTCGTGCTCGGTGTAGATCGGGTCCCAGATGACCGCGACGTCCATGGCCTCCCCTACTCGGTCTGGGCGCCGCCGGCGCCGCGCCCCCGCGCGACACGCCGGCATCGGGCGTCCCGCCGCCCGGCCCCCCGCTCGACTCCCAGTCGTCGGGCGCGCCGCCCGGGACGAGCTCCGCGCCCCACGGCAGGCAGGCGCTCTCGGGCCGGTAGCCGCGCGCCGCGAAGAACGAGATCGACTCGTCGTTGCCGGCGGTGATCTGCAGCTTCGCCTTGAACGCGCCCTTCGCGCGGAAGCGCTCCTCGAGCTCGTCCATGAGACGATCGGCCACTCCCCGCCGGCGCCACCGCGGATCGACCGCCAGGTGGTAGATGTAGGCGCGGCGTCCGTCCCAGCCGCCCATCGCGACGCCCACCACGACCTCTCCGGCGCACGCCACGAGGAACAGGTCGGGGTCGCGCGTCAGCTTGAGCGCGACCTGCTCGGCCCCGTCGGAGGGCCTCATCCACAGGCCGGCACGCCGCCACAGCCGGTCGACGGCCTCGTAGTCGGCCATGGTGAACTCGCGTAGCCGCGGCGCGGTCGTGGTCGGGCGGGCCGGATCGTCCACGCTTTCACCTCTGGGGCGGGGTGGCCTGGGGCAGCCGCAGTAGTGTACCTCACCGGGCGTCGTGGCCGCCGCTGATACAATCTGCTGGGCAGCACGCGCGAGGAGGACGACGTGGCGACCGGCAGAGCCGAGATCCGACCGACGACCCCGCGGACCGGCGCCGACGCGGTCGCCCTCGAGGCCGACATCCAGGCGACGGCGCGCGCCCTCTTTGCCGCCGTCGACCGGTCGCGTCCGTCGCTGCTCTCCCAGGCTCGCTGGCAGGGCGAGATGATGGACTGGGCCATGGCCGACGAACGGCTCAAGGTCGAGCTCTTTCGCTTCGTCGACGTCTTCCCCACGCTGGACGGCGGGGCCGAGATCGCCCGCCACCTGCGCGAGTACTTTCTGCAGGCGGGCGTCGTCCCGCCGCGCGCGCTGCGCCTCGCGATCGGCGCCACCGGCCGGCGCTCGCCCCTGCGCCCCGCGGCCGCCCGGGTGGTGCGCGCCGAGATGCTGTCGTTCGCGCGCCGTTTCATCGTCGGCAGCGACGCCCGTTCGGCCCTGCCCGGACTCAAGGCGCTGCGCGACCGCGGCCTCGGATTCACGATCGACGTGCTCGGCGAGGCCTCGGTCAGCGCCCGCGAGGCCGCCGCTTACCAGCAGCGCTACCTCGACCTCCTCGACGACCTGACCCGCGAGACCCTGACCTGGCCCGAGGAGCCCATGATCGACCGGGCGGCCTGGGGAGAGCTGCCCAAGGTCAACGTCTCGATCAAGATCACCTCCCTCTACTCGCAGATCGACCCGCTCGACTTTCGCGGCTCGGTCGATGCCGTCAAGGACGCCCTGCGACCGGTCGTCCGCCGCGCCATGGAGCGCGAGGCCTTCGTCAATCTCGACCTCGAGCAGTTCCGCTTCCGCGACCTCACCTTCACCGTCTTCACCGAGCTGCTCGACGAAGAGGAGTTCCGCGCCTTCGACCAGGCCGGCGTGGTCGTGCAGGCCTACCTGCGCGACGCGCGCGACGACCTCGAGGCCCTCGTCGCCTGGGGGCGCAGCCGCAGCCGGCCCTTCACCATCCGCCTCGTCAAGGGCGCCTATTGGGACTACGAGACGGTCCTCGCCCGGCAGGAGGGCTGGCCCACGCCGGTCTTCACCCACAAGCCCGACTCCGATGTCTCCTACGAGCGCCTTGCCCGCCTCATGCTCGAGAGCACCGACGTCGTGCGCCCGGCCTTCGCCGGGCACAACGTGCGCTCGCTCGCGGCCGCCATCGCCACCGCCCGCCATCTCGGCGTACCCGACGACGGCTTCGAGCTCCAGATGCTGCACGGCATGGGCGACCCCATCAAGGCGGCGGTGCGCTCGCAGGGGTTGCGGCTGCGCGAGTACGCGCCCGGTCGGCGAGCTCATCCCCGGTATGGCCTACTTCGTGCGCCGCCTGCTCGAGAACACCGCCAACGAGTCGTTCCTGCGCGACGCCTTCGCGGAAGGCGCCGACGTCGAGGAGCTGATCGCCCCGCCCGAGCCTTCGGCCGACATCGACGAGCCGCCGGCGCACCTGGCGGTGGTCGCTGCGACCGATCCCGCGGCGCCCGGCCCGTTCGTCAACATGCCGCACGCCGACTTCGCCCGCCTCGAAAGCCGGCGCTCGAGGCTCCAGGCGCTGCGCCTGGTCGATGGCCGGCCGCCGCGTCACGAGTCGTTGCTCATCGACGGGCGCGAGCGGCGCGGCGCGGGCACCGCGGTGTCGATCGACCCGGCCCGGCCGGCCCGCACGCTGGGCACGGTGGAGGTCGCCGGTCCCCGCGAGACCGAAGCCGCCGTGCAGGCCGCGCGCCGCGCCTTTCCCGCCTGGCGCGACGCGCCGGCGCGCGAACGCGCCGGCGTCCTGTTCAAGGCCGCCGAGATCATGCGCGGCGAGCTCGCTGAGCTCGCCGCGCTCGAGACCTTCGAGGCCGGCAAGACCATCCGCGAAGCCGACGCCGACGTCGCCGAGGCCATCGATTTTCTCGAGTACTACGGCCGCGAGATGCTGCGCCTCGACCCGCCGCGACGCATGGGCCGCCTGCCCGGCGAGCTCAACCACCTGAGCTACGAGGCGCGTGGCGTGGTGGCGGTGATCGCCCCCTGGAACTTCCCGCTGGCCATCCTCACCGGCATGACGAGCGCCGCTCTCGCCGCCGGCAACGCCGTCGTGGTCAAGCCGGCCGGACCGACGCCGCTGATCGGCGCGCAGCTGGCCCGCATCCTGCGGGCCGCCGGCGCGCCCCCCGGCGCCGTGAACCTGCTGAACGGCCCCGGCAGGGAGATCGGCGAGACGCTCGTCGCTCATCCCGAGGTCCACCTCATCGCCTTCACCGGCTCGCGCGAGGTCGGCCTGCGCATCATGGCGCGCGCCGTCGAGCGGCCCGGCCGCTCCTGGATCAAGCGCGTCATCGCTGAGCTCGGCGGCAAGAACGCGATCATCGTCGACGCCGACGCCGACCTCGACGTCGCGGTGCTCGAGACGGTCGCCTCGGCCTTCGGCTATCAGGGACAGAAGTGCTCGGCCTGTTCCCGGGTGATCGTCCTGCGACCGGCCTACGACGAGTTCCTCGAACGCTTGGTCGAGGCGACGCGCAGCCTCGTCGTCGGCCCGCCCGGCGACCCCGCGACGCGGGTCGGTCCGGTCATCACCGCCGACGCCAGAGCGACGATCGAAGGTTACATCGAGCAGGGCAAGCGCGAAGCGACCCTCGCGCTCGCGACCCCCGAGCCGCCCGGCGGCTGGCCCGACGGCGGCTTCTACGTGGGCCCGCACATCTTCACCGACGTCGACCCGGGAGCGACGATCGCGCAAGAGGAGATCTTCGGTCCCGTGCTCGCGGTCATGCCGGCGCGCGATATCGACGAGGCCCTCGAGATCGCGAGCGGCGTCTCGTATGCGCTCACCGGCGGACTGATCTCGCGCAGCCCCGCCACCATCGCCCGCGCCCGCCGCGAGTTCCGGGTCGGCAACCTCTACATCAACCGCGGCATCACCGGGGCGATGGTGGAACGGCAGCCGTTCGGGGGTCTCAAGATGAGTGGCATCGGCTCCAAGGCCGGCGGACCCGACTACCTGCTGCAGTTCCTCGAGCCGCGGGTCGTCACCGAGAACACGCTGCGCCGCGGCTTTGCGCCGCCCGACGAGAGCCTCTGAGCGCCCCTCCAGCTACCGGCCGGGCCTTACTGCAGGTCGGGCGGCAGCGAGGGGATGATCCCCGGGATCGGCCGCACCGAGTTCGGCGACGGCGGATGAGCCATGGTCTGCGCCGCCTTCGAAAGCGCCGCCCTGGTCGCGCCGTCGGCCGTTGCGACGCCGTTCGAGACGGTCCACGACAGATCCGCGTTCTTGCCGACCATGGAGCTGCCGGGAAGCTCGGTGTAGACGTAGATGCGATGCTCCCAGGGACGGTCGAACGCATACCACATCTGCGTCCCGCCGGCGGGGATGGTCGCGACGTGGCCCTCGAGCGTGAGATCGTGGGTGGCAGCGTAGCGCAGGACCGTCTCGGTCGAGGCGCCGGTGGGCAGCCGGATATGCTGCACGGCCGTTATGGCCGCCGTCTCCGCCGGCGTCATCACCGTCAGCGAGCCCATCTCGACGCGCGTCGCCAGCAACCCGACGGCCACGATCGCCCAGATCACGACGACGACGGTCCACGCCCTGTTCCATTTCAGAGCCTTGCCGCCGATCGCATAGACCCGCGGGCCCGCCGCTGCGGCCGGGACGGCGGCGACAGCGGGCGGAGGGACGGCGGTCGCGGGCAGGGGCGCGGCGACCGCGGGGTAGGGGCGCGGCGACCGCGGGGGGTGCCGGGGCGACGGTGACGGCGCGGAGCCGGCGCGGCATCCCCGACAGGCGGCGCGGTGACGAGCGCGGGGGCCGGGCGGGGCGAACTGGCGTCGCGGCGCTCGGCGTAGCCGCTCCGCCGTCGGAATCGCTCCACGTCCAGCCCGGGTCCGGCGGCGCGCCGACCTCAGCATCCGGCGCCGCGGCCACGGCGGCGGCTGGCTCGGCGGGCGCGGGAGCCTGAGCGGCGGCCATGACGGGCGGCGCCGCAGGCGACGGCGAAAGCTGAGACGCGACCGGCGGAGCTTGCGCGAGCGACTGTGCCGCCGGCCACGACGCCGTCGCGCCAGTCGGCGCCGGCGCCGGCGCCGACTGGCCGCTGGCCTCAAAGAAGCTCAGGCGCAGCCCGCAGGCGGGGCACGCCGTGGCCCTGGCCCAGTCGTCGAAGGTGAACTCGGCGCGGCAGTGCGGGCAGCCCAGCAGGCGTGCCATCAGCCCTCCAGCCTGTTCGACGTCGATCGCACGGCCTACACCGGAACGGCGCGCTTCTCGAGCACGATCGGATGGCCGGGAAAGAGCTTGGCAAAGAGCGCTCCGGCGATGAAGCCGCCGATGTGCGCCCACCAGCTGATCGCCCCGCCGTAGGCCGGGTTCACGAGCGACAGCGCCCCGCTCCACAGGTTCGTCAGGAAGAAGAGCCCGAGTACGACCCAGGCGGGCAGCGCGATCATGACGAACAGCGAGTGGACGAACCCCTGCCCGGTCCGCCGCTGGCGACCGACCGCGTACCACACCACCGAGCCGAGCATGGAGACGATGAAGATGATGGGTCCGCCGAGCACGATCGACGGCATGCCGATCGCGACGAGGACGTCGTAGCAGAGGTAGAGCACGACGGCGATCAGGAACACGGCCGGGATCTTGAGGCGCGCCGCCGGCCACAGCACGAGGCTGGCGCCCATGACGCCGGCGACCGCGCCGCTGGCGCCGATGGCGGGGATCGACGATCCCGACGTGCCGACCATGAAGGCGATTTGGCGAAGAACCCCGAGAGCAGGTAGATGGCAAGGAACCAGCGCCAGCCGAAGGCGTCCTCGACGGCGTCGCCGAAGACGAACAGGAACCACATGTTGCCGATGAGGTGGATCCAGCCGACGTGCAGGAACATGGCCGTCCCCAGGGTCAGCACATTGTGGACCGTGACTTCGGCGTTGACGCGCGCCGGCACGAGGCCCCACTCCTGCAGGAAGGGCACGAAACGCACGCCGACCGAGAGCTCGAACACGAACGCCAGCACGTTGATGCCGATCAGCGTGACGGTGGCGTACGGCCAGCGATATGTCTTCGCCTCGTGACTGACGACTGGCAGCATCCCCCATGTATCGCCCGGGCGGCGACCATGCTTTAGGAGACCGGCCACCGCACGGCAAACCGCGACGAACCCGTGGCGAGGCAGCAGCGTCTCCTCTGCGACCACTCGAGCGCAAGCGACCGAAGGAGTCGACATGTCCCGCCTGCTGCGTCACCGCCGTCTGCTGATCGCCGGGGCGACGGCGGCGGCGCTGCTGCTCAGCGCCGCCGCCGTCGCCCGTCTCGGATCGACAGGTTCCACCGCGGGTCCTTCGAGCGGCACGATGAGGGCCGCAGCCGAGCCCGGCCAGTCGCATGCCGGGTCGGCGTCGCTCGGCGGCGTCATGTCGAACGGCACCTACGGCGGCGCGGCGGGTGTGCCCGCGGCGGCCACCGCACCCACGCCCGCGAGCGAGATCGCCAGCGACATATCTCCCTTGGACGCGCGGCGCTTTCTGGTGCGGACCGGCGAGATGAGCCTGACCGTGGCCAAGGGCGGCGTGCCCGAGGCGGCCGCCCGGATCGTCGGCCTGACGACCGGCTACGGCGGCTACGTGCTCACGAGTCAGGTGTCGACCACCGACAGCTCATCGCCGCCGTTTGCCGACATCACGGTGCGGGTGCCCGCCCGCCAGTACGACCTGGCGATCCAGCGGTTCGGCGCGCTCGGCCGCGTGCAGAGCGTGCAGACGAGCGCCACCGACGTGACCGGCCAGTATGTCGACCTGAACGCTCGCTTGGCCGAAGCGCGCCGCATCGATCAGCGCCTGCTGGGGTTCCTGGGCCAGGCGCGCAGCGTGACCGAGGCGCTCGCGGTGCAGGCCCGGATCGACTCGACCGAGCTCAAGGTCGAAGAGCTCACCGGCCAGCTCAAGGCGCTACGTGAGCAGGTCACCTACGGCACGCTGACGGTGTCGGTCACCGAGAAGCCCGGGCACCACGCGGCGACCCACAAGGGCGGCTTTCTCGGCGCCCTGTCGACGTCGTGGCGCCACCTCGTCGCCGGTTTCGAGGCGATCGTCGTCGGCCTCGGCGCGATCATCCCGTTCGCCGTCCTCCTGGCGGCGCTGGCCGTCGCCGCCTGGTTCGCGGCCAAGGCCGCCGGCCGCCTGCGCCAGAGGGCCCGGCTCCAGCAGCAGGACGACGCCGCGTGAGATCGAGCCGCGCCGGGAATGACCCCGCCGACACGACAGGGCCGGGCGGGCGGATCGAGGGGAGTCGAAGATGAAGGCGGTGCGCATCCACGAGTACGGCGGTCCCGAGGTCCTCGTCTACGAGGACGTCGAGACGCCGGCGCCGGGGCCCGGCCAGGTCCTGGTGAGCGTCAGGGCCGCCGGGGTCAATCCCATCGACCTGGCCGTGCGCCGCAACAGCTTTCCGACGCCCAAGCAGCCGCCCAAGACGATCGGCTCCGACGGCGCGGGGATCGTGGAGGCCATCGGTCCCGGCGTCGAGGGTGTCGCACCGGGCGACGAGGTCTTCTTCACCGGTCTCGGCATCGGCAGCGAGGGCAGCTACGCCGAGCACGCCCTGATCGCCGCCGTGCAGGCGGTGCGCAAGCCGGCCGGCAGCTCGTTCGAGGAGGCCGCCGCCCTGGGCCTCTCGTTCGCGACCGCCTGGTACGGCCTGGTGCGGCGCGCGGCCCTCGCGGCCGGCGAGACGGTGCTCGTCCAGGGGGCCGGAGGCGGCGTCGGCAGCGCCGCCGTGCAGATCGCCCACGCCCGCGGGGCGCGCGTTCTGGGCACGGTCGACAGCGCCGCCGACGCGGTCCGCGTCGGCGATCTCGGCGCCGACGACACCATCGATCGCACGGCCGTCGACGTGGCCGCCGAGGTCGGGCGGCTCACCGAGGGCAAGGGGGTCGACGTCGTCCTCGAGCTCGTCGTGTCGGCCAACCTCGCCGCCGACCTCGGCATGATCGTCAAGGGCGGGCGCATCGTGGGCATCGGCGTCGGACCAGAGCCCACGGTGACCATTCCCAGCGGTCGGGCGATCGCCGTCGACGCGACGATCCTGTTCGCAAGCTCGAGCAACGCCGGCCGCGCCGGCACGGCGGAGGTGCTCGCCGAAGTGGCCCGGCTCGTCGAGCAGGGCAGCCTGCGACCCGTGGTCGGCCACGTCCTCGCCCTGTCGCAGGCGCGCGAAGCCCACGAGCTGCTGGAAGGTCGCCACTTCGGCAAGATCGTGCTGGTGCCCTAGTCCGTCGAGCGACTTCGTCGTCGCCGCTCAGGCAGGCGCGACTTCGTTGCGCGCCTAGTACCCCTTGCCGTTGCCGCGAATGGCCTGCTCGCGCTGCTTGCGCAGCTCGAGGCCGGGAATGAGGGCCTTCATCACCGCGATCAGCAGGTCGAGCCGTTCGGTCTCGGAGCGTGACTCGAGCAGCCGTTGCTTGAGCGGCTGGCCGAAGTCGACCGCCGAGGCAAGGCGGAACGACAGTCGTCCAGGACTGCGCGGCTCCCGCGGATCGTCGACGCCCATGAGCCCCACCATACGCCGGAAGAGATCGACGGCGAGCTCCTCGGACGGCGCTTGCGGCGGCGCCGTCTCGTCGATGTCGTCGAAGAGCTCGATGCGGCCTCGCAGGTAGCCGGTCTCGGGATCTTCGGGCTCGATCAGCTCGCCGAGAGCGAAGCGCTCGCGCCCCTCGACCAGGATGTTCAGACGCCCGTCGTCGAGCTCCTCGAGGACCTCGTGGACGGCGGCCGTGCAGCCCTTGCGGGCCATCTCGTCGTCTTCGCTCAGGACCACGCCGAAGACGCCGCCGCCCCTGCGGCACTCGCCGATCAGCGCCTTGTAGCGCTCCTCGAAGATGTGCAGGGGCAGGATCTCGCCGGGCAGGAGGACCAGCGGCAGCGGGAACAGGCCGAGCGTGTCGTCAGAGCTGGGCATGCCAGGCCATGACGACGGCTTCGAGCTTGCCTTCGGTGGCGTCCTCGGGGTCGTCGTCGAAGTCGGGCAGCGCCGCGATCCACTCGTGCAGCGTCACGAAGTTCAGGTCGAGCGGGTCGGCGTCGGGATGGGCGTCCATCAGGGCGAAGGCGATGTCGTCGGGCTGATCCCAGGTCAGGCGCACGCGGCCTCGGTCCTTTCGCTGCCGGTCATGCCGGCAACCCTACACACGGTCTTCGTCCCCCGCAACGCCGCGGACGTCACGCCACGGCGCCCGCCGCCGCTCCTCGAGGCGGGGCTCGCCGCAGACGAACATCGTGTACTGCACGTCGTGGCCGTCGACCACGTCGGTCGCCTGATGGGCCACGACGCGGCCGAACGAGTCGCCCAGCCGCGCCTCGAACTCCTCGTAACGCTCGGGCGACCAGAACACGACGACGCCGGCGGGGCGCACCGCCTCGGCGACCAGGCGCACGCCGCCGGCCTCGTACAGACGGGCGTTGTCGGCCCGGATCAGCCACTGCGGGCCGTTGTCGGTGTCGAGGGCGATGAGGTCGAAGCGCCGCCCCGCGTGGAGCAGGTCGTGAACGTCGACGACGACGATGCGGGAGCGGGTGTCGCGCTCGGCGCGCGACGCCCGCTCCCGCATGTGGGTCGCGAACCACTCGACGATCAACGGCTCGTACTCGGCCACCGTGACGCTGCGCAGGCCGGGCAGGTCGAGAGCCTCGTCGAGCGCGTAGCCCATGCCCAGGCCGCCGATCAGCACGTCGAGCGGTCCGGCCGACAGGAACGGCCGCGCCGCCGCCACCAGGGCGCGGCTTGAGCGTTCGTTGCAGCTGGCGATCACGAAGGCGCCGTTGCAGACGATCTGCAGCTCATCGCCGCGTCGCAGCAACACGAGCTCGCCCGAGCGTCCGCGACCGAGCTCGACCACGACCGCGGGCTCATCCATGGTCGCGACCCTTCCCCGTCCGGTCCGTCAGGCGTTCCCCAGGCTGGCCTTGTAGCCGGCGAGCACCGCGTCGATGTGGCGTTCGACGTCGTCGGCAAGTGGTGGCGGCTGGTAGCCGGCGAGCACCTCACGGGCCCGATCCACCGCCCGCTCGACCAGCGGCGTGTCCTTGAACTCCTCGAACGTGCCGCGCTGGAACACGGCCGGTCGCCACACCTCGGTGCGGGCGAACTGCCGGGTCGTCTTGCGGCCCAGGAAGTGACCGCCGATACCCACCGCCTTGATGTCGTCGATCAGGGCGTGGGCCTCGTCGACGGCATCCTCGCGCAGGTAGCGGCGCAAGGCGCCGATCTGATCGCAGTCGAGCACGATCTTGGCCAGGCTCGACTGCTGGACCCCGTCGAACCCCCCGGCCGCGATGAGCGAGTCGGCGCCGATCAGGGCGGCCACCAGGGCGGTCATGCCGCCCTCGGAACCGCACTGGAAGTTCGGCGCCTTCGCGTCGGCCGACATGCCGGTGGCCTGCGTCGGCAGCCCGTAGAACCTGCTCATCTCGATGCAGATCATGTTGATCAGGCCGATCTCGGGACCCGCCGCGATGTAGCCGCCGGTGCGCATGTCGGCGACCCCGGCGCCGACCCCGGAGATGGTCGCGCAGCCAGGGTTGGCGAGCTGGAAGAGAACGATCCCCGACAGCAGCTCGGCCATGTTGACGATGCAGTCGGAGAGCACTGTCCCCGGGCCCGTCGTGCCGACCTGGGGCATGGGTAGCACGAAGATCGGCACCCCGCGCTGGCAGAGCTGAAGGCCGGCCTCGGTCATCTCCCTGTCGTGCTGTAGCGGGGCGATGGTGCAGTTCGTCACCGAAAAATAGGGCCGCTCGGTGAGCGCCGCTCCACAGGCCGCCTCGTAGATCTCGAGGATCGGCCCGACCATCTCGGGCGTGCGCACCTCGTCCTGAACGTGCTTGAGGGAGTTGCGCACCATGATCGCCTGCATGGCGAGGGGCATGATCTCGCCCTCGACGTCGCCGGTCTGCAGCGTCGGCCAGAGGTAGTCGATCTCGGGCATGGCGTCGCACAGGCGGGTGATCTGCACGAGGTCGTCGCTCGTGCCGGCGCGGCGCTCCCCTGTGAGGTCGTCGTACCAGTACGTGGTCATGCCGTCGCTCGTGCACAGAAAGCGCTCGCCGCCAAGGACCACGTCGTGGGCCGCGTCGCGGCCGGCGAGCAGGACCCGGGCCGGCACGGTCTTCAGCGCCGGCTCGATCACGTCCCAGGTGAGCCTCGCGGTCAGCGTCTCGCGATCGACCCTGGCTCCGGCCGCTTCCAGCAGATCGATGGCCTTGGGCGTGTTGTAAGCGATCCCCACCTCGGAGAGCACCTGCAGCGTCTTCTCGTGGACGAACTGCCTCTCGTCGTCGCTCAGATAGCTGATCCTGGCCTTGGCCACGGCTTCCCCCGTCGTTCGGCGGTCTGTCGTTCTGGCGGCGTCTCGCGCATGCGCGCCGCCCGCGCGCCGGCGGGCCGGCTCCGGCCCGCGCGCCGCAGTCGAACTCGGGCCCGGGACCGCGGCGACACGCGGAGCGCGCCCGCGAAAGCGGACCCGTATGAGCCTCGACGAGAGCGCGCCCGGCGCCGCAAAGCATACCGGAAACGACGAAGGGGCGGGACGTGGCTTGCGCCACGTCCCGCCCCTTCGTCTACATAATCCCGGCGGCGTCCTACTCTCCCGCGGGGTCGCCCCCGAAGTACCATCGGCGCTGGAGGACTTTACTACTCTGTTCGGGATGGGAAGAGGTGTGTCCCCTCCGCTATGGCCACCGGAAAGGTCGCGCGAGCCCTGGAGGAGAGCTCACAAGCCTTTGCGCCGGTCGCCGGCGCGGACCTGAAAGCTACATAGCGGCGCGGGTGGTCAAGTCAAGCCCTCGGCCAATTAGTACAGGTCTGCTGAACATGTTGCCATGCTTACACATCCTGCCTATCAACCAGGTGGTCTACCTGGGGCCTTACCCACTCGAGGTGGTGGGACATCTCATCTTGAGGCGAGCTTCCCGCTTAGATGCTTTCAGCGGTTATCTCTTCCAGACGTAGCTAGCCTGCAATGCCGTTGGCACGACAACAGATACACCAGAGGTCTGTTCATCCCGGTCCTCTCGTACTAGGGACGAGTCCTCGCAAATGTCCAGCGCCCACAGAAGATAGGGACCGAACTGTCTCACGACGTTCTGAACCCAGCTCACGTACCGCTTTAATGGGCGAACAGCCCAACCCTTGGGAGCTACTACACCCCCAGGATGCGATGAGCCGACATCGAGGTGCCAAACCCTCCCGTCGATGTGGACTCTTGGGGAGGATAAGCCTGTTATCCCCGGAGTACCTTTTATCCGTTGAGCGACCGCGATTCCACTCTCCACGGCCGGATCACTAAGCCCGACTTTCGTCCCTGCTCGACATGTCCGTCTCGCAGTCAAGCTCCCTTGTGCCTTTACACTCTACGCACGGTTTCCAATCGTGCTGAGGGAACCTTTGGGCGCCTCCGTTACATTTTGGGAGGCGACCGCCCCAGTCAAACTGCCCACCAGACACTGTCTGCCCGCCGGATCACGGCCGGGCGTTAGAAACCCAGAACACGAAGGGTGGTATCCCAAGGTTGGCTCCACCGAGACCAGAGTCCCGACTTCATAGCCTCCCACCTATCCTGGGCAACGTGCACCAGATTCCAATGTCAAGCTGCAGTAAAGGTTCACGGGGTCTTTCCGTCTTTCTGCGGGTAATCGGCATCTTCACCGATACTACAATTTCACCGAGTCCCTCGTTGAGACAGCGCTCAAGTCGTTACGCCATTCGTGCAGGTCGGAACTTACCCGACAAGGAATTTCGCTACCTTAGGACCGTTATAGTTACGGCCGCCGTTTACCGGGGCTTCATTTCACTGCTTCGCGCCCCGAAGGACGCTAACAACTCCACTTAACCTTCCGGCACCGGGCAGGCGTCAGCCCCTATACGTCGTCTTACGACTTAGCAGAGACCTGTGTTTTTGGTAAACAGTCGCTTGAGCCAATTCACTGCGGCCCCTCCGAGCTCGGCCGGCTAGCGGCTTCACCCAGTGGGGCGCCCCTTATCCCGAAGTTACGGGGCAATTTTGCCGAGTTCCTTAACGAGGGTTCTCTCGATCGCCTTAGTATTCTCTACTTGCCCACCTGTGGCGGTCTTGGTACGGGTACACGACTTGCTCCCTAGAGGCTTTTCTTGACGGCATGGAACCAGTGGCTCGCCGGCATACACCAGCTGACGTCACGTCTCAGGCTTAGAGCGTGCGGATTTCCCTACACGCAACCCTACGCGTTTGTCCATGGACAACCAACGCCATGGTCCACTTTACCTACCGTGTCCCCCCATCGGTCGAACGCAAGTCGGTAGTACGGGAATATCAACCCGTTGTCCATCGCCTACGCCTATCGGCCTCGGCTTAGGTCCCGACTAACCCTGGGAAGATTAGCTTTACCCAGGAAACCTTGGGCAATCGGCGGAGGAGTTTCTCGCTCCTCTTTCGTTACTAATGCCGGCATTCTCTCTTCCCACGCCTCCACGGCTGGCTTGTCGCCGCCGCTTCAGCGGCATGGGAATGCTCTCCTACCAATCCGACCTTGCGATCGAATTCCACAGCTTCGGTGGCTGGCTTGAGCCCCGTTACATCATCGGCGCAAGAACACTTGACCAGTGAGCTATTACGCACTCTTTAAATGGTGGCTGCTTCTGAGCCAACATCCTGGTTGTCTGAGCACTCTCACATCCTTTTCCACTTAGCCAGCACTGAGGGACCTTAGCTGGTGGTCTGGGCTGTTTCCCTCTCGACTACGGAGCTTATCCCCCGCAGTCTGACTCCCCTGCTCTAGAGTTATGGTATTCGGAGTTTATCTGCCTTCGGTAACCTGGTAGGGCCCCTAGGGCAAACAGTGCTCTACAGCCATAACTGAACACAGGAGGCTATACCTAAATATATTTCGGAGAGAACCAGATATCTCTGCGTTTGATTAGCCTTTCACTCCGATCCACAGGTCATCCCCGCAGTTTTCAACCTACGTGGGTTCGGCCCTTCACGGGGTCTTACCCCCGCTTCAGCCTGCCCATGGATAGATCACGCAGTTTCGGGTCTACCGCCTCTGACTAAATCGCCCTATTCAGACTCGCTTTCGCTACGGCTCCGTTTCCTTAACCTTGCCAGAGACGAGTAACTCGCCGGCTCGTTATGCAAAAAGCACGCTATCACCCGGGCAAGCCCGAGCTCTAACCGCTTGTAGGCCAACGGTTTCAGGTACTATTTCACTCCCCTCACGGGGTACTTTTCACCTTTCCCTCACGGTACTAGTTCGCTATCGGTCGCCAGGTAGTATTTAGCCTTACGGGGTGGTCCCCGTAGCTTCCGACCGGGTTTCACGTGCCCGGTCGTACTCAGGTGGCCTGTAAGGGAGGGTCGCAAGTTTCGCGTACTGGGCTATTACCATCTGTGGCGGGTCGTTCCAGACCCTTCTGCTACCCGCGACTTTTGTAACTCCCCGACCGTCATGCGGGACGATCAAACAGACTCCTACAACCCCGGATACGCTAGGGCCGCACCCAATCGCGCATATCCGGTTTAGGCTGTTCCCCTTTCGCTCGCCACTACTCAGGGAATCGAGGTTTCTTTCCTCTCCTCAGGGTACTAAGATGTTTCAGTTCCCCTGCTTACCTCCGCATGCCCTATGTGTTCAGGCACGGGTACGTACGCATTACCGTACGTGGGTTCCCCCATTCGGAAATCCCCGGGTCGAAGGTTGTTCAGCACCTCACCGGGGCTTATCGCAGCCGTCCACGTCCTTCATCGGCTTCTGGCGCCAAGGCATCCGCCGTTGGCCCTTAATATCTTGACCTTGTTGATCACCTTTGCCGCTATGTAGTTTTCAAGGTTCGCGCCGGCGCACCGGCACTTCGTCGCCGGCCTGGCGGCCGACGAAGCCCTAAAAGAGCCGTCGCGCCCGCCTCGCGCCGAGAGACCCCGCGCGCTCCACGAAGGGGCGCACGTGCGACTCGGACGACGAGAGGGACGCGAGGGGCGTCTTTCAAAACTGGACAGCGTGGCCGCTTTCGCCCGGGCCGAAGCCCAGGCGGAAGACGGGGACGTAAGCGCTCGACATAGAGTTTCCAGAGGACCGGTCCGCCGGCACGGCAAGGTCGTGAAGACCACATCGTGACCGGCATGGTGGACCAGGTGCTCACGGCGGTTGATCCGCCGTACTCCCTAGAAAGGAGGTGATCCAGCCGCACCTTCCGGTACGGCTACCTTGTTACGACTTCACCCCAATCACCGATCCCACCTTCGACGGCTGCCTCCCTTGCGGGTTAGCCCACCGGCTTCGGGTGTTACCGACTTTCGTGGTGTGACGGGCGGTGTGTACAAGGCCCGGGAACGTATTCACCGCAGCATTGCTGATCTGCGATTACTAGCAACTCCGACTTCATGGAGGCGAGTTTCAGCCTCCAATCCGAACTGGGACCGGCTTTTTGGGATTCGCTCCACCTCGCGGTCTTGCAGCCCTTTGGACCGGCCATTGTAGCACGTGTGTAGCCCTGGACATAAGGGGCATGATGACTTGACGTCATCCCCACCTTCCTCCGGTTTGTCACCGGCAGTATCCTACGAGTCCCCGGCATTACCCGATGGCAACATAGGACAGGGGTTGCGCTCGTTGCGGGACTTAACCCAACATCTCACGACACGAGCTGACGACAGCCATGCACCACCTGTGACCCCGCTCTTGCGAGGGCTCCCGTTTCCGGGAGTTACGAGGCCATGTCAAACCCAGGTAAGGTTCTTCGCGTTGCGTCGAATTAAACCACATGCTCCGCTGCTTGTGCGGGCCCCCGTCAATTCCTTTGAGTTTTAGCCTTGCGGCCGTACTCCCCAGGCGGGGCACTTAATGCGTTAGCTACGGCACGGAAGGAGTCGACACCTCCCACACCTAGTGCCCATCGTTTACGGCGTGGACTACCAGGGTATCTAATCCTGTTCGCTCCCCACGCTTTCGCGTCTCAGCGTCAGTACCGTCCCAGGGACCCGCCTTCGCCACGGGTGTTCTTCCTGATATCTGCGCATTTCACCGCTACACCAGGAATTCCAGTCCCCTCTTCCGGACTCAAGCAAGCCAGTTTCCAATGCAGGCTCGGGGTTAAGCCCCGAGTTTTCACATCGGACTTGGCAAGCCGCCTACACGCTCTTTACGCCCAATAATTCCGGACAACGCTAGGTCCCTACGTATTACCGCGGCTGCTGGCACGTAGTTAGCCGGACCTTCCTCTGGAGGTACCGTCACCCTCTGGGCTATTAACCCGAGTGGCTTCGTCCCTCCTGACAGAGCTTTACAACCCGAAGGCCTTCTTCGCTCACGCGGCGTTGCTGCGTCAGGCTTTCGCCCATTGCGCAAGATTCCCCACTGCTGCCTCCCGTAGGAGTCTGGGCCGTATCTCAGTCCCAGTGTGGCTGATCGTCCTCTCAGACCAGCTAAGCATCGTAGCCTTGGTAGGCCGTTACCCCACCAACAAGCTAATGCTGCGCGGGCCCATCCCAAAGCGGAGGCCGAAGCTACCTTTGGTACAACCCGCTTGGCAGGTTGCACAACATCCGGTATTAGCGTTCCTTTCGAAACGTTATCCCGGGCTTTGGGGCAGGTTACCCACGTGTTACTCACCCGTTCGCCGCTCGAGTACCCCCGAAGGGGCCTTTCCGCTCGACTTGCATGTGTTAAGCACGCCGCCAGCGTTCGTCCTGAGCCAGGATCAAACTCTCCGAGACAACTTTGAGCACGCGACCCGAAGGCCGCGACACAAACGTTGAAAGAGAGCTTGTGCTCTCAAAGACAAGGCAGGATATGCCTTGTTGTCGTGCGGCCGGTTGCCGGTCCCGAAGGACCGGTAGAGCAGCAATGCTCGGACCGCAAGACGGGGTCTATTTCATTTGGCCTGTCGCACCCTGCTGGTGCTTCAGGCGCGCTGACGTCCACCGGCAGACCCGAGAGACGGGTCGAGCCGGCTTCCACGCTGTTCAGTTTTCAAAGACCGCGTGCCACGTGGGCACTTGGTTTCTGACCCTTGACACCAACAAGGCCCCGAGTGGTGGGGCCAGAGTCGACGGTCGCTTCAGTGTCGCCAAAGCGCGGATGTGGATCCGCTTACCGTTCGACTCCCCACGTTCTCGGTGTTGACTGCGTCAGGGTGATCCCCTTTTGTGGGACTCCTTACTTTACGCAGACCGCCGTGCTTGCGTCAAGAGCACGTTCCCCCATGGTCATCGTGCCGGCAGGCGGCGCGAGCGGACAGCCCCGGGGGTTAAGGCAGTATACCCAGTGTTTCGGGAGAGTCAACCTTCTGGTACGCACTCGTTAGCCTCGTGAAGGCCACGGCTCGTCAGCCTCGAGAGCAGCGCGGCCGCCAGCCTCGTGAAGGCCACGGCTCGTCAGCCTCGAGAGCAGCGCGACCGCCAGCCTCGCAAGGCGGGAGGACGAGACTCCGCGTGATATCCTTCTGCGTCAGTCCCTGAACCCTCCCGCCGGTCGGCATGCGCAAAGAAGTCACCAGAGTCTTCAAGGATTCGGCCGTCTACGGCCTCGGCTCGATGATCACCAAGGCCGTCGGCGTGATCCTCACCCCGATCTACACGGCCTACCTCACGCGCTCCGATTACGGCGTGATGTCGTTCGTGCTCATGCTCTCGTCGATGCTGGGCACGCTCATGTTCCTCGGCCAGACCGGCTCGCTCATCCTCTTCTTTCGCTCGACCTCCGAGGACGCCGAGCATCGCCGCGAGCTGCTGTTCAACGTGTTCTGGTTCACCATGCTGTTCGGCGGCGTGCTGCTCGGCATCTGCTACTTGCTCGGACCGCGCTACGCTTACCTGATCACGGGTTCGAAGGCCATCCCCTTCTACCCCTACCTCTCGATCGGCCTGCTGATCGCCTACCTTGGCCTGCCGCAGGCCATGCAGCAGTCCATCAACCGCGCCCAGGGGCAAGCCAAGCTCTACACCGTCCTCGCCCTGTCGGCCTTCGGCGTCAACACCCTGGTCACCATCTACTACGTCGTGGTGCTGCGCCAGGGCGCCTACGGCTCGCTCAAGGGCAACTTCGCGGCCGCGGTCGTCTTCCTGCCCATCTCCCTCTGGATCATCGTGCGGCGCTGGAAGCCGCGCTTCTCGCTGGCCCAGCTGTGGCGCTCGCTGCGCTACGGACTGCCGCTCGTGCCCCACTACTTCGCCGCCTGGGTGCTCACCTACATCGACCGCGTCCTGCTGATGCACCTGGCATCGGCCGCCCAGGTCGGCCTCTACTCGCTCGCCTACAAC
This sequence comes from uncultured Actinomycetes bacterium, assembly GCA_963799395.1. Classification (GTDB taxonomy): domain Bacteria; phylum Actinomycetota; class Thermoleophilia; order UBA2241; family UBA2241; genus Bog-752. Next base: position 58,514 of record CAWCWZ010000042.1, read on the forward strand.
GTCAGCATGATCCTCAATCTCTTCTGCGCCTCGATCAACACCGCGTGGGCGCCGATCTACTACGACCTCGCCGACACCGCCGAGGGCCGCGCCAAGCTGCCGCGCCTGACGACCGTGTACTCGGCCGTCGTCACGAGCATCGCCATCGGCTACACGCTGATCGCCCCCGACCTGCTGCTGTTGCTCGCCAACCGGCGCTTCCACGCCGCCATCGCGGTGGTGCCGGTCGTCGCCGGCGGCTACTACTTCTTCGCCCTCTACATGGTCGTCTCCACCCCGATCTTCCACAAGAAGAAGACCGTCTGGGCGCCGCTCATCTCGGGCAGCGCGGCCCTGATCAACGTGGCCGTGAACCTCGTGTTGATCCCGCGCTACGGGATGTTCGGCGCCGCCTGGGCGACCCTCATCGCCTACCTGTTCATGTTCCTGATCGCGCGCGTGCTGTCGGAGCGGCTGAGTCCCGGCACGTATGAGAATCGCAGCCTGGCCGCGCTGGTCGGCATCTACTGCGTCGCCCTCGCGGCCTCGATCATCCTCGTCGAGATCGGCCTGCCGGTCGTGATCGACCTGCTGGTCAAGGCCGCCCTGGCGCCGCTGCTGTTCTCGTTTCTGTTCATCTTCCGGATCGCGACGCTGGCCGAGATGCGGGCCGCCCTGCGGCGCCCAAAGCACCGCCGGCCGCTGACCGAGACCGACGAGGCCGAGATGGCCGCACGTCAGGTCGAAGAGGTTGCCAGCATGACCGACGACACCGGCTTCGCGCCCGACAACCGGCCCTGAGGACCGGCGCGACCCGCGCCGAGGCCCGCGGCGGGCGCCGCAGGCGCCGTGGTCGGGCCCGCTTGGACAGGCCTCGCGCGCGCTCGTATAGTACCTCCACGGGCGCGATCGGCCCGGCCGGCCGCGACGCCCGCTCGCGGCGACACGAACGGGGGGCGAGATGGATCTGGCTGGCAAGCGTGTGCTCGTGACCGGCGCCGATGGTTTCATCGGCAGCCACCTCACCGAGGCGCTCCTCGAGGCGGGCTGCGGCGTGCGCGCCCTGGCCCTGTACAACTCGTTCGGCACCTGGGGCTGGCTCGACGCGCTGCCCCCCGCCACTCTCGACGCGATCGAGGTGATCACCGGCGACGTGCGCGACCCGCACGGCGTGCGCGCGGCCCTGGGCGGCGTCGACGTCGTCTTCCACCTCGCCGCGCTCATCGCCATCCCCTACTCGTACCACTCGCCCGACAGCTACGTCGACACCAACGTGCACGGCACGCTCAACGTCCTGCAGGCGGCGCGCGACCTCGGCACCGAACGCGTGCTCGTCACCTCCACCTCGGAGGTGTTCGGCACGGCCCGCTACGTGCCGATCGACGAAGGCCACCCGCGCCAGGGCCAGTCGCCCTATTCCGCGACGAAGATCGCCGCCGACGCCCTGGCCGAGGCCTTTCACCGCAGCTTCGAGCTGCCGGTCACTGTCGCCCGCCCGTTCAACACCTACGGTCCGCGCCAGTCGGCCCGGGCCGTCATTCCTACGATCATCGGCCAGCTCGCCGCCGGCCAGCGCGAGATCCATCTCGGCGCCCAGCACCCCACCCGCGACCTCACGTTCGTCGCCGACACCTGCGCCGGCTTCCTCGCCCTGGCGCGCTGCGACGCCGCGGTGGGACGCGACGTCAACATGGGCAGCGGACGCGAGATCGCCATCGGCGATCTCGCCCGCAAGCTGATCGCCCTCGTCGACCCGCAGGCGCGCCTCGTCGCCGACGAGGCGCGCCTGCGACCCGCCCGATCCGAGGTCGAGCGCCTGCTGGCCGACAGCACACTCATGCGGGAGCTCACCGGCTGGACCCCCGGCGTCTCGCTCGACGATGGTCTCGCGCGCACCGTCGCCTGGTTCTCCGAGCCCGCGAACCTGCGGCGCTACAAGGTCGACATGTACAATGTCTGAGGGCTCCCTGCCCCTCTCCGTGCCGGTCCTCGCCGGTCACGAGTGGGACTACGTCCGCGATTGTCTCGACAGCGGCTGGGTGTCTTCGGCCGGCGCCTACGTCGAGCGCTTCGAGGAGCGCCTCTGCGCTCTGCTCGGGGCGCCGCACGCCGTCGCTCTGGTCAACGGCACGGCCGGTCTGCACATGGCTCTGCTGGCCGCCGGCGTGCGCCCGGGCGACCGGGTCGTCGTGCCGACGCTCACCTTCATCGCCACGGCCAACGCCGTGCGACACGCCGGCGCCGAGCCGGTCTTCGTCGACTGCGACGAGTTCATGAACATCGACGTCGACGGCGTCGGCTCGTTTCTCGCCGAGGCCTGCGAGCCGGGGCCGGACGGCCCGCGCGAGCGCGCGAGCGGAGCCGTCGTCCGGGCCGTGCTACCGGTCCACGTCTACGGTCGGCCGGCCGACCTCGCCGGGCTCGCGCCGCTGGCGGCCGGGCACGGACTCGCCGTGGTCGAGGACGCGACCGAGGCGCTGGGCAGCCGCTGGACCGGCGGTCCCCTGGCCGGGCGCTCGGTGGGAACGGTGGGTCACGGCGGCGTCTTGTCGTTCAACGGCAACAAGATCGCGACCTGCGGCGGCGGCGGCGCCTACGTCACCTCCGACGCCGCCGCCGCCGCCCGCGTCCGTCACCTGACGACCCAGGCCAAGACCGACACGCGCCGCTTCGTGCACGACGAGACCGGCTGGAACTACCGCCTCACCAACGTGGCCGCGGCCATCGGCCTGGCGCAGCTCGAGCAGCTCGCCGGCTTCATCGCCGCCAAGCGCGCCTGCCACACGCTCTACGCCGAGCTGCTCGCCGACGTGCCGGGGATCGACCTTCTGGGCTTTCAGGAGGGGACCGACTCGAACTGCTGGTTCCACTCCGTCCTGGTCGACGAGGACGCCTTCGGCCGCGACCGGGAAGGGCTCATGGGGGCCCTGGCCGAACAGGGCATCGAGACACGCCCGGTCTGGGGCCTGCTCCACGAGCAGGCCCCACTGCGCGACTGCACCGCCTGGCGCATCGAGCGGGCGCGCCGGTTCTGGCGGCGCGTGCTCAACCTGCCGTGCTCGAGCGACCTCGGGCCGGGCGACGTCGAACGGGTCGTCGCGGCGATCCGCGCCGCGAGGAGGACCGTCTAGTGGACGATCGCGTCCGACAGATCGTCATGAAGCCCGGCGACACCGTGGGCGCGGCGTTGCGCCGCATGGACGAAAGCGGCGGCCGGATGGTGCTCGTGACCGACGACGACGACACGCTGCGCGGCGTCGCGACCGATGGCGACATGCGCCGCTGGATCATCGCCGGCCGGGCGCTCGACGATCCACTGAGCGGCGCCATGAACCCGCAGCCGCACGTCCTCGAGCAGGGTTACCGGCGCGAGAGCGCCGAGCAGCTCATGACCGACGGCCACTTCGAGTGCCTGCCGGTCGTCGACCGGCAGGGACGCGTGATCGACGCGGTCTGGTGGCACGACCTGATCGAGGGCCGGCCCGGCATCAGGCGCCGGGCGCTCAGCCTGCCCGTCGTGGTGATGGCCGGCGGCCGCGGCACGCGCCTCGCGCCCTACACCAACGTCCTGCCCAAAGCCCTCGTGCCGATCGGCGACACGCCGATCGCGCAGCTCATCATGGAGCGCTTCGCCGAGTGGGGCTGTCACGACTTCCTGCTCATGCTCAACCACAAGGCCAGCCTCATCCGCGCCTACTTCGCCGAGCTCGACGTGCCCTACCGGGTGGAGTCCGTGGTCGAGTCGCAGCCGCTGGGCACGGCCGGCGCGCTGTCGCTGCTCGCCGGCCGTCTCGAACAGACCTTCTTTCTTACGAACTGCGACGTGCTCGTCGAAGCCGACTACGAGAGCGTGCTGCGCGCCCACCGCGAGAGCGGCAACGACCTCACCCTGGTGGCCTCGATGAAGCAGTTCACCGTCCCTTACGGCGTCTGCGAGGTGGGCGAGGGCGGCCGCCTGACCGGCATCACCGAGAAGCCGTCGTTCGACCATCTGGTCTCGACCGGCCTGTACGTGGTCGAGCCGCGGATGCTCGACGACATCCCGCGCGACACGACCTACGACATGACCGACCTGATCGCCGCCGGCCTCGAGCGCGGCCGGCGGTTGGGCGTCTACCCCGTGTCCGAGGGGGCCTGGCTCGACATGGGGACCCTCGACCCCTTGCGCGACGTCCTCGAACGGTTCGGAGGAGCAGAGCGTGGCTAGGCCGATCGTGGTCTACGGAGGTGGCGGTCACGGGCGCGTGGTGATCGAAGCGCTGCGCGCCGCCGGCGAGTTCACGCCGGTGGCCGTCATCGACCCGGCGCTCACCGGAGAGGTCGACGGCGTGCCGGTGCGCGGCGGCGGCGACGCGCCCGCGGCGCTGCGCGCCGCCGGCGTCGAGACCGCCGCGATCGGCGTCGGCTCGGTCGGCGACCCCGCCGTGCGCCGCCGCCTGCAGGTCGCGATCGTCGGCGCCGGCTTCGCTCTGCCGCCCGTGATCCATCCGCGCGCCAGCATCGCTTCCACGAGCAGCCTCTCGCCGGGCTGCTTCGTCGCGGCCGGCGCCGTCGTGGGCCCGGGCGCGGCGCTCGGCGACTGCGCCATCGTCAACAGCAACGCCGTGGTCGACCACGACTGCCTGCTCGGCGCCTTCGTCCATATCGCGCCGGGGGCGGCGCTGTCGGGCGGGGTCGTGGTCGGCGAGAACGCCCACGTCGGCACCGGCGCCGCCGTCATGCAAGGGGTGCGGATCGGCGCCGGCGCCGTCGTCGGCGCCGGCGCCGCCGTGATCGCCGACGTGCCCGACGGCGCCGTGGCGGTCGGCGTCCCGGCCCGCTGCGAGCCGCGATGAACGCGCCAGAGCACGTGTTCGTCATCGCCGAGGCCGGTGTCAACCATAACGGCTCGGTGGCGATGGCCCTGCGGCTGGTCGACGAGGCCGCCGCGGCCGGCGCCGACGCCGTCAAGTTCCAGAGCTTCCGCGCCCACCTGCTGGCCGCCCCCGACGCGCCCCGGGCCGCCTATCAGCGCGAGGCGACCGGCAGCTCCGGCGGCCAGCTCGAGATGCTGCGCGCCCTCGAGCTGTCGGCCGACGAGCACCGCCGGATCGCGGCCCACTGTCGCGAGTGCGGCATCGAGTTCCTCTCGTCACCGTTCGACCGCGAGAGCGTCGAGCTCCTCTCGACGCTCGGTCTGCGGCGCCTCAAGGTCCCCAGCGGCGAGCTCGTCGACGTGCCCTACCTGCGTCGCGTCGCGGCGCTCGGACTGCCCCTGATCGTCTCGACCGGCATGGCGACGCTCGCCGAGGTCGACGCCGCCCTGACCGTGCTCGAACAGGCGGGCTGCCCGCGCGCCCGCGTCACCGTCCTGCACTGCTCGACCGAGTACCCGACACCCCCGGCCGACGTCAATCTCCGCGCCATGGTCACCATGCGCGATGCCCTCGGCGTGGCCGTCGGCTACTCCGACCACACCGAGGGCATCACCGTGGCGGTGGCCGCCGCGGCCCTCGGAGCCGGCGTCATCGAGAAGCACCTCACGCTCGATCGCACCCTGCCGGGGCCCGATCACCGGGCGTCGCTCGAACCGGACGCCTTCGCCGAGATGGTACGCGCCCTGCGGGCCCTCGAGGTCGCGCTCGGCGACGGCGTCAAACGACCGACCGCCGCCGAGCTCGAGAACGCCGCCGCGGCCCGCAAGAGCATCGTCGCGGCGCGGGCGATCGCCGCCGGCGAGACGCTCACGGCCGGCGCGCTCGCCGTCAAGCGCCCGGGCACCGGTCTGTCGCCACTGCGTTGGGACGACATCGTGGGCCTCACCGCCTCGCGCGACTACGAGCCCGACGACCTCATCGCGGAGCCGCTGCCGTGAGCCCGGAGCACAGGATCGCCGTCCTGACCGGCACGCGGGCCGAGTACGGGCTCTTCCAGCCCCTGCTCGACGAGCTCGCCCGCGAGCCCGGGTTCGCCACCTCGCTGATCGTCACCGGCGCGCACCTCGCGCCGCGTTTCGGCCTGACCGTCGACGAGATCGAACGCGACGGCCATCGCATCGCCGCGCGCGTGCCGCTGCCGCTCGACGACGACTCCGAGCTCGACGTCTCGCGCGCCATGGCGGCCGCGCTCTCCGGCGTCGCCGAGGCGCTCCACACCGAACGGCCCGACCTGCTCGTGCTTCTGGGCGACCGTTACGAGACCCTGGCCGCCGCCTGCGCCGCGCTGCTCACCCGCGTCCCGATCGCCCATCTCCACGGCGGCGAGCTCTCCCAGGGAGCCACCGACGACGCCATGCGCCACGCCATCACGAAGATGGCCTGGCTGCACTTTCCGGCCACGGCGACGGCCGCGCGCCGCATCGTGCAGCTCGGCGAGGACCCGGGGCGCGTGTTCGCCGTGGGCGCCCTCGGGGTCGACAACGCCCTGCGGCGCCCTCACCTCGGCAAGCCCGAGCTCGAGAACGAGCTCGGGCCCCTGTTCGGCCAGACGACCGCGCTCGTCACCTTTCACCCGGTCACCCTCGAGGAGCGCAGCGGCGCTGCCCAGATCGCTGAGCTGCTGGCCGCCCTCGACGGTTTTCCCGACCTGTGGACCGTGTTCACCATGCCCAACGCCGACGCCGGCAACCTCGCCGTGTCGGAGGCGATCGGCCGCTACTGCGAAGCTCATCCCGACACCGCCCACGCCTTCGCTTCGGTCGGCGCCCGCCGTTACCTGTCGCTGCTGGCCGCAGCCGACGTCTGTCTGGGCAACTCGTCGAGCGGCGTGATCGAGGCGCCGGCGCTCGGTACTCCGACCGTCGACATCGGCGCACGGCAGGCCGGCCGTGACCGTGCCGACTGCGTGCTGCACTGCGAGCCGCGGGCCGCGGCCATCGCGGCGGCCATGCGGCGCGCGCTCTCGCCCGAGGTACGCCACATCGCCCGGACGTGCGAGAACCCCTACGGCGACGGCCATGCGGCCGAGCGCGTCGTCGCGGTGTTGCGCGACCGGCTGCCCATCCCCGGAACGCTCATGAAGCGCTTCCGCGACCTTCCCGCCGCCGGCCCGGCCGCGGCGTCGGGAGACTGAGCATGTTCGCCGACCGGCGCGTCCTCGCCCTGATCCCGGCTCGCGGCGGCTCCAAGGGACTGCCCCGCAAGAACGTCGCGCCGCTCGGCGGCCGGCCGCTCGTGGCCTGGACGATCGCCGCCGCTGCCGGCAGCGCCTTCATCGACAGCGTCGTGGTGACGACCGACGACGAGGCGATCGCCACGGCCGCGACCGACGCCGGCGCGCGGGTGCCCTTCCGGCGGCCGGCCGACCTCGCCAGCGACGAGGCGCGCATGACCGACGTCGTCGGCCACGCGCTCGACACGCTGGCCCTGGCCGGCGAGACCTACGGCTGGCTGCTCCTCCTGCAGCCGACCTCGCCGCTGCGCACCAGCGCCCACATCGACGCGGCCTTCGCGCGCCTCTCGGCGAGCTGCGGCAGCGCCGTGGTCTCGGTCTGCGAAGCGGAGCACAGCCCGCAGTGGATGGGCGAGCTGCCGCCCGACGGCAACATGGACTCGTTCGCCGAGAGCGCGGCCACACGAGCCAACCGCCAGAAGCTCGCGCGCTTCTACCGGCTGAACGGCTCGATCTACCTCGCCGCGGTCGAGTACTGGCGCGCCCGCGAGGGCTTTCTCGGGCCCGCGACGTACGCCTACGTCATGGCCCGCGAGGATTCGGTCGACGTCGACTGCGCCCTCGACCTCGAGATCGCCGAGCTCCTCCTCTCGCGACGCGACGACGCGGGCTGAAGGCCGTGGCGGGGTTCGACCTGGAGCGCCTGGTCTACCGGGCGGTCAACGGCGGCGACGAGCGCCTCGCGCTCATGCGCGAGGCGCTCGAGGTGCGCAAGCTGCCGGCCGCCGGCCCGCGCCGCTGGTGGCGCGACCGCCTGCAGTTCCTGGGTGTGGCGACGATCAGCACCCTGCGCGCCGCGCGGCCCGACGCCCCCTGCCTCACGTCGGCCACGGTCGCCTGCTTTCCGGGCAGCGGCGACGCCGGCGCGCGCGACGTGCGGGCCTTCTTCCTGCGGCACCACTTCGGGGTAGAGACCGACTACCTGGGCCGCCAGACGTGGCGCCGACCGCGAGGGCGGCCGGCGGCCGGCTGGTGGCGGTGGTGGCTGCGCGGCGTGGGCTGGGGACTGCTCGGCCTCGCCGACTGGAGCGAGCGCCGCTACGCCTGGCTGGGCGGCGCCCTCGTCGACCTGCAGCTCTTCAAGCGCCTTGAAGGCGAGCTCGAGCAGGTCTACGTGTTCGCCCTGTACGACCGGCGCCAGTACCTGCTGCTCACGTTCCTCGCCCGGCAGACGCGCCTCGCCGTGACGGCCGTCTATCAGAACATCCCGCTGGCCCGCAACTGCCGCCACCTGCACGTTCCCGTACCCGTCGTGCTGACGTCGAAGGTCAACCTCTGCGAGGCCGACTACTACCGCAGCCAGGGGAGCTTTCTGCCGTCCGCCGTGACCTACGCAAGCCAGGAGTTCGCCCTGGACACTCACGACCTGCGCCCCGCCGACCCGCTGTACGACATCGGCTACTACTCCTCGGGCGAGTGGGCCCGCCGTGAAGGGCTCTACCAGGTCCCCGACAGGGATCGTGTGCGCCGCGGCGAGTTTGCCGGCAATCCCTACGCCCGCGCCGCGGCCGCCCAGCTCGCGGCGCTCGCGGCCTACGCCCGCAGGGAGGGACGCACGCTGCGCATCTACCCGCACCCGCTCGAGCGCCGCCTGGCGCGCCACGGCGTCGGACCGCCCTGGGCGGCGCTGGTCGACCGCGCCGCGGTCACGATCGACGACGGCGCCCAGACGAGCTCGCGACGCACCATGTACGAGACCCGCGTCGCGGTCTCGCTGCAGTCGTCGTTCATCTGGGAACGGCTCGACCTGGGGCTCGACGACTCGTTCCTGCACGAGTTCGCCGACCCGACGATGAACGTGTTCGAACGAGCTGCGCTGGGACGTTACGCCGACAACGTCTGCCGCAGCGACGACGAGATGATCGCCAAGGTCGACGCGGCCCTGCGCCGCGCCCGGCCGGAAGCGGGGCTCAGAGCCCCTTGATCACACCCTGGGCCGCGGCCGACTTGCCGGCCTTGAGGCGTCGCCCGGCAAGGGCTTCGAGCGGCACGGCAAGCTCGGCGACGGGCTCGCCGTCGAGGCTCACGCCGCCCTGATCTATGCGCCGGCGCCACTCGGAGCGCGTGGCGCCGAACCAGCGCTCCATGACCTTGGGCAGGAACACCCGGCCGTCTTCGAGGTCGTCGGGCACGAGAGTCAAGCTCCCGCAGGTCGTCGGCGGCCTCGTGGCGGCGGAACACCCGGTCGAAGTGCTCTTCGGCCGCCGCCGCGGCGGCGGCGCCGCGCAGCCGGCTCAGGATCTCGCGGGCCAGCCGGGCCTTGAGGTCGCGCGGATTCAAGGCCCCGCCGGCGAGCCCTTCGTCGAGCGCGGCGATCTCGGCGGCGTGATGCGCCGTCAGCAGCCGGAAGTAGGCCATGATCACCCCGTCGGGGATGCTCATGATCTTGCCGTAGACGTCGCGCGGGTCTTCGGTGACGCCGATGTAGTTGCCGAGCGACTTGCTCATGCGTTCGACGCCGTCGGTGCCGGGCAGGATGTCGACGGTCATGATGGCCTGCGGCTCCTGACCGAAGTACTGCTGCAGGTCGCGGCCCATGAAGAGGTTGAACTTCTGCTCGGTGCCGCCCAGCTCGATGTCGGCGCGAACGGCCACCGAGTCGTAGCCCTGGGCCAGCGGGTAGAGCATCTCGAGCATCGAGATAGGCTGGTGAGCCTTGAAGCGCTTCTCGAAGTCGTCGCGCTCGAGGATGCGGGCCACGGTGGTGGTCGACGTCAGCTCGAAGAGCTGCTCCATGGTGAGCCCGCCCAGCCACTCCCCGTTGAAGCGCAGCTCGAGGCGCGCGGGATCGGGATCGAGGATGAGGAAGGCCTGCTCCTTGTAGGTGGTCGCGTTGGCGTCGATCTTCGCCGGGTCCAGGCGCAGACGCGTCTTCGATAGTCCCGAGGGGTCGCCGATGCGGGCCGTATAGTCGCCGATGATCAGCACGGCCACGTGCCCGGCGTCCTGGAACTGGCGCAGTTTGTTCAAGACCACGGTGTGACCGAGGTGAAGGTCGGGGGCGGTGGGATCGACGCCGAGCTTGACGCGCAGCGGCCGGCCCTCACGTTCGGCCATGGCGAGCTTGGCCGCGAGGGCGCCGTCGGGCAGCACCTCGACGGTGCCGACCGCGAGATCGTCGATGAGCCGCTGGTCTGCCATGGCGCCGCGGATGATACCACAGGGGTCGCCGACCGGGCCCCAGCCCGCCGCGCGAGCGCGAGAAGGGGCTACGGTAGCGCCCCCGAACAGCCGACACAGGCCATATGACGACATGGCGTCGCAGGGCGAGGGACCGCCACGCAGACCAGCGCATGATCGCCGCAGTGGTGGCGCTCGGCGTTGCTGTGGCCGTGGTGGGAGTCGCCGGGGTCACGGTGACGGCCGGCATGTCGGCGGTGGCCCGGGGTCTGCCGAAGCTCGACATCGCCGCCCATCAGCCGATCACGCGCAACACCTACATCTACGACGGCGCGGCCAGGCCGCACATCCTCGCCGTGCTGCGCGGCGACGAGAGCCGGGTGATCGTTTCTTCCGGCGAGATCGCACCCGTGCTCAAGCAGGCCGTGGTGGCCATCGAGGACCGGCGCTTCTACCAGCACCAGGGCCTCGACTACCCGTCCATCGCGCGAGCGCTCCTCACCGACCTGCTCGCCGGGCACACCGTGCAGGGCGGCTCGACCATCACCCAGCAGTTCATCAAGAACGCCTACCTGCCGCAGGACCAGCGCACCGCCGACACCATGTCGCGCAAGCTGCGCGAAGCGGTGCTCGCCTACCAGCTCGAGAAGCGCTGGTCCAAGGACCGGATCCTCACCGACTACCTGAACACGATCTACTTCGGCGAGAGTGCCTACGGCATCGAGATGGCGGCGCGCACGTTCTTCGGCACGAGCGCCCGCCGCCTCACCCTGCCGCAGGCGGCGCTGCTAGCCGGCATCGTCCAGGACCCGAGCGCCTACGACCCGTTCGCCCACCCGGCCGCCGCCGGAGCTCGCCGCGACGAAGTGCTGCAGGCGATGAGCGCCCAGGGGATGGTCTCGGCCGGGGACGCCGCGGCAGCGGCGCGCGCGCCGCTGCCGCGGCGTCCCCACGGCCTGCCCAGGAGTCACCTCGCTCCCTACTTCGTCGAGTACGTCATCCAGCAGCTCGTCCACCAGTTCGGCGCCGCGACCGCCTTTGGCGGCGGTCTGCGCGTCTACACGACGCTCGATCCCCGCGTGCAGCGCGACGCCAACCGGGCCGCGACGGAGGTACTGGGACGGCCCGGCGACCCGGCGGTCGCCATCGTCGCCATCGATCCCCGCTCAGACGAGGTCAAGGCGCTCGTCGGCGGTCAGGACTTTCACCGGCAGCAGTTCGACGTGGCCGTCGACGGCCTGCGCCAGCCCGGCTCGGCTTTCAAGCCCTTCGCCCTGGCCGCCGCCATCCGTCAGGGGATGTCGCCGTCGAGCATCTTTATCTCCGAGCCTAAGGCGATCCCCCTGGCCGGAGGCGAGGTCTGGCGCGTGAGCACCTTCTCGAACACCTACGCCGGCAGGATCTCGCTGGCCGACGCCACGGTCGAGTCCGACAACACCGTGTACGCCGACCTGTCGATGATGGTCGGCCCCGACAACATCGCCGCCACGGCCAGCGAGATGGGGATCACGAGCACGATCGGCGACAACCCGTCGATCGCGCTCGGCGGCCTCACGACCGGCGTGAGCCCGCTCGAGATGGCCAACGCCTACGCCACCCTCGCCGACGGCGGCGAGCGGATGAACGGCACGATGCTGGCCGACGACGGCCAACCGGCGCCGATCTCGATCACCCGGGTCACCGACGACCAGGGCCACGTCCTTCTGAACAACACGGTCGTGCGGACGCGGGTGCTGCAACCCTGGCAGGCGGGCCTCGAGACCTCGATCCTGCAGCAGGTGATCGAGCGCGGCACCGGCCAGGCGGCGGCCATCGGGCGGCCGGCGGCCGGCAAGACGGGCACGACGACCAACTTCGCCGACGCCTGGTTTTGCGGCTACACGCCGGCTCTGTCGGCGGCCGTCTGGGTGGGCTATCCGGGATCGCAGCGAGAGATGATCGTGCGCGGCATCAAGGTGGCGGGCGGCACCTTCCCGGCCATGATCTGGAGCCGCTTCGCGGCGGCCGCCCTGGCCGACGTGCCCGCCCAGGCGTTCCCGCCGTTCACGACGCCGCCGGTCACCAAGAGGATCGTCTGCGCGCGCACCGGCGACCTCGCCACCAGATGGTGTCCCGAACGCCTCAAGTGCTTCTACTTCGAGGGGCAGGCGCCCACCCAGTACTGCACCTACCACGGGCCGCTCCAGGTGAGCGCGCCCGATCTCACCGGCCTGCGCCTGACCACCGCCCAGGCGCGCCTCGCCGCCGAGCAGCTCGGCTGGCAGATCGTCCAGGTGCCCAGCGAGCCCGGCGAGAAGGGGTTCGTGCTCGACCAGTCGCCGGCGGGAGGCCAGACCGTCCTTCAGGGGAGCTCGGTCACGCTGAGCGTCGGCAGCGGTCCCCTGCACGTCGTGCCCGACGTCACGGGGCAGTTCCGCGCCGCCGCCCTGCAGACGCTGCGCGCGGCTGGCTTCGCGGCGACGGTCACCTACGACGGCGAGACCGCCGCCGGCGGCGCGCCCGGCACGGTAGTGCGGCAGGAGCCGGCCGCCGGAGCGTCGGGCCAGGGGACCGTGACGATCGTCGTGCACGGCCGCGACGTGGCCGTCATCGTGCCCGCCGTGACGGGGCTGGCGCTGAGCGACGCCCAGGCCGCGCTGGCCGCCGCCGGCCTGGGAAGCGACGTCCCGGCGGGCGTCGCCGGCGGTCCGGTCGTCGCCCAGACACCGACCGCGGGCGCGAGTCTCGAGATCGGCTCACTGGTGCACCTGGAGCTCGGCCCCCGGCCTTCGCCGAGCGGCTCGCCGTAGCGCACCCGGCGCCGGCGCCCCGGTCAGGCGACCCCGCGGTAGAGATGGCCCGTCGTGAACCGCTCGCGGTCATCGAAGACCGCGAGCGCGTCGAGGCCGCCGCCGGCAAAGGCGCGCCGCTCGTCGTCGT
>CAWCWZ010000043.1:0-145590 GCA_963799395.1 uncultured Actinomycetes bacterium
AAGTGCTTGGGGTCGCCATCACATAGGCGCGGTTGATGAGCGCGATGTTGCGGTTATTGTCAAAATATCGTGAAGCGGTCATGAAGATGGTGCGGATCGAAGCCCATATAGGAATAGTGAGTGAAGAACAGTGGGCCGCCCGTGCCGACGCCGACATCAAGCTTGATCCCGTAGTAAGTGTGTCCGTTGCCATAGAGACTGCCGTCGTCACTACCGGACCATCCCTTGCGATAAGAGATTGCCCGCGGCGATTGTGATGCCCATCCCGAGTAGTACATATCTGCTGGCGTGAGCGCAGGCAGCCGTCGAGCGCGCCGCAGCGGCGGCGCGTGGAGCACGTGGCGATGTAGCTCAGACGGCTCATGGTGCGCGGCACTCTACGCGAATCGTACAGAAGATGCAAGCCGTCGAGCGCGCGCCGCGAGAACTATGCAGCTACCGCCGCACGCCGGTTCGATCAGGAGCCGACGGCGGCACGATCGCGGACAGACGGCGGCTCGATCGGGGACCGACGGCGCCGCCCCTCCTCGCAGCCGCCTCAGCGCAGCGCCGCCGAGAGCTCGCGTTCGAGCGCCGCCAGCACCTTGCGGCGCACGCCGCCGATGTCCTTGTCGGTGAGCGTGCGCTCGGCCGAACGCAGCACGAGCCGCACGGCCAGCGAACGCTTGCCGGGCGGCACCTGGTCGCCTTCGTAGACGTCGAACACGGTCGCTTCGCGCAGCAGCCGGCCGCCGGCCCGCCGCACGACCTCGAGCACCTGCGCGGCCGGCACGTCGGCGTCGAGCACCACGGCGAGGTCCTGGCTGGCCGGCGGGAACGTGAGCAGATCCTCGAACAGGCTGATCGACAGGCCGCGGGCGGCCAGCGGCGCCACGGTGAGCTCGGCGACGTACACCGCCTGGTCCCCGATGCCGTAGCGCGCGGCCACGTCGGGACGCAGCAGGCCGAGGGCCCCGACGCGCTCGTCGTCGAGCAGCAGGTCGGCCGCCTTGCCCGGGTGCAGGTACGGCTCGTGCGAGCGTTCGAACGCGCCGTCGCCGATCTGCAGGCCGGCCAGCAGGCGCTCGACGTAGCCCTTGATCGTGAAGAAGTCGGTCGGCCGCGGCGCGCCGGTCCAGCTCTCGCCGGCCAGCGGCCCGCAGAGCGCGACGCCGAGCATCTCCGGTTCGTCGACCGGCCACGGCTGGGCGGCGTCCTTGGCGACCCGGGGCCGGCGCCGGCAGGTCGCCGTCGACCCTGGGAAGATAGACCCGCCCCTGTTCGAACACGGCGACCCTCTCGGCCTGGCGCGCCAGGTTGGCCGCCACGGCCGAGAGCAGGCCCGGCAGCAGCGTCGTGCGCATCACGGCCTGCTCGGCGCTCATGGGGTTGGCGAGGGCGACGGGCGCGGCCGCGCCGATCGTCGGCGCCCAGCCCCAACGGCGCGATCGCGTCGGCCGCGACGAACGAGTAGGTCACGACCTCGTCGAGCCCGGCCCCGGTCAGCGTGTCGACCAGGCGGCGGCGCGCCTGCTGGTCGGCGGTGAGCAGACCGATCGCGTCGCGTCGCTGGGGCAGCGTCTCGGGCAGGTTCTCGAGACCGTGGACGCGGCCGACCTCTTCGACCAGGTCGACCGGGCGTTCGAGGTCGCGGCGAAACGGCGGCGGCGTGACCGCGAGGTCGGCTTCGGCGACGGGCGCGTCGGCGGTGGCCGGCTCGACCTTGCACTCGAGGCGACGCAGGATGTCGGCCTGCTCGACCGGCGCGATCGGCAGGCCGAGCAGCCCGTCGGAGAGGCTCGGGCGGTAGCGCAGGCGCGGCGGCGCCGGCGGCCTCTGCCCCCAGACGTCGACCACGCCCGGCGCCACGGCGCCGCCGCAGAGCTCGCGGAAGAGGCGGCTCGCCATGGCCAGGCCGAGCGGTACGTACCAGGGATCGAGCCCCTTCTCGAAGCGCGTGCTGGCCTCGCTGCGCCAGCCGACCTCTTTGGAGGTGCGCATGATGTTGGGGCCGTTGAAGGTGGCCGCCTCGAGCACGAGGTCGGTCGTGTGCTCGTCGACCTCGGCGTCGATGGCGCCGAAGATGCCGGCGATGACCAGGGCGCGCTCGGTGTCGGCGATCACCAGGTTGTCGGGGCGCAGGGCGCGGTCGATGCCGTCGAGGGTGACGATATGCTCGCCCGGGTGGGCGCGCCGGGCGATCAGCCTGGCGCCGCGGATCTTGGCGGCGTCGAAGCCGTGCAGAGGCTGGCCGACGGCCAGCATGACGTAGTTGGTCACGTCGACCACGTTGTTGATGGGACGCATGCCCGCGTGGGTCAGCCGCGCCTTCATCCAGGCCGGCGACTCGCCGACGGTGACGCCGCGGATGACGCGGGCGCCGTACCGCGCGCACAGGTCGGGGTCGGCGATCTCGACGGCGATCGCCGCGTCGGCCGGAGCGCCGCTCACGGGCGGCTCGCCGATGGGCGGCGGCGCGAGCGCAAGCCTGGCCGCCGCCGCCACCTCGCGGGCCATACCGTAGACCGAGAGGCAGTCGGGCCGGTTGGGCGTGACCTCGATCTCGAGAACGGCTTCGGCGACCGGCAGGTAGTCGGCGAGCGGCGCGCCCACCGGCCAGTCGGCCGGCAGCACGACGATGCCGGCGCTCGTCTGCTCGAAGCCCAGCTCCTGCTCGGAGAGCATCATGCCGTCGGACTCGACGCCGCGCAGGTTGGCGTTGCGCAGCTTGAGGCCGCTCTCGAGCGTGGCGCCGGCGAGAGACACCGCCACCGTGTCGCCGGCGGCGAAGTTCTGGGCGCCGCAGACGATCTGGTGGACGCCGCCGCCGGCCGGCCCGGCGTCGACCGTGGACAGCCAGAGCTTGTCGGCGTTGGGGTGGCGTTCCTTGGTGAGCACCCGGCCCACGCGGAAGAGCGCCAGGTTGTCGGCGTCGTGCGGCGCCCCGACCCAGTCGATGCCCTCGACCTCGGAGCCGCTCATGCTGAGCAGCTCGGCGAGCTCCTCGACCGAGCCCTGCCAGGCGACGTACTCACGCAACCAGCTCAGCGGTACTCTCATCAGAACTGCTCCAGGAACCGAAGGTCGTTGTCGAACAAAGCGCGCGCGTCGGGCACCCCGTGCTTGAGCATCGCCATGCGCTCGACGCCCATGCCGAAGGCAAAGCCCTGGAGCTCGCCTGAGTCGTAGCCGACGAAGCCGTAGAGGTTGGGGTCGACCATGCCGGCGCCGAGGATCTCGAGCCAGCCGGAGTACTTGCACGAGCGGCAGCCCGTACCGCCGCACAGCAGGCACTGGACGTCGAGCTCGACGCTCGGTTCGGTGAACGGGAAGAAATGCGGCCGCAGGCGGATGGCGCGGTCGGCGCCGAAGAACTCGCGGGCGAACTGGTGCAGCGTGCCCTTGAGGTCGGCCAGCGTGATGCCGCGGTCGACGGCCAGGCCCTCGACCTGGTGGAACATGGGCGTGTGGGTGGCGTCGAGGTCGGGGCGGTAGACCTTGCCGGGGCAGATGATGTAGACGGGCGGTTCCTGAGACTCCATGGTGCGTACCTGGACCGGCGAGGTCTGCGTGCGCAGCAGGAGGTCGCCGACGAGGGCGGCGCCGCCGCCCGGGGCGCCGCCGGCGTTATCGCTCGCGCCGCCGCGCCGGACCGCGCTGCGCTCGTCGAGGAAGAAGGTGTCGTCGACCGAGCGCGCCGGGTGGTCTTCGGGGGTGTTCAGCGCCGTGAAGTTGTAGTAGTCGAGCTCGATCTCGGGACCCTCGGCGATCCTGTAGCCCATGCCGAGGAAGATGTCTTCGACCTCGCGGATGGTGCGCGTGATCAGGTGCTGATGGCCGAGCGGCAGCGGCACGCCGGGCAGCGTGACGTCGAGGCGTTCGGCGGTGAGCGCGGCGGCGAGCGAGGCGCCGCGCAGCTCGTCCTCGCGCTCGGCGACCAGGCGCTCGAGCTCGACTCGCACGACGTTGCCCAGCTTGCCGACCACCGGCCGCTCCGCGGCCGGCAGGCTGGAGATCGAGCGCAGGATCTCGGTGAGCCTGCTCTTGCGGCCCAGGAAGCGCACGCGCACCTGCTCCAGGGCCTCGGGCGAGGTGGCGGCGGCCGCGGCCGCCGCCGCCTCGCCGTACAGCGCGGCAAGCTCGGGCGCGTGCTCCCGCAGGTCGTGCAGCTGGTCGTCGTCCATGGTCACTCCTTCTGCGGCGCCGGCCCGGCGAGACGGCGCGAAAGCTCGTACAGCGCGATGGCGCCGGCCACGCCGGCGTTCAGCGACTCTATCGCGGAGCCCGGCGCCTGGGCCAGTGGGATGGTGAGCAGATCGGTGACGCAGGCAAGCGACGCGGCGCTCAGACCGGCGCGCTCGGCGCCGACGACCAGCAGCGCCGGACCGGCCGCCGGCGCGACACAGTCGGACGGCGCCGGCACGCTGGCCGGCGCGACCCTGTCGAGCGGCGCGCCGCCGTGAGCCACGAGGCCGTAGACGGCCCGGGCGCCGAGCTCGGCGACGGCCTGCTCGAGCGGCACGTCCTGGTAGAGCGGCAGCGCGAACACGGCGCCCATGCCGGCCCGCACCACCTTGGGCGAGAACAGGTCGACCGAGCCCGGCGAGGCGATGAGGGCGGCGGCGGCAAAGGCCGCCGCCGCCCGCACGAGGGTGCCCAGGTTGCCGGGATCGGAGAGACGGTCGGCGTAGACGACGAGCGCCGACCGGCGCAGCTCGCCGAGCGGCGGCGCGACGGGGACGGGAAAGATCGCCATAAGCGAGGCGGGCGTCTCGAGGGTGGAGAGGCGAGCGGCCACCCGCGGGTCGACCGGGTAGACCGGCGCGTCGGCCAGCGGATGGCCCGATTCGGCGAACCGGGCGGCGAGTTCGGCGGGCTCGCCGGTGGCGAAGACCGCCTCGGGCGCGAGGCCGGCCGCGAGGCCGGCCGTCACGAGATCGTCGCCCTCGACGAAGAAGGCGTGGTCGCGCTGACGGTACTTGCGGACGTGCAGCGACGCCGCTCGCTTGACGAGCGGGTTCTCGGTGCTCGTGAGGGCGGCGAAAACCCCACGCCGTCGACCTGCCTCACGGACGGCGGCCGGCCTACGCGGCCTTGGCCGCGGCGGCGAGGGCCGCTCTGGCCTGCTCGACGAGCGCGGCAAACGACGCCGGGTCGGCGATCGCCATGTCGGCCAGCACCTTGCGGTCGAGCTCGATCTCGGCGAGCTTCAGGCCGTGCATGAAGGCGTTGTACGACAGGCCGTTCGCGCGGGCGCCGGCGTTGATGCGCACGATCCACAGCTTGCGGAACTCACGCTTGCGCACGCGGCGGTCGCGATAGGCGTACTTGAGGCTGCGCTGGACCTGTTCTTTGGCGCGGCGGTAGCTCGAGTGCTTGGTGCCGCGGTAGCCCTTGGCCTGCTCGAGGACCTTGCGGCGCTTTTTGCGCGCGTTGACGCTTCGCTTGACTCGAGGCATGTCGTACTCCTTGATCCGGTGAGCGGAGGCGCGACCCCGAAGGTCGCCGGCCGCTCCGCTCCCTCAGTCCTCAGCGTTTGCCGAGAAGCGTGAGGACTTCGTGACGGTCGCTCGGGCTGACCAGGTCGTTCTTGCGAAAGCCGCGCTTGCGCTTGGCGCTCTTCTTCTCGAGGATGTGGCTCTTGAAAGCCTTGCGGCGCACGACCTTGCCGCCGGCGGTCAGGCGGAAGCGCTTCTTGGTCGCGCTGTGGGTCTTCATCTTCGGCATGCGCACGCTCTCCTTGCTACTTTACGGGCGCCAGCATCATGATCATGTTGCGGCCGTCGAGGTTGGGCTTGGACTCGATGGTCGCGAGCTCCTTGAGCTCTTCGGCGAGCCGCATGAGCAGCTGCTCACCCCGTTCGGGGTGGACGAGCTCGCGGCCGCGGAACATGATCGTCACCTTCACCTTGTCTTTGTGCTCGAGGAAGCGCACGACGTGACCCTTCTTGGTCTCGTAGTCGTGGTCGTCGATCTTCGGGCGAAACTTGATCTCCTTGATGATGATGTTGCTCTGATGCTTGCGCGCCTGCTTCGCCTTGAGCTCGAGCTCGTAGCGGTACTTGCTGAAGTTCATGATGCGGCAGACGGGCGGGTCGGCCTGTGGAGCGACCTCGACCAGGTCGAGGTTGGCGGACGCCGCGTAGTCCTGTGCCTCGCGGATGGTCTTGATGCCCATCTGCGCGCCGTTTTCGTCGATCAGCCGGACGCGGTCGGCGTAAATGCCATCATTGATGCGGATACGGGTGTCGGGCCCCTTGGGCCGGTCCCTATCGCGTGGATAGAACGGCTTTCCCATAGAAAAAGGGTCGCCTGAGCGTCCCTACCGGTCTCCTTCCTTCTTCGTGGACCCTGTCGACCAGACGGCGCAGGGTGAGAAGCGGTCGCTTCTGCTCATATCGCGAGAGCGCAGTATACACGACGCCACGAGCAGCGTCGAACAGCGGCGACCGCAAGTGACGTAGGCCTCGTCATGAGGTCACGGTACCCGCCCCGCCGGGCATCGACACGCGCCAGGACAGGGCAGCGAAACGCCCGCGAGGACGGCGGTGGCGAAGAAGCGGCGGGCGGGGGTGCGTCAGCACCCCCGCCCGCCGCTCTCTGCGTCCCGGTCGCCGCTCACGCGGCGACCGGGACGACAGTCCGTGGACCGATCGTCACTCGCTGATACGCTCGTCGGCGTAGGGGATCGGCTGTCCCTCGCCGGGCCACGTCTCGGGCTTGCGCCTGAAGAACTCCGGCTTCCAGATCCACATGGCGATCATGAGGATCACGCCGACCACCATGGTGCCGACCCCCATCAGGAAGATGCCGCCGATGCCGTGGAAGCTGGTATAGCTGTTGACCGGGTTGTAGTCGTCGTAGACCACCTTGATGAGGATCAGGGCGAAGAGGATCGCGCCGACCGTGGGCGCCACGCCCATGAGCAGGAAGTTCTTGGCGCTCTTCAGGAGCTCCTTGCGGTAGTAGATGGTGCAGGCCAGGCCGGTGCCGCCGTAGGCGATGCAGACCATCATGCCGAGCGCCGAGATCGCGTCCCAGATGGCGTTCGCGTTCCACACGGTCACCAGCACGTACCACAGGATCGAGAGCACGGTCAGGATGATGGTGCCCCAGAAGGGCGTCATGTACTTGGGGTGGATGCGGCCGAAGATCGCCGGCAGCGACTTATGGGCCGCCATCGAGAGCGTCTGACGCGTGAGCGGCAGCAGCGTCGTGAGCGCCGACGCGGCGCCCGAGGTGAGCAGGCAGAGAAAGACGAGCCTGTCCCAGGTGCCGCCCATGACGTCCCTGGCAAGCGGGCTGAAGATGTCGTCCGGGTTCTTGGCCAGGAAGCCGGCGCCGTGGTAGCACTGCATGGCGGCCGTGATCAGGACGTACATCAAGACGAGGATGATGGTGTTGAGCACCGCCGAGACGCCCGGCATGTGGGACGAATCCTCGCTCTCTTCGTTGACGGCCAGAACGGTGTCCCAGCCCCAGTACAGGAAGACCGCCAGTACCACCCCCGCGGCGAGCGCGTGAGACGAGATGTGCGTGGTGAAGAACCACGACAAGCGGACCGGGGCAAAGCCCGTGGGGTGTGTGGCGTAGCCCTTGACCAGCGCCCAGACCGTGAACAGCAGCATCGGGATGATCTGCAACGCCATGAGGACGTACTGTGCCCTGGCCGAGACCTTGATGCCGATCGCCACGAACACGGCGACGACCACGATCCAGGCCACGCCGCCGACCGTCGTCCAGAGGGTCGAGTCACCCGCCGAATTCATGCCGACCATGTAGAACATGTACTGGGCGGCGATATACACGAGGTTGGACATGACGATGACCGACGACGCCACGGCCGCGAAGCCGATGATCCAGCCGAGCGGCGCGCCGAAGGCGCGTGAGGTCCAGATGAAGGTCTCGCCGCAGTCGGGGTCGGCCTGGTTCATGTAGTAGAAGCCCGAGGCCACGAGCACCATGGGGATGAAGCCCACGATGAAGATGAACGGGCTGTGCAGGCCGACAGTGGTTATCCCGGCCAGAATGCCGACCGTAGCCGCCAGGCTGTAGGCGGGGGCGACCGAGGCCACACCGATCACGACGCTGGCGAACAGCCCGAGGGCGCCCGAGCTCAGGCCTTTGGCGCTCTCGTCGCCGCCCTGCGGTGCTCCGGCGACCGCAGTGGTGCCAGGAACTGACGTGCTTTCCACCGTACCTCCCTTCCGCCGGCTCACGCCGGCGCCCTTTCCCCAGGACCACCACGCCATCGGCCGACGCTCGCGAGCGGAAATACGGCGACAGCCCCCTTCAAGTGCGCCACGACTGGGCGCATAGACGCGTCAGACCGTAGTACAAGAGGCTGAAATGTCAAGCCAAGAAAACCCTCCGGCCCCTATTGGCGTCGAGCCTCGGGCCTCATCGGCGCCGACCGTCCGGCCGGCGCCGTCATGCGCTATCCTGTAAAGACGATGCGCTGTCGACTCCTCCTCACGTGTCCATGGCCAGCCTGATCTCGCTGTTCGGCTCCTACCAGCCGAGCGCCAGCCGCAACCATCTCATCGCCTTCACGCTCGGTCTGCTGATCACGTTCCTGGGCATCCGCGCCAACACCCGCCTGATCCGCGCCAACGTGCGCTGGTGGTTCCACGACATCAGGCCCGGCGGGCTGCACATCCACCACATGGTGGTCGGGGTCGTCGTCATGGTGATCGCCGGCCTCGTCACCATCGCCACCAACCCGCAGGGCTTCTGGGGCGTCGCCACGGCGGTCGCCTTCGGCGGCGGGGTGGCGCTTACGCTCGACGAGTTCGCCCTGATGCTCCACCTCGAGAACGTCTACTGGCACGATCAGGGCCGGGTGTCGGTCGACGCCGTGATCGTCACCATCGCCGCGGCGCTGCTGTTCCTCGGCGGGTTGCAGCCGTTCAACGTCGCCGGCGCGAGCCCGCTGGGCCGGCTGGGCGGCTGGGTGATCACGGTCCTCGTCGTGATCAACGTGACGCTCGCCGCCGTGTGCTTCCTGAAGGGCAAGCTCTGGACCGGCCTGCTCGGCTGCTTCGTGCCCGTCGTGGCTCTGGTCGGGGCGCTGCGCCTCGCGCGACCGGGCTCGCCGTGGTCGCGCCGCTACCGCACCAACCCGGTCAAGCGCGAGCGGGCCGAGCGCCGCGACCAGCGCGAGGCGGCCATGGTGCGGGCCTGGCGGGTGTCGCTCTACGACCTGATCGCCGGCAAGCCCCACCTGCCGCACCTGCCGCGGGTCACCAAGCGCGTCTAACCCGTCGCCGGCCCCGGCGGCGGCGGGCAGGGCGCCGTGGACGCGGGCGGCGGCGCCACGATGGCCTCGAGGTCGAACAGGAACCGGCGCTGAGCCGCGACGATCTTCTCCTGGGCTTCGCCGGTCCCGAACCAGGCCGCCCGATCGACCTCGGGGACCTCGATGCGCCGGCCCGAGCGGCGCGGCCACTCGAGCTCGAAGGTGTTGCTGACGAGGGTCGCCGGGTCGAACTCCCCCGCGAAGGCCCAGGCGTGGACGATCTTGTGGTTCCTGTACTTGACCGCGCCGAGCGAGAGGTACGGGCCCCAGGGTTCGAGGCCGGTCTCTTCGGCGAACTCGCGGCGGGCGGCGGTGAGGAGATCCTCACCGCCGCCGACCTCGCCCTTGGGGATCGACCACACGCCGGCGTCCTTGCGCCCGTAGTAGGGCCCGCCGGGGTGCGCGAGCAGCACCTCGAGGCGCCGCTCGCGCACCCGGTACATCACGAGGCCGGCGCTCACGACCTTGGGCATCGGCGCTCCTCTACGGGGTCGGCGGCCGTCGGCCGCCGGGTGAGGAGGGTGCGCTCGGCGTGGCCGGCGGCGGCTCGCCGCCGCCGGCCACGCCGAGCGCCTTGCGGTAGAGCACCATGGTGTGGTCGTCGTGCCAGAACTCGCGCTCGTAGATGAAGCCCAGACCTTCCATCACCCGACGCGAGCGCACGTTGTCGGGCACCGTGTCGGCGATGATCTCGGAGCGCCCGAGATCGTCGCGAGCGACCTCGAGCAGGCGCCGGGTGAACTCGCTCGCGTAGCCGTGGCCCCAGGCGTCGAAGGCCAGCGCGTACATGAGCTCGATGGCGTCGGGGTCGCCGACGACCTCGCCGACGTCGGGATGGACCCGGTGGATGCCGGCCCGGCCCACGAGCCGGCCGGGCGGCGCGCCGGGTGCGGCGACCGCGAACAGCGCATACAGGCCGAAGCCGTGGACCTCCCAGTGGCGCAACTTGTCGTCGAGCCACTCGCGGTTCTCCTGCTCGGTGATCTCCTCGTCCCCGCCGCCGAGCCATACCAGGACACGCGGGTCGCGATGGAAGGTCAGAAAGAGCGGCTCGTCGGCCGCCGTCAGGCGCCGGCCGACGAGCCGCTCGGTTGCAACGAGGTCTGGTGCCACACCCGCGGCGCTCATGTCGTCTGCCCCCTCCTGCCTCGTGATCGCGGCCGACAACTCAACAATGCTACGCCTCGAAGATCGCCGTCACGAGGCGGTAGCCCAGATCGATCTCGTCGAGCGCGAGCAGGTGGCCGAAGCGCCGCTCCCACTCCCCGCTTTCGAGATCGGCGGCCAGGCGGGCCAGGGGCGGGCCGATCACCTCGGGACCGAGCTCGCAGAAGCTCGAGATGCCGATCTGCACGACGGGGTCGAGGTACGCCGCCGGCCGGCGCCACCAGGCGCCGAGGAAACCGTCCGTGCAGTCGTGGGCCACGGGCACGGGCTCGATGATCGAGCCGCGGCAGGGCTCGAGACCCTGGAGGATGGCGGACATGGTCGGGAAGATCGCCCGGTCGCGCTCGCGGATCGCGGGCAGGTAGTCGGTCGTGAGCCACAGGGCGTCGTCGAACTCGGGGTCCCAGGTGAGCAGCACGGCCCGGCGGCGGGCGACCCGGCGCAGCTCGCCCAAGCCCGCTGGGACGTCGGTCCAGTGGTGCATGGTCAGCACACCCATGGCGGCGTCGAAGGCGGCGGCGGCGAACGGCAGGGACTCAGCGGCGGCGAGCGTGCACGGCGCGGCCGCACGCGGCCGCGCCGCGATCATCGCCGCCGCCGGCTCGATCGCCGTGACCTCGAGATCGTCGGGCTCGTAAGCGCCCACGCCGGCCCCGACGTTCACGACCGTGCGGGCGTCGCCGAGCGCGGCGCGGATCCGCCGAGCGATGCGCGGGTCGGGCCGCCGGGTGCGTCCGTAGTCGGCGCCGAGGGCGTCATATCTGGTCCGGCCGCGGTGCTCGCCCAGGCCCATCACGCCTAGCGGACGAGCAGCGACGGCAGGGCGAAGAGGATGACGCAGATACCGAACACCCGGTCGGGCGGCAGATCGTCGCCGGGCGACGCCGACGATCGCGGCCAGTAGCCCATGGAGAGCAGTCTCACGAGCCACCCGGTCGCGATGCCGATCCCGATGGCGACTCCGAAGATGCCGACCAGCGAATAGGCGAGCGACACGACAGCGTCGAGGCCGCGCGGCAGCGCCCCCAGCGCCACGACGAAGCCGATCCCGGCGGCGAGCGAGACGGCCCAGGCGATGACCGCGCCGCGCGTGACCAGCCGCCTGCGCCGCGCCACCCGGACCTCAGTCACGGGGGGCGCGCGGCGTCTCGCCGGCGCCCCGTGCGATGATCTCGAACGTGCGGACGACCGTGTCGATGGCGGCCCGGTTGCGCGCCAGGTCGCCCGGCGGGTCCACGCCGAGCGTCACCTGGAAGGTCTGCAGGCCGGCGTAGGCGACCCAGACCTGCACGTGCCCCGGCAACGCCGGCTCGCCACCCGGGAGGGCGGGCGGCGACTCCGAGCCGCCGCCCTGGCCACGTGGCGGCAGCTCGGTAGCGCCGGCCGCGGGCGGCACGAAGTAGTCGCAGTGCATCGCCGGGCAGCCGGCCAGCATCGCGGCCTTCCAGGGCGAGTGGATCGTCCAGCCGTTCCGCTCGGCGGTGTGGGCGATGTAGCGGTTGTGGATGACGAGCTGCTCGGCAAGCTCGTGGGGCAGCGTCTCGTAGCCGGCCTCGACCCGCGAGACCGACAGCACGGCCCGCTCGCCGCCGGGGCCGCGCGCGGTGAGGCGGACCGACTTCACGTTGCCGGGCAGATCGGGTGGCGGGTCGAGAGCCGGACCGTCGACGAACGAGTCGTCGACCGCGAACCGCACGCCGAGCTCGCGGCTGACGAAGACGCGCGTGGTCGAGCCGGCGCTCACCCCGGGCAGCGTGCGATCGGCGCGGTCACCGCGCCACCCGAAGCCATCCGTCACCCGTCACGCCGCTCCCTTTCGTCACTTCCTGCCGTGCAGTATCCCCATGCTACCCACCATGAAGGGTAACCGTAGCGCCCCAGGGATGAACTCGGACCGGCCGGTATCGATGTAGTCGACCGAAGCGACTCCCCAGCCGCGGATCGCGGCCAGCAGATCGTCGATCTCGCCGTAGGCGCTCTTTGAGCGGAACAGGTCCTGAAAGGCGAAGGCTCCGCCGGGCTCGAGCACCCGCAGCGCCTCTTTCACGACGTCTCGCTTGTCGCGCACGCCGCGCACCTCGTGGAAGCAGAGGTTGCTGACCACCGCGGCGTAGCTGCCGTCGGCATAGGGCAGCGCCGCCGCGTTCGCCTGCCGGAAGCTCACGCGCTCGGACACGCCGCGGCTGGCGGCGTTGCTCTCGCAGACGTCGCGCGAGTACTCCCAGCTCTCACCCCAGAAGTCGACGCCGGTGACGCGCGCCTGGGGGAACCGATCGGCGAGAGCGATGCTGAGGGGTCCGTTGCCGCAGCCGATGTCGAGGGCGCGCCCGCGACCGTCCCACGAGAGGCGATCGAGAACGAGGCCCTGGATGCATGCCTGCACCTGGCCGCCCCCGGCCGCCAGCAGGCGGCGGGCGAAGGCAAAGTAGGCGGCGACGAGGCCCGCCAGCACGGCGGCCCCCAGGAGCACGCCGGCCAGCCACCAGAGGTGCAGCAGCACGTGCGCGGCGCCGGCCAGGACGACGAGCACGACGGCGGCGAGCGCCGGCGCCACGACGAACCTCGTTGAGACCCAGTTGCCGTACTCGGGCCGGCCGAGCGTCGGCTCCTCGGCGACCCTGGCCGCAGACCCCCTGTTCACAGACCCCTCCCCGACCGGCGGTTAGGCGCGCGACGTCGCCGGCATGCCCCCCGGGCGACCCCGCAGCCACCTACAATACCGCCGCCGCGAGCCGGGCGCCACAGCCCGGCCGTGTACGGCTAGGGCGTCGGGCTGAGGGTCTGCGTCGGGCTGAGGGTCGGGGTCGGGCTGAGGGTCGGGGTCGGGCTTGACGTGGGTGTCGGGCTTGACGTGGGTGTCGGGCTGAGCGCTGGCACCGGCTTCTTGGCGGGCCGCGGGGCGACCGACGCGGCAGGAGGAGTCACCACCAGCTTCTTGCCGACCAGCGAGAGGGTGCTGCAGTTCTCATAGCCGGGCGGCGGGACCAGCTCTCCGTGCTCGAACCGGTAGGGAACCGGCATCACGTGCGAGTCGGCCGCCTGCAGCGCGAACCCGTCGGCCGTCCGGTAGATGTGCACGGTCGTGATCCCGCCATTGACGAGATCGGGGATCGACCACGTGCCGACGAACTCCTCCCCTGCCGGCGCGCGGAAGGCCATGACCATCGCCAGCACGGCGACGGCCGCCAGTACGCAGGCGAGCGCGAGCTGGGTCTCTCGCGACGTCTTCACGTTCGCCACGACTTCTTGCAGGGATACGTTCATGACACGCCTGTCATCGGCCCGACGGCCGTCCGGCTTGACCCCTTCGCGGCCGGCGCTTGGCGGCGTGCCCGGTCTTCGGCGGGCGGCCTCAGACCGCGATCAGCGCCCGCGCGGCGGCGATCAGGTCGTCGCGCGTCTCCCAGTCGTGAGGTCCCTCGAGGCTGGTCGCGATGAGCTGGCCGGCGGGCTTCATGCCGATCCAGGTCATGCCGTAGGCCACGGTCGAGAGCACCTGGTAGCCGAAGAACACCGGTCCGTCGGCCTGCGTGGTGATCACGTAGAGCCCCTTGCCCGGAGCGATGCGCGGCACCGGCTCCTCGCCCTCGGGGACACCCTCGAAGGGCATGAGAGCGTAGCAACGGTCGACGATCGCCTTAATCTGAGCCGTCAGGCCGTAGAAGTAGACGGGGCTCGCCAGCAGCAGCGCGTCGCACTGCCTGATCGCCGCGTACACGGCGTGCATGTCGTCCCGCTGCACGCACACCGCATCGGCGGAACGCTTGCAAGAGCCGCAGGCAAGACAGCCGGCGACGTTCATCTCCTTTGCGGAGAAGACCTCGGCGGTCGCGCCGCGCCCCATCGCGCCCTCGACGGCGAGGCGCATGAGCGCGGTGCTGTTGCCGTTCTTGCGCGGGCTGCCTGCGATGGCGACGAGCTTCATGATCCGGGCCCTCCTTGGCGTCGTCGACCCCTCGGCCGCCATGCTACAGGAGGGGGGGGAGTGGGCCGACCGACGCTATCAGCTCCAGGGGCTCGGTCCACCCGCGCTACCCTCGCCACGGCTCGAGGAACTCGAGCAGGCCTGAGCCTGCCCGGACTGCACGGTGAGCGGGCCGACGAACCGGGGTTCGAGGCACCGCAGCGGCCCGTCCAGTCATCGCTGGTGAAGTGAGCGCAGGGCGGGTGCGAGGCGGTGCCTCGCACCCCTCTACCTGCTTCATGCCGATCAGCGCCCTCTCCGAAGGCCCAGCGTGCGCAGCCACTCGGCGATGCGGCCGTCGCCCACGTCGTTGTGGGCGAGGTACAGTTCCTGGTCGTCGATCATAAGCGACTCGGCCAGCCGCCCGAGTCGCTCATAGTCGTCGCGCAACTCCCTGCGGGCCAGCGTCGCGTCACCGAGCGCCACCGCGAAGGCGAGGTGACGTCCCCACAGCGCCACCTCGTCCAGGTGTTTCTCGCCGAGGTGTCCGAAGTCGTGCCAGTAGCGCTGCAGGTGACCGCAACGCACCTGGAGGATCCTGCCGGGGCGGCTTCGCCGGTACATGACCCTGTCGAAGCCGTAGGCGACACCGGCCAAGACCATGGCCGCGACCTCGAACACCCAGGTGTGCGTCAAGCCCGACGCGACGAAGGCGAACAGCAGCATGGCGACGGCGACCACAGTCACCTTCGTGGCCGCCCGGAACCCATACGGCTCGACCGCCAGAGCAAGCTCGTCGACCTCCTCGATCACGCAGCCACCGAACTCTCCGATGCGCTCGTCGTAGACCTGCCGGTCGCGCCAGTTCATGCGGTGCAGCACATCGAGCGATGCCAGGGGACACAGCCTGCCGCACGGCGCAAGCAGCAGGGCGAGGGCAGCCAGCTCATGTGGCCAGAGGCCGGCCGCCCGTTCCCGCCGAAGCGACAGCAGGGATCGGCTCGCCCTGTAGGCCGGGTCGTCGTCGAGGTCCACGACGCCGCGC
Source organism: uncultured Actinomycetes bacterium (assembly GCA_963799395.1). GTDB lineage: Bacteria > Actinomycetota > Thermoleophilia > UBA2241 > UBA2241 > Bog-752. The sequence continues at coordinate 15,394 of CAWCWZ010000043.1, forward strand.
GCGACCAGGTCCATCGCGGTCGCCGCCAGGTCGTCTCCCCGAAGCTCGTAGAACCGGTTGACGTAGCCGGCCACCGCCGGCGGCACACCGAGATCGTCCGGATCGCGGACGTACACCTCGTTCAGCGCTTCCCGGTACTCCCTGCCGTCGCGCAGAAAGAGGAGGGCGTACACGACCAGGCCCCCGCCGATGGCGACGACGCCGAGAATGACCCCGAGCAGGTCCATCTGAGCGGCTACTCCCCCAGATCAGCCGAACCGACGGCGGGTTGGACTGAGGAGACTCTCCGCCCTTTCGACCTTCGGCAGCCGCCGCTCGGCGACCTCGGCGATGACCTCGCGCACGAACTCCTCGACCGGCACCGAGCCGGTCTCCTCGCCGCGGGCGCGCACGCTCACCGCTTTCGCCTCTTCCTCACGGTCGCCGACGACCAGCAGGTAGGGCACCTTCTGCAGCTGGCCGTCGCGGATGCGCTTGCCGACGCTCTCGGAGCGGTCGTCGAGCTCGGCCCGCAGGCCGGCGACGCGCAGCGCCTCGACCGCGCCCGCGGCGTAGCCGGCGTGCCGGTCGCTGACCGGCAACACCAGAGCCTGCACCGGCGCCAGCCAGGTCGGCAGGTTGCCGCCGTAGTGCTCGAGCAGGATGCCCATGAAGCGCTCGATCGAGCCCAGCATGGCGCGGTGGATCATCACCGGGCGGTGCTCCTCGTTGTCGGGGCCGGTGTAGGTGATGTCGAGGCGCTCGGGCATGGCGAAGTCGACCTGGATGGTGCCGCACTGCCAGGTGCGGCCCATGACGTCGCGGATGTGAAAGTCGATCTTGGGGCCGTAGAAGGCGCCGTCGCCGGGGTTCAACTGGTAGTCGATGCCCTCGGCTTCGAGCACGTGGGACAGGGCGCCTTCGGCGGTGGCCCACATCTCGTCTGAGCCGATGCTCTTGTCGGGCCGGGTCGAGAGCTCGATGTGGACGTCGGTGAAGCCGAAGGCGGCGTAGATGTGGTGCATGAAGCGCACCACGCGCGGTGACCTCGTCTTCGAGCTGCTCGGGGGTGCAGTAGATGTGGGCGTCGTCCTGGGTGAAGTAGCGCACCCGGAACAGGCCGTGCAGCACGCCGCTCATCTCGTGGCGGTGCACCTGACCGAGCTCGGCCATGCGCAGCGGCAGGTCGCGGTAGCTGCGGCGGCGCGACTTGTAGATGAGCAGGCCGCCGGGGCAGTTCATGGGCTTGATGGCAAACGGCGCCCCGTCGATCTCGGTGAAGTACATGTTGTCCTTGTAGTTCTCCCAGTGGCCCGAGCGCTCCCAGAGCTCGCGGCGCAGGATCTGCGGGGTGCGGATCTCCTCGTAGCCGGCCTGCACGTGCTCCTCGCGCCAGTAGTCGATCATGGCGTTCCACAGTCGCATGCCGTTGGCGTGGAAGAACGGAAAGCCCGGGGCCTTCGTCGTGAAAGCTGAAGAGGTCGAGGTCGCGGCCGATGCGGCGGTGGTCGCGCTGGCGAGCCATCTCGAGGGCCTCGAGGTAGGCGACGAGCTCCTCCTTCTTGGCGAAGGCGGTGCCGTAGATGCGGGTGAGCTGGGCGTTGTGCTCGTCGCCGCGCCAGTAGGCGCCGGCTACGCTGGTCAGCTTGAAGGTGCCCTTGCCGAGGCGCCCGGTGCTGGGCAGGTGCGGCCCGCGGCACAGGTCGACGAACTCGCCCTGGGTGTAGATGCTGATGGTCTGCTCGTCGGGCAGGTCCTCGATGAGCTCGACCTTGAAGGGCTGGTCCTTGTTCGGAAGAGCCTGAGCGCCTCGTCGCGCGGCAGCTCGGCGCGGGCGACCGGCAGGTTCTCGGCGACGACCTTGGCCATCTCCTCTTCGATGCGGGCGAAGTCGGCGTCGGAGACGGGCTCGGCGAAGCGGAAGTCGTAGTAGAAGCCGTTCTCGATGGTCGGCCCGATGGCGTACTCGGTGCCCGGCCACAGGCGCTGCACCGCCTGGGCGAGCGCGTGCGAGGCGCTGTGGCGCAGGATGTGGACGCCGGCCGGCGAGTCGAGAGTGACGATGGCGACCTGGTCGCCGTCGTGAAGCTCGCGGCTCAAGTCGACGGGCTCTGAGTCGACCGAGGCCGCGACGGCGGCCTTGGCGAGGCGCGGCCCGATCGCCTGAGCGGCGTCGAGCGCGGTCGCGCCGTCGGGGAGTTCGAGCGGGGAGCCGTCGGGCAGGGTGACGTGGAGAGGCATGTGCGCACCGGTCCTTTGTGCTCGCGCCCGCGCACGTTGCGGGGGCTGTTGACCGGGAGATTCTACCAGACTCGGCGGAACGACCTACGAAGCCGGCGGCTGCCGTCGCGTAATGGAGTGGACGTTGCCCCGCAGAGCTCGGTCTGGTCCATCACCATCTCGTCGCAGCTGCGCCGTCAGGCAGCGGATTGCGGAGCTTGGCGGAAAAGATGGTAGCGCCGCTCAAGAAAAACGGGGTCCGGGCGTTGAGAGACTGAGCGGGGAAGCAAGATGCGGTGACCATGAAGCCCCTGAATGGCATGGGCCAAAGTCGGTCCATCGTGCTCTTCAAGAATGTCAGAACGGACTTGGATCACGCAGTCGGGTCGTAGGCCGATGAACTGGCGGTCGAAAGCGCTGTGGTGTAGAGCGCAGAGGGCGAGTCCGTTGGTAACAGTCGGTTCACCCAGAGGGTCAGAATCGGGGATGATGTGCGCGGCATCTAGCAATTCATCATGGCGCAAGTGACAGAACGCACACTGTCGCCGGTATGCGTTTAGGACCCGCTCTCTGAACGACCGCTGATGCAGGCGGACCCGTACTTGTGCGGCGGCGTAGCTGCGTCTGAATGCGTCGGATTCGGCCGCCACATCTGTCGGAACGCTGGGAAGAAGGCTCGACTCCGAAGCCTCAACGTCGACCGTGACTGTGAGACTGCTGGGGTCATCAGCAACCACGAAGACGGGCCACGTGACCCAGTATTTGCCGGGTGCAATCCATGGAAATAGGCCAGCGGTAAGGCCCGCGCCATCACGTGACGCAATCCCCGGTTTTCGCGATGATTCGGGTCGACACCGCGATATCGATACCTGAGCAAGCCGTCATCTCCAAACGAATCATCGTATCGGCCCCTTGGGGACCGTCGTGATCGAGAATGGAGCCGACATCACCTTCGGTTTGAAGATGCCTTGTGGGCCAACGAGGGGAACGCGAACACCGTTGAGAACAAAACCGGCAGCGAGCAGTTCGCGAGGAAGAACGTCGCCGTGAAGTGAGACCTGCTCGGCTAGCCAGTCGAAGGCTCTGGACCGCATCCAACGGTCGTCGGTCCCGCTCACCTTTTACTGCTCATTTCGACCACGCATCCGGCCCTGAGTGCCTTGTTGGCCATGATGGAACCAGCGTACGCTTTTCGAATTAGCACGTCATGTGCAGGTCCACGTTGCGGAACCGTGGGGTGGATCGCGCTCCTCGATGCGTGCCGAAGGTGGCAGAGCAGCCGTAAAGCCTGAGAGCACGTGGGTACAATGTGTACACTCCGGTTGAGTTGGAGGCAGTTCCGCCGTGGCGGTCCTGAAGGACAGAAGCGTGAACATCCGCGTGACCGAAGACGAGAAGGCCGTAGTCGAGCAGGCCGCCGGCCTCAGCCACATTGCGATGAGCCAGTTCGTGCTGGCAGGCGGCGCCGCGGACCGCCGAAGAGGTCCTGGCCGGCCAGACGCGATTCGTTGTTCCCACCAGCAAGTGGGACGAGTTCGTGGCTCTCCTCGATCGCCCCGCGCGCGTCCTCCCCGGTCTCGGAGAGGCCGCGTCGCAACCGAGTCCGTTTGGCGGGCGCTGATCCCCTCCTGCTCGACCCCGCGCATGCGGTCGAACACTTCGACTGCGGCGTCCCGGCCCTCAACGCCCTCAAGCCGCCCGGCTTCACTCCACTTTGGCCTCGAAGAAGTCGATCAACACGGGGGCCAGCGCGGACGGCTGCACGGCGTGGGTCTGCCCTTCGAGCGTCCGCCACTGCCCCTGCCGGACCGCCTCGCTCGTCGTCCGCGCCGTGGCGCACATGAACGGAAGGCTCGCGCTGCCGCACATCGCAAGGACCGGGACGGTCACGTCGGCCAGCTTCTGCCGCGGCACAGCCATGCTCGGACCGATGATCGCAGCGTGGTCGTAGGCGAGCGTCGGGGCGATCGCCTCGAAGCTCGACCAGTTCGGTGACCGGCGCATGCCGGCGATCTGCTCGGCCGGCGTGCCGACGTACTCCATGAACAGCGCCACGGCATCGCCGTGACGGCCGTTCTCCAGGGCCTCGGCAAGCCCGCTCAGGTAGGCGCTCCACGCCTGCTGAACCGCCGGGTCGTCGTTCCACGGCGGCTCGTAGGCGCCGACCCGCGCGACCTTGTCGCCGCCCAGGGTGCGGGCGGCAGCGAGCGCCAGACAGGCGCCGGAGGAGTGACCGCTCAGGTAGGCCCGGCCGCCGGCATGCTCGATCAGCGCGTCGATGTCGTCGATCTCGCGTGCGATCGCGTACGGCTGGGTGTCGCCGCTCTCACCGCGACCGCGACGGTCGTAGCTGTAGACCGTGAAATGCGGCGCCAGCAGGGCCACGAGCTCCGGCCGTGACTCGCTGCGGCGGGTCGTGAGGGCGCCGTCGACGAGGACCAGCGCCGGTCCGTCGCCCTGCACGTCAAAGGCGATGGTCGTTCCGTCCTGCGAGGTGACGTTCAAGGGTCCGTCTCCTGTCTTCGTGTCCATGTGCGTCACCTGACAGATACCCGAAGCGGCGACGACCCGTGAACCGTTCCGTCGTGCCGCCGCCCTCCAGTCCCCACCGGACAATCGGCGTTCAACGTCCGGCCATCGGTTGCGGGCGGCCGGAACCGGGGTACCCGGAAGAGTTGGAGGGCGGCGGTCCGACGTTGTCGGGCGCCGTCAACTAAGCAATCGACGAGAGGATGATCGACGTGAGCGCAAGCGAGAACGTGACGCTGTACCGGCGCGTGATCGAAGAGGGGTTCGGCAAGGGTGACCTCGCCGTCATCGACGAGGTCATGAGTCCGGACTTCACCGAGCACGAGATCGCCCCGGGTCAGGGACCGGGCCGGCAGGGCGTGAAGGACGTCGTCGGCATGATGCGGACCGCCTTCCCGGATCTGCATCTGACCCTCCAGGATGCCTTTACTTCGGGCGACCAGCTCTGCGGGCGCCTCACCTTCAGCGGCACGAACACCGGCCCGTTCATGGGCCAGGCGCCAACGGGCCGGGCGGCCTCGTGGGGCGCGATCGACATCGTCCGCTTCAGGGACGGCCGCATCGCCGAACACTGGGGCGAGATGGACATGCTCGGACTCCTCGGGCAGCTCGGGGCGGTCGCGCAGCAGGCGGCCTGACTGCCCGGCGGGCGGGGCGGCGAGCTGTCGCTCGCCGCCCCGCCCGCGACTCGGTTAAGGCAGCGCTGCTCGAAGCCTTGGGATCGACTATGCCCAACCCGAGATGGGTGCCGGTCAGTCCGGCGAAAGCGCGGGGTGCTTGCGCTCGAGCCACTCGACGACCATGCCGCGAAGCCGGCCCACTTCGGCGAGCAGTTCGTTGACGTCGGTGACACTGACCGCTCCCGCCCTGTCGTAGTCGCTCGTGTTTCGCAGGGCTCGACATGAGTCGAGGTAGTCGGCGACTTCGCGGACCTCGCTGCCCACCAGCTCTGGAAGTGCTCGGATGGTCACTATGTGATGGCCCCGCTGCGCAGACGCTCTGTAGCCCTCGGCCACGAGGACGACTGTCGCAAGCTGCAGGGCGGCTGAGTACGCAGTGGCGAATCTGCGGTCGAGCGAGACCGCGGTGACTTGGGCGTCGGCGAAGTCACGATCGACCACCGCGAACAGGTCGGCGATCTCCCGTGCCGAGGGACGATGCCGACGCAGCGCGCCGGACTCAACTCAGCGCTGCAAGCGCTTCGTCATCACCAACAACCCAGACGCGAGGTCCAGTCAGGGCCGTCGATACGAAATGATCGCGTGAGCGCCGCCGTTCGGCGAACTCGCTTGCAGTGAAGATGACCGGATTGATCTCGCGGCCGAGGTCGGCTGCCGCGGGCGCCAGGGCGGCGGCTAGTGCACGGCGCGAGACGTCGCCGACGACGAAGAGGTCGGCATCGCTCTCGGCAGTGTCGTCGCCTGAGGCGAATGAGCCGTAGATGAAGGCGATGGCGAGAAGAGACACGACCGGTGCGAGGGCGACACCGACAACGTCAGCGAGCGCCACGGTTTTGATAAACGCACGACGCAGATCGCCGAAGGCCGGGTGGGACCCGGCCGCCCGGTAATAGGCCCGATTACCACTTGGCGTCTTCACGACCAGCCCAGACTGCTCCAGCCGGCCCAGGTCCCGCTGGAGCTGCCGCAACGTGGTCCCCGTAAGGCGCTCGAGCTCCCGCTGGTAGAAGCGCCGGTCGGGTTCGAGCAAGAACACGCTCAGCAAGCGAGCGAGCGACGCCGAGGCGAAGAGCGCGGCAAGACCTCGAGAACCCCGATGTTGACTACCATCTGTCGTCATTTGACGACAAAGTGTAGTCGTTTGGCACACTGTCTGCAAGGTGGACGATCAACCGAGATCAAGGCAGCATAGGCCGCCCTTGCCGAGCGACTCGTCCGAGGTCTTGCCGGCTCCGCGTTTCCCCCCGGTTCCCCATTTCCCACGCCATCACTTGACCCATGCTACGCCGTATAGTATCTTCTGCTACAGCGTAGCATAACGCGCATGGGAGGCAAGGATGACGCCACGCAAGAAGGATGTCGAGCCGCTCGACCGCGAGCGCATCGTCGAGGCGGCCATGACGATCATCGACGAGGACGGCCTCGAGGCGCTCTCCATGCGGCGCCTGGGCGCGGCGCTCGGGGTCAACCCCATGGCCGCCTACTACCACGTGCCCAACAAGGGGGCGCTCTACGACCTCGTGCTCGAGGCGATCATGGCCGGCGTCGACCTGTCGGCGGTCGACCCAGGCGCGCCGCTCGCCGACCGCCTCAAGCAGGCGGCCCGCGCCTACCGGGCGGCCATCCTCGCCCATCCGCGCGCCATCCCGGTGCTCGCCTCGCGCTCGCTGCGCACGGCCGCGGCGCTGCGGCCGGTCGAGCCGATCCTCGGCATCCTCTTCGAAGCCGGCCTCACAGCGACCGAGACGGTCACGGCCGTCGACTGCGTCGCCCTGTACATCCTCGGGGTGTGCATCGGCTACTACAACCACACGGTCGACGAGGAGACCAGCGTCCAGCGCGAGTTCGACGAGCTTGACCCGGCCGAGTTCCCCAACGCGAACCGCATGCTCGCTGAAGGGCGCTATGCGGGAGCCGAGGCGGAGTTCGAGTTCGGGCTCGACGCGTTCGTGCGCGGGCTGCTCGGCGGACCGCGCATCTCACTGGAGGCGACGCCATGATGCTCGGGGCGCTGAAGACTCGCGACTACCGGCTGCTCTGGCTGGGCCAGGCGATCTCGCACCTGGGAGACCAGTTCCACCTGATCGCCCTGCCGTGGCTCGTGCTGACGCTCACCCACGACCCGGTCCAGCTCGGCCTGGTGCTCGCCCTCGCCGGCGTCCCCCGGGCGGCGGTGATGCTCTTCGGCGGCGCCTTCGCCGACCGCCATTCGCCGCGCCTGATCATGCTCGTGTCGGACGCCCTGCGCTTCATGATCTCCGCGGCGATCGCCGCCTCGCTGCTCACCGGCGCCGTGCAGCTCTGGATGGTGTACGCGCTGGCCGTGAGCTTCGGCATCGTCTCGGGGTTCTTCATGCCGGCCGCCGAGGCGTCGCTGCCCAGGCTGCTCGAGCGCGAGCAGCTCGAGGCCGGCAACGCCCTCATGATGGGCGCCGACCAGCTCGCCTCGTTCGTCGGCCCGGCCCTCGCCGGCACCGTCATCGCGCTGTTCGGCACCGCCCACGTCGGCGCCGGACAGGCGGGCAGCCTGACCGGTCTGGGCGTGGCCTTCGCGGTCGACGCCGCCTCGTTCGCCGTCTCCGCGGTGACGCTCTTGCTCATGCACGCCCTGCCGGCGCTCGCCGCCGGAACCGGCGACCACCCGCTCGCGGCCATCGCCGAGGGTCTCAGGTACGCCCTGTCGCGGCCGGTCTTTCGCTGGATGCTCGGCCTGCTCGCGGCGGCGAACCTCCTGCTGATCGGCCCGCTGATGGTCGGCATCCCCGTCCTCGCCCAGACGCGCTTCGGCCAGGGCGCCGCCGCCTTCGGCTTCCTGATCTCGGCCTACGGCCTCGGCAACCTCTGTGGGATGATCGTCGCGGGTTCGACGCGCCGGCCGTCCTCCCGGCTGTTCTCGCGGCTGGTCCTGCTTCTCTTCGCCGGATTCGGGGTGGTGATCGGAGCGCTCGCCTTCATCACCTCGGTCTGGACGGGTGTGGCCCTGCTGGCCGTGCTCGGCGTCGCCAACGGCTACGTGGCCGTCGTCCTCATGACCCTGCTGCAGCGCATCACGCCGGCCGCGATGCTGGGCAGGCTGATGAGCCTCGTCATGCTCGCCATGCTCGGCGTCACGCCGATCTCGACGGCCCTTTCCGGCGTTATCGTCGGCCTGGGCCCGGCCGTCCTGTTCGTGGGCTGCGGCGCCGGCATGCTGACGGTCACCGCCTTCGCGGCGGCAGGCCGGCACTCCTGGTCGCTGGCCGCGCTCGAGGCCGGCGGAATGCCGGTGCCGGAGAGCGCCTGAGCAGCCGGCTCTCGCGACCCTGGTGGCGGCTTTATGAGCGCCAACCGCCGGCGCGCTGTTCTAAGTGACCACCGCCGAGGTGGTATCGATGCCGGTGGCGCCCGAGGGGAACGCCCCGTGCGGCGTGGCCGTCTGCAGTTGCCCGGTGCCGTCGTAGGCGCGCACGGCGAAGACGTGCTCGCCCCGCGCGAAGGGCCACTGGTAGCGCCAGATCACCCACGTGAGCGACGAGAGCGGGGCCCGCAGCTCGGCCGCCTGCCACGGGCCGCCGTCGACCTTGATCTCGACCTTCGAGATGCCGCGGTCGCCGGCGTGGGCGATGCCGCCGACCGGCACGAAGGTGCGGCCGCCGCTCCTCACCAGGTCGTTGATCGCCACCACGTCGACCACCGAGGTCGTCTTCATGATTGCCTGCCTGTCCCAGCCGCGTGACACCCAGTAGCCCGGGATGTAGTCGGACACGAGCAGCACCTCGGTGATCCACTTGGGCTGCTTCATGCCGTAGTGGCCGGGCAGGAAGACGCGCAGCGGAAAGCCGTGTGCGGTGGGCAGCGGCTGGCCGTTCCAGGTGTGGGCCAGGACGATGCGCCCGTCGCCCTGGATCATGGCCAGGTCGACGACCTCGTCGAAGCCGTCCTGGGCGAGCAGATGGGCGTAGGTCGCCTGCGGCTGGACGCCGACGCTCGCCAGCACGTCGCGAAAGGGCGGACCCGTCCACAGGGTCGTCGAGGTGAGCGGTCCGCCCACCGGGTTGGAGACGCACGACAGGGTGGCGAACTGGTCGATCGACGCGAACCTCGTCTTGAGCTGCTCGAGCGTGAGCGAGACCGGTCGGTCGACCAGGCCGCCGATCTTCAGGCGCCACGTCGAGCCGTCGATCGAAGGCGGCTCGAGGTCGATGTCGACGCGGTAGAAGTCGGGGACCGGCGTGTACTCGAGGCGCGTGCCCGGCACCGGCTTGACCGGGGAGTCGGCGTTCGGGAACGGGACGGGCGCCTTGACCGGTGTCGGCGTGCCCAACCCGGCCTCGGCCGTGAGGATGTCACTCACCTCGGCGCCGAGGACCACGATCGTGGCCACGGCCCCGCCCACGCGGATGAGGAAGTGGCGGCGGTCAAGCGTGGCCGCCTCGGCCGCGAGGCCGGGACGGCCGACAGCGGGCTCGAGGGGGACGTAGGCCGCGGGCGAGTCGGACGTGGCCGGCACGGTGATGAAGGCCTCACGAGCGGGCGGCGCGGCGACCAGCAGGCGCAGGCGGGCGAGCGCCCAGCCCCAGACGAGCAGCAGGCCCACGATCCACAGCGCCCATAGGGCGTGCGCGCCGAAGGTGGCCGGCGGCGACACGGCGAGGGCCACCGCGAAGCAAACGACGCCCAGCGCGACGCCGAGGATCTCGCCGGCGCGGATGACCCGGCGGCGATCGTCGCTCGTCACGACCACGAAGAACAGCAGGCCGGCGACGGCGCCGCTGACCAGCAGACCGGTGAGTGCCAGGGCGATCTCGACGGCCTTGCCGGTGTCCTTGATGTTGAGGCCGAGCGCCTCGAGAACGCGCAGGGTGCTCTCGAGGCCGAAGATGACCAGGCGGCCGGGGAGCTCGCGGGTGAGCCACTCGAAGACGCTGTAGGGGATCGAGGGAGCGCCGTAGTGCGAGCCGACGACCGAGACGGCGAGGAGAGCGGCGCTGAGCAGGGCGCCGGCGGCGAGGCCGGTCAGCGCCCGGCGCAGGCGCGATCGCCCTCTTCCTGCGGACGGCTCATCGCTCATGACTCACCACGCGAGTGTAGCGCCGGCAAACGGCGCGGCGGCGGGCCGCTCACGCTCGCGCCCCGCCGACTTCGAGGGTGCGGCGCGGCCAGGCCATCGTCGCGGTCTCGACGGGCGGCGACCGAGCGCGTCGCGGTCAGCGCCCGGCAGCCTCGGCCGCCGGCCCCTCCTGGATGATCTCGACGACGTGACCGTCGGGGTCGAACGCGTAGAAGACGCGCACCCCGAGCCAGTGGTTGTCCTCGGCCAGCTCGATCGGACGCGAAAGTACCCTGGCGCCGTCCTTCAGCAGAGCGTCGTGGACGGCGTCGATGTCGTCCACGCGGATGCCGAGGTGGGCCACGCCCGGCAGGCCGCCACCAGGCGTTGCCCGCGGGGCGGTTCGCACCCCTTTCAGGGCTCCGTCGGCCGCCCCTTCCGACACGCTGTTTGACGGCTCGTCGAAGCGCAGTAGTTCGAGCACGCGACCGCCGCCCAGGTCCAGCTCGGCCCAGGCGAACCGCACGTCCGGCACGCCGAGCATCTCGGCATAGCGCGCGTCCGATTCGGCACCCGTGGCGAGCTGCGCGAGTCCAAGACGGTCACGGTAGAAGCCGAGTGAGCGCTCGAGGTCGGCGACCACGAGGCCGACGTGGTGGAATCTTTCGCCCGTCGACGCTTCTTGGCCGTCGCCGAACGCCTCGCCGTCGGCCGAGCCCGGGCCCAGGTCCGCCACCGGGCCGAACCGCGTCGGCACCACGTCGCGGCGAAAGACGTCGGCCTGCGTCTCGGCGCGCTTGATCACCTCGGCATCAGACCCGTTGACCAGCACGGTCGCCGGCCGCGGCATGGCATTGAAGTTGTTCGAGCCGGAGTCCTGGTAGGCGCCCGTGTCGAGGAACGCCAGCAGGTCGCCGGGCGCCAGCGCAGGCAGGAGCGCGTCTTGCACGAGCACGTCGAAGCCGCAAGCTGATGCCCACCACGTCGGCCGTGACCCGAGCGTCGGCGTCGGGATGTGCGACCGGCACGACGGTCCAGCGCACGCCCTCGAGATTGACGTCGGGCAGGAAGGCCTCGGAGGTGTCGGTCTCGATCCAGCGCTGCGTCCGGTCCGCGCCCGTCCCCTGCGCCCCCCGGCGCTCCTCCTTGAGGTTGACGACGGTCGCCAGGTGCAGGCCGGCGTTGGCGTACAGGCTCCTGCCCGGCTCGAGCTGCAACGTGACATCGCTCGTCGGCAGGCCTGCCTGCCGTAGTTCGCGTCGCAGGCTGGCCGTGATGCAGCGCGCGTAGTCCGCCACCGAGGGCACACGTCGCGGCTCGCCGTGCGAGGGCGCGTGACTCAGGCCTACCGGGTCGCGGCGCGGCGCAAAGCCGCCGCCGATGTCGATCACTCGCGGTCGCCAGCCGCCGCCCATGGCGGCGGTGAAGGCCGCGATCTCGCGCACGAAGCAGGGGATGACGGCCTCCCACATCGCCAGGTCGGGCCGGTGGCGCCCCACGTGCGCGTGACAGCCGGTGACCGTCACCCAGTCGGAGGCACGCAGGACCCGGGCGGCCTCTGACAGCTCTTCGCGCGGCAGGCCGGGCTTGTAGCGCTCGGCTACGTCGGCGATGGTGTGCGGCTCGGCAGCGAACTCGCTCAGCGCCGTCACGGGGCTGTAGTCCGGCCGCAGCCTGAGACGGACCGTGGCGATGGTCTGCGCCTCCTCGGCGATGGCCACCGCCAGCCGCACCTCGCGCAGGCTGTCGAGCGTGAGGTGGGCGCCGGCCAGGATCGCCTGTCGCATGAGCTCCGGCGACTTGGACGACCCGTTCACCGAGATCAGCGCCGGCGGCACGCCGCAGGCCAGTGCCGCCCGCAGCTCGCCAAAGCCGAACGTGTCACAACCGAGCCCCTCCAGCGTGAGCAGCCGCCGCAGAGCAAGGGAGAAGTTGGCCTTGAGCGAAGGTAGGACCTGCACCGGACCTTCGCTCCAGGCGTCGCCGAACTCGCGCACGAGCTCGCGCGCCCGGCGCTGCAGGCGCGCCTGCGAGATCACGTTCAGCGGCGTGCCGAACCGACGCGCCAGCTCCGCCAGCGAGCAGTCCTCGAGGTAGAGCTCACCGTCCCTGACGGACAGGCGATCGTCGGCGTCGAGATGCTCCTGCAGGCGCATGTGTCCTCCTTCGCGTGCCGTTGACGGCTTCGCCAGTATCCCCGTCCCCTTCGACTTCGAGCCAGCGCCGACCGATCGGCGCCATCGAGAACCGGCAACCGGCGACAACGCACCCGACCCCGTGCGCAAGGCTGTAGGGTGTCCGAGAAGGAGGCGGCGCGGCGTAGCCGCCGCGCCGCCGGACACGAACCGAGGGGGGCACCTGTGTCCATCGACGTGGCACGCAACCGGGCCGCGGCCGCCTGGCCGTACCGGCGCATCAGCGGCGAGCAGTGCGAGCGGCTCCACCAGGCCGCCGTGTCGATCTGGAGCGCACAGGCGTCCGTCTCGAGCTGCCGCGCGCCGTCGAGCTGCTGCGAACGCCGACTGCGCCGTCGACTCCGAGGGCGTCGTTCACATCTCCCCCACGCTCGTCGACTGGGCGCTCGAGCGCGTGCCGCGCGGCTTCACCATCTACGACCGCGACGGCGCGCCGACCATGGTGCTCGACGGCACGCGCACCTACTACGGCCCCGGCTCCGACTGCCTCGCCATTCTCGACCACCGCAGCGGCGAGCGCCGGGCGCCGACCATGGCAGATGTCGCCGAGGGCGTCGGCGTAGCCGACGCCCTCGGCGACATCGACTACGTCATGTCGATGTTCCTGCCCACCGACGTCGACGACCGCGTCGCCGACCGCCACCAGTTCCGCGCCATGCTGAGCGGCACGCACAAGCCGATCGTCTTCGTCACCTACGACGCCTCGGGCTGCTACGACGCGTTCGCCATGGCCGAGCTCGTGGCCGGCGGCGCCGAGGCGCTGGCGGCCCGGCCGTTCCTGGCCTGCTACGTCAACAGCGCCACCGGTCTGTTGCACAACGCCGACGCCCTCGAGAAGCTGATCTTCCTGGCCGAGCGCGGCGTGCCGGTGCTCTACATCCCCGGCTCGCAGGCGGGCGTGACCGGCCCGGCTACGCCGGCCGGGGCGATCGCCATGTTCTGGGCCGGCGTGCTGACCGGCCTCGTCGTCTCGCAGCTCGTCCGCGAGGGGGCCCCGTTCGTGGCCAAGGGCTGGGGCGGCGGCGGCCTCGACATGAAGACCATGGTCTACGGCTACGCCAGCCCCGACCAGCGCGCGGCCGCCATCGCCCTCTGCCGCCACGTCGGTCTGCCGAGCTTCTCGCTGGCCGGCGTGACCGACGCAAAGACGGTCGACCAGCAGGCCGCCGCCGAGGCGGCCATCACGCTGGCCGTCGAGTCGCTCTCCGGTCCCGACATCGTCCACGACCTCGGCTACCTCGAGTCGGGGCTCACCGGCTCGCTGGCCCAGCTTGCTGTCTGCGACGAGATCGTGGCCTGGCTGCGCCACCTCGAGGCGCCGCTGGACACCGGCGACGAGGCTTTGGCACTGGACCTGATCGACGAGGTCGGTCCCGACGGTCAGTACCTGGCGACGCGTCACACGGCCAGGCACTGCCGCGAGCTCTACTACCCGAGGCTCTTCGAGCGCGCCACGCGCGAGGCCTGGACGGCCGCCGGCGCCACCACCCTGGCCGAGCGGGCGGGGCGCCGCGTCGAGGAGCTCCTCGACGCGGCGCCCCGCCCCGAGCCGCTGCCCTGCGACGACGAGTTCGCGGCCGTCGTGACCGCGGCGGAGAGAGGCGAGGCGGCGGCGGGCTGACGGCGGCGGCGGGCCGCAGGCGGCGGAGCGCCGACGGCGTCGACGGCGCGGCACCCGGAAGTCGCCGCCGCCCCTACGCGGCGCTGCGCCGCGACACGAACTCCCGCGCCTCCTGGGCCAGATCGAGCCACGGCTCGTCGGCCCGCGGCCCGACCGTCACCCATTCCTTCATGAGCCGGCCGCCACCGGGGTCGTAGCGCTCCCCTCGTCCGACCGCGACGAGCGCGTCCACCCGGTGCTGCGGCAGCTTGACGACGAGCCAGCCTTTGACGAGCATGGCGAAGATCCTGTCGTCGACCCTCAGGGCCGACGAGCCGAAGCCCGTGCGCCGCGGGCTCTCGCCGGACTCGCGGGTCACGGCAGGGTCGTCGAGGAGCGCCCGGCACAGGCTGTCGTAGCGTTCTTCCGCGGTGACGTATTCGTCGCTCATGGGGCGGACCGCCTTCCATTTCAGCATCGTGTGAAGCCGTCCTTCATGACTCTCTTTTCCACAAAACGGGCCGCCGCGCGCCGTCTTTCTCACCCAGCCGGCCTGCCATTCGCCGCGATAGGAGGAATAACCTAGAAAAGTCGAAGATAGACGATCATGGAACCGTCTCTTTCTTTGGTCGAAGGCGGTGGGGGACTCTTGGAGGACCCTGAGCTCGAGTACTACAAGGACGGCTGCTACGCCGAGCGCGAGCGCGCCGACGAGGCCGAGAACGCCCTCGAGCGCATCCGCGAGGCCATGGGCGCCCCAGACGACGCCGACCTCATCTCGCTGGCGGCCGTTCTGCGCCGCCGCGACGACCTGTGCGGCCAGGCCCACGGCGATCTCGAGCATCGGCTGCTGCGCGCCGAGGCGATGCTCTACCTGGCGTGGCAGAGGACCGTCGAAGTCACGGGTCAACCGTTCGAGTCGTGGCTGGAGAGCCTCGCGCGGCGGATCGACGAGACGATCTGAGCCGGCGCCGGCCGGGCGCCGACGCTCACGGAGTCCACATTCAGTTCGGCTATCATGTGCCTATGGACCTCTCCCCCGCCTGGTACGACGCGATCGCCGTGCGCACCTCGCAGCGCAACTACGCACCCACGCCGCTCGCCGACGACGTGGTGACGCGGCTGCGCGCCTTCTGCGCCGCCGACCGCGCCTCGCCGGGCGCGCGCCTGGCCGTTATTGACGGCGGCGGCGAGCGCCTGTTCACCGGCATCCTCGGCAGCTATGGAGCGGTCGCCGGCGCGCCGCTCGCCGGCGCCTTCGTGGGCTGGGACGGGCACGAGGGCGAGGTCGGCTACCTCGGCCAGGCGTTGATCCTCGAAGCGACGGCGCTGGGCCTCGGCACCTGCTGGATCGCGGGGACGTTCGACAAGGAACTGGCCGGTGACCTCGTCGAACTCGAACCGGGCGAACGCGTGATGGCGGTGACCCCGCTGGGGACGCCGCTCGAGCGGCGTCCCCGCGGCGAGCGCCTCATGCGCCGCGTCATGAAGGCGTCGCACCGGCTGCCGCTCGAGACGATCGCTCCCGGCCTCGACGGCTCTGCCGGCGGCGGCTCGACCCGCGGCGGCGCGGGCTGGCCGGCCTGGGCGCGGACGGCCGTTGAGGCAGCGCGCCGCGCGCCCTCGGGCGCCAACCGCCAGCCGTGGCGCTTTCGCTACGACGAGTCCGGCCTCGTGCTCGCGGGCGCCGCAAAGCTCTACTGGACGGCGCCCCTCGACTTCGGCATCGCCCGGCTGCACGTCGAGCTGGGCGCGGCCCACGAGGGTGTGCGCGGCGCCTGGCAGCCGCTGGCCGAGCCCGACGTCGCCCGCTTCGTGGCGGACTGACCGCGGCCACAGGCGCGCCGCCATGCAGCGACCGATCGCGGAGCTGATCGACGCGCGATACTCGTGCCGCGCCTACCGCGACGAGCCGGTCGCCCTCGACGTGTGCACCCGACTGACCGAGCATCTCGCCAGCCATACCGTCGGACCGTTCGATTCGCGGGCGCGCTTCACCCTGGTGGCCGCGGCGCCCGACGACCGCGAGGCGCTCCGCCGCCTGGGCACGTACGGGTTCATCAAGGGAGCGACCGGGTTTCTGGTCGGCGCCGTGCGGCGCGCGCCCCACGACCTCGAGGACTACGGCTACCTCGTGGAGCAGGCGATCCTCGTGGCCACCGACCTGGAGTTGGGCACGTGCTGGCTCGGCGGCACCTTCACGAAGGGCAGGTTCGCAGCCCGCATGGGCGGGCTTGAACCTGACGAGATCATGCCGGCTGTTGTCTCGCTGGGCTACAAGGGCGACGACGGGACCGAGCGCATCCGCGAGCGGGAGGCGGGCAGCCGCAGGCTGCCCGCCTCCTCCCTGTTCTTCGAGGAGCGCTTCGGCGTGCCGCTCGCACTCGACCCGGGCGACCCGTTCGCCGCGGTGCTCGAGGGCGTGCGCATGGCGCCGTCGGCCTCCAACAAGCAGCCGTGGCGCGTCGTGCGGCGCGGCGGCGACTGGCACTTCTTCCTGGAGCGCACCAAGGGGTACGGCAAGGGCAGTCTTCTCTTTGGCGTGCTGCGCCTCGCCGACCTGCAGCGCGTCGACCTGGGCATCGCCATGTGCCACTTCGAGCTGGCCGCGGGTGAGCTTGGCCTCACTGGGCGATGGACGCTCGACGAGCCGGATCTGGGGTCGCTGGATCCGCGGGTGGAGTACACGGCGACCTGGCGGGCTGCCGGCCTCTGACGCCGTCAGCGGCGTCGGGCTCACCAGGGCGAGCGGTCCGCCGCCCGCTAGCGCAGCGCCGCCAGCCGCGGGAAGCGGCTCTGGACGGCCGCGACCTCGCGCATGGCCTCCTGGAGGGTCGCCTTGGTCAGCGGACGCAGGGTCGTCGTGTCGATGATGTTGTCGAGGGGGCGGCCGCCGCGGATGGCGTTCGCGTGATGGCGCAGTTGCAGGTGGGCCATGCTCAGGTAGGACTCGCGCAGCGAACGCTCGGCCGTGGTCTCCTCGCCGTCTGATTCGCGCACCGCGATCAGGCGCTCGACCGTCGAGTGGGCGGTGATGCCTCGGGCAAAGGCGTAGTAGCGGGCCAGGTTCTGAATGGGGACCAGGCCGTGCTTTTTGATGTCGATGCTGCCTTCGAGACGTTGGCGAAAGCCGAGCGGCGCGCGGATGCGCGTGCCGAGCTGGGCCAAGCCGCGCATGAAGCTCTTGTGGGCCGGCGCCTCGCGCATGATCTCGGTCAGCTCGAGGTCGATGTAGAGCTCGCCGGCCACCTGGCGAAAATCGAAGGCGACGCTGGCCCGGGCGAGACGCTCGATGTCCTTGCCCTCGAGACAGTCGGCAAACACGGCCTTCCAGGCCGACAAGCGTCATGCGCCACTGGCGGTAGCGGGCCAGCACGCCGTGGGGGTCCTGGGCAAAGCCGCAGCGGCGCAACCCCTCGTTCACCTCCTCGGCGACGAGGCGGAAGTACTCGTCGACCGCCGGGTCGTCGGTGTCGGCGTAGGCCAGACCGTTGTCCTGGTCTGAGGCCAGCGTGAGCTCGCTGCGGGCGCTGCTGCCGAAGGCCAGCCAGGCGAAGGGCAGCGGTGGCGGGCCGTGATGGTCGACGGCGAGCTCGAGCAGGCGCGAGGTCATCGCGTCGGAGAGCACCGTGATGACGCGCATCAGAGCCGCCGCGTCGAGGTGGGCGTCCAGCAGATCGACGAACACGTGCGGCACGTCGGCGGCGGCCTTCGCCATGTCATCCTGGCTCCCCGCCGTCTGCAGGGAGCGGCGCAGCGCGAACGGGCTGCGGGCGTCGAGGGCCATGAGGTTGCTGGCCGAGAGGATGCCGACCACCTGACCCTCGGCGTCGAGCACCGGCAGATGGTTCACCCCGCTCGCCATCATGGCGATGCTCGCCTCGGGCGCCAGCACCTGGGCGCCGATGGTGTGCACGGGGGTCGTCATGATGGTCGACACCGGCGCTTCGCGGGACACGCCGGAGAGCACGACCTTGTCGCGAAAGTCGACGTCGGTGACGATCCCCAGGCCTTCGCGCAGCCGCACGAGGAGGGCGCTGCGGCCGGCGTCGGCCAGCATACGGGCGGCCTCGTGGATGGGGGTGTCGGGCTCGCAGAACAGCGGCGAGCTGCGCACCAGCGAGGTCACCGGGCGGTTGCGCACGTCGGGCAGGGCGCGCATGGTGCGCGCCGCCTGGATCAGGCGCTCGCGCTGGTTGCCGGCCAGCCACATCAGTCCCTCGGGGTGGCTCAGGAGGGCGATCGCCACGTCCTTGGGGATGCAGTAGAGGATCGACCTGCCTGCGCGCCCGGGTGGTGAACTCGGGCGGCAGACCCGTGAGCAGCGTCGGGTGACCGAAGACCTCGCCGCTGGTGACCAGGGCGACCACCGCGTCTTTGTGGACGAGCTCGAGCGTGCCGTCGCGCACCACGTAGAGCTCGGTGCCCGGCACCCCGCTTTCGACCAGCACCGCCTCGCCGACGGCCGCGACGCGCTCGACAATGGAGCGCGCCACCCGGTCGAGCTCGAGCTTGCTGAGCCCGTTGAAGGGCTCGAGCTCCGACAGAAAGCGGCCGCGCTCCTTGATCTGCTCGGCGCTCGCGGCCGCCCGCGACTTCGCTGTGGGTCTGCTGGTCCGCGGTGTCATGGCGAGCGCTAGTCTAGCGGACGCGCAACGACAGGAGGTCGTGGATGCGCAGATACTCGAGGCTGGCCAGCACGTCGGCTTCGTTGGTGAGCTCGAGGGCGATGGTGGCGCCGGCGGCCCGGGCCGCGGCCAGCACCGGGGCGGCGTCGACCACGCCGCTGCCGACCGCCTGGTGGCGGTCGACGTCGCCGCGGCCGCCGTTGTCGTGAAGGTGCACGTGCCGCAGGCTGGCCTGCGGCTCGGAGAGCCATTCGGCCAGCGTGCCGGTGAGAGCGGCATGCCCCGTATCGAGGACGAGGCCGAGACCGCGCAGGTCGAGGTCGCCGGGCGACGTGAAGTGCGATTGCCGTGACAGCGGCATGTTCTCGACGGCGACGTCGAGACCGAGCTCGTCCTGCAGGCCGCGCAGCTCCTCGAACGAGTGCTCCAGCGCGGCCGCTATCTTGGGGTTCCAGGGACGCGGCCGGCGCTGCAGGTCGGGGTGCACGATGTAGAGGAAGGCGCCGAGCTCGGCGGCCACCTCCATATGGCGCCGGTGCAGATCGACGGCGGCGCGGTGCTTGCCGCCCGAGGTGGTGGCGAACTCGAAGTGGGTGAACGGCCCGTGCACGCTGAACGGCAGGCCGCTCGTGGCGACGGCGAGGGCGTTGCCGGGCTTGAGCAGCGAGTGGCGACCGTACGAGAAGACCTCGGCCGCCGGGGCCAGCTCGGCGATGCGCAGCAAGGCCGCAGCGAGCGGCATCTCCGCGTACGCGCCGGTCGAGATACCGATATCAGAGAGCTCGAGCACGCGCCTCCCAGTATAGGGCAGAGTATGCCCGCCCGGGGCCGCGCCTACGTCATCGGCCGTCGCTCACGCTCGCCTCTCGGGCCGTCGCCCGAACCTGCGTCTCCGGCCGTCGTCCGAACGGCGCGCCGCCGTCGCGCAGCACCACCGACGTCGCGACCTGCCGCTCGGGGATCGTCCAGTAGCGGCGCAGCAGCTCGTCCTTTTCGACCGGGGTCACGAGCCGGAACCCGTGGCGTTCGTAAAAGCGGATCGCCCAGGAGGCGTCGGCCCAGGTGCCCACCAGCAGCGGCCGGGTCGCGAGGCTGCGCAGGTGACCCAGAAGGTCGCCGCCTATCCCACGGCGCTGGTATGCGGGCTGTACGTAGGCGTGGCGGACGAGCGTGACGTCGTCGACGTCCTGGATGCCCATCACGCCGACCAGCGCGTCGTCGTCAAACCAGCCCCAGAAGCGCACACCGCCGGCGATCTCGCGCCGCAGCTCGTCGGCCGGCATGTAGGGATCGTGGTAGCGGTCGGCGGGAATCACGCCGGCGTAGGCGGTCGCGGCCGCGTTGACCACGGCGACGATGGCGTCGAGGTCGGCGTCCGCGCAGAGCCGGATGATCGCGGTCATGGCTGTCATGCTATCAACAATGGACGGAAGTTCACGGGAGAGAGTTATGCTGGACACACGAGACATGAGGAGTGGCTGAACACGGAGGACCACATGGCAGGCAGGAAGATGAACCCGGCGGACTATCTGAAGCCGCGAGACCCGGCGACATTGACGCCGCGCAGGGGCCGTACCGCGTCGACGTTCTACTCCGACCTCGTGGCCGCGTTCATGGCTGCCGGTGAAGCGGCCATGGACGTCGACGTGGCAAAGATCGGGCGCAAGCCCGAGACGGTGCGTTCGGCCCTGAGAAAGGCGATCAGGACATCGGCTGCGCAAGACAAGGTGCGAGTCTCGATGTTCGGCGACGAGGTGATCCTCATCAAGCGGTAGCGCCGTGATCTACGATCTCTCCCACGGCCATACCGCGCTGCTCGTCATCGACGTCCAGCGCGAGTACTTCGACCCCGCCGGGCCGGCCTTCGTCGAGCACGCCGCCGACATCCTGCCCGCCGTCAATCGGCTGATCGACGGCTTTCGCGATCGCGACCTGCCGATCGTCTTCGTCAGGCACGAGAACCGCGCCGACGGCAGCGACGCCGGCCGCATGGGCGACTTCTCGGCGCCCGACGAGGACGACTCGTTC
This sequence comes from uncultured Actinomycetes bacterium, assembly GCA_963799395.1. Taxonomy (GTDB): domain Bacteria; phylum Actinomycetota; class Thermoleophilia; order UBA2241; family UBA2241; genus Bog-752. Next base: position 36,282 of record CAWCWZ010000043.1, read on the forward strand.
GTCGCCGGCACGCCGCGGGTCGAGCTCGTCCCCGAGCTGCACGTCCGGCCCGACGACGTCGTCGTCGTCAAGCGCCGCTACAGCGCCTTCGTGGGCACCGACCTCGAGGCGATCCTGCACACGGCCGGCGTGCGGGCGCTCGTGATCTGCGGCCTCATGACGAGCTTCTGCTGCGAAACGACCGCCCGCGACGCCCACGGCCGCGACTACGAGGTGCTGTTCGTCGCCGACGGGAACGAAGGACCCGATCTCGAGGACCCGCAAGGAGCGCCCGTGCTCCACGACTCGGTGCTGGCCGCCACCATGACCGCCCTGGGCGCCGGCTTTGCCGAGATCGTCTCGAGCGACGAGGTGATCGCCCGCCTCGGGTGAGCTACTCGGCGGTCGGACCGGGCTTTAGGAGGATTCGCCGGCGGCCGCGCCGGACAGGGCTTCGTGGATGGAGCGGGCCGCCCGGCGGCCCGCCCCCATGGCGCTGATCACGGTGGCCGCACCGGTGACCACGTCGCCGCCGGCCCAGACGCGCTCGCGCGAGGTTCGGCCGGTGTCGTCGTCGGCCACGATGTTGCCCTTCTTGCCCACCTCGAGACCCGGCGTCGTCATGGGGATCAGCGGGTTGGGGCTGTTGCCGATGGCGCAGACCGAGGCGTCCATGTCCATGACGAACTCGGAGCCGGGGATCTCGACCGGCCGGCGGCGGCCCGAGGCGTCGGGCTCGCCGAGCTCCATGCGCAGGCACTCGATCTGCGAGAGCCAGCCGCGCTCGTCGCCGACGAGACGCACCGGCAGCGTGAGGTAATCGAAGATCACGCCCTCTTCCTCGGCGTTCTCGGCCTCTTCGGCGCGCGCCGGCAGCTCGGCCTTGCTGCGCCGGTAGACGATGTGGACCTCATCGGCGCCCAGCCGCAGGGCGGTGCGCGCCGAGTCCATGGCGACGTTGCCGCCGCCGAACACGGCGACGCGCGCCGAGCGCTTGAGCGGCGTGTCGAAGGCCGGAAACCGGAAGCCCCGCATGAGGTTGCAGCGCGTGAGGTACTCGTTGGCCGAGAAGACGCCGTTTAAGTTCTCGCCCGGGATGTCGAGGAACCAGGGCAGGCCGGCGCCGGCGCCCACGAAGACCGCGTCGAACGACTCCAGCAGGCGCTCGATCGTGCGCGTCTTGCCGACCACGAAGTCGAGGCGCAGCTCGACCCCCAGGCTACGCACGTAGTCGACCTCGCGGCGCACGATGGCCTTGGGCAGGCGGAACTCGGGGATGCCGTAGGTGAGCACGCCGCCGGCTTCGTGCAGCGCCTCGAACATGGTGATCGCGTAGCCGCGCAGGGCCAGGTCGGCGGCCACCGTGATGCCGGCCGGGCCCGAGCCCACGATCGCCACGGAGAGACCGTTCGGGGCCGGCAGGGTCGGTGGATCTGCCGGACCATCCTGCGCCTCGCGGTCGGCCACGAAGCGCTCCAGGCGACCGATCGCCACCGGATCGCCCTTCTTGCCCAGCACGCAGTTGCGCTCGCACTGCTCCTCCTGCGGGCAGACCCGCCCGCACACGGCCGGCAGCGCGTTGGTCTGCTTGACGGTGCGGACCGCGGCGGCGAAGTCGCCCGCGGCGACCTGGCCGATGAACCCGGGGATATCGATGCCGACCGGGCAGCCGTCGACGCAGCCCGGCTTCTTGCAGCCCAGGCAGCGGGCGGCCTCTTCGCGGGCGAGCTCGGCCGGGTAGCCCAGGGCCACCTCGTCGAAGTTGCGCACGCGCTCGACCGGCTCCTGCTTGGGCATCGGCCGTCGCACGAGATCGACCTTGCTCACCGCCCGTTCATCTCCTGCATCACGTTCGCGTTCATTTCCCGCTCTGCGTTCGCGCTCATCTCAACCCCATCGCTCGTCGCGCCGACCGGCCATCAGAAGTGCGAGGCGCAGCCACTGCGGTGGAGGGGCTCGACCTCTTCGGCGCGGTAACCCTCGCGGCGCGCGAGGAACTCCTCCCAGTCCACCTCGTGGCCGTCGAACTCGGGGCCGTCGACGCAGGCGAACTTGGTCTCGCCGGCCACTGTCAGGCGGCAGACGCCGCACATGCCGGTGCCGTCGATCATGATCGGGTTCATGCTGACGATCGTCTTGATGCCGAGCGGCTGCGTCTGCCGGGCGACCGTCATCATCTGGAACGTGCAGCCGTGGGCGATGACGCGGTCGGGTGAGATCTTCTCGAGGGTGAGGAGCTCGGCCAGCCGTGAGACGTGCCCCTTGTAGCCGCGGCTGCCGTCGCGGGTGACGATGATCAGGCGGTCGACGACCGACTCCAGGCGCTCCTGCCAGTACAGCAGGTAGGAGCTGCGCGCCTCGATGATGGCGTAGACCTCGTTGCCGGCGGCCTTGAGGGCCCGGGCGATCGGGAACAGGCTTCCCAGGCCGTAGCAGCCGCCGACGAGGAGCACCGTCCCGAACTTGTCGATCTCGGTCTCGTTACCGAGCGGACCGGCGTACGAGGGGATGGTGTCGCCGGGCTTGAGGCGGGCGAGCTTGGCGGTCGAAGCCCCCACCTGGACGAAGATCGAGGTGACGGTGCCGGCGGCGGCGTCCCAGTCGGCGATAGTGAGCGGGATGCGCTCGCCCTGCTCGTCGGGGCGCAGGATGACGAAGTTGCCGGGCCGCGCCGATTCGGCCACCTCGGGCGCCTCGACCGTGAGGAGGTGCACGTTGGGCACGATCATGCGGCGTTCAACGATCGCGGCCACGACCGCCTCCTTTCGCGCCGGCCGGCGAACCGGCGGCGACCGCCGGCGCTCGTCGCGCCGGTCGTGACCGGCGCGAGCGGTCGCCGGCGCGGATGGACACACGGATCGGTCGCGACGGGCCCTCCCAGGCCTCGTCGCGCACGAGATAGGCGGCCCCGCGCGGGCAGTCGGGGTCGGGCCGGGCGGCGCGCACGAGATCGATGCCGTCCAGGCCGACCGTCACCGCGCCGCCCGGCTCGACTCCGAGCCGGACGAGATCGTCGGGGTTCATCGCCAGCCCCTCTTCCAGATGCAGCTCGCCGAGCCCCTCGACCACGGCGGCGAGGTCGACGCCGCGGTGTCGCGTTGAGCCGAGCTCGGTGACCAGCACGAAACGGCCGCGGCCGGCCGGCCCGTCGTCGGAGCCGCCGGCGCCTGAGCCCGCGCGCCGGCCGCCGCGGCGCTGGCCGCCGCGCCATCGTCGTGAGCGAGCGGCGTCATCGCTCGCGGTCGCCGGTCGAGCTCGTCCGGGAATCCGGGCGCCTCGGCGCGGATCGCGGCCCGCACGGCGGCGTCGTCCGAGTACTGCAGGTCGGGGCGGCCCAGCCGGCCGGCGAGGTCCGAGAAGATCCTCCAGTCGGGCAGGGCGACGCCGTGCACGACGCCGGCCGGCGGGTACTCCACCCGGCGCAGCTCCTGCACACGGCCCTCGATGCTGGTGAGCGTGCCCTCGGCCTCGGCGAACGAGGCGGCCGGCAGAAAGACGTCGACCTCGAAGGGCGGCAGGTAGAGGTCCTGGGCGATCACGAGCTCGCAGTCGGGCCGCGTGGCGAAGGGCGCCTCGCCGACGAGGTAGAGCACCCTGGGCGGGCGCCCGCTCCGCAGCCGGGCAAGACCGGAGTCGCCGGTCGCGGCGACGCGCGGGCCGGGCAGCACCTCGGAGAGCGCCCCGAGCTCGAGCGCGCCCCGCACGTTGGCGCCGTGGGCCAGAGGCAGGATGGATACGCCCGGCCGCGCGGCGAGCGCTTCGAGCTCGGAGAGGAGCTCGTCGGCGCCGGGACAGTCGAAGACACGCGGCCCGATGACGACGGCCAGGGTGCCGGCGCCGTCTTCGCCGCCGGCCGCCGGCGCCCGGTGCCCGGCGCGCGCGTCGCGCAGCAGGACCGGCCAGCGCCCGCGCTTCGTCGCCGGGCTGCGGCCGCAGCCAGTGCTCGGCCAGGCGGGCGAGGTTCGATTCGCGGGCGTCGACCGCCACGAGCCGGCCGCCGCGGCGCATGGCACGCCGCACCTGCACGCCGGCCACCGAGAACGAGAAGCGGGTATCGAGACCGGCCACGACCACGGTCTCAGCCTCAGCCAGAGCCTCGAGCGAGATCGGCAGCGAGAACAGGCGCGACCAGAAGACCGGCCCGCCGGGCAGGCGGTCAGCGGGCCGTCGAGTCGACGCCGGCTCCGCCCAGAGCGAGCGCGGGCGAAGCGCTGAGCGGCGTAGAGCCCCTCGTTGGCGAGGTCGGCCGAGACGAGCATCTCCATGTCGTCGGGGGCGACGCCCGCCAGCCGGGCCGCCACCTCGTCGAGCGCCTCGTCCCAGCTCGCCACCCTGAAGTAGGGGCCCTTGCGCAGCATCGGCTGGCGCGTCCGCGAGTAGTGATGGGTGGCCTCGGGCAGGCAGAAGCGGCCGCGCAGGCAGAGCTGGCCGTCGTTGATCTCGACGTCGTGCGCGGCGCGCACCGACGACAGCGCCCCGTCCTTGTGGGCAAGCTCCACCCGGCAGCCGAGAGCGCAGAACGGGCAGGTGGAGCTCTCGATGCCGTCGGGCTTGCCGTCCCACTTGGAGACCTTGTCGGCCAGGGCGCCGGTCGGACACACCGAGACGCAGGCGCCACAGAACTCGCAGCCGGCCGCCACGTGCGACGTGCCGAAGGCGGGTCCGATCAGCGTCCGCGGGCCGCGATACTTGAACGACAGCACCGAGGCGCCGCGCACCTCGTGGCACATGCGCACGCAGCGCCCGCAGAGGATGCAGAGGTTGTAGTCGCGGTCGAAGAACGGGTCGTCGTGCTCGGCTTCGAGGCCGCGGTAGGCGACCGGGTAGCCGATCTCGGAGATGCCGACCCGCTCCACGACCTGCTGCAGCTCGCAGTCGCCGTCGTTCGGGCAGCTCCGGCAGCCGGTCGAGACGCCGGCCTTGCGGATCGTCGTCAGGGTGCCGGCGGCAGTCGTCGGCCTCACCGCACAGCAGGCAGCTCGAGGGGTGCTCGCGAGAGGATCAGCCGCAGGATCTCCTCGCGCATCTCGCGCAGGGCGACGGTGTCGGTGGTCACCTCCATGCCGTCGGTGGCGAGCGTGCTGCAGGCCAGCGGGTAGCCCCGCGCGCCCTCGATCTCGACCGTGCACAGGCGGCAGCCGCCGAACGGCGAGAGCTCCTTGTGGGAGCACAGCGAGGGCACGTAGACGCCGGCGAGCTCGGCGGCGCGCAGGACGGTCGTGCCCTCGGGGACCGACACGCGCTGATGGTCGATCTCGAGCGTCAGCGCAGGGGCGTCGGGGCGCGTGAGGGGCTCAAGCGTCATGCTGCCCCAGCGATTCGATCGTGATGGCGTCGCCGGCGATGGCGTCGAAGCGGCAGACCTCGTAGCACGAGCGGCACTTGATGCATTTCTCGGGGTCGAGGTTGTGGACCTCCGAGCGCGGGCCGGTGATGGCGCCGGTCGGGCAGACCGCGACGCAGCGCTGGCAGCCGGTGCAGCGCCCGGGCACGATGCTGTAGACGACGAGATCGCGGCAGACCGCGGCGCGGCAGCGCTTGTCGACGATGTGCTCGACGAACTCGTCGCGGAAGTACTTGAGCGACGACAGGACGGGGTTGGGCGCCGTCTGCCCGAGACCGCACAGCGAGCTCGCCTTGATGACCCGGGCGAGGCGCTCGAGGCGGTCGAGATCGGCGAGCTCGCCGCGGCCCGCGCAGATGCCCTCGAGGATGCCCACCAGGTGCCCCGTGCCCACACGGCAGGGTACGCACTTGCCGCACGACTCGGCCTGCGTGAAGCTCAGGAAGTAGCGCGCCGTGTCGACGATGCAGGTGTCGCGGTCGAGGACGATGAGCCCGCCCGAACCCATGATCGAGCCCGCCGCCGCGAGCTTCTCGTACTCGATCGGCGTATCCAGGAACTCCTCGCCCAGGCAGCCGCCCGACGGCCCACCGGTCTGCACCGCCTTGAAGTCCTTGGTGAGACCGCCGCCGACGTCGTAGATCACCGTGCGCAGCGTCGTCCCGAACGGCACTTCGATCAGCCCGGTGCGCCGGACCTTGCCCACCAGGGCGAACGTCTTGGTGCCCTTCGAGCCCTCGGTGCCGTGGGCGGCATACCACTCGGCGCCACTGCCGACGATCGCCGGCAGCGTGGCCAGCGTCTCGACGTTGTCGATGATCGTGGGCCGGCCCCACAGGCCGGCGACCGCGGGGAACGGCGGCCGCGTGCGCGGCATCCCGCGACGGCCCTCGATGCTGGCGATCAGGGCGGTCTCCTCGCCGCAGACGAAGGCTCCGGCTCCCTCTTTGAGCGTGATGTCGAACGAGAAGTCGGAGCCGAGGATGTGCTCGCCGAGCAGGCCGAGCTTGCGGGCCGCCGCGATGGCCGAGCGCAGCCGGCGGATGGCGAGGGGGTATTCGGCCCTGATGTAGACATAGCCGTGCGCCGCCCCGATGGCATAGCCGGCGATCAGCATGCCCTCGAGCAGGGCGTGCGGATCGCCCTCGATCAGCGAGCGGTTCATGAAGGCGCCGGGATCGCCCTCGTCGGCGTTGCAGATGAGGTTGCGCGGCCCGCCTGCCTGCTCGCGGCACACGAGCCACTTCACCGCCGTCGGGAACCCGGCGCCGCCGCGCCCGCGCAGACCGGCGAGCTTGACCGTCTCGATGACGTCGCGCCAGGGCTCGCCGAGGCAGGACTCGAACGCGCGGTAGCCGCCGCGGGCGAGGTAGTGGTCGATCTGCTCCGGGTCGATGATGCCGCAGTTGCGCAGCACGATGCGCACCTGGTCCTTGAGCATGGCGTGGTCGGCGAAACGGGGCAGGTCGGCGAAGCCGCCGTTGCCGGGGACGGCGTGGCCGTTGCCGCCGGCGGCGGAGTGGCCGTCGCCGCCGCTCGCCCGACCGTCGGTGTCGATCGCGTCGAAGCGCCCGACCAGATGCCGCTTGGGCAGTTCGCCGGCGAGCAGGGCATCGAGCGTCTTGACGGCCAGCTCGGCGGTCATGTTCGAGTAGCTCAGGCGCGCCCTGCCGGGCAGCTGCACGTCGAGGAGCGGCTCCAGGTAGCAGGGCCCGATGCAGCCGACCGCGACGATGTCGGCGTCGATGCCGCGCTCGTCGAGATGCGCCCGCACGGCGTCGTGCACGTCGCCGGCCCCGGCGGCGAGGCCGCACGAGCCCATGCCGATGTAGACGACCGGGCGGGGACTGGCCGAGAGGGCCGCCCAGCGCGCCTCGGCGCGCCGGCGGCGGCGCTCAAGCGTGGTCGCGCTCATCGAGCAACCCCTGCAGGCGCAGCACGCTCATCTGTCCGTAGATCTTCTCGTCCATGGTCACTACCGGGGCGAGCGCGCAGCAGCCCAGGCAGGCGACGCGCTCGAGGTCGTACTCGCCGTCGGGGGTGGTCTGCCCCGCGCTCACCTGCAGGCGGCGCTCGAGCGTCTCGAGCATCTGGACGCCGCCCTTCACATGGCAGGCGGTGCCCAGGCAGACGCGCAGCCGGTGGCGTCCGGGCGGGCTGAAGCGGAACTGGGCGTAGAAGGTGGCGACGCCGAAGACGTCGCTTTCGGAGAGCTTGAGCCAGCGAGCGACGCGGCGCACGGTGTCGGGCGACAGGTAGCCAAAGGCTTCCTGGGTGCGTTGCAGCACGGGCACGAGGTCGGCCGGACGGCCGGCGAACTCCCGCATGATGGCCGGCCAGGGATCGGCCCGCGGCGCATCGGCGACCGCGGTGCCGGAGTCTAAGGAGAGCGAGCCGCGGCCACGGCGACTCCCGCCTAGCCGAGCTCGACGAACACGAACGGTCGCAAGGCCATCTCCTGAAGCTCCTTCGTCGCCTCTGAGCTTCGAAACATGGAAGAGAACGTGCCTGGTCTGCTTCGTTTCGATGATACCACAGGGCGCCGCGTGGCCAGATGGCGGCTCCGTCGCGTCGCCGGACGACGACTCCGCCGCCCTTCCGCCGGCCTCCGCGATTCTCAGGCCCGCCACAGCGTTTCTTCACGCTCGCTTCATGTTCGCCGGCCATCTACGAGGAAGTCAGCAAGCGGCGGGCAAGCCGCGCGAGGCGCATCGGATCCTCGCGCACGGGAGGTCTGAGAGACCTTGAGCGACGAGTGGGACACCGGCACGATCGAGGTCGCCGACGAGTTCGGCCGGCGGCGCGCGCGGGAACGCACCGGCGCCGCCGCATCGTCAAAGCCGAACAAGGTCTGGGCGAGCCTCTTCCGCACCCTGGCGTGGATGGGCTCGATCGTCACTGTGGCGCTCGTCGTCCCCACGATCACCGCCCACGAGCTGCTCGTGCAGGGCGGCCTCGCGACCGCCGTCGGACGGGTGACCGGCATGGTCGGCACCTACCTGCTCATGATCACGGTGCTGCTCGTCGGCCGCATTCCGGCGGTCGAACGCGCGGTCGGCCAGGACACGCTCGTGCGCTGGCATCGCCGTCTCGGACCCTGGGTCATCGGCCTGCTCGCCGCCCACGCCTTGTTCATCACGCTGGGCTACGCGCAGGGCGTGAAGACCGGCATGGCGCACGAGCTCTCCGTGCTCGTCTCGCACTTCCCGGGCATGCTCGGCGCCGTCGTCGGTCTCGGTCTGATCGTCCTGGCCGGCGTCACCTCGTACCGCAACGTGCGCAAGCACCTGCGCCCCGAGACCTGGTGGACGGTCCACCTGTACACGTACCTGGCGGTGGCCGTCGCCTTCTCGCACCAGCTCGCCACCGGCGCGCCGTTCCTCGGCCACCCCCTGGCGCGCGCCTACTGGATCAGCCTCTGGCTGCTGACCGCCGGCGTCGTGCTCGCCTACCGCGTCGGGCTGCCGCTCGTGCGCAGCCTCGGCCACCGGCTCAAGGTGGCCCGCGTCGAACAGGAGGCGCCCGGCGTCGTGTCGGTCGTCGTCCGTGGCCATCGCCTCGACCGCCTGCCGGTCACCGGCGGCCAGTTCATGACCTTCCGGTTCCTCCGGAGCGGCATGTGGTGGCGGGGCCATCCCTACTCGATCTCGGCGCTCCCCGGCGGCGACGAGATGAGGATCACGGTGAAGGCGTCCGGCGAGCACAGCTCGGCGCTCGCCCAGATCGAGCCGGGCACGCCGGTGGCGATCGAAGGTCCCTACGGCGCCTTCACCCACCACGCCCGCGAGACCGACCGCGTGCTGCTGGTCGGCGCCGGGGTCGGCGTGACGCCCGTGCGGGCGCTGCTCGAAGACCTGCCGCCGCACGTCGACGTGGTCGTCATCGTGCGCGCCTCCAGCGCCCGCGAGCTCATCCTGCGCGACGAGGTCAGGCGGCTCGTGGACGAGCGCCGCGGACAACTGCATGAAGTCGTCGGCTCCCGCACGCAGGCGCCGCTGGACGCCGGCTACCTGCGGCGGCTGGTGCCCGACATCGCCACCCGCGACCTCTACGTCTGCGGCCCGGGCGGCTTCATGAAGCAGCTAATCGGCCAGGCTCGCTCGCTCGGCGTGCCGGAGGGTCGCATCCATCACGAGGAATTCGCGTTCTAGAAAGGAGGCGTCGCCATGCACCCGCACACCGTAGTCGAGGCCCGGGACGCCTCTCGACCCGCCACCACGCGACGCACGGAGGGACCATCATGAAGCGCTCGGCAGCAGTGCCGGCGGTGGCCATCGTCGCCACTGCCGTAGGACTCGGCGCCGTACTCGGCTACCATCCGAGCGGCGGCGCGGCCGGCCTGCCGGCTGGCCTGCAAGGTCGGCGCCACCGCCGGCGTGGGCGCCGGCGCGAGCGCCGTGGGCACCGACCAGGCGCTCGCCGGCGGGCTCGGCGACATCCAGGTCCGCGTCAGCGCCCAGAACGGCAAGATCACGAGCGTCGGCCTGGCCAGGCTCAACGTGCACGGGCCGCAGTCGGCCGCAGATCACGGGCAGCGTCATCCCGCAGCTCATCCAGGAGACCATGGCCACGAACGGCGGCCCCATCCAGGCCGTCTCCGGCGCCACCTACACGAGCCAGGCTTACGCCACCTCGCTGCAGGCCGCCCTCGACAAGATCGCCGCGACAGGAGGAGCAAATGCAACTCTCGGAACCGGTAATGGGAACGGTGGTGTCCTTGGCAATCCGGGAGGCGGCGGCAACGACGACTGAAACGGGTGACGCCGCCTCTCGGGCGATCGCCCTGCTGCACCACGTCGACCGGGTCTTCAGCACCTGGGACCCCGACAGCCCGGTGAGCCGCCTGCGGCGCGGCGAGATAGGACTCGACGCCACGCCGCCCGAGGTGGCCTGGGTGCTCGAGCTGTGCCGCCGGGCGCGGGCCGCCTCGGGCGGCTGGTTCGACCCGTGGCGCCTGCCGGGCGGCGTCGACCCGACCGGCCTCGTCAAGGGCTGGGCGGCGGAGCTCGCCCTCGCCGAGCTGCGCAAGGCCGGCGCCGCGGCCGCCATGGTGAACGCCGGCGGCGACATCGCGGTCTTCGGTGAGCCGAAGCCCGGACAACCGTGGCGCGTGGGCATCCGTCACCCCCTGGCCGCCGACCGGCTCCTCACGGTCGTCACCCTGGGCGGCCACGACCGGGCCGTGGCGACGTCGGGCCACTACGAGCGCGGGCCCCACGTGCTCGACCCGAACGACGGCGACGCCGCGCAGACCCTGCTCGCGGCGACCGTCGTGGGCCCGGACCTGGCGTTCGTCGATGCCCTGGCGACGGGCCTGTTCGCGTCGGGCGGCGAGGCCCTGGCGCGCATCGCCGGGCTGCGCGGCTACAGTGCCCTCGTCGTCGAGCGGGACGGCGCGGTGCGCGCGACGCTCGGCTTTCCGGCGGCCGGCGGCGTGCCGGCCCAGGCGGCGTGGGCCCAGGCGGCGGGGCGGCCGGGGCGTGAGGCGGGGCGCGGGCTCAGCCCGCGCCCCGCCGCCTGCCCCCACGCCCCATCTTCTGTTTCTAGGCCGCGCGCGACTGCTCGTCGCTTCTGTCGGCGACCGCCGGGTCACGCCCGAAGTCGCCCGAGCTCGCGCGGCTCGTCTGACCCGTCTCGATGTGCCCGGCGGTCTCCTGCTCGGCGGCCCGGCCACCGTAGACGGTCAGCCCGTAGATGACCAGGATGTCGATCGCCATGATCATCAGCGACCACAACGGATACGCCTGGGCGAACATCAGCTGCGCGACCGCGTTCAGACCGGCGACGCCGATGCCCAGCCAGCGGGCCCAGCCGCGGCCGCTGGCGACCGCGAAGCCCGAGACGACGGCGGCGACGCCGAGACCGAAGACGATCCAGCCCCAGGTCTTCAGGTCGCTGAAGACATAGACCGCGCTGGACGAGAAGAACCGGGACCGGTACACGGCGACGAGGCCGTCGATGATGGCGAAGGCGCCACCGATGACGAGCACCGCTACCGAGAAGGCGATCCAGCCCTCCCCTCTGTGAGTACGTGCATCCATGAAGGACTCCTTGGCTCGCACGTTATTGGTGGGATGCTGGCAATAGTGCCCCCAAACACACAGAACAAACGGATTGAGCACTCGGCGGCCCGCGATCCGCCGCGGGCCCACACCGGGGCGGCGGCTGTCTTATGATGAGCCGATTCATGACGAGCCGATGGCCGATCGCAGGAGGAGCGCGAGTTGGAACGCAAGGTTCACGGCGCCCAGAACATCAGCCGCATGTGCCTGGTCTGCGGGGCCGAGAACCCCAGCGGCCTGCACGGCTGCTTCTACGAGCTCGAGGACGGCGAGCTGCTCGGCGTCTTTCGGCCGGGCGAGCAGCATCAGAGCTACCCCGGCCGCCTGCACGGCGGCATCTCCGCGGCTGCCCTGGACGAGACGATCGGCCGGGCGATCACGATCGCCCACCCGGGCATCTGGGGCGTCACCGCCGAGCTGACGGTGCGCTTTCGCAAGCCTCTGCCGCTCGACCGCGAGATCAGGGCGATCGGCCGCATCACGCGCGACACGCCGCGACTGTTCGAAGGCACCGGCGAGATCGTCCTCGAGGGCGGCGTCGTGGCCGTCGAGGCGCGCGGCAAGTACATGAAGATGCCGCTCGACGAGATCACCGACGGCGACTTCGACAAGCGTAACTGGTTCGCCGACCCGCGGCGGCCGCCCGGGGCCGTCGAGCTGTAGGAACAGAGCTCACAGGGAAGGTCGGCCCGACGCGAGCGGGTCTTGCCCCAGGAGACTCCGACGAGCATATATTGTCAGAGACTCACTATGCATTATACTCACTTCAGTCCAGACTCAGTACATCGCAAGGAGCGACCATGACGGCGACCGCCGACGAGCGAGATCCCGGCCTCGCGACCACCGACCTCATCGCCCAGCTCGCTGAGCTGCTGGCCTGCACGTCGTGGCGTCTGCGCCGCGCCTCGCGACGCGAGCTCGAACCTCTCGGCCTGACCTTCGGTCAGGCCCGCGTGCTGCGACTGCTCGCACGAGCCGGCGCGCCCCTGCGCATCGGCGAGCTCGCCGGCCGCCTCGAGGTCGTGCCGCGTTCGGCTACGTCCATGGTCGACGCCCTCGAAGCGGCCGGGCTCGTTGACCGGACACCCGACCCCCTCGACCGCAGGTCGATCCTGGTCGGCCTCACCGGCGCGGGCGACGATCTGCTCGCGCGCCTCGGCCGCGCCCGCAGGGCCAGCGCCGAGTCGCTCTTCGCGCGCCTCGACCGGCCCCAGGCCGAGCAGCTCCGCGACCTGCTCGCCGCGCTGCTGGAACGCGAGCCGGCGCCGACCGGCGCCCCGCCCGCGGACGGAGCGCCCTCATGATCGGTCCCGGCGGGTTCGGGGCGCTGCGTTCACTGCGCCGTGGTGGCGAGGCGATCAAGGGCGCCAACGTGCCCAAGGGAACGACGCGACGTATCCTGACCTTCGTCGCCCCGTACAAGTGGCCCCTGGCGCTGTTCCTCGTGCTCGTCGTGATCGACGCCGTGGTGAGCGCCGCCAACCCACTCATCTACCGCGAGATCATCGACCGCGGCATCATCCCCGGCGACGTCCGGCTGGTCGTTCTGCTCGCGTTGCTCGTCGCCGGCATCTCCATCGCCGACGCCGGCCTGTCCCTCATCGAGCGCTTCATCAGCGCCCGGGTCGGCGAGGGGCTCATCTACGACATGCGCACGCGGGTGTTCGACCATGTGCAACGCATGCCGCTGGCCTTCTTCACCCGCACCCAGACCGGCGCCCTGGTGAGCCGCCTGAACAACGACGTGATCGGCGCCCAGGAGGCCTTCACCGACGTGCTGTCGAGCGTGATCGGCAACCTCATCAGCGTCGGCATCGTGCTGGTCATCATGTTCCTGCTGTCGTGGCAGCTCACGCTCGCCGCACTCCTTATGCTGCCGGTGTTCATGCTGCCGGCCCACTGGCTGGGGCGGCGACTGCAGGCGATCACCCGCGAGCGCTACGAGCTCACCGCCGAGATGAACAACGGTATGGTCGAGCGCTTCAACGTGGCCGGGGCGCTGCTTGTCAAGCTCTTCGGCCACCCCCACGCCGAGAGCGCCGCCTTCAGTGAGAAGGCGGCACGGGTGCGCGACATCGACGTCGTGCAGGCCATCTACGGGCGCTTCTTCTTCGTCGCCCTGATGCTCACGGCGGCGCTCGCCACGGCGCTCGTGTACGGCTGGGGCGGCGCGCTCGCCGCCCGGCATGCGCTCGACGTCGGCACGGTCGTCGCCCTCGTCGCCTATCTGAACCGCCTCTACGGCCCGCTCACGGCGATCTCCAACGTCAACGTCGACCTCATGACGGCGCTGGTGTCGTTCGACCGCGTCTTCGAGGTGCTCGACCTGCCGCCCATGGTGACCGAAAAGCCCAACGCCACGGCCGTGCCGCGAGGCCCGGCGAGGCTCGAGTTCGACCACGTCGGCTTTGCCTACCCGACGAGCAGCGAGGTCTCGCTGGCCTCGCTCGAGTCGGTCGCCGTGCTGAACGACACACCGGGACAGACCGTGCTGCGCGACGTCAGCTTCACGGCCGAGCCCGGCCAGCTCGTCGCCCTCGTGGGACCGTCGGGCGCCGGCAAGACGACCGTGAGCCAGCTCGTGCCGCGCCTCTACGACGTGCGCGCCGGCGCCGTGCGCATCGACGGCATCGACGTGCGTGAGGCGAGCTTCGAGTCACTGCGCCAGTCGATCGGCATGGTCACCCAGGACGTCCATCTCTTTCACGACACGATCCGCGCCAACCTGCTCTACGCCAAGCCCGACGCGGACGACGACGAGATCGCCGAGGTCCTGCGGGCGGCCCAGATCCTGCCGCTCGTCGAGTCGCTGCCCGACGGCCTCGATACCGTCGTCGGCGACCGCGGCTACCGCCTGTCGGGCGGCGAGAAGCAGCGCATCGCCATCGCCCGGCTGCTGCTGAAGGCGCCCGACATCGTGGTGCTCGACGAGGCCACCGCGCATCTCGACTCGGAGTCCGAGGTCGCCCTGCAGCGCGCGCTCAAGGCGGCCCTCGCCGGTCGCACCTCGCTCGTGATCGCCCACCGCCTGTCGACCGTGCGCGACGCCGACCAGATCCTGGTGCTCTCCGGCGGCCGCATCGTCGAGCGCGGCCGCCACGACGAGCTGCTGGCCGGCGGCGGCCTGTACGCCGAGCTGCACCGCACGCAGTTCCGCACTCCCGCCGCGACCGACGCCGCCGAGCTCGGCGCGCAGGCGAGCTGAGAAGCGCGCCGGGGGGCGGCGGGCGGCGGCTGCGAGGCCGCCCGCCGCCCCCCGGCTAGATCTCCCAGTTCTCCCCGACCAGGACCGGTACGTCGTCGCCGCCGGCCGTCACGCCCGACACCGTCACCTCGGGTCCGCCGATCATGACGTCCTCGTGGACGACGGACTGGTTCACGCCGCGCGCCTCGAGGGCGGCGTCGTCGGCAGGCAGCCCCTCAGGGAACGAGTCGTGGATGGCGGCGCCCCAGGCGATATGGCAGGCGGCGTTCTCGTCGAGCAGCGTCTCCTTGAAGACGACCCCGAGCCGCCCGACCCGCGACGACGAGTCGACCAGCGCCACCTCGCCGAGGCGGCGGGCGCCGCGGTCCTCGTCGAGACTGGCGCGCACCGCCGCCGCGTTCGAGTCGGCCGTGACGTCGACCACGCGGCCGTCGGTGAAGCGCAGCACGAGACCCGAAACGAGCACGCCGTTCACCGTGACCGGGCGAGTGGCGACGGCGGTGCCGGTCACGCCTCTGAAGTCGGGCGTGACGTAGATCTCCTCGCTCGGCAGGTTGCAGAGAAAACGGCGACCCCAGCTCGTCGTGAGCCAGGCGGGCTGCCAGCGTGCGTCACGGTGCAGCGGCACGAACAGGTCGGTGCCGCCGCCCCGAAAGCGCAGGGCGGCGAACGCCGCCCGGTCGAGCCTCGCGGCCCGCGAGGCGAGCTCGTCGCGGCGGGCGTCCCAGGCGGCGATCGGGTCAGGCTCGTCCAAGCGCACGGCATGGCGCAGGTCGCGCCAGAGCCGCGCGACGTCGGGCTCGCCGTAGACACGCCGAGCCCAGGCCGCGGTCGGGCACGGGCACAGGCTCCAGTTGATGCGCGCCTCGATCGTGCGATAGGCCGGCAGGAAGACCGCGGTCTGCAACGCCGTCGCGCGCTCCGCCGGAACACCGGCGAACGGGTCGTCGATGGGGTCGCCGAGGGTCCTGATGCGCGCCCACCGTTCGTCGATCACGGTCTGGAACATGGCCGCATACCAGTCGGGGATCGCGGCGGCGAGGGTGTCAGTCGGGGCGCCGGCGGCCTGCGCGGCCAGCACGCGGTCGTCGAAATAGAAGGTCGCGGCCAGGCTCGCGCCGTGGGCGTAGGCGCGCTCGGCCAGAGCGGCGATCAGGTCGGCGTGTTCGACGTCGCCGGTGATCAGCACCTTCTGCCCCGGCTCGACGTTCGCGCCGCAGCGCAGGATGAGGTCGGCGTAGCGCCGCAGATCGGCGCCGTCGATGCCGTGCCCAAGAGACGCGTCCGCTGCCTGAGTCATGTGCTCCCCGTCTGCCGTGCCGGCCGCTACCCGGCGTTGTCCGATGCCGCTCGTATCCGGCCCACGATATCACCGCGCGAGGCCGCGCTCCGTTTCCGTCCCGCCGGCGGGCCCGCGACGATCGCCGACTGAGACCCGCCGCCCGGCGGGTACAGTCCAGCGGTAGAGAGCCGCCGCCGCGAGAGAGCGCCGGCCAGTCTCCTGCCACTCGAGTCCGGGAGGTCGCCATGAACATCGGTATCATCGGGTCGGGCACGGTCGCCCAGACATTGGGTGAGCGGCTGCTGACGGTCGGTCAGGCGGTCATGATCAGCGCCCGCGACTTAGACGCGCCGAAGGATCTCGGTCCGCGCGGCGTGATCCCGGCCGCCAGCGTGTGGGCCACGACCAACTTCGATCAGGGGCGCGAGGCGGCGGCGGGCGGCTTCGCCGACGCCGCCGCCTTCGGCGAGCTCCTCATCAACGCCACGGCGGGAGCGGCCTCGCTCGACGCCCTCGGCGCCGCCGATCCGGCCGACATCGAGGGCAAGATCCTCGTCGACCTCTCCAACCCGCTCGACTTCTCGCACGGCATGCCGCCGGGCCTTGCGTTCAGCAACTACGACTCGCTCGGCGAGCGCATCCAGACCGCCTACCCCAAGGCCCGTGTCGTCAAGACCCTGAACACGATGAACGTCGCGGTGATGGTCGATCCCGGCCGGCTCGGCGAGGAGACCGACGTGTTCGTCGCCGGCAACGACGCCGCCGCCAAGGCCTGGGTAGCGGAGAACGTGCTCAAGGGATGGCTGGGCTGGAGCCGGGTCGTCGACCTGGGCAACATCACCGCCTCGCGCGGCCTGGAGATGTACCTGCCGCTGTGGCTGCGGCTGCTCGGCGTGACCGGCACGGCGCTGCTCAACGTCAGGGTGGTCGTCGCTCGCTGACCCGGCATCGGCCGCCCTGCGGACGGTGCGACCGGCAGTCCGCCGAGGCACTACGGCCGGGACCGCCGGTCAGCGCTAGAGGTACTCGTCGATCGCGCGGGCCGCCGCCTTGCCGTCGCCCATCGCCAGAATGACGGTCGCTCCGCCGCGCACGATGTCGCCGCCGGCGAAGACCCCGGGCATGGACGTCGCGTGCGTCTCGTCGGTGACGATATTGCCCCACTTGTTGGTCTCGATGGCGGGGGTGGCGTTGGTCAGCAGCGGGTTGGCGATGGTGCCCAGAGCGACCACGGCCACGTCGCAGGGCAGCTCGAACTCGCTGCCCACGACCGGCACCGGCCGGCGGCGGCCGGAGTCGTCGGGGGCGCCCAGCTCCATGCGCTGCATGCGCACCGCCCGCACCCAGCCCTGCTCGTCCGACAGGATCGCAAGCGGAGCGATGAGGAACTGGAAGTCGATGCCCTCCTGCTCGGCGTGGACGATCTCCTCGATGCGGGCCGGCATCTCGGCGCGGGTGCGCCGGTAGGCGCAGATCGCCCGGTCGGCGCCCAGGCGGCGGGCGGTACGCACCGCGTCCATGGCGACGTTGCCGCCGCCGAACACGACCACCGACTTGCCGCGGGCGATCGGCGTCACGCCCTCGTACTCTTTGTAGGCGCCCATGAGGTTGACACGGGTCAGGTACTCGTTGGCCGAGTAGACGCCCTTCAGGTTCTCGCCGGGGATGTTCAGGAACATCGGCAGCCCGGCGCCGTTGGCCACGAAGACGGCGTCGAAGTCGTTCATGAGCTCCTGCACCGTGAGGGTGCGTCCGACGATCACGTCGCACTCGACGGTGACACCGAGGCGCCGCAGGTTCTCGACCTCCTGGTCGACGATCCGCTTGGGCAGACGGAACTCGGGGATGCCGTAGCGCAGCACGCCGCCGGTGTCGTGCAGGGCCTCGAAGACATGGACCGCGTGGCCCATGCGGGCGAGCTCGCCGGCTACTGTGAGGCCGCCCGGTCCGGCGCCCACGACGGCCACCGTCTTGCCGGTCGCCGTCACCTGGGGCGCCTCGAACTCCTTGTTCTCGGCCGCCCAGTCGGCGACGAAGCGCTCGAGCCAGCCTATGGCCACCGGCTCGCCCTTCTTGCCGCGCAGGCAGAGGCCTTCGCACTGCACCTCCTGGGGGCAGACGCGGCCGGTGGTCGCCGGCAGGGCGTTGTCGGTGAGCAGGACCGCGGCCGCCCCGGCGAAGTCGGAGGCGGCGATGCGCTCGAGAAACTCGGGGATGCGCACCTCGACCGGGCAGCCGGCCACGCAGGGCCGGTTCTTGCAGGCGATGCAGCGCTGCGCTTCGAGGACGGCGAGCTCAGGTGTGAGACCCAGGTTGACCTCGGTGAAGTTGTGGCTGCGCTGCTCGGCGTCCTGCTCGAGCATGGCCACGCGATCGATCTGCAGGCGCTCCTTCGTCGACAGGACCGGCGCGGCCAGAGCGGCCGGCGCCGGCGCGGCGACGGCCACGGCCGGGCCGGCGGCGGGAGCGACCGCCGACGTGACCGACGCCGCGACCGCCGCAGCGGCCGCGACGGGCGCAGCGGCGACCTCACCGAGTTGGTCCACCAGACGGCAGCCGTGCTCGTCGAGCTCGTGGTAGGCGGACTGGCGACCGGCGAGCTCGTCGAAGTCGACCAGGAGGCCGTCGAACTCGGGGCCGTCGACGCAGGCGAACTTCGTCTCGCCGCCGACCGTCACGCGACAGCCGCCGCACATGCCGGTGCCGTCGACCATGAGCGGGTTCAGGGAGACGGTGGTCTTGACGCCATAGGGGCGGGTGAGATTGACCACGGCCTTCATCATCGGCACGGGGCCGATGGCATAGACGGCCTGGGGGCGCTGGCCGTCGGGTGCGTCGAGGAGGCGCTTGAGCGGCTGCGTGACGAAACCAGTCTCGCCCAGCGAGCCATCCTCGGTCGTGCACAGCAGCTCGTTCGAGATGGCGCCGAGCTCGTCGCGCAGAACGACGAACGGCGCACTGCGCCCGCCGATGATGGTGGTGAGATCGTTGCCGGCGCCGGCCAGGGCCTTGGCCAGCGGGTAGAGGACGGCCGTGCCGGCCCCGCCGCCGACACAGACGACCTTGCCGACCTTTTCGATGTGGGTGGGTTGACCGAGCGGCCCGGCGACGTCGCGCAGGGCGCCGCCCACGGGGACGGCCACGATGTCCTGGGTGCTGCGGCCGACCGCCTGGATGATCAGGGTGATGGTGCCCGCCGCGGGGTCGTCGTCGGCGATCGTGAGCGGGATGCGCTCGGCGCCCTCGGCGGCCCGGACGATGACGAACTGACCGGGCTTGCGGGAACGCGCCACGCGGGGGGCGCGCACCACCATGCGATGGAGCTGAGGGGCGATCTCCTCGTTGCTCAGGACTTCGAACATGCAGACCTCGGGGTTCGATGACCGTGCCGTGGCGGTCGGCCCGCCACCCGCCGACGGGTGGCCGCGCACGGCACGCGCCGAACCACCGTGCGTCCCTCTCCACCACACGTGCAATGTTACCGTCGTTTCGCGGCGAGCGCGACCCCTTTGTCGGCGGCCGGCGACCGCGCGTGTCGCGGGTTCCTGCTGGCCCCACTCCCGCCGCGCTGTCCCGACGAACAGCGACCCTGCCGAAAGCGAAGAACTCCCTGCACCCAAAGATGGTGCACGGGAGCCGTGCGAACCCTACCGGCGGAGTCTCCAACAGTGTACGATCGTCGCATGACCGAGTCAGGCGAGGGGGATGCCGTGCCAGTCTGCTGCCCGTACTGCGGGGTAGTCCTCGACCCTCCGCCCGAAGATACGCAGAAGTGTCCCGCATGCTGCGGGACAGTGCACCTCGAGACGGTTGCCGGCACGAGTCACCGCTGCCTCATGACCGACGCCGACGTGCAAGAGAACGACAAGGCCTGGGAGCGGTGCGACCTCCGGGCCCACCGGCGTCTGGGCTAGCCCGACCACCCGGGGCCCGCGGCTGAGGTCCCTCCAGGTGTAAAGGCCGCCGCCGACGGACCGATACACCTACCGTGGATGGGCAGACGTACAAACGACTCGTGCGGGCGGCGGCGGCCGCTTTGGCGGCCGCCGCCGCCCTTCTCATGGCGGCGCCGGTCGCGGCCCGCGCCACGGCGGCTCCCCTCACCATCGTCGCGATCCAGACCCCGACGACGCTCAAGGGGTTCGAGGCCGCGGCCCGCGGGCAGCGCCTGCAGATGGCCCGCCTCGAGGCCCAGATGAAGGTGATCCGCACGCAGTACGACGCGGCGGTGGCCGAGCTCAACGGCGTCGACCTGCGGCTCTCGCAGACGCGCCTGGAGCTCAGCGAGACTCAGGCGACGCTCGATCATGAGAGCGCCGTCATCGGCGCCCGCCTCGCCGCCATGTACAAGATGGGCTCGTTCTCGTTCGTCGACGTGCTGGCCGCCTCGGCTACGCTCACCGACGTACAGACGCAGGTCACCTTCTTCAGATGCCTGACCGAGCAGGATCAGCGCGACAACGCCGGCCTCGCCCAGTTGAACGCCCAGGTGGTCGAGCTCGCCGACACCCTGGCGGCGCAGCGCACCAGCGCCCAGGCGGCGCAGGGCCGCGTCGACGCCCAGCGCCTCGTCATGTCCGACAAGATCGCCCAGCGGCGCGCCATCCTCGACAACCTCACGCGGCAGATCGAGCGCATCCTCGCCCGGAGATCGGCGAGCGGCGGCGGGGGCCTCGTCGCGCCGGTGCCCCTGTCGGGCCACTACACGCCGCTGACCTGGGCCAAGGCGCTCCTCCAGCAGCTCGGCATGCCGCTCACGGCCCAGAACGTCGCCGCGATCACCGCCTGGGAGGTCGCCGAAGGTGGTCACTGGCACAACTCTGCCCATTACAACCCGCTCGACACCACTATGCCCGAACCGGGCGCCACCGCCATGAACTCGGTCGGCGTGAAGGCTTACGTAAGCTGGGCCCAGGGCTTCACGGCCACCATTGCCACCCTGCGCAACGGCTACTACGGAGGCATTCTCGCGGCCCTGCGCGCCGGCGACGACGCCATCGCCGTGGCCGACGCCGTGGCCGCCTCGCCCTGGGGTACCGGCAACTTCGCCAGCCTGCTGTAGGCGCGGCGTCGACCGGCGCCGGGGCCGAGACGACGCGGCGAAACGCCAGGCGCCCACACAGAGCGGCCGAGACGGAGCGGCCAAGACGGAGCGGAAGCCGGCGTGGCTGCGAACTGGTGGTCGAGCCATTTCGCCCCCCGTGGTCGACGTCGCGCTTGCTGAGATGAAGACCGCCCTCGATGCCCTCTACGCCTCCGGCGGTCGCCCTTCGATCGCCCCCGAGTACCTGCTGCGCGCCCAGCGTGAGGCAGCAGGCCAAGAACCCAAACCCGCGCATATCAGGCCGACCGCGCGCCGCCACCGGGCCCGCCGCGCTCACCGGGGCGTCTCTGGCCCAATTCGAGATCCTTTCAGCTCGTCAGAGAGAACCAGGCACGACCACTTGACAGGATCCACTCCATATCAGGTGTTAACCACGATCGCTTTGCGTTTGTAGACTGCCACGGACAGAAGATACGAGACTACGAGAAGACCGAGGATCCAGGCTATGGCCGTCCAGACCTCAGGACCGGCCGTGCCATTGACCAGCAGTGAACGCATCGTCTCAACCACCGGAGTCATTGGTTGATGCTCAGCAAAGCCCCGCAGAAGCGGTGTCATGGAGTTCGTCGGCACGAATGAGGGACTGATGAAAATGAGCAGGAGCAGGACGTAGCTGAATGCACCGGCCCCTTCCGTCGTCTTTGCAAGCAGGCCGAAGAAGATGGCGAGCCACGTCGTTGAAAGCGTGAACAACAGCAGGAGTCCGGCAAAGAGCAACCATCCCGCTACGCCAGCGTGTGACCGGAAGCCGATCGCGAACGCTACCAAAAAGACCAGCAAAGATGAGAAGAGATTGGACAACGTGGACGATGCAACCTGCCCGCCCAGAATCGACGATGGCGCGACCGGCATCGTCCTGAAGCGATTGATGATGCCACTCTGCACGTCCATGTTGAGGCGTATCGCAGCGTACGAGATGCCGCTGATGACCGTCATGACGACGATTCCCGGCACGATGAAGTTGATGTAGCCTACCGAGCCCGTCTGCCGCCCCATCGCTCCACCCCACACGTAGACAAACAGGAGCATGAGGGCGATCGGCATCAGAAGCACGGTGATGACCGTGTCGGGACTGCGGGTGATGTGGTACAGACTGCGCTTGGCCAGCGTCCAGGTATCTGCGAGCGTGCGTGTCATTCGTCCTCCCGGCTGCTGCCAGTTATCTTGATGAATACGTCGTCGAGCGAAGCCGCCTTCTGGGAGAACTCGGTCGGCTCGATTCGAGCATCCTCGAGCCCGACGAAGATGCTGGCTACGTGAGCTGCCGTGCCATCTGTGGTGATCGTCAGCGTTGCGCCCTCGCCTTCAGTATGGGCGTAGCTCTTGCCAAGCACCTTTGCAGCAGCATCACGGGTCTCTTCGTCATGGAAAGTCAGCTCGATCAGCCCACCCGGCACGAGCTTCTTCAGCTCACTGGCTGTTCCACTGGCGACGATTCTGCCTTGATGCAAGACGGCGATGTCGTCGGCCAATTCATCAGCCTCTTCGAGATACTGCGTTGTGAGGAATACCGTCGTCCCGCCTTCGGCTAGCCTGTGGATCGTCCGCCACATCTCATTGCGGGCTTCCGGGTCAAACCCGGTAGTAGGCTCGTCCAGGAAGATGACTGCAGGACTGCCGATCAAGCTCATGGCGATGTCGAGGCGGCGGCGCATCCCGCCGGAGAACGTCGACACAGCGCGATCGGCCGCTTCCTCCAACCCAAACCGCCGCAACAGGTCTGCAGCGGTGTTGGCGGAGTCGGCGACATGGCGCAAGTCGCCGATCAGCAGCAGGTTCTCACGACCCGTCAGCCGATTATCGACGGCAGCGATCTGCCCAGTCAGGCTGATCTCATTGCGCACCTTGTCCGGTCGTGCAGCAATGTCGTAGCCGGCCACCGCGGCCGTGCCGCCATCGGCCTTTATGAGCGTCGTCAGGATGTTGATGGTCGTAGTCTTGCCGGCGCCGTTACTGCCCAGCAGGGCAAAGACCGTCCCCTTCTGAACGCTGAAACTGACGTCTTTCAGAACCGAGACTTTCTTGTACGACTTGCTGAGTGACTTGACTTCAATCGCTGCTTCCATGGTTAGTCTCCACCTCACACTGAGCGCTGATAGGAGCGGAACGCCCGGGTGGCGAGCCACGTGCAGACGACGGCGAAGACGAGCAGGTACAGTGTGTGATCGAGCACCGTGCTCGCCGTGGCGCTGGTCGTGAGCGCCGTACGACCCGCCTGGATGGCCCAGTTGGCCGGGTTGTACACCGCGATGTCCTGGATCCACTGCGGCGCCAGGTTCTGCTGCAGGAAGGCCGACGACAGGAAGATCAGCGGCAGCAGGATCATGTTGACCGCGGCGATCACCGACTCCTCCTTGCGCAGCAGCAGGGCGACACCGTTCGACAGCGAGGCGAAGCCGATCGACAGCAGGGTCGAGACGACGATCAGCATGATGACGCCTCCCACGCCGCCGCCGAACCGCCCCCCGACGAGCAGCGCCAGGCCCACGATGATGAGCGTCTGGATGAGGATCGTGAGCACCTGCGGCGTGACGCGGCCGAGCATGATCGCGCCGCGGCTGGTCGGCGCCACCAGGAAGCGGTCCATGACGCCGCGGTCGAGGTCGTCGATCACGCCCATGCCGCTCCAGCCGCCGGCGAACATGGCGCTCATCACGACGATGCCGGGCGTGAGGAACGAGATGTACGAGGTGCTCGTGAAGCCGGGGATCTCCACCACCTTCTTGAACAACGCCCCGAACAGCAGCAGGTAGATGATCGGCTGGGCCAGGGACAGGGCCACGAACCAGGGCTGACGCAGGAAGTTGCGCACCTGACGGGCCGTCAGATGGATGGTGTGTCGCAGGGCTGTCATCGGGTCACCTCCGCGGCCGTGTCGGCCTCTTCAAACCGCCGGCCGGTGTACTTGAGATAGACGTCGTCGAGCGAGGGGCGCGCGACCGTGACCGAGACGACCGGCAGCCCGCGCGCCTCGAGCGCCTGCAGCATGACCGGCACGGCGCGGGCGCCGTTGTCGGCCCGCGCGTGCAGCAGGCGACCGTGCTCGACCACGACGTCGCGCACGTCGCCGAGGTCGGCGAGCGCCGCCGCCACCCGTCCGTTGGTCTCGGCCGCGTCGAGCTCGATGTGCACGGCGTCGCCGTGCAGCTCGCTCTTGAGCTCGTCCGGTGTGCCTTCGGCGCGACGATCCTGCCCTGGTCGACGATCGCCACGCGGCGCGCCAGGCGGTCGGCCTCTTCGAGGTAGTGCGTCGTGAGGAGGATGGTGAGGCCCTCTTCGCCGGCGAGCCGCTCGATCTCGGTCCACATGTCGACGCGGGCCTCGGGGTCGAGGCCGGTCGTCGGCTCGTCGAGAAACAGGACCTCGGGACTGTGGACCAGACCCATCGCGACGTCGAGCTTGCGCTGCATGCCGCCCGAGTAGGTGCTGGTGACGCGACGCGCCGCGTCGGTCAGGCCGAACCGCTCGAGCATGGTGTCGACACGCAGCGACAGCTCGCGGCCCCCCATGTCGTACAGGCGGCCCTGAAGGAGCAGGTTCTCGCGCCCCGATAGCGTGCACGTCGACGCTCGACTTCTGGGCCACGCAGCCGATCGCCCGACGCACCTCGTCGGGCCGGCGCAGCACGTCGATGCCGGCCACCGTCGCCTGCACCGGAGTCGGGACGCGACAGGGTCGTCAGGATCTTCACCGTGGTCGACTTGCCGGCCCCGTTGGGTCCGACCAGGCCGAACACGCTGCCGGCGGCCACGTCGAAGCTCACGCCGTCGAGGGCGCGCACGCCCTTGGGGTAGGTCTTCACCAGGCCCTTCGCCTCGATTGCCGTATCTGCTGCCATGCTGCTACCGCCTTGTCGAAGCTCTCGTGGCCAGCGGCCGCGGCGGCGCGACTCGGAGGCATCTCAGAACATACACAGTTTAGTTCCGTGATATTTCGATTGTCAAACTGTCATCTTGTGCTATATTGTTCTTCAAGGACTCATCTCGCGACATGCGAGCACCGTGCCATCAGGCATGTTCTTCCCGTGCGAGGCGGTGACATGGCAGAGACCACGGACCAGCTGATCGACGACGTCGGGGCGGAGCTCGGCGAGCTGCGCCGCACCGCCGACCGTCTCGACGAGGCGGTAGCCGCCCAGCAAGGCCTGAACCGCACCGACCTGCGCTGCATCGGCATCCTCTACCGCCGTGGCCGCGTCACGGCCGGCGAGCTCGCCGAGGAGAGCGGCCTGACCCCGGGGGCGATCACTACCGTCCTCGACCGCATGGAGCGCAACGGCTACGCCAACCGCGTGGCCGACCCCAGCGACCGGCGGCGCGTGATGGTCACCTCGACCGCCGCCACCCGAGAGCTGGGGGCGCGCGTCTACGGCGAGGTCGAGCTCGCCGGCCGGGCGCAGCTCGAACGGCTCGACGCCGCCGGCGTCGCTCTGATCCGCGACTACCTGCGCGGCATCCGCGAGTTCTACGAAGAGCTGGTGCGCGGCATCGCCGCTCCCGCGCCCGAGGGCGGACGCGACTGTCACCGCCGCGGCCCAGGGCCGCAGTTCACCGCCCCGCTCGACGGCGTGCGGCTCGGGCGCCTCGAGTTCATCAAGGGCGCCGCCAAGGTCTCGATCGCCGTCGACGCCTGGCTGACCGAGCCTCTACCGCGCCAGGTTCGAGGGCAACGTCCCCGAGATCAGGGTCGACGGCGGCACGGTCACGATCGGCACCAGGCGACACCTGCTGGCCTTCGACTGGCGTGTCGCCAGGTCGGCCATCTGGCTCAACCCCGCCGTGCCCTGGGAGGTCTCCCTGAAGGGCGGCATGTGGAAGCTCACCTGCGACCTGCGCGGACTCGACCTGCGCTCCCTCGACGTGGGCGGCGGAGCCAGCGACGTCGAGATCTGGCTGCCCGCGGCGACCGGCATCGTACCAGTGCGCATCTCGGGCGGCGCCAGCGACGTGAAGATGCACCGGCCCGCCGCCAGCGCCGTGGTCGCCGAAGTCTCGGGCGGCGCCAGCAACCTCATCGTCGACGGCCGCCGTCTGGGCTCGATGAGCGGCCACAGCCGCTTCGAGACCGACTCGCCGGCATCCGCCGCCGCCGATCGCTATCGAGGTGCGTCTGAGCGGCGGCGCGAGCCAGCTCGTCATCGACGTCGTCTGAGGACGGCGTCGGCGCGGCACGACGTGGCGCGGGGCGCGGCGCGACAGCGCGGCGCCTCGGTCCCGCGGCCCCGCCAGCGGCAGGCGCAGCGCGATCGTCGTGCCCTTCCCCTGCATGCTTTGCGCGGTGATGGCGACCCCCGTGGCGCTCGACGATCCAGCGCGCGATGGCCAGGCCGAGGCCGCTGCCGCCGCCGTCGCGCGAGCGCGACGAGTCGGCCCGGTAGAAGCGGTCGAAGACGTGGTCGAGATCGGCGGGCGCGATGCCCGAGCCCTCGTCGGCCACGTCGACGACCGCCGCGTCGCCGGCGACCGTCAGGTTCA
The DNA here is from genome assembly GCA_963799395.1 of uncultured Actinomycetes bacterium. GTDB lineage: Bacteria > Actinomycetota > Thermoleophilia > UBA2241 > UBA2241 > Bog-752. The sequence goes on from CAWCWZ010000043.1 coordinate 62,732, forward strand.
CGCCGCACGTTGCCGCCCGGTGAGGAGTGCTCGATCCCGTTGCGCACGATGTTGCGCAGGGCGCGCTCGAGGTGGGCCGCGTCGGCGGTGGCGGTGACGGCGCCGGACGGCGCCGTCACCGCCACCGCCACCCGGGCCCTCTCCCCCATCGCGCGCATGCCTTCGGCCGTGCGCCGCACGAGCTCGGCCAGCTCGACCGGGGCGAAGCGCAGCTCCTCCTGATGGGCGTCGATCCGCGACAGCAGCAGAAGGTCGTCGACGATGGCGCTCATGCGATCGACCTCCTCGAGACCGCTGCTCACCGCCTCGCGCAGCTCGTCGGGCCGCCCGGCGGGAGCGCCCCCGCCGGGCTCGTCGCGCAGGGCCACCTCGAAGTCGGCCTTCATGATCGCGAGCGGCGTGCGCAACTCGTGCGAGGCGTCGGCGACGAAGCGCTTCTGGGCGCCGTAGAGCTCGCGGATGGGCCGCAGCGTGCGCCGCGCGTACCAGAACCCGAGCCCGCCGACGGCCACGATGATGACGCCGTCGAGCGCGACGAGCTGCCAGCGCACGCGGTTGATCGACCGCGAGGCGATCGCACGCTCGACCTCGGCCTCGCCGCCGCCGGAGGAGCCCTGGGCCACGTCGGAGATGTTGGTCTTGACGGTCAGGTACATGACCACGCCCGAGACCACGACGAGCGCGACGACGATCGCCGTGAACAGCACGACGAGCCGCGTGGTCGCCCGGGCGAAGACGTCGGCACCGGCGGCCGGACTCACGGCGGGCTCACCCGCAGGCTGTAGCCGACGCCGCGCACCGTCTTGAAGAGGCTGGGCCCGTCGGGCCGGTCGACCTTGCGGCGCAGGTTCTTCAGGTGCACGTCGACGACGTTGCTGGAGGCGTCGTATTCGTCGTCCCAGACGTGGTCGAGGATGCGCTCGCGACTGAGCACCTCGCCGGGGTGGCGCATGAGGAACTCGAGCAGCGAGAACTCCTTGGCCGTGAGCTCGAGGGCCAGCGCCGCCGCGGCGCGCCGTTCGCGAGACCGGATCGAGCGTGAGGTCGCCGGCCGCGAGGGTCACGGGCAGGGCATGGCGCGGCCGCCGCAGCAGCGTACGCACGCGGGCGACGAGCTCCTCGAAGGCGAACGGCTTGACGAGGTAGTCGTCGGCGCCGCTGTCGAGGCCGGTGACCTTGTCGTCGGTCGTGTCGCGGGCGGTGAGCATGAGCACCGGCACCGTCAGGCCGCGGTCGCGCAGATCGCGGCAGAGCGTGAACCCGTCGATGCCGGGCAGCATGACGTCGAGCACGACCAGGTCGTACTCGTCGTGGCGGCTGCGCAGGCGCGTCTGGGCCAGACGGCCGTCGGCCAGCGTGTCGACCGCGTAGCCTTCGCGCTCGAGCCCGCGCTTGAGGGCCCTGGCGAGCTTGTCGGCGTCTTCCACGACGAGCAGTCTCATGCCCGACGTTCTACCCGGTTCGGGGCCGTTGTCGCAAGGCCGTCCTCGCCGCGGAACGTCGGGCGGGAGCCGACTCTAGGGCAACGCGAAGGGGGCGGCGGCGCTATCGCGCCGCCGCCCCCCGGCTCGAGGAGTGGGGTCCCCTCGAAGTGTCCCGAGCCTAGCGGCCCGTCGCCTTGACCGCCTCGGGACCGAGCTGGATACGCTCGCCGGCGGGCGGCGTCGGGAGCCGCCGCTCACCGTGCGTATCGTCGCCAGCCGGCGCGGGGCCGCCGGCGTGGCCTTCGACGCTCACGTTGGGCAGCCACTCGAGCCAGCGCGGCAGGTACCAGTTCCAGTCGCCCAGCACCTCCATGGCGGCCGGCACGATGATGGTGCGCACCACGGTGGCGTCGATCAGCACGGCGACCGCGAGGCCGAAGCCCATCTGCTGGAACATGACGAGCTGGCCGCCGGCCATGCCGGCGAAGACGCAGACCATGATGGCGGCGGCGCCGGTGATGATGCTGGCCGTGCGCCCGACACCGTAGGCGACCGCTTCGCGGGTGTCGCCGGTGTGGTCGAAGCGCTCCTTGATGCGGGAGAGCAGGAACACCTGGTAGTCCATGGAGAGGCCGAACAGCAGGCTGAAGAGGAACAGCGGCACCCAGGCCTCGATCGTGTCGACCTTCGTCAGGCCCAGCAGGTGGGCGCCGACGCCCTTCTGGAAGACGAGCACCATGAGGCCGTACGAGGCGCCCACCGAGAGCAGGTTCATAGCGATCGCCTTGGCCGGGATGACGACCGAGCGGAACGCCACCAGCAGGAGCACGAAGGAGAGCGAGAGTACGACGGTCAGGGCGATCGGCAGCCAGCGGTGGAAGAAGGCGAGGTAGTCGACCACGAAGGCGGTGTTGCCGGTCACGTAGACCCTGGCGCCCGTGCCGGCGAAGGCCGCCGGCACGAGGGTGGTGCGGAGGTCCTTCACGAGCGATCGCGTGCCGTCGCCGGCGGGATCGCCGCGACAGGGTGGTCGAGACCAGCGTGAGGTCGCCGGCCTTGTCGACGGTCGTCTGCGCGGGGCCGAAGCGACCGTCGCGGTTCAGGGCGGTCTCGAGGCGGGCGACGCCGCCCTTGACCGCCGGCGAGGCGGCGGCGCCGTCGACCACGATCTGCAGCGGGTTGGCCTTGCCCAGCGAGAACTCCTTGCCGAGGATGTCCCAGCCCTGCTTGGAGTACTGGTCGGCGGGCAGGTAGCGGGCCGTCATGTTGGTGTTGCCGGTCTTCATGACGAGCACCGGCGCGGCCAGGGCGAGCAGACAGACGACGGCCACGGTGAGCCACACCACTGGGCGGCGCATGATGCTGTGCGCGAGCCGCTCGAACAGGCCCGACCGGCCGGCGGCGCGGTTCATCGCCAGGCGACCGACGATCGGCACGCGCAGCGCGTTCACGCGATCGCCCAGTACGCCCAGCAGGGCAGGCAGCAGGATCAGTGTCGTGAGCAGGGTCGTGAAGACGACCAGCATGACGCCGAGACCCATGCTGATGGTGATGTCGAGCGGCACGATGACCATGCCGAGCATGGCGAGGAAGACCGTCATGCCGCTGAAGAAGATCGCGCGGTTGGCGGTGGCCCCGGTGGCGGCGATGGCGTCGATCTTGGCGAGGCCGCGGGCGCGCTCCTCGCGGTAGCGCGAGATCACGAACAGCGTGTAGTCGATGCCCACGGCCAGGCCCATCATGGTGAGGACGTTCAGCATGAACGTGTTCATCGGGTAGAGCTGGCCGATGAGGCCGGTGATAGCCAGGGCCACGACGATGCTGAGGATGCTGAGCAGCAGCGGCATGCCGGCCGCGACCAGGGTGCCGAACACGATCACGAGCACGACCAGAGCGGCCGGCACGCCGAAGATCTCGGCCTTCTCCATGTCGCTCTTGGCCACCGTCGTGATCATCTCGTTCAGGCTGGCGTCGCCGGTCTGGGCCAGCGTGAAGCCATAGCCGGCGGTGGAAAGGACGACCGCGTGCAGCTTGTCGACGTTCTTCATGGCGCGGTCGGCGTCGCCGGCCATGACCACGGGCACCAGCGTCGAGTGGCCGTCCTTGGAGCGCAGTGTCGGGTCGTGCGTCGCATAGATCGTCGACACGCTCTGCACGACCCCGGGGCCGAGATCGCCGATCCTGGCGGCGAGGCTCTCGACGTAGCCCTGGAAGATGGGGTCGTCGACCCTGAGCGTCGCCGACCTGACGATGACGAAGTCGGTCATCCGCTGGGGGCCGGTGAGGCGCTTCTCGAGCAGGTCCTGACCCTTCATGCTGTCGGGCTTGTCGCCGCGGAACTGCATGTTCGAGGTGATGCCGCTGCCCAGCAGAGCGCCCACGGAGACGACGGCGACGGCGACCAGAGCGAGCCACGCGCCGATGGTCCGCCACGGGTGCGTGGCGCTCGTCCGGGCGAGCCGTTCGGTGAACGACCGCCCCCTGCCCGTCTCCGCTTTGCCTCTTCGCCTGTTCGACCGTCCCATTCCGGCACCCCACTCCTCTTGGCGTTTGCCCGTTCGGGCTCCTCGAGTTCTGAAGAGAAGGCTACCGACCGACGGCCGGGGAGGTCGTCGCCCCGGCGGTGGAGATCGGGGTCAACCGCGGGAGGACTCTGAGTGACGCGACGCCCGCGCGGCGGGGTGACGGTTCGGCCGCCGTCTCCCCGCAGGGGTAGCGACCCTGCCCCCGCGGGGATACGCCCGGCGCGGCGGCGGCCGGAGGTCGGGCGGCAGCGCCGGACGGTCGGCGCCGACCTGCGGCGACCGGCCACACGGCCAGGGTCCGGCGCACGCGGTGATAGGCTGTCTCGCACCTTTCACGGAGGTTACCGTTCGTATGACCGCCGACCGCCCCGACACGGTCCCGACCGCCGCCTACCGGCCGCCGCCCGGCGCCGGCCCCGAGGCGATCGACACGCCGGCGCTCCTGCTCGACCACGGCAAGCTCACGCGCAACATCGCCCGCATGGCAGCCTTCGCGGCCGGCGGCCCAGCGAAGCTACGGCCGCACAGCAAGACGCACAAGTGCGTCGAGATCGCCAGGTTGCAGCTCGAGGCCGGCGCGATCGGCATCACCTGCGCCAAGGTCGGCGAAGCCGAGGCGCTGGCCGACGGCGGCATCTCCGACATCCTCGTCGCCAACGAGGTCGTCGGCCCGATCAAGATCGCTCGCCTGGTGGCGCTGGCGCGCCGCTGCGCCGTGACCGTCGCCGTCGACGACCCCGGCAACGTGGCCGAGCTCTCGGCGGCCGCCGCGGCGGCCGGGGTCACCGTGCGCTGCTACGTCGAGGTCGACGTCGGCATGGCGCGCTGCGGCGTGCCCGACGCGGCGGCCGCACTCGAGCTGGCCCGCCTGGTCGACGGCTCTCCGGGTCTCGTCTTCGGCGGCCTCCAGACCTACGAGGGGCATCTGCAGAACCTGGCGCCGCTCGCCGAGAGGATCGCCCGCGACCGAGCACGACCTGGGCAAGGCCCTGGCCGCCAGAGACGCGATCGAGGCGGCCGGCCTCGCGGTCGGCCAGGTGAGCGGCGGCGGCACGGGCACGCACATGGTCACCGGCCGCCTGCCGTGGATGACCGAGCTGCAGTGCGGCTCGTATGCCACGATGGACGCCCAGTACCGGTCGGTGGGGGGCGCCGACTTCGAGAACGCCCTCACCGTGCTCGCCAGCGTGGTCAGCCGGCGACGGGCCGACCGGGCCGTGCTCGACGCCGGCCTCAAGGCGGTGACGCCGGAGTTCGGCGACCCGACGGTGCTCGTCTCCGGGGCGAGCTGGCTCGACTTCTCCGAGGAGCACGGCGAGATCGCCCTGAGCGGCCCGGCGCGCGAGCTGCGGGTGGGCGACAAGATCGAGCTCATCCCGGGCCACGGCTGCACCACCGTCAATCTCTACGACCGCTTCCACGTCATGCGCGACGGCCGGCTCGCCGACATCTGGGCCGTGGCCGGTCGCGGCCGGAGCCAGTAGCCGTGGAGGCCTTCGTCCGCGGCCTGCCCAAGGCCGAGCTGCACCTGCACATCGAGGGCACGCTCGAGCCCGAGCTCATGCTCGCCCTCGGGGCCCGCAACGGCGTGCCGGTGCCCTACGCCGACGCCGACGAGGCGCGCGCGGCCTACCGGTTCTCCGACCTGCGCTCCTTTCTGAACCTCTACTACCGGGGCATGGCGGTGCTGCGCCACGAGCGCGACTTCTTCGAGCTCACCGAGGCCTACCTGCGCCACGCCAGGAGCGACGGCGCCCGCCACGTCGAGATCTTCTTCGACCCGCAGAGCCACCTCGTGCGCGGCGTGCCGTTCGACGAGGTCGTGGGCGGCATCGGCGCGGCGCTCGCCGACGGCGAGCGCGAGCTCGGCATCTCCTCGCGCCTGATCATGTGCTTCCTGCGCGACGAGAGCCCGCGCGGCGCCCTCGAGGTGCTCGGCCAGGCCGTCCGCCACCGCGACCTGATCGCCGGGGTGGGCCTCGATTCGGCCGAGGCCGGCCACCCGCCCGGCGAGTTCGCCGACGTCTTCGCGGCGGCCCGCGAGGCCGGTTTTGCGGCCGTGGCCCACGCCGGCGAGGAGGGGCCCGCCGCCTACATCGCCGAGGCGCTCGACGTGCTGCGCGTGGCTCGCATCGACCACGGCGTGCGGGCGGTCGACGACGACGCTCTCGTCGCCCGGCTGCGAAGCGAGGGAGTGACGCTGACGATGTGCCCGCTGTCGAACCTGCGCCTCGGCGTGGTCGGCTCTCTCGCCGAGCACCCGCTCAAGCGCCTGCTCGACGCCGGCGTCGCGGTGACGGTGAACTCCGACGACCCCGCCTACTTCGGCGGCTACATGGTCGACAATTACCTCGCCGCCGGCGCGGCTCTGGGGCTCACGCGAGCCGAGCTCGCCACCCTGGCCCGCAACTCGATCGCGGGTTCGTGGCTGCCCGCCGCGCGCCGGAGCGAGCTGCTCGCCGAGATCGACGCCTACGTGAGCGCGACTACGAGACTGATGCCCGAGCTCGTGACACCGGCGACCGACTACCACGCCTCGTTTCTGGCCGCCCTCGCCGAGTACCACGAGGAGCGCCGCCATCTCGAGCTCGGCCTCGCCACGCTGCGCGAGCCGGCCACGTTCGCCCGCTACGTCGCCGCCCTGCGCGCCGAGGAGCACCTGAAGCTGACCGACCACTCGGGCCGCGTGCCGCAGACCAACCTCTGGTGGGTCGACGGCGACGAGTATCTCGGACGCATCGCCGTGCGCCACCGGCTGAACGCCGGCCTGCGCAGCGTCGGCGGGCACATCGGCTACGAGATCCGGCCGAGCCGCCGCCATCAGGGCCACGCCACGGCTATGCTGGCCGCGGCCCTGCCGCTGGCCAACGCCCTGGGGATCGACCCGGCGCTCGTCACCTGCGATGTGGCCAACACGATCTCGCGCCGGGTGATCGAGGCCAACGGCGGACGCTACGCCGGCCGCGACGCCGACGAGCTGCATTTCTGGGTGCCCATCGTGCCTGACGCGCCGGCCTTAGGCCGCGCTGCCTGGTCGCGCATGTCGTGCAGGTCGCGGGCGCTGATCTGGGTCAGGCGGTAAGCCTTCGCCCTGGCGCGCAGGAACGGCGGCACGTAGTCGTTGACTGCCTCCTCGGCGCCTCCGGCGCGCACGAAGAGGTAGCCCGTATGGTTGCCGACGAAACAGCCCCACTCGTAGGCTTCCTGGAACCCCGGCCCCTGGTTGATGGTGGCCTCGACGGCGTCGAGACACTCTTCGGGCTCGTGCGGCACCACGACGAGGAATCGCGCCCGGGCCATCTCCCCTCCTTCGCGCGCTCGAAAGACTGACTCCCGCATCCCCCTCGGCGACGGCGACCAAACCGCGCCCGCCGGGGGAACACTCCCGACGACATGGCCGCCCAGCCGTCAGAGTTCGCCGCCGTGCCCGACGAGATGCTTGCCGAGGCAAGGCGGATCGTCGACGCCGCCGCCGCCCGGGGCGTTGTGCTGCGCCTCGTCGGCGGCCTCGCCGTCCTTGCCACGAGCCCCGACCACGGCTTTGCGCGGCGGCCGATCCGCGACATCGACCTGGTCGGCCTGCGCCGCCAGGCCAAGTGCGTAGCGGCGGCCCTGGCGGCGCTCGGCTACGAGGAGAATCGCCACGTGCGCTTTGCCACCGCCGGCGCGGTGATGCAGTTCTTCCGCCAGTGCACGCACCGCACGCGCGACGGCCGGCGCGCCCACGACGATGACCGCATCGACGTCTACCTCGACGCCTTCCGCCTCGACCACGAGATCGCCCTGAAGGACCGTCTGCCGCACGACGCCGACACCGTGCCGCCGGCCGACGTGGTCCTCATCAAGCTGCAGCGCTCGGCTCCCTCTTTCGAAGACCTGCGCGACGTCGTCGCCCTCCTGAAGGACTTGCGCCTCGGACGCCGCGACGAACCCGACGTGATCGACCTCGAGTACCTGGCACGGTTGTGTTGCCGCGACTGGTGCCTGCACCACGACGTCACGGCCAGCCTGCGCCGCTGCCGCGAGCGACTGGCGGAGTTCGAGCTCGACGAGGCCCAGCAGGCACGGGTCGCCGCTGCCGTGAGCGAGATCGAAGCGGCCATCGCCGGGCGCCCCAAAAGCCTGCGCTGGCGTCTGCGCTCGCTGCCCGGCGAGCGCCTGCCCTGGACCGACGGCGTCGACGAGAACGAGGGGCTGCGCCTGGCGCTGCTCGAAGGCGAGCGCTGAGGCCGAGCCCGGACCGCGCGGCGCCCCACACCCCACGCTCAGCGGGGGATATGATGGCCTGAGTGGTGTCGCGCGCAGCCCAGTGACGCTACTGTGATGGGGACAGTGGGGACCCGACAGGGAGGCGACCGTGGGGCGGGCACTGGCGTGGGCAGGCATCATCTCGTGCCTCTTCTGGGGCTTCTGGATGCGCACCGGTATCTCGTGGTTGCCCTTGGCGATCGTCGGCGGGGTCTGTGTCTTCTACCTGATCTACGCCGGACGGCGCGACAAGCGGCGCACGACGGTGCTGCCCGCGTCGATCGCGAGACTCGCCTTTCACAGCGACGAGGCCACCGTGGCGTTCGCCTGGCAGTGGCGCAAGGGTTGCGAGCGGCACCTCCGTATCCTGCGCTCCGAGACACGGTCGGCGCAGAACCCCGACGACCAGACGGCTGGTCAGACCTGCGTCTTCGACGGCGCCGACGACAAGTTCATCGACGGCGACATCCAGCCCCGCCGCACCTACCACTACAGCCTCTTCGCGGCGAATGCGGGGGGCGAGTGGTCCGACCCCATCTGCCAGCCGGTGATGACCTATGCGGCGGCGGAGCGAGCGGCGATCGAGGCCACCTACGAGGGCGAGTCCCCCGGCTCGCGCTACGCCGGCGCCAAGAGCCGCCACTACTCGAGACTCGACGCCAGGGGCATCGGCGCCGCGCAGTCTATCGGCGACGACCTCGGCGGCGTGGCCACCGACCTGATCTTCTCGGTCGCCTCGGTGTTCGCCCCCGACAAGACGGCCGACGGCTGGGAGGAGATCACCTGACCGCCGCCTACGATCCGCTCGACGTCATCAGGGCCTACGAGGAGAACGCCGCCGCGGAGGACGCGGCGGAGACCGAGCGATCGCTCCGGGTAGAGCTGCCCCGGGAATTCATCCGGAAGTACATCCGGGAGTCCGACGTAGCTCTTGATGCCGGCGGAGGCACGGGGGCCAACGCCATCCTTATGGCCGGTCTCTGCCAGAGAGTGGTTCTGCTCGATCTGACGCCCGCCATCCTGGCTCTCTCCTCGAAGAACGTCTCGGCGGCGGGAGTGTCCGGAACGGTCGACCTTGTTCAAGGCGACATCACCGATCTGAGTCGATTCGACGACGGCTCGTTCAGCTTTCTGCTGTGCGTTGGCGATGCGATCTCGTATGTCCTCGACAAGCGGTTCGAGGCGCTGCGCGAACTGGTGCGCGTCGGCCGCGAGGGATCGATCCTCATCGTCGGCTGCGATTCGAGGCTCGGGTTCCTGAGGTTGAAGCTGGCTCAGGGTGAGATCGACGAGGCCCTGGCGATCGCCGAGTCTGGTGAGTGCTTCTGCGGCATGGGACCGAGAACGCATCTCTACACGGTGGACGAGATGACCGCGATGCTCGAGGCCGCGGGGTGCGACGTGCTCGAGATCGCGTCGACGCCGACGTTCGCGGACACGCTGGACGCCGACCAGTACTCGCCGCCGGCGGAGTGGGCGAAGTTGAAGGCTCTCGAACTGGAGATGTGCACACGCAACGAGCTCTTGGGCATGGGCCTGCATCTCCTGTTCGTGGCGAGGAAGCGATAGGCTGCTGCGACGGTGACTATTTCTCAGTGACGGAGGCCTGCGACGATCACGGCCCGCGTGTAGTGACCCGCATGGACGATGACCGCGGTGCCAAGCGAGGTCCAGTCTCTGCTGAAGATGAAGTAGTTCCGGGAGCGAGAGTCACCCTGAAGATGTCCTGCCCGACCGCCAGATTGACCCGCGCTACCACCTTACCGGCCTCTTGCCCGCCGGTGGCCTTCACCATGATGGTCACGCCGCCATACGAGTACGGTTCGACCACCAGCTTGCGGATGGTGGAGCCCGAGCCGATATTCACCTGGCCAAGACCGAAACCGTCGGGCAGCGGCGAAGGAGACGGCAGCCTCGTGATCATCCCGCCAGAGTCGGCGACGGCGATACCAAGCACCCCCGAAGCAGCGCGGGAGCTACCGCCGCACGCGGACAGGGCCACCATCAGCACTGCCGGCAGCACAAGGACCAGAACCATCCGCACCGGCTTCATACGCCCCTCCTCGTCTTGCACCCGACATTCTAGACGCGTCCGTTGACGAGAAGGTTCGTCTGACCGAAGTCAGGATTGGTCTGCGGGGTGCCGGTCCCTATGCCCCCCTGTGAGGAGAGAGGGGTATAGCAACCGCCCCGAAAGTGAACACCCACGCCGCGTAGTCGGTCGTTTCCCTGTCGAGGGCACCCTATCCGGCGCGTGCTACACTTCTCGTAATGTCACGGATTCGCCGGACAGCGCCCGCCGTGGACAAGGGCCGTCTCATGGGCCAGGTCGTCGCCGCAGCAATTGTCGTGCTGGTGGCAGCCGTTACCTGCGTGACTGTGAATGTCTTGCGGCACGAGGCATCTTCGGCCCTCTGGGGCATCTACAGCGTCGATCCCGGAAGAACCCTAATATCTCCCGACGGACACTGGCAGGCACGCCTGCTCGACGAGGGCTTCCTGCTCGATGACGAATGGAACAAGGTCCAAGTCAGGCCCAGCGGGACTGCCGCCTGGCGTGAGGTCGGGAGCAGCTACGACTGGGATGCCAGCATGCGCTGGTCCGGCAGCGCCCGGCTGGTTGTCTCCGACGAGGGCAGCCGCTACGCGATCGCTGTCGTCCCGGCCTACCGTCGGGCAGCGCCGAGCCTTCTTGCGCGTATCGCATCGCCCCTCATTGCGCCCTTCCTGCGCGGGATAGGACAGATAGTCGGTCTTGTCATCTTGATCGTCGGCCTGCTGAGTGTCTTTGCCATTCCGCCCTGGACCGACCGCATCGCCGCAAGGAAGCTCGTCAACGAAGTGCTCACCTGTCTTCGAGAAGGAGACACGTGGGCCGCCACGTCACTCGTCTGCAGCGACGATCCAGCGTTTCGCGCCCAGGCCACCCGACTCGAACAGTCACTCCGCATCTCGAAGTTGGCCCAGCTGTCCCGTAGCCGTCGAACCCGCGCCCACATTCTCACTCGGGTATCTCCGCAATCAAACGAACGCACAGCGTATGGTGTCGATGCCCAATTCCTCACGGAGGGCAAGCCGGCCCTTGTTGAACACGCAGTGATGGGCAATGAACCAGTTGATCAGACTGTCCTGCCTCCCGTTGTCTGTCGTGAGCGCGACGAAGGCGCCCGCTTCCGGTCTGCCGAAAGGCTGCTCTTTAGGTACGGCGCCTCGGTGGCGCCTTCGCCGCCTGGTAACCCCTTCTCGAAGATGGCGATGTCGAGCCTCATCGCCTGAGTGCTGCCGCACTCCGCCCAAGACGTGACTCCGTCACGATACGGGAGATTGGTGCGGAGATTCGCAATCTGCGCCGAGCTGGCCGAAGGTCTCAGAAACGCCACCACCGCCGCGTTGCGCACAGAGTCGGAGGCTAGCTGTATTCGAAGTAGCGATGAGGATTGGGAGCGGAGTTGGCTTGCCGCATGCACACATTCCAGCCACGACCACCAACCCCGACATGGCGAACAAGGCGAGAGTGAGCCGCCGGTGCATCATCCCTCCGTACGATTCTCTCCAAAGGCTATCACACGGTGGTACGAGTGGGGGTGTTCACTTTCGGGGCGGTCGCTATACCCCCCCGGTGAGGTAGAGAGATCGAGGGTGGTGGGCGACGTTGGAATTGAACCAACGACCTCCAGCTTGTCGAGCTGGCGCTCTACGCAACTGAGCTAGTCGCCCACGAGAGTACAGGATTATAGCAGACGACTGAGGGCTCGCCAGCGTGTTCCGGCCGACCGTCGCCGGACTCGCAGTGAGCACCGCTCGGGGTCTTCGCCCGGCTCGCCGGCGCGAGTAGACTGCGGCCATGAGCCCAAGCCGCCCATCCTGCCACTCACGCTCGACCCTGACGCTCGCGACAGTGCTCCTCGCGGCGCTCGCGGCGGGCGCGGCCGGCTGTGGGGCGACTGCCCCGCAGCCGGCCGCGCCCGCCGCGACGACTCCCGCGCCGGCCCTCTCCCCCACCACCGCACGGAGCCCCGCCGCGCCGAGTGCCGTCTCGCCCACACCGACACCGGCGGTGCCCGCGCGTTTCGCCTGGTCGGTCGCGGTCCTCGGCCCGGCGCGGCGCGCGGCGATGATCCGGTCGGGTTCGTGGACGCCGCGCTGCCCGGTCGCGCTCGACGACCTGCGTCTGGTTTCTCTCACGTACTGGGGGTTCGACGGCCGGCCCCACGTGGGCCGGCTGGTCGTCAACCGCGACGCCGTCGGCGCGATCGTCGGCGCGCTGCACCGCCTCTACCTGGTCCACTTTCCCATCCGCCGCATGGTGCCGGTCGACGCCTACGGGGCGAGCGACGAGCGCTCCATGGAGGCCGACAACACATCGGCCTACAACGGACGCCTCGTGGCCGGCTCGACCGTGTGGTCACAGCACGCCTACGGGCGGGCGATCGACATTGACCCGCTCGAGAACCCCGAGATCCAGGACGGGAAGGTGTTCCCGGCAACGGCCGGACGCTATGTCGACCGCACCCTGGGCCTGCCGGGCATGATCGTCGCCGGCGGGCCGGCGGTGCGCGCCTTCGCCGCCTACGGCTGGGGCTGGGGCGGCTCCTGGCACTCCCTCAAGGACTACCAGCACTTCTCGGCGACCGGCACCTGATGACGGCGGGCGGGCCGGCGGCCCGCCCGCCGTCCGCCTCTCCCCAGCCCGTCCCTCAGCGCCGCTCCTCGACGACGAGCTCCATGAGCAGCGCGTCGCGCCAGCCGGCGTCGGCCGTGCGCTCGTAGGCCCGCATGGTCCCGACGCGCCGGAATCCGAGGCGCTCGTAGACGTGGATGGCGCGCTCGTTCGCTGCCGCCGGATCGACGGTGAGACGGTGGTGCCCGCGGCACCGGGTGAGGTACGAGATCAGGGTGCGCATGGCGTCGCTGCCCACCCCGCGATCCTGCCAGGCGTCGGCGACGAAGATGTCGATGGCCGCGTTGTGGTAGTCGGGGTCGGTCTCCTCGTGGAACTGGATGGAGCCGACGGTCTCGCCGTCGACGATGATGGCAAAGACGGTGGCGCCCTCCTCCGTGACCCGCTCCCACTCGGCGCGCCGCCACCAGGCGGCGACGCCGGGCTCGACGAGTATGGCGAGCAGCGCCGCGGCGTCGTCGTCGGTCGCCGGGCGCAGCACGACGTGGTCGCCGTGCAGGATGGGGACGGCGGAGTCGCTCACCCGCGCTTCTGGAGCTCGTTGCCGGCGCGCCACATGAGGAAGGCGTGGACGAACGGGTCGAGCTCGCCGTCGAGCACCGACTGCGTGTTGCCGGTCTCGTGGTCGGTGCGCAGGTCCTTGACCATCTGGTAGGGATGCAGCACGTAGCTGCGGATCTGCGAGCCGAAGTTCACGTCGAGCTGCTGGCCGCGCTCGCGGGCGAGCTCCTCGGCCCGCTTGCGCTCTTCGAGCTCGAGCAGGCGCGACTTGAGCATCCGCATGGCCGTCGCCCGGTTCGAGATCTGCGAGCGTTCGTTCTGACACTGCACGACGATGCCCGTGGGGACGTGCGTGATGCGCACCGCCGAGCTGGTCTTGTTGACGTGCTGGCCGCCGGCGCCGCTCGAGCGGTAGGTGTCGACCCGCAGGTCGTCCTCGTCGATATCGATCTCGACGTCGTCGCTGACGAGCGGGCTCACCTCGACGGCGGCGAAGCTCGTGTGGCGCCGGTTGGCCGAGTCGAAGGGGCTCATGCGCACGAGGCGGTGGACGCCCTTCTCGGAGGCCAGCAGGCCGTAGGCGTTCTCGCCTTCGACCGTGATCGTCGCGCTCGTGATGCCGGCCTCGCCGCCTTCCTGCACGTCGTTCACCTCGACCTTGAAGCCGCGGTTCTCGAACCAGCGCAGGTACATGCGCAGCAGCATCTCGGCCCAGTCCTGGGATTCGGTGCCGCCGGCGCCGGGATGGATGGTGAGGATGGCGCCGCCCTCGTCGTAGCGGCCGCTGAAGAAGCGCTGTTCCTCGCCGCGATCGAGCTCGCCCTCGAGAGCCGTCAGGCCGCGCGCGAGCTCGGCGAACAGCGGCTCGTCGACCTCGTCGCCGGCGAGCTCCTCGCGGATGAGCTGCTCGGTGGCCTCGAGGTCACCGAAGCGCTCTTCGAGCGAGGCGCAGTCGTCGAGGCGGCGCTTGAGACGGCTGTACCGGGCCGACGTGCGTTGCGCCGCCTCGGCATCGTCCCAGAAGTCGGCGGCGCGCATGCGCTCTTCGAGCGCGGCGATGTCGGCGGTCAGGCGAGGGGGGTCAAAGATAGCTCCGCAGCCAGCTGAGGCGCTCGGAGGCGCCGCGCAGCCGCTCGCGGAGCGAGTCGAGCTCGTCGAATGCGTCGGGCACGGTAGTCATGATCTGGCAGTATACCGCACTCCCCGGGACCACCGGCGAGGCTCCATCCGCCCGCGGACCGGCCCGGTGCCGGGCGGCAGACGACGGTGCCGGAACGTCTAATTTTCGCCGACGCTCTCTTGCCGGAGGCCCTCTCGGCCGATGATACGAGTACCGTGATCGACGAACATCGCAACGATCAGACACTGACCGCGGCGACGGCGCGCGCGCACGAGGGCGTGAGCGTCGGCGTCGTGCTGTGCGACGCCGCCGGCCATGCCCTGCACATCGACGACGCCGCCGCCGCCCTGATCGGCCTCGACTCGGGCTCCGGCGCCACCGAACGCCTGCGCGCCTGGCAGCGCTTCGAGCCGCTGCTGCTCGACGACCAGGGCGCGCCGCTCGGCGTCGAGCGCTTTCCGGCCCGCCTCGTGGCCGCCAGCGGTCTGGCCGTGCACGATGTGATTCTCGTGCTGCCGGCCTCCGCGACCTCCCCCGCCCACCGCCTGCAGATCACCGCCGAGCCACTGCGCACCGGCAGCAACGGAGACTTTGCGGGGATCGTCGTCGTGCTCGTCGACGTGACCGACGACGTGACCGACGACTCGAGCTCGGCGCGGCCGGCGGGAGCGCCGGCCGGCGCTCCCGCCGGCCGCGCCGAGCTCGAGTCCCACCTCGTGCGCCTGGTCGGCGCGTCGCAGCGCGAGCAGCGCGGCTTCGCCACGCTGGCCCTGGGGATCGACCGCTTCAAGAACGTCCACGACTCACTCGGCCACGAGGCGACCGAGAAGCTCGAATGGCAGGTCGCCGGTCTCCTGCAGCGCGACCTGCGCGACGAGGACTTCGTGGCGCGCACCGGCGAGGGCGACTTCTTCCTCCTGCTGGCCGGCACCCAGACCTCGAACGACGTCGCCCGCGCCGTGGAGCGCATCAAGGCCGCCTTCGACCGGCGCTGGGAGACCGGCGAGCGCGAGATCTTCCTCACGCCGAGCATCGGCATCGCCATCTTCCCCTCCGACGGCGCCGACGGTGAGGCGCTGCTGCGCAACGCCGCCAAGGCCATGCGCCGGGCGCAGACCGCCGGCGGCAATACCTGGCAGTTCTTCCACGAGGGCCTCGACCCCGTCACGAGCGAGCGCCTCGGCCTCGAGAGCGCCCTGCACCGGGCGCTCGAGCTCCAGCACTTCATCCTCGACTTCCAGCCCCAGATCGACAGCTACAGCGGAGGAGTCGTGGGCGTCGAGGCGCTGCTGCGCTGGAAGGACCCCGTCCGCGGCATCATCCCGCCCGGCCAGTTCATCCCGCTCGCCGAGGAGACCGGCCTGATGCTGCCGATCGGCGCCTGGGTGCTCGACGCCGCCTGCCGCCAGGCGATCCTCTGGAACCCGGGCGCCTCCGACTCCGACGGCGGCGTGCGCATGGCGGTCAACATCTCGCCGCGCCAGTTCGAACAGCAGGACATCGTGGGACTGGTGCGCAAGACGCTCGGCGAGACCGGCCTGGCGCCGCACCTGCTCGAGATCGAGATCACCGAATCGATGGCCATCCAGGACCCGGAGCGCACGATCGCCCTGCTGAACGGCCTCAAGCAGCTCGGCGTGCGGGTCGCGCTCGACGACTTCGGCACCGGCTACTCGTCGCTGTCACACCTCGCGCGACTGCCGATCGACACCGTCAAGATCGACCGCAGCTTCGTCATGAACCTCGAAGAGGCGCACGAGCACGTCGTCATCGCCACGTCGGTCATCGCTCTGGGTCACCGCTTGGGGCTCACGGTCATCGCCGAGGGCGTCGAGACCCACGAACAGGCGGCCTTCCTGGGCGCCGAGTCGTGCGACGTGCTGCAGGGATTCCTGTTCAGCAAGCCCGTGCCGCCCGAGAAGTGCTCCGACCTGCTCGGCGGCGAGGCGGCTTTCGCCGCCATGCTCGAAGAGGCCGCCGGGCGGCTCGCCGCTCTCATGGGCAAGGGCGGGTTCGGCGCTCAATAGCGCCCCGGCGAGCGCAGCTCGCCCGATCCTCAGGCTCCATGACACTTCTTGAACTTCTTGCCGCTCCCGCACCAGCAGGGGTCGTTGCGCCCGAGCTTCTGTTCGACGTGACGCTGCTGGACGGCGACGGGCGCCTGACCCGCCTGCTGGGCGGCCATGGCCGGCGCGCCCTGGGCGGCGGCCGGCGCGCCGTAGGCGCCGTCGCCGCCGGTCGTGTCGACCGCGCCGGCCATCCCGGCGGCGCCGGCGAACGAGGTCTGATAGGCGAGATCGTCGCCGCTCGTGTAGTCGAGCGCCAGCCTCGGCTGGTCGAAGGTCATGGCGGCGAAGTAGGCGAGGTCCTCGGGTGAGTTCTTCATGAGCGTCATGACCACGCTCTGGCGCACCCCGCCCAGCATGTCCTCGAACAGGGCGTAGCCCTCGGTCTTGTACTCGGCGAGGGGGTCGCGCTGGCCCAGGGCCCGCAGGTGGATGCCCTCCTGCATGTAGTCCATGTCGAGCAGGTGGTCCTTCCAGCGCACGTCGACGATCGAGAGCATGACGGCCCGTTCGACGGCGCGCATCTGCTCTTCGCCGATCAGCTTCTCGCGCTCGGCGTACTGGGCGAGGACGTCGTCGACGGCGAGCTCGGCCACCTCTTCGGCCGTGGTGAGCCCCTCGATGTCGACTTTGGACAGCGACGGGTCGTAGACCGCCCGCAGGGCGACGAACAGCGCCTCGATGTCCCAGTCCTCGGCATACTGCGTGTCGGCCAGGGCGGTGACGACGGTGCCTTCGATGACCTGTTCGATCATCTCGTGGATCTGCTCGCCGAAGTCTTCGCCGTCGAGGATGCGGCGGCGCTGCTCGTAGATCACGCGCCGCTGCTCGTTCATGACCTCGTCGTACTGGAGCACGTTCTTGCGGCGCATGAAGTTGAGCTCTTCGACCTTCTTCTGGGCGCGTTCGACGACGCCCGACAGCATGCGGTGCTCGAGCGCCTCGCCTTCGCCCGGCCCGAGCCGGTTGAGCACGCGGTACATGCGGTCGCCGGCGAACAGCCGGATGAGGTCGTCTTCGGCCGACAGGTAGAAGCGGCTCTCGCCGTGGTCGCCCTGGCGGCCGGAGCGGCCGCGCAGCTGGTTGTCGATGCGCCGGCTCTCGTGGCGCTCGGTGCCGAGCACGTAGAGGCCGCCCAGCTCGGGCACGCCCTCGCCGAGCTTGATGTCGACGCCGCGGCCGGCCATGTTGGTGGCGATCGTGACGGCGTTTGGTTCGCCCGCGTTCTTGATGATCTCGGCCTCGCGCTCGTGCTGCTTGGCGTTCAGCACGTTGTGCGGCACGCCGTGACGTTCGAGCAGGGTCGAGAGCAGCTCGCTGACCTCGACCGAGACGGTGCCGACCAGCACCGGCTGGCCCTTCTCGTGGCGCTCCACGATGTCGTCGACGACGGCGGCGTGCTTTTCTTTGCGGGTCGTGAAGATGAGGTCGTTGCGGTCGTCGCGGACCATCGGCACGTTGGTCGGGATCTGCACGACGTCGAGCGCGTAGATGGTGCGAAACTCCTCTTCTTCGGTCTTGGCCGTGCCGGTCATGCCGGCCAGCTTGGTGTAGAGGCGGAAGTAGTTCTGCAGGGTGATCGTGGCGAGCGTCTGGTTCTCTTCGCGGATCGGCACGTGCTCCTTGGCCTCGATCGCCTGGTGCAGGCCCTCGGAGTAGCGGCGCCCTTCGAGGATGCGGCCGGTGAACTCGTCGACGATCAGGACCTCGCCGTCCTTGACGACGTACTCGTTGTCGTTCTGGTACAGGGTCTCGGCCTTGAGCGCCTGGAGCAGGTGGTTGACGAGCGCGCCGTTCGCGTCTTTGTAGAGGTTGTCGATGTCGAGCGCCTTCTCGACCTTGGCGACGCCCGATTCGGTCACCGCCACGGTGCGCTGCTTTTCGTCGACCTCGTAGTCTTCGCCCGGCTTGAGCCGTGGCACGATGCGGGCGAAGTGCCGGTAGGTGTCGGCGGCCGTCTCGGGCGCGCCCGAGATGATGAGCGGGGTGCGCGCCTCGTCGATGAGGATCGAGTCGACTTCGTCGACGATGCAGAAGTAGTGACCGCGCTGCACGCACTCGGAGAGGCGCATCGACATGTTGTCGCGCAGGTAGTCGAAGCCGAACTCGCTGTTGGTGCCGAAGGTGACGTCGGCGTTGTAGGCCACCCGGCGTTCCTCGGGCGTCATCCCGGCCTGGATGACGCCGACCTCGAGCCCCAGGAAGCTGTAGATGCCGCCCATCCATTCGGCGTCGCGGCGGGCCAGGTAGTCGTTGACCGTGACGAGGTGGGCGCCCTTGCCGGCGAGGGCGTTCAGGTACATGGGCATGACCGCGACGAGCGTCTTGCCCTCGCCGGTCTTCATCTCGGCGATGTCGCCGTCGTGCAGGACGATGCCGCCCATGAGCTGCACGTCGAACGGCCGCAGGCCGAGCACCCGTTTGGAGGCCTCGCGCACGACGGCGAAGGCCTCGTAGAGCAGGTCGTCGAGCTCCTCGCCGTCGGCCGAGCCGCTCGCGGAACTCGATGGTCTTGGCGCGCAGCTGCTCGTCGGTGAGCGTGCTGATCTCGGGCTCGAGAGCGGTGATCTCGAGCGCCTGCTTTTCGACCACCTTCAGGCGCTTGCCTTCGCCGGCGTGCAGGACTCGTTCAACGATGTTGGCCATGGGCTTTCCTGACTTGCTCGATCGTTCCGGTTCGCTCAGGCTCCAGAGTACCCTATCGGCGGACCGACCGTGAGCGTCCGCGGGCGATCCTGCCGCCGCTGTCGGCGCGCACCGCGGCCGCCGGCCGCGGCCGCGGTGCCAACCGCGGCATCGGCTACTTTCGGACGGGCTCGATCAGACCGTAGTGACCGTCGTTGCGCCGGTAGACGACGTTCGTGTCGTTGGTCTCGGCGTTCGTGAACACGAAGAAGCTGTGTCCGATCAGCTCGAGCTGCAGGGTCGCTTCGTCGACCGACATGGGCTTGAGGGCGAACTGCTTGCTCTTGACCACGCGGGGCTCGTCTGAGTGGTTGTCGTCGGGGGCGCCGAAGGCGGCCGCCACGGCCACCGGCTGGGGCGCCGCCAGCAGCTCCTCGGCCAAGGCGGCGGCCTCGTTGGCGACGGCGTCGGCGGGGAGCTCCGCCGGAGGGACGGCCTTGGCCGCCGTGTGCCGCAAGGCCTTGTGGTGCACCTTGTCGTGGTACTTCTTGGCCTGGCGCTGGAGCTTTTCGGTCACCAGGTCGATCGAGGCGTACATGTCGGGCGACGACTCCCGGGCGCGCATCACCGGGCCACGCGTGAACACGGTCGCCTCGGCGACCTGCGAGTCGGCGCTGGTGTGGCCTTTCTCGACGATGAGCTCGAGCTCGACCCGAGTGACCTCGTCGATGTGTCGTTCGCTCAGCACACGGTGAAGCTTGGCGAGCTTCTCCTCGGCGTAGTCCCGCAGCGGTTCGCTGACGACCACGTGGCGACCCTTGACCTGGATCTTCATGAAGGCGGCTCCTTTACTCCCGACGATCCGAAGCGGTCGGAAAACGAAAACCGCGGGCGGCGCGCGCAAACGTGAACGCATGCGGCTCGCAGCCCGCGTGTCTCAAAGCGGTGGAACACGCGTGTAGTGTCTCACCCGTCGTGTAGACGTCGTCAACAACTAGCACAGTTCTCACTCTACCCGCTTTATCGACCATTCTGTCGTCGAGCCTGAATGCCGAGCGCACGTTGGCGGCGCGCTCGGCGGCGCCGAGCCCACTCTGACGGCGGCCGCGGCGCGTGCGCACGAGGAGCGAGGCGAACGGCAGGCCGACGCCGTCGGCGAGGCGCCGCCCCAGCAGCGCCGCCTGGTCGAAGCCACGCTCGAGATCGCGGTCGGGGTGGACCGGCACACAGGTGACGAGGTCGACGCCGGCGTCGCCGCCGAGGGCCGCCACGGTCTGCTCGAACGGGAGTCTCGCGAGGTCGGCCATCTCGCCGGCGAGCGAGCGCAACGCCCGGAACTTGCAGGCCGTCACCAGCCGTCGCGCCGGACCGTCGTAGAGATAAGCGGCCCGGGCCGTGACGAAGGCGAGCTCGCGGCCGCGGCACTCCGGGCACTCGCTCCGCGCTCGGGCGAGCGGCGCGCCGCAGCGGGCGCACACGGTGGCCGGCAGCGGCACGAGGGACGGCGCGCAGGCCTCGCAGAGCCAGCCGCCGGCGCGGCCGCAGCAGACGCAGCGCCTGGGCAGGAAGAGGTCGACGACCCCCTCGGCCAGCCGGCCGAGCGAGGTCACGCGCGCGGTCCGGGCCCGCCGGCGGCGGCTACCGCGGTCTGCGGGGCGAGCCGGGCGTCGGCCTTGACGACGGCGCCGGCGCCGACGGTACAGCCCTCGCCGATGACCGCGCCACTGTGTACGGTGGCGTGCTCGCCGATGCGTACGCCGCGGCCGACGATGCCGCCGGCCAGGGACGCGCCACGCCCGGTGGCGGTGCCGTTCCAGTGAATGACTCCTTCGAGGACGGCGCCCTGGCCGATGGTGCAGCCGTCGCCGATGACGAGCGGTCCGACCAGCCTGGCCTCGACGGCCACATGACAGCCGTCGCCGATCAGGACCGGCGGCACGATCTCGGCGTCGCCGGCCACCTCGGTGCCCTCGCCGACCCACACGCCGAGCCGCAGCTCGCGGCCGGGGAGCGTGACGGCAACGCGACCGAGCAGGGCGTCGAAGTTGCCGCGACGGTACTCGTGGATGCTGCCGACGTCGTTCCAGTAGCTGTCGAGGCGCCACACGTGGAACGGCTCATCGTCGGCGAGCAGCCGCGGAAAGACGTCTTTGGCGTAGTCGACGAACGTCTTGGGCGGGATGAGGTCGAAGATCGCCGGCTCGAAGGCGTAGATGCCGCAGTTGCAGAGGTTCGACAGGGCGTCGGCCCTGGCCGGCTTTTCCTGGAAGCCCGTGACGCGTCCGACCGGATCGTGGACCACGACGCCGTAGTGTGACGGATCGTCGACCTCTTTGACGGCGATGGTGGCGATCGC
The DNA here is from genome assembly GCA_963799395.1 of uncultured Actinomycetes bacterium. GTDB lineage: Bacteria > Actinomycetota > Thermoleophilia > UBA2241 > UBA2241 > Bog-752. The sequence continues at coordinate 84,278 of CAWCWZ010000043.1, forward strand.
GCCGCGGGCGTGGTGGGCGGCCACGAGCGACGAGACGTCGGCGTCGGTGAGGGCGTCGCCGCTGACGACGACGAAGGTGCCGCCGCCGAGCAGCTCGCGGAAGCCGCCGGTGCCGCCGGCGGTACCCATCAGCTTCTCTTCGAACAGGTAGTGAGCCTTGACACCGAAGGCTTCGCCGTCGCCGAAGTAGCCCTGGATGTCGCCGGCGTAGTGATGCAGATTGACGCAGACCTCGGTCACGCCGTGGCGGGCCAGCAGGCGCAGGATGTGTTCCATGACCGGGCGATTGACGATGGGCGCCATGGGTTTGGCGGTGCGGTCGGTGAGCGGCGCGAGGCGCGTGCCGAGTCCGGCGGCCATGATGTGGGCCTTGGGCGCCCCGCCGGCGGCGCTCACGGGGCGCACTCCCCCTCGAGGCAGGCGCGGCGCAGCGCCCTGTCGTAGGGCGGCCGCAGCACGCCGACCTCGGTGATGATGGCGCTCACGAGAGCGTGCGGCGTGATGTCGAAGGCGGGGTGCCGGGCACGAGCCCCCGCCGGCGCCATGCGCCGGCCGCCGACGTGCGTGACCTCGCCGGGATCGCGTTCTTCGATGGGGATGTCGGCGCCGGCGGCCACGGCCAGGTCGACGGTCGACAGCGGCGCCGCCACGTAGAACGGCAGGCCGTGCTCCTTGGCCAGCACCGCCAGCGTGTAGGTGCCGATCTTGTTGGCGGTGTCGCCGTTGGCGGCGATGCGGTCGGCGCCGACGACGACGCCGTCGATCTCGCCGCGGGCCATGAAGTGCCCCGCCATGTTGTCGGTGATCAGGCTGTACTCGATGCCCTCGACCGAGAGCTCCCAGGCGGTCAGGCGCGCTCCCTGCAGCCAGGGGCGGGTTTCGTCGACGAACACCGAGACGGCGCCGCCGAAGCGTTCGTGGCAAGCCCGGATGACGCCCAGCGCCGTGCCGTACCCGGCGGTGGCGAGAGCGCCCGCGTTGCAGTGGGTGAGGATGGCGTCGCCGGCCTTGAAGAGCGGCGCGCCGAAGGCGCCGATGGCGTAGCAGCGGCGGATGTCGTCGTCGTGGATCTCGCGGGCCCGGGCGAGCAGGGTGAGCCAGCACTCCTGCGGGCTCGCGTCGCAGCGCCGCCAGAGGTCGCGCAGCTCGCCGATCGCCCAGGTGAGGTTGACGGCGGTGGGCCGCGTTTGGGCGAGGCCCGCCGCCGCCTCGTCTAGGGCGGCGTCGAACGCGGCGCGGTCGTCGGCGTGGGCGAAGGCCGCCTCGCGGGCGGCCAGCGCAAGGCCGCCGGCGGCGGCGACGCCGATGGCCGGGGCGCCGCGCACGGTCATGTCGCGGATGCGTTCGGCCACGTCGCGCCAGGTGGCGCAGGTGACGTAGCGCTCGTCGTGCGGCAGGGCGAGCTGGTCGATCAGGACGACCGCGTCGGGCCGGATGTCGACCGTTTCGACGCGCAGCTTGTGCTGCGGGTGGGCGGCGTTCAGCTCAGGTGCCCTGGTCCCAGGAGGCCAGGTACTTCGCCTGCTCGTCGGTGAGCGTGTCGATGGCGAGACCCATGGTCTCGAGCTTGAGACGGGCGATCTCGTGCGTCGATCTCGGCGGGCACCACGTAGACCTGCTTCTGCAGCTCGGCGTGGTGGGCGACCATGTACTCGGCCGCGAGCGACTGGTTGGCGAAGCTCATGTCCATGACCGCCGCGGGGTGGCCTTCGGCGGCCGACAGGTTGACGAGGCGGCCCTCGGCCAGCAGGTAGATACGCCGGCCGTCGGCCATCGTGTATTCGTCGACGAACTCGCGCACGCGGCGCTTGCCGGTGGCCAGCGCTTCGAGGGCCGGGATGTCGATCTCGACGTTGAAGTGCCCGGTGTTGGCGACGATCGCGCCGTCGGGCATGACCTCGAAGTGCTCCTTGCGGATGACGTGGATGTCGCCGGTCGCGGTGACGAACAGGCGAGCGACCCTGGCCGCTTCGGCGATCGGCATGACCCGAAAGCCGTCCATGACCGCTTCGATGGCCTTGAGGGGGTCGACTTCGAGGACGATGACGTCGGCCCCGTGGCCCTTCATGCGCATCGCCAGGCCGCGGCCGCACCAGCCGTAGCCGGCGACGCAGACGGTGGTGCCGGCGAGCAGGATGTTGGTGGCCCGCACCACGCCGTCGAGGGTGGACTGACCGGTGCCGTAGCGGTTGTCGAACATGTGCTTGGTGTTGGCCTCGTTGACGGCCACGATCGGGAACATGAGGCGGCCCTCGGCTTCGAGCGCCTTGAGGCGGATGACGCCGGTGGTGGTCTCTTCGGTGCCGCCGATGATGTCGGCGGCCATGTCGGGCCGCTCGCCGTGCAGCACGCCGATGACGTCGGCGCCGTCGTCCATGGTGATGTTGGGACGGTGGTCGACGGCGGCGTTGATGTGGGCGTAGTAGGTGGCGTCGTCCTCGCCCTTGATGGCGTAGACGCGGATGCCGTACTCGGCGACGAGGGCGGCCGCGACGTCGTCTTGCGTGCTGAGCGGGTTGCGAGGCGCACAGCACGATGTCGGCGCCGCCGGCCTTGAGGGTGCGCATGAGGTTGGCGGTCTCGGTCGTGACGTGCAGGCAGGCGCCGACGCGCACGCCGGCCAGCGGCTTCTCGCGCGCGAAGCGCTCGCGGATGGAGGCCAGCACCGGCATGTGCATGTCGGCCCACTCGATGCGCAGCACGCCTGCCGGCGCGAGCGACTGGTCTTTGATGTCGTACTGGGCTGTGGCGCTCACGAGTTTCTCCCGGTCGTAAGGTTAACGGCCGCTCGGCACGCCGCAGGCGGCGACCCCGAGGCCGTGTAGGGCGGCTATGATCGCTACGTCGATGAGGCAGTCGCAAACCGCCGGACACCCGGCGGCGGCGACGGCCCGCCGTTCGAACGGCGAGAGATCGGCGACCCTCGCGACCCCCGCCACGGCGACAACAGAGTATACACGGCCCCTCACGACGTCACGAACGTGGCCGATGATCGTCTCCGGTTGATAAACGCCGGTCAGCGAGGGAAACGGCTGAGGGCCAAGGCTGCGGGGACCGCTCACGGGGCGGCGCCCCGTGAGCGGTCCCCGCAGCCTCGTGTTGACGTGATCGCTGACGATTACGAAGTCGGGCGCCGGCTCGGCCGAGACCCAGCGCAGTGGCACCACGAGACCGATGGTCGGCGCGGCGCCCGCCGGCGCTGCGGCCGCCACGGCGCCGAGCAGCTCGAACAGCTCTCCCCGCCAGGGGGCCGCCACCCGCAGCGTGTCGAGGTCGACGACCGTGGGGACGGCGCCCGGGAACAGCGCCGCCGCCGGCGACCAGGGCGCAAGCGGCGCGGCCACGAGGAGCGGCGCGACGACCGGTTCCGGGGGGCGCTCCGCGGGCGAGGTGCGGCTCACTTTTCGGCCCTTCCGAGGTGCCGGAGGGCGGCGCGGGGCCGTCTACGACAGCCCCGCGCCGCCCTCGTCCGCCAGGCGCGTCTTGAACTCTTCGAGGACCGTGACCGGCCCCGGGTCGACGCCGTACAGCAGGGCGAGGTAGAGCGAGGCGAAATCGCCGACGTAGGCGCTCGACAGGACGCGGGCCAGCGGCAGATCGCCGCGCGCCGCCACGCGCACCACACCGGCCGCCCGCGACTGCATGCTCGCGGCCGTCAGGGCCAGCCGGCGGCGCAGGCGCTCGTCGCCGGCGGGATCGTCGAGCAGCACCAGCACCGCGCGCCCGGCGACCCCGGGGTTCGTCTCCCAGCCGGCGAGCTCGTTGTGGTCGAGCTCGGGCAGCTCGTTGAAGAACGCCGGGGTCTTTGCGTTCTCGTTTAACTGGCCCTTCCAGCGCCGCGCGGCCGGTGCCGTGACCCCCGCGCCGTAGACCACGGGCAGACGGTCGAGCAGACGGCGGGCGATGCTCTTGGCCTCGTTGTCGTCGTCGGCGACCCCGGGCGCGAGCTCGCTTGCGAGCTCGGCTATGACCTCGATGGCCTCGGCGACCTGCTCGTCGAACCCGGGCGCGAGACCGGCGGCTTCGAGGGCGGCGCCGATCGGCGTCGACAGAAAGCCGATCGAGGCGCGCGGCTGCAGGCCGGCCGGCGCGCCGACCAGCGGCAGGCCGTGCCGTGCGGCCAGCTCAGAGAGGCGGCCGCCCGACGCCACGCACACCGGCCGGCAGCCGCGCGCCAGGGCGCGCGCGGCGCAGGCGAGCGTCTCTTCGGTGTTGCCCGAGTAGCTCACCGCCACGACCAGCGTCTGTTCGGACACCCAGGCCGGCAGCTCGTAGCCGCGCACGACCTGGTAGGGCACGGGCAGGCCGTCGAGACAGGCGCCGACGACGTCGGCGCCGATGGCCGAGCCGCCCATACCGCACACGACGGCGCCGTTCGGCCTGTCGGCGGCCGCGAGCCGCTTGCCGGTGAGGGCCGCCACGGCGCGCGTGTAGCCCGACTCGAGCTGCTCGGACAGCCGCGCGACAGTGTCGAACTGACCGCTCGTGTCGAGCTCGGCGACACGCTCGGGGCCGAGGTCGGCGGACGCCACCCGCGGGCCCGCCCCGGCGACGCCGCCCTCGCTCACGAGCCCTCCTCGAGGATCACCGACAGCACGAGGTCGCGCTTCTCCTCCATCTGGGCCGCGCTCGTGGCGCCGAGATTGAGACGCAGCAGCGGCTCGGTGTTCGACGGCCGCACGTTGAAATGCCAGTCGGGGTAGTCGACCGAGACGCCGTCCAGGTGGGCGATCTCGCCGTCGGCGAAGCGCCGCTCGATGCGGGCAAGGGCCGCCGGCACGTCGGCGACCCGCGAGTTGATCTCGCCCGAGATGAAGTACGTCGAGCGTAGCGGCGCGAGCAGCTCGGCCATGGTCGCCCGCTTGCGCGACAAGAGCTCGAGGATGAGCAGCGCCGGGATGAAGCCGGAGTCGGCGTTGTGGTTGGCCTGGAAGTAGTAGTGGCCCGAGACCTCGCCGCCGAACAGCACGGACTCGCGCCGCATGCGCTGCTTGAAGAAGGCGTGCCCCACGCGGTTCATGAGCGCCTCGCCGCCGGCGGCCCGGATGGTGTCGGGCACCGCCCGGCTGGCCCGCAGGTCGTAGAGGATCTTCGCGCCGGGGTGGCGGGCGAGCAGCGCCTCGGCGAGCAGCGCGGTGACGAAGTCGCCGGGCACGAAGGCGCCGTTCTCGTCGATGAAGAAGCAGCGGTCGGCGTCGCCGTCCCAGGCGATGCCGAGGTCGGCCTTTTCGGTGACGACGCGTTCGCGCAGCTCGCGGCTGTTCTGCTCGAGCAGGGGATTGGGTTCGTGATTGGGGAACCGGCCGTCGACTTTGAAGTACAGCTCGACCCGTGCGATGGGCGTGCGGTCGAAGACCAGCGGAGCGAGCTTGCCGGCGGCGCCATTGGCGGCGTCCATGACGACGTGGCAGGGGTGCAGAGCGCCAGCGTCGACCTGGGCCAGCAGGTGCTCCACGTAGTCGGGGTAGAGATCGTCGGCGATGAGATGCGGCTCGGCCGCGGCCGGGGCCGGGTCCATGTCGAGGACGCGGCGCTTGAGCTCGGGGATGCCGGCGTCGCCCGACAGGGGCAGCGCCCCCTCGCCGACGAGCTTCATGCCGTTGTACCGTGGCGGGTTGTGCGACGCCGTCACGGCGGCGCCGCCGTCGAAACCACGGTCGGCGACGCCGAAGTAGAGCATCTCGGTGGGGATCATGCCGAACCCGGTCACCCGGGCGCCGACCGCCTCGGCCCCCACGGCGAAGGCGGCGGCGAGCTCGGGCGACGAGAGTCGCGGGTCGTGACCGACCGCCAAGCGCCGCGCGCCGAGCTGGGCGGCGAGGGCGGCGCCGATGCGCCGCGCGCCCTCGGCGTCGAGCTCCTGCGGGTACAGGCCGCGCACGTCGTAGGCCTTGAAGGCATCGGGCGAGACGGTCATCGGCCCTCCACTCCGTCGAACTCGCGGAACTTCATGGCGCCGTCGGCCAGCACCGTTCCGGGAAACAGGCAGCAGCCGTTGGCGATGACGTTGTCGGCGCCAACGCGGCAGCCGGCGCCGACTACGGCGTTCACGAGGTGGCTGTCGTCGCCCAGAGAGGCGCCGCTGACGATGACGCTGCGCTGGATCGTGGCCCGCTCACCGACCGTCACGCCGTCCTGGACGACCGACTCGACGATCTCGGCGCCGGCGCCGACGCGGCAGCCGGCGCCGACCACGGCGAGCGGGCCGACGCGGCTGCCGGGGGCGAGGGTCGTGCCGCCGGCGACGTGCGCCGGCGGCACGACCCTCGCCCCCGGCGCGACGACCGCGTCGGGCGCCACGAACAGATACGAAGGACCGAGGTCGCGCGCGACGCTCGTCGCGATCGTGTTCTGCAGCAGGTCGAAGTGAGCCTGGAGGTAGCTTTCGGGGGTGCCGATGTCGCGCCAGTAGGCGTCGGCCACGAAGGCGAAGAGACGGCCGGCGGCGGCGAGCTCGGGGAACACCCCGCGCTCGATCGACAGCGGGCGTCCGGCCGGGATCATGTCGAGCACCTCGGGTTCGAGCAGGTAGACGCCGGCGTTGATCAGCGCGCCGTGGGCCGGCACGGCATACTCGGCGCCGGGCTTTTCGATGAACTCGGCCACGCGGCCGTCGTCGGCGATCTCGACGAGGCCGTAGCGGCGCGGGTCGTCGACCCGGGTGAGCAGGACCGTCGCGAGTCCTCCTCGCTCCTCGTGCAAGGTGCGCATGGCGGTGAGGTCGACGTCGGTCAGGACGTCGCCGTTGAAGGCGAACAGGCAGCCGTCGTCGAGTTCGTCGCGCACGTTCCTGATGGCGCCGGCGGTGCCCAGCGGCTGGTCTTCGACCACGTAGCGCACCGTCAGGCCGTACTGGGCGCCGTCGCCGATCGCGTCCTCGAGCGCATGAGCCAGGTAGCCGGCCGAAAAGACGGCCCGCTCCACACCGTGACGGGCGAGGTTCTCGAGGATGTAGCCGACGAACGGCCGGCCGACCAGCGGCACGACCGGCTTGGGAACGAGTGAGGTGATCGGCCGCAGTCGGGTACCCTCGCCGCCGACCAGGACGACCGCCTGAGCGCACGACGAACCGCCGGACACTGGGCCGGGCCCTACCTGGCTTCGTCGGAAGTGACCGGGTCGACGGTCGCGGCCGACGAGTCGCTGGTGCCGATGCCGTCGTACGAGAGGCCGGCGGCGACGACGAGGCTCGGGTCGAGCACGTTGCGGCCGTCGATCACGTGGCGGCCGCGCATGCGTTCGCGGACCACGGACCAGTCGAGCGCGATGAACTCGGGCCACTCGGTGACCAGGATGGTCGCGTCGGCGTCGTCCAAGGCTTCGAGGGCGCTCGTGGCGATCTCGACGCCGGGGAACAGGTCGGCCCGCGAGCCGGGCGCCACCATGGGGTCGTAGGCGGAGACCCGGGCGCCCTCGGCGCGCAGCCGCGCAGCGAGCACGATGGAGGCCGCCTCGCGCAGGTCGTCGGTATGCGGCTTGAAGGTGAGTCCGAGGAGCGCCACGTGCTTGCCGCGCAGGCGGCCCACCCTCTCTTGCAGCTTGCCGACCACGCGCCGCTTCTGCAGGTGGTTCACCTCGATCACCGCGTTCAAAAGCTGGAAGTGATAGCCGGAGTTGCCGGCGAGCTGCTTGAGCGCCTGCACGTCTTTGGGAAAGCAGGAGCCGCCGTAGCCGATACCGGCCTGCAGGAAGTGCGGCCCGATGCGGTGATCGAGGCCCATGCCGTCGGCCACGGCGCGCACGTCGGCGCCCACGGCCTCGCACACGTTGGCGATCTCGTTGATGAACGAGATCTTGGTGGCCAGGAACGCGTTGGAGGCGTACTTGATCATCTCGGCGGTGGCCACGCTGGTGCGCACCACGGTCGTGTCGATGCCGGCGAAGAGCTGCTGGACCTCGTCGCCGTACCGCTCGCTGTAGGCGCCGATCACGATGCGGTCGGGGTGTAGCACGTCGTCGACCGCGGCGCCCTCGCGCAGGAACTCGGGGTTGGAGACGTAGCCGATCGCCCCGGCGCCGGCGCCGTCGATCTCGGCCACGACACGTTCGCCGGTGCCCACCGGCACCGTGCTCTTCATGACGAGCAGACGCTCGCCATCGCGGGAGACGACGTCGCGCACGACCCGCTCGACACGCGACAGGTCGGCGTCGCCCGACGGCGACGGCGGCGTGTCGACGGCGACGAACAGGATGCGCGAGCGCTCGCACAGCTCGTCGTAGGAGGTCGTGAACGACAGACGGTCGCGGGCGCCGGCCATGAGCTCGTCGAGCCCGGGCTCGTAGATCGGGACCTTGCCGGCACGCAGCGCCTCGATCTTGGCTTCGTCGACGTCGAGGCAGACGACGTCGTGACCGAGATGAGCGATGCAGACGGCCGTGACCAGGCCCACGTACCCGACCCCGATGACCCCGACGGGCCGCTGTGTCTGTGGCACGGTACCCTACCCCCTCACTCACGCTGGCGGGCGCCTAGTCTACCATAGGCGCCCGACGCGCCAGAGGCGCCGCGACGGCCTCGCGACGCGCTCAGGGAGCGGCCGGCGGGGCGAGCGCGACTGCCAGCTCGGCGCTCGAGTTGCTGTCGTAAGGGTTGAGCGCGAGAGCCTGCCTGAACGCCGCCGCGGCGGCGGCCCTGCGCCCCAGGACGTTCAGCTGCATGAGCCCGAGCTCGTAGTAGGTCGAGTAGTTCCGCGGCTGCAGGCGGACCGCCTGCTCGAGGGTGGCCAGGGTCGCGCTCGCCCGCCCTTGCTGCTGCTCGACCAGGGCGAGCGTGAACAGCGGGTCGACCGCGAGCGGGTCGAGCCGGTGCGCCCGGCGCGCCTGCACGATCGCCGCCGAGATGCGGTTGTCGCTCGCCAGGTCGATGGCCCGCGACAGGGCGCCGTTCGAGAGGTACGGCGGCAGGAAGCTCAGCGCCACGAGCGCCAGCAGTCCGGTGGCCAGCACGCGAGAGGCGACGCCAAAGCGCGGGCCCCGCGACTCCGCCGGCGTGACGGCCGGGGAGTGGCCTCCGCCGGCGAGGCGGCGGACGCGGCCGGCTCTTCCGGTGTGGCGGCGGGCGTGGCCGGCTCTTCCGGCGCGGCGGCGGGCACCGTCGGCTCGCCGGCCGCCGCGAGTCCGGCTCGCCGGCCCCGCACGTAGGCGGCCGCCACCCCGGCCAGCAGCAGGAACGCCACCGCCGCCGCGGCCATCTCCCAGTCCCAGTCGATGGTCATGTGGAAGGTGAAGGCCACGATCGCGGCCTGCACGGCGGCCAGCAGACCGCGGTCGGCGTCGCGCGCCGCCCTTCCCACGGGCCGCAGCGCGGCGACCAGGAGGCCGCCGATGGCCAGGACGAAGAGGACGAGCCCCACGAGGCCCAGCTCGCTGAGCACGTTGATCCACTGGTTGTGGGCGTCCTTGACGACGAACGACTCGTTGGGCCGGTAGAGGTAGTTCGTGAACCGGAAGGTGCCGGCGCCCGTGCCGGCCAGCGGGTGGTGGAGGAAGCTCTTCAGGCCCTCGCGCGCCATGGGGATGCGGCCGTTGCTGCCGAGCGCGAGCAGACGGCTGGCCCCGCTCGACCGGGGGTTGGCGCTCGTGTCCGACGAGGTGAACTGGTGGGCGATCTTGTGCGCCACGCCGCCGACCCCGCCGTACCGCGAGGCGAAGGCCAGGCCGCCCGCGGCCACGACGACCACGGCGACGGCCAGCACCACCGCGCCGACGATCTGCCGCCGGCGACCGGCGAGGCCGACGCGGCCGGTGACGATCGCGGCGGCCGCCTGAGCGCCGGCCGCGACGCCCAGGGCGACGAGCGCCGAACGTCCGAAGGTGTGCCCCTGGGCGGTGCGCAGCGCGTCGTTCGTGGTGGCGTTGAAGAGCGTGTCGAGATGACGTCCGAGGTAGAGAGCGGCAGCCACGGGCATCGCGGTCAGCGCCAGGGAGAGCGCCCCCTGGAGCCGTTCGTTGGTGAGCGCGAAGTACACGAGCAGCGCCAGCGCCAGCGCCAGGGTGCCGCCGCGCGAGAAGGTGAAGAACAGGGTGAACAAGAAGAGCGCGAGAGCGCCGGCGAGGGCGCCTCGCGCCGCGGCCGGCAGGCCGCGGCGCGAGGCGCCCTCGAGCGCCGGCACGATCGCCATGACGAGCATGATGGCGAGCACGTTCCAGTAGCCGATCGGAGCGCTCAGACGGGCGTACAGATGGGCGTGCGTCACCTTGTCGGGCAACACTTTTCCGAGGAAGGCAAAGACGGCCACCGGCACCATCGCGCCGACGTAGCCGTACCCGGCCAGACGCAGCTGCGTCGGCCCGGCCGGCGTCGCCGTGATGACGGCGGCGACGATCAGGTACAGCAGGCTCATGTCGAAGGCCAGCCACGACAGGTCGGGACCCACCGACCAGACGATCGACAGCCCCTCCCACAGCGTGAACAGGGCCAGCGCCGAGAGGCCGATGAGGGCCGTCTTTCCGAGCCTGAGCCGGCGCGGCGCGAGCCACACCCACACGGCGCTCAGAGGCAGCAGCACGAATACGACGGGCGCCGTGCGGGCATAGATATAGCCGCCGGACAGGAACGACAGGGTAACGACGGCGACGAGGACCGTCGCCACGGGGAGGCAGCGCAGGCAGAAGAGGGCGAGGCGAACGACCGGAGGCGCGTCGCTCAGGCGCGGGCCCCGGTACGGCGCATCGCTCTCGGTCACTGCGTCAAGCTGCTCCACGAAGGGTAGTATACTCACCGCCGCGAGCGCCACGCGATGGGCCCGCGGGCAACGAAGGAACGTGGTAATCGTCCGACCAGCGTGGTATAAAAATTGCCTACCGGAACTGGCAAGAAACGCGGACCGCAGATGAAGGGGGTTTCAATGAAGATGAGAATCGTGACTGTCGCAGTCATGATCGTCGTCGCGGTGCTCATGGTCGCTTCGGTCGCGCAGGCCGCGTCCAGCACCACCACGGCGATCATCAAAGACGCGCAGGACGGACACATCGACGGCAACTGGACGGCTGCTCAGGTCCAGGCCGCGCTGTCGTACCTGAAGAGCGACCCGTCGCTCGTGCAGTACACCGACGTCGAAGGTGTCCTCGAAGACTACCTTGCCAGCCTGCCCGCACCGGCGGCCGAGACCGGCGGACTCATGTTCACGGGCGGCTCGACCGTCGTCATCTTCGCCTTCGGGCTGGCCCTCATGGGCGGTGGTCTCGCCTTGCGAAGGCGCCACGCGTAAGGTTCCTCCGACACTGCGGTCTTGAGCGTGTGAGCGCCCCGGAAACGGGGCGCTCTTCGTTTCAGCCCGGCACGACCAGGGTCACCCCTGCCGGCCCTCCCGCTGTCTTCACGGCCTGGGACGCCCGCAGGCCGAGGTCTCCCGCCAGAGCGAGCGCCAGGCGTCGGTCGCTCGCGCGGTAGTACACGACCGGCAGCGCCGCCGACGCGAGCGATCCCGCGGACCTCCGCAGGGCCACCCAGCCGAACGAGTCGAGACGGGCGACCGCGCGCGCGGTGGCGCCGGCGGCGCCGGCGACCGCGACCCTGGTCAGCGTGCGTTCGTAGAAAGTCACGCCGAGCCGGGTGGCCGGCAGGCGCGGCGCGAAGAACGCGGGCTGCACGGCGCGAACGAAGGTCGCAGCGTTGCCGCGCGCCCATTCCGAGACCACCGCGCGAGTGAGGTCGTTGCCGGCAGCCGCGTTGCCCGCGGTGACGACGGACCTGCCTGTCGCGACGGGACCCGAGCTGCCGGTCGCGCCGGGCGCGAGGCTTGCGGCCGGTAGGGGGCTGGCGCTGGCCAGTGGTGCTGCGACGCCCGTGGTGACGGCCGACAAGGGCAGTCCGGCGGCCGCCGCGCGGGCGTCGATGGCATTGTTGACGGCCTCGCCGGGCCCCGGCACCTCCGACACGACGGCCGGCAGCGCGGCCCCCTCCACACCGGTCAGGGCGGCGCCCAACACCGCCGAAAGGCGCCTGGTCGGCACGATCCCGGTCGCGGACCTGCCCACGGCGACGACGACCCCGAGGGGCGGACCCCCAGCCCTCCGGCCGAGCGCTCGTGCCACCGCGGCCGGCGAGCGGCAGGCCCGCACCTCGACGCGCACGCCCCGCACGCCGTAGCGCCGCAGCTCGCCCGCGAAGGCGACGCGATACCGCGCCGCCCAGCGCCCAAGAGGCGAGGTCAGAACGACCACCGTCCGGCCCGCGGGCCGCACCTCGGCGCTGGCTGGGTACACCGGCGACGCGGCGTCGAAGGCAAACGACTGACGCAGGGCGAGGAGCGCGCCGGGCGACGGCAACCACCGTTGATACCGGCCCCGATGGTAGACGACCGCCGGCAGGGAGCTCGTGACCAGGTCGCCCGCGTCGGCCGTGTTCAGGGCGGCGGCGATCGCCGTGACCGCCTGCAGCTTGAGGGCGGTGTTCACGTCGGTCGAGCCCAGAATGTAGTTGACGAACCCGACCAGGTTCAGCTCACCGTCGCTGCCGTCCTTGAGCACGAGCCGCAGGTAGCGCACCTGTCGCTGGAGCGCCCGCAGCGGCGACTGGTGCACCGTCCAGACACCGACGAGCGGCACCGGCCGCGGGTGGACGACCTTGGTCGCCACGTTGATGATACCCGGCAACGCGGCACGTACCGCCTGCGGGTCGATCGTGATCCACGAGCCGAACGACACCCCGAGCCGCTCGCCCAGGGCGCTCGCGGCGACCCGCGGGCCGGCCTGGTCGACGATCTCGACGAGCGGCTGGAGGCCGGCGCCCGGCAGCTTGCAGGCCAGTCGCACGGGCACGACGACGGCCGTGAAGCGCGATAGATCGTAGTCGATGTGGAGCCACACCGCTCCGGCGCAGCCTTCGGACCGGGGACCGTTCACAAAGACGGCGATATCGCGCGGCGGCGGCGGCGGTGCGAGCGGCGGGCGCGTGGCTACCGCCGGCACGACCCGGTGCCACGGTCCGGGGGTGGCCAGCAGGATGATCACGCCCAGCGTGACGAGAACGCCGAGCAGCAACACGGCCCAGGGGTCGAGGCGCCGCGGCACGCCGCGCAGGCGGCTCACTTCACGCGGGTGAACGACGTGGCGAGTGCCATCATGGCGTCGTTACCGAGCTCGTTGTCGAGCGTGTTGGCGACCCAGTAGAGATTGCCCGCCGACTTCCAGGCGACCATGTGGAGCTGCGTCCCGTTGTAGAACTGCAGGTAGCGGACGCCGCCGACCACCCGCACCACGTCGGGCGAAGTGATCGCCGGAGGGTCGGTCCAGCGCATCTCTTCGATCTGCCAGTAACCGCCGGTCGGCGTGGTGGCGCACACGACCATGGCCGCGGCCCTGCCGTGACCGGTGGGGATCGTGTAGGTGCGCGACATCGTCCAGTCATAGGAGTACCCGGACACCCAGGTGGTGGGCATGAACACCTTGACTCTCGTCTTCTGGGCGAGCTGACGCCACTCCGCGGTGTCCTGCGGGCTGTGGTAGACGATGGTCGGGCCGGCCGCCGCCTTCTGCGGCAGCACGAGCGTGCCGGTGTAGTCGGCTCCGACGACCACGGTGACGCCGGTCTGCACGCCGGGAGCGCGCGGTACGGTGACCACCCGGCTGGGCGGCAGCATGGCGGCGATATCGCGGGCGTTGCCGACGTAGCCCTGGGTCGCATAGACGAGGTTGGCTTTGGTGTCGCTTTGCACGGCATTGCCGGCGACCGTGGTCGCATACCCCTGGGCGACGAGCTGCGCGGCCGCCCCGGCGGCGCTGCCGGCGGCCGCGCCGCCGTTGACCAGGGCGACCGTGAACGAGGTCTTGGGCTGCGACTCGCCCTGGGGCGTCTGCACCGGCGGTCGGTCGGGGTGCGTGAACTGATCGACGACCGCGGCGACCTCGGCGGGCGACGCCTGCAGCTCGTCGGCGCCGCCGACCACGATGGGCTCGCCGACGAGATGCGTCTGGTAGATGTGCGACGTGTTGACGCTGAGCGCGAGCTGGACGAGCGACAGCAGCTTCTTGATCGACGAGACGTCGGAGACGGTATTCTCGCTGACGATGCTGATCAGCTTGGGCAGCTTGAGGATGTTGTGCCAGCGCAGCGCCTGGCGCTTGAGCTCGCGCAGGAACACCTGCTGGCGCTGCATGCGGCCCCAGTCGCCGAACTGGTCGTGGCGGAAGCGCACGTAGCTCAAGGCATCGTGGCCGTTGAGCCGCTGGTAGCCGGCCTGGAGGTCGATCGACGAGTAGCCGGTGACGGCGGTGTTGTTGTAGTACTGGCGATCGACGTCGAGGTAGATGCCGCCGAGGTAGTCGACGATGTCGATGAAGCCGACGAAGTTGACGTCGATAAAGTGGTCGACCGGCAGGCCGGTGAGATTCTCGAAGGTCTTGACCGACAGCGCCGGCCCGCCGTCGGAGTAGGCGGCGTTGATGCGGTCGGTGCCCCAGCCGGGGATCTCGACGCGCAGGTCGCGCGGGATCGACAGCATCGAGATGCTCCTGGTGGCGGGGTCGATGCGCAGCAGCATGATCGTGTCGGAGCGCCCCTTGTCGCCGGCTATGCCCTCGCGCCGGTCGCTGCCCAGCACGAGGATGTTCTCGGCCTCGCCCGGCTTGCGGTGCACCCTGAGAACCTTCTGCACCTGCTTCACAGTGATGCGGTCGGTGGGGCTCTTGGCGACTTGGGCGACCGTGTGCTGCAGGTAGCCGGCGCCCATGCCGAACGTGGTGGCCGTGGCCACCACGATGACGAGCACCGTCCACTTGAGGACGCGCACCCACACGGGCACGACGGGTCTTCGGGGCGTCACGGTATACCGGGTGTACTGGGGCACTGAGGGCGGCTCCGTGTCAGGCGACGTGGATGAAGATCATTTGCGTCATCCCACTCTGAGGATTGTACCGCACGGAGATAGTACCGCGGGAGCGGCGCCGGTGGCAGATCGACGCCCGCGTCGCGCGGTTCTCAGGGGCCGGCGAAGCCTGCCCCTGCCCCGCTCCGAGCGACGTCGGCCCCCAGGCCGGCGAGCTTGCCGACGAAGGCCTCATAGCCGCGGTCGACGTGGTGCAGGCCACGCACCTCGGTCACGCCTTCGGCCGCGAGGCCGGCGATGGCGAGGGCGGCGCCGCCGCGCAGGTCGGGGGCCTCGACCACGCTGCCGGTGAGCTGGCGCGGGCCCGAGACCACGGCGTGGTGGCCGCTCGTGGTGATGCCGGCGCCGAGGCGATTGAGCTCGTCGACCACGGCGAAGCGGTTCTCGAAGACGTTCTCGGTGACGATGGACGTGCCCTCGGCCAGCGACAACGCCACCATGAACTGCGCCTGCAGGTCGGTGGCGAAGCCCGGGTGCGGCAGCGTGGAGACGTCGACCGGCCGCAGCGGCCCCAGCACCCGCGCGCGGATCGTGCGGTCGCCCTCGTCGACCTGCGCGCCCATGGCCCGCAGCTTGTTCAGGAACAGCTCGAGGCACGACGGGTTGAGGCCGCTCACGGTCACGTCGCCCCCGGTCGCGACGCCGGCCAGCAGGTAGGTGCCGGCCTCGATGCGGTCGGCGATGACCTCGTGGATGGCGCCGTGCAGCTCGTGGCCGCCCTCGATCGCGATCGAGCTGGTTCCGGCCCCGTGGATGTGGGCGCCCATCGACATGAGGAACTTTGCGAGGTCGACGATCTCGGGCTCGCGCGCCGCGTTGTCGATCACCGTGATGCCGCGCGCGGCGGTCGCCGCCATGAGGAGGTTCTCGGTCGCGCCGACGCTGGGGTAGTCGAGCGGCACGACCGCGCCCCGCAGGCCGTCGCTTGTGACTTCGATGAAGCCGTGCTCGATCTCGACGGCGGCGCCCAGCTTCTGCAGGCCGCGAATGTGAAAGTCGATGCGCCGCGGACCGATGTTGCAGCCGCCGGGCATGGCGATCGTGGCCCTCCCCAGGCGGGCGACCATCGGTCCCATCACGATGATGCTGGCCCGCATGCGCCGCACGAGCTCGTAGGGAGCGCGCTCGCTCAGCTCTCCCGACGGGTCGATCCGCAGCTCGCCGTCGTCGAACGTCACGGCGGCGCCGAGCGCGCGCAGCATGTCGATCATGGTGAACACGTCGGCGATGCGCGGCACGCGGCGGATGGTCGACGGCTCGTCGGCCAGCAGGCTGGCCGCCATCAGCTTGAGGGCCGAGTTCTTGGCGCCGGCCAGGACGATCTCGCCCTCGAGCCGGCGTCCGCCGCGCACGAGCAGCGAGCGCCCTTGTGGCTCGGCTTCGCCCACGTCAGGCTCCTGGACTTCGCCTCCGGTCGTTGCCGGTCGTCTCGCCTGGATCATGCCTGAGCCGCGACCTTGAGCCGGTTCTCGGCCCTGCGGAGCGCCTGCTCGGCCTTATAGAAGTCGACTTCGGCGTGCGCGCCCGGGTCGCCGCGCAACGCGAGCCGGTCTTCGGCCCGCTGCCGCGCCGCCGTGGCTCGCACGACGTCGATGTGGCCCGCCTGCTCGGCCTGGTCGACGACCAGCAGGACCTTGTCGAACAGCACCTGGACGTAGCCGATGCCGGTGGCGAAACGCTCCCACGTGCCGTCGGGCAGCTGCACGCGGGCTTCGCCGATCTTGACGAGCGAGACCAGCGGCTCGTGACGGGGCAGAAAGCCGAGCTCGCCTTCGATGCCGGGCACGATCACCATGCTCGCCTCGCCGGCGTACACCGAGCCGTCGGGCGTGACGACCTCGACCTGGAGCCTGCGCTCGTCGGACATGATCAGCCGGCGACCGGCGCCGCCGTGTCGGCGGCCGCGACCGGCGCCTCACCGGCCGCCGGCGGCGCGGACTCGGCCTGCCCGCGGCCACCGTGACCGCCGAGCGTCTTGGCCTGGGCGACCGCTTCCTCGATGCCGCCGACCATGAAGAAGGCCTGCTCGGGCAGGTCGTCGTGCTTGCCGTCGACGATCTCGGCAAAGCCGCGCACGGTCTCGGCGACGGGTACGTACTTGCCCGGCACGCCGGTGAACTGTTCGGCCACGAAGAACGGCTGCGACAGGAAACGCTCGATACGCCGCGCCCGCTGCACGGTGACCTTGTCCTCGTCGGTGAGCTCGTCCATGCCGAGGATGGCGATGATGTCCTGCAGGTCCTTGTAGCGCTGGAGGATCTCCTGCACGCGGGTGGCCACCGCGTAGTGCTCCTCGCCGACGCTCGCCGGGCTCAGGATGCGCGACGTCGAGCCGAGCGGATCGACGGCCGGGTAGATGCCCTTCTGCGAGATGGCGCGCGAGAGCGTGGTGGTGGCGTCGAGGTGGGCGAAGGTCGTCGCCGGAGCCGGGTCGGTCAGGTCGTCGGCCGGCACGTAGATGGCCTGGACGGAGGTGATCGAGCCCTTCTTGGTCGAGGTGATGCGCTCCTGCAGCTCGCCCATCTCGTTGGCCAGGGTCGGCTGGTAGCCGACGGCGCTCGGCATGCGGCCGAGCAGCGCCGAGACCTCGGAGCCGGCCTGCACGAAGCGGAAGATGTTGTCGATGAACAGCAGCACGTCCTGGCCGCCCTCTTCGCGGAAGTACTCGGCCATCGTCAGTCCGGCGAGCCCGACCCGCAGACGGGCGCCGGGCGGCTCGTTCATCTGGCCGAACACCAGCGCCGTCTTGTCGATCACGCCGGATGCCTTCATCTCACGCCAGAGGTCGTTGCCCTCGCGCGTGCGCTCGCCGACGCCGCAGAACACCGACAGCCCGCCGTGCTCCGTGGCGATGTTGCGGATGAGCTCCTGGATGATGACGGT
Source organism: uncultured Actinomycetes bacterium (assembly GCA_963799395.1). Classification (GTDB taxonomy): domain Bacteria; phylum Actinomycetota; class Thermoleophilia; order UBA2241; family UBA2241; genus Bog-752. Next base: position 101,989 of record CAWCWZ010000043.1, read on the forward strand.
CTTGCCGACGCCGGCGCCGCCGAACAGGCCGATCTTGCCGCCCTTGATGTACGGCGCCAGCAGGTCGACGACCTTGATGCCCGTCTCGAAGAGCTCGTCGGTCGGGTCGAGCGACTCGAAGTCGGGCGCCGGGCGATGGATCGGCCAGCGCTCGGCCTCTTCGAGGCCGTCTTCGAGGTGGTCGATGGGCTGACCCATGACGTTGATGAGGCGCCCCAGCGTGGCCGGCCCGACGGGCACGGTCATCTGGGCGCCGGTGTCGACGACCTCGGCGCCTCGCGCGAGGCCGTCGGTGGCGTCCATGGCCACGGCCCGCACCTTGTCGTCGCCGAGGTGCTGCTGCACCTCGGCGATCAACTCGACGGGCTGGCCCTCACGGTCGATCGTGATCTTGAGCGCGTTGTAGATGGCGGGCAACTCGTCGGGAAAGTGCACGTCGACCACGGCGCCGATGACCTGCACGATTCGTCCCTTGTTCATGACCTCAGGCTCCGCAGCCGTTTGTCGACTCACAGTCTCATCTGCCTTTCGCCCGGCCGTCGGGCCGAGGCGCTCGGCTTTCAGCCGAGCGCCTCGGCCCCCGCCACGACCTCGAGGATCTCCTGGGTGATCGACGCCTGTCGCGCCCGGTTCATCGACAGCGTGTAGTCGGCGATCAGGTCGTCGGCGCTCTCGCTGGCGTTGCGCATGGCGGTCATGCGGGCGCCCTGCTCGCTCGCGCTCGACTCGAGCAGCGCCCGGAAGACGGCGATCTCGACGTAGCGGGGCAGCAGCTTGGCGAAGATCTGCGCCGTCCTCCGGTTCGTAGAGGTAGGTGACCAGCGGCCGCTCACGATCCTCGGTGTAGATCTCCTGCGGCTCGATGGGCAGGATTTGCACGTCCATGAGCGTCTGCTCGATCGGCGTCTTGAAGTGGTTGTAGATGAGGCGCACGCGGTCGACCTGCTCGCTCGTGTAGAGGTCGATGACGTGGTGGGCGATGGCTTCGGCGTCGGCGTAGGTCGGCCGGTCGCTCTTGCCCGACCACGACTGGTCGATCGTCATGCCGCGAAAGCGCAGGGTGCCGATGCCCTTCTTGCCCACGACCAGCAGCCGGCGATCGAGTCCTTTGCCTTCGAGCTCGCGGTCGGCCGCAAAACAGGCGCGCAGCACGTTGGCGTTGAAGGCGCCGGCGAGGCCCCGGTCGCCGGTGATGACGAGCAGGGCCTCGGCCTTGGCCGAGTCGTGCTCGCGCAGCAGGGCGAAGCTGTTCTTCTCGGTGGCGTGGATGCCCAGCCCGAGCTTGTCACGATTTCCAACAGCGGTATTCCCGCGTACCTGTCCACCTACATCGATCCAAAGGTGATCGACATTCTCGTCAAGCCCATGAAGGCTACGGAGATTGTCGGAGAAGAGACCAAAAAGGGTGACTGGACGCTGGAAACAGCGATGTTCCCCATCGTGGAATCGACCGGCATGGTTAGCTCCTACGGTGATTATGCCGAGACGGGCATCGCTGGCGCGAATGTGAACTGGGTGCAGCGCCAGTCCTACACCTACCAGGTCATCACCCAATGGGGTGAGCGCGAGTTGGAAAAGATGGGTCTGGCGCGAATCGACTGGGCCAATCGCCAGCGCACCGCCTCCGTGCTCACGCTGAACCTCTTCCAAAACAAGAGCTATTTCTTCGGCATTGAAGGGCTGGCCAATTACGGGTTGCTGAACGACCCGTCGTTGTCGGCTCCGATTGCGCCGATATCGCAGGGTGGACTGGTCACCTGGGCGGAAAAAGGCACATCTCCGGACGGCGCCGTGTACGTCTACAACGACATCAAGGCCATCTATGGGCAGCTTGTCTCGCAGGCAAACGGCCTTGTGGAACTCGACATGGCGTCTCCCATGACGCTGGCAATGTCGCCTGAAGCTCAGGTCTATCTGACCTTGACCAATAACTTCAACGTCAACGTGCAGGACATGCTGAAAAAGAACTTCCCGAAAATGAAGATCGAGACAGCACCGGAATATCAGACCGCGGCTGGCGAGTTCATTCAGCTTATCGCCGACCAGATGGACGGGCAGCGCACGGCAACCACGGCTTTCACTGAGAAGCTCCGCTCGCATCCGATCAAGATCGAGCTTTCGAGCTTCAAGCAGAAGCAGAGCCAGGGATCATGGGGCACGATCATCTTCCGGCCTTTCTTATTGGCCTCCGGTTTGGGGTACTGATTCGGCAATAAACAGGAGCCGCAACGGTGCGGCCTCAGCGCGGTGCAAGCCGCTCCTTGAAAGGGAACAATGGCGAAAGAGACTGTACTGATTGGTTGCCGGCTACCAAACGGCCTCGTGTTGCAGCATCCGCAGAACAAAAACGTAACGGTGAAACTTGCCGGGGTGTTTGGCCAGAAAACAGATAGCGGTATCTGGTATCCGCCGAAACCATACTCGACAACGGAAGTGGATGCCGAGTTCTGGGCAGCATGGAAAGCAGCCTATGTGGGGTATCCGCCGCTCAAGACGCGAGCAGTATTTGAAGCTCGCAGCGATTCGGAAGCATCGGCCAAGGCGAAGGATACGCCAAAGACGGGATTCGAGCAGATGTCGCAGACTCCGGTTATCAATGGGGTACGTCTTGAAAAAGCGGTGAGCTAAATGGGCATAGCGGTCTGGAACCCGACTCTGTTTCTTGGCCGCTATCCTGAGTTCACGGCGGCATACAACGCCAATCCCACGCTTTTCGCTTCGATGTTTGCCGAAGCTGGCCTCTATCTCAACAACACTAATTGCAGCATTGTGCAGGACGTGAATCTGCGTACAGTGCTATTAAACATGATCACGGCGCATATCGCGTTCATCGGCGGCGTGTTGACCGCAGATGGCCAACCCAAACCCGTAGGCATCGTTCAGAGCGCCACGCAGGGCACGGTGAGTGCTACCTTCCAGAACGTCACGCCGACGCCTGGCACGGGCGCATGGTTCCAAATGAGCCAGTATGGTGCTTCCTTCTGGCAGGCTACGACCTGCTACCGGGGCATGTTTTACACTCCGCAGCCGACTCGGGTCGGAGGGATTCACGGGAACCCGCATGGGAACATCGTTTCTGCCGGAGCCGATAAATTGATCGCCGATGCGATTTTTGTTCGCATATCTCTGGGCACGGATGAACTTGACTGCGATATTGAGCGGATTGAAAACGGGGAGTTGGAGTTACCAACGGTTTCAGCGGTAACGGTTACGATCAACGGCAAGACCGAGGAAACACCTGTATGGCTCGGCGAAGCATAGCAATGTCGGACGCGGTGACGGCCAAGCTCAAGGAATTGGCGAAGAAGGCTCGCGGGTCCGTACAGGTGGGATTCATCGATAACGATCAAGCTCCGATTGCTTTCTGGAATGAGTTTGGGCATAAGGGGCGCTTTCCCGCGCCGCCTCGCCCCTTCTTTCGCACGATGGTCAGCGACAAGTCTCCACAGTGGCCGGCGATGATGGCTGGCGAACTTCAAGCGTAGCAAGATGGACGGACACAAGACGCTGGCCTTCATGGGCGAAGAAATTGAAGGAGAGTTGAAGCAGAGCATTACGGACTTCACTTCACCTCCGCTTTCTCCTACCACTCTTCGCCTGCGGTTCAAGTTTGGCAATCAGCCGCAGAACATCACCGCGCGGGACGTGGTGCAGGCACAACGCGATGTGAAGAAGGGCCGCACACTGGCGTCGGGTACACAGGCCAAGCCTCTTATCTGGACCGGGCAAATGCTGCAATCTACGAGTTACAAGGTGAGCGAGTAATGGACCTGAACGGGCTGGCAAACGGTGTTGCGGAAGTCGTGAATCCGAATATCCCTGTCTCCATTCAAGCATCCGCTGGTTACTCCATCGGTGCCGGGTTGAAGCAGGTCCCCGCTTACGCTACGTCTGTCTCTGGATTTGCCCAGGTGCAAGAGCTTTCCTCTTCCGAGTTGAAGCAAGTGGAAGGGCTCAACATTCAAGGGGTGATGCGGAAACTGTATCTGCGCAGCCCGTTGAATGCCGTGATCCGGCCTGACAGTAAAGGCGGAGATCTGGTGACTATCGCAGGGCAGGTCTGGCTTGTCATAAAAACTCTTGAGACGTGGCCCACATGGACGGCTGCGCTGATTGTGCTTCAGGAGCAGCCATCGTGAGCGCACCTACGCCTTATCTCGCATCTATCGCTGTCGATACGGTGATCGAGGCTCTGGGCGCTTTTATACAGCCCTTCGTGGGAGCAGCGCAAATCGTTCGGGCTGAGGTCAATCGCGTAGCGCCTCCAATCGGACCATTTGTCGAACTGACGGAGCTTTCGCAAGCAGACCTCGAATATCCCCGCAGTTGGTATGTGGGCGAGTATCAGCAGAGAAACATTATCGGTCCCAAGCGGATTGCGATTCAAGCCGACTTCTACGGGCCGCTGTCTGGCGATTGGTGCGCGTGCGTCAAGCAGGCATTCAAGACGGCCTATGCCGTCGCGTTATTCCCGGCTGGCATCGCGCCGCTGTACACGGACGACGGCCATCAGGCGCCGCTAATCACAGGTGAAGAGCAGTATCTACGCAGGTGGACGTTGACGATGAACCTGCAATATAACCCCATCGTGGTAATCCCGGAGCAATCTGCGGATACACTCAAAATGAACATTGTAGAAAACGTGGAGACGATCCAATGACGATTCCTGCAAGCGCGATTGCAAATGTAATCCCTGGCGTGTTGAGTCCCGGCGGCGCGGGCCTTGTGATGTCTGGCCTTGTGCTTACGCCAAATACCCTTGTACCGTCGGGTGAGGTGTTGAGCTTCGGCAGCGCAGCGGCAGTATCCGCGTTCTTTGGGCCGTCATCGGCTGAGTTCGCCTACGCCAGCATTTACTTCGCGGGCTATCAGAACAGCACGCAGCTTCCTTCGGCGCTTCTGTTTGCGCTGTACAATTCAACGACTCCCACGTCTGCCACTCTGCGATCCGGGAGCTTTGCAAATTACTCCCTCGCGGAGATGCAGGCGCTTACCGGGGTGTTGACGCTGACGGTTGACGGAACCGCATTCACGTCATCGTCAATCGATCTTACTGGAGTAGCAAGCCAGAGTCTTATGGCGGCTGCAATCCAAACAGCCTTCACGACACCCAATTTTGCTGTCGCATGGGATTCGGTTCACAGTCAATTTGTGTTCACAAGCGACTCGACCGGCCCTGGCTCAACCATCACTTTCGCAACCGGGACGCTTTCGCAGGACCTTCTCGTGACAGCAACGGCTGGCGGGACGATTTCGCAAGGCGTTGCTACAGCTACACCGTCAAGCGTGATGAATAGCGTTGTGGCTGTGTCGCAGAACTGGGCAACAATGAGTTACCTTGCCGAACCTTCATTGTCCGACAAGGAACTCTTTGCGGCATGGTTTAGCGAGAGCGACGATGAATATCTGGGCGTGATGTGGGATAGCGATTCCAACGCCAGCGTCAGCGGCGGATCGGGGACATTCGGTGTATGGGCCAAAACGAACAAACCGAATGGGGTGATGTGCATCGGCGGCGATCCGGCGGTTGGGTCACTCGGTCCGTTGACGATGAACACGGCTGCTTTCGTACAAGGCATGATTGCCTCCATCAACTTCTCGCAGACCAATGGGCGGATTACGCTGGCAGGCAAAGGCGCAAATTCCGCAGCAGTCACGCCGACATGCACAAGCCTTCAGACCTACACGAATCTTCTCGCCAATGGCTACAGTTGCTACGGAGCGTTTGCTTCGCGCAATCAGGGATTCACGTTCTTCTCCAATGGCAACATGCCGGGAGACTTCCCGTGGGCCGATCAGTACATCGATCAAATTTGGCTCAGCGCTCAACTGCAACTAGCCCTGCTGATGCTGTACACGACGGTCAACGATATTCCGTACGATCCAACTGGATACGGTTTGATTCGCGCCGCGCTCGTAGGCCAGAACAATTCAGGTAGTGCAACCGACAACGGGCCGATCAATAACGCGCTGAACAATGGCGTGATCCAGACCGGCGTTACACTCTCGGGTACGCAAGCGGCTGCGGTGAATCAGGCGGCGGGCGTGAACTGTGCTTCGACCATAACGGCGAACGGCTACTACCTGCAAATCCTCGATCCTGGCGCAGAGGCGAGAAATGCAAGGCAAACACCGATTATCAATCTCTGGTACACAGACGGTGGCGCGATTCAGCAGTTTACGATGGATTCTGTAGACATTCTCTAAGGGGTGATTTATGGGAAGTTTCGTTAATGCTGTAACCGGGGGCGCATCAACTATCACCTCCGCCAACTCGGTGGTTACTTTTACTGTGCCGGGACTGTTCGATACCCCGGTGCAACTTCAAGGCTACTCCGCCGACAAGGCGTGGGACACGGCGGCGGTTGTGGTGACAGAGACGCAGATCGGCGTTGATGGTCGCAAGACCGCGGGCCTCGTATTCAATCCCGTCAAGCAGACCTATGCTTTCCAGGCGGATTCTCCGAGCGTGGGAATCTTCGAGGCGATTCAGGCGGCACAGCGGGCGGCGAAGGATGTGTATTACATCAACGCAACCATCGATCTTCCGGCCACTGGCCAGTCCTACGTGTGCAACAAAGGTACATTGGAGGACTACAACTCCGTGGCGTCGGCGGGTAAGGTTCTCACCATGCGCGAGTTTGGTGTGTCCTGGGGGAGCATCGTAGCAGCGTGATCGGGGTAAATAATGCGCAAAACAGAAACTTTTACCATCGAAGCGGAAGGCCGGGATAAGAACAAGACGTTCCTGCTCACGGAAATGGCCGCGACCAAAGCCGAAGATTGGGCGATCCGCGTCATGCTTGCGCTAGGCGCCGCGAATGTAGAAATACCCGACGGTGCCTTGCAGCTTGGCATGGCGGCCCTGGCCGAGATCGGACTGAAGAAGCTATTTGCTCTCAATCCTGCCACAGTCAAGCCTTTGCTCGATGAGTTGATGGAGTGCATTCAGATTCAGCCTGACAAGAAGCGACCGGAGGTGAGGCGCACGCTGATCGAAAGCGACGTGGAGGAAGTCAAGACGTTACTCCTTTTGAAATGGCGGGTGCTTTCGTTGCATCTGGATTTTTCGGTCGCCGCCGGCCTCTCAGAATCGTTCGGCGGCATACTGGAGACGGCAAAGCACAAGCCGAATACCAGAACGTCTCAAAAGTGATCGGTATTGTTGTGGGGCATCGCCTGGCAACGCTATATGAATTGCAGACGTGTTACGGGATTCAGGACGCTCACGATCTGCTGGAGATCGTTGCAATAGATAGCGCAAACGAGGGAGGATGATACGGCCACACTTATCGACAGCTTGGTCGTTTCTCTCGGCCTCGACACAAAAGACATGGACGCCAAAGCCCCCGGCGTTCGCAAAAAACTGCAAGAACTTGAGAAGGCCGCCGGTAAGACAGAGAGCGGCGTTAAGGGCATCGGCAAGGCATCCAAAGACACCGTATCGGAACTTTCTACCCTTGGCGCAAAGATGGGATCGTTTCTCGCGCTCATCGGCGGCTCCGTAGCCATAAGCGCATTTGTCAAGGACACGATAGAAGCCAACCGGCAACTCTATTTTCTCTCTCAAAATCTGGCGATGACTGCGCAGAGTCTCTTTACGCTGGGAGCGGCTGGCCAGCGCATCGGCATCGGGAATGCCCTGCAAAGCCTAGCGGCCATGTTCCGCGAAATTCCGGGGCAGCTAGAGGCAGGCCAGCAACCGCCTGTTATCAAGCTGCTCGCTCGCGCGGGAATCAATTGGCTCGGATCACCGAACGAAATGATGACGGGCTTGGCGAAGTGGTTCTCCACCATGCCGGCGAATGTCGCGCTTGGCTTGGGAACTTCTTACGGCCTCAGTTATGACCAAATGACATTTCTGTTACAGGGCGCCAAAGAAGTTTCATCCCAACTCAGTGTCACTAAAGGCTTCGCCCCTACCGCAAAAGAGACAGCGCAGGCGGTGGAACTGAAGAAGCAGATGACAGATCTTGGCCTTCAGTTTGCCAAAATCGGATATGACCTGCTTTCGATGGTCACTCCGGCCTTGGAGAAGTTCCTTTCCATTTTGAAATCCATTGGGGCATGGGCGCAGGGCCACGAGAAGATTGTGGCTATCATTGCCGGGGTTGCAGCGGCCCTTGGAGCCTTCGCTGGCATTGCGGCAACTGTCGGCGCGGTTGCTTTGGCGTGGACAGCCTTGACGGGCGCTATCGCGGCTGCGTGGCCGGTTCTGGCAGTCGTAGGCGATCGTCACGGCTCTTGCGGGAGCGATCTTGCTTCTTTGGGACGATTACAAGGTATGGGCGGAAGGTGGAGAGAGCGCATTTGACTGGACCGGGTTTGAAAAGAATGTGCGCAAAGCGGGAGACGCTTTCGATTGGCTGGGAGACAAGATTGGGAAGGCAACAGGCGCTTTCGGAAAGTGGCTTGCCGCTCATGGAGTAAAGGTTCCAGAAAACGCAGTCGGCAAAGGGCTAGAGTGGTACTGGAATCACATGACCTTGCCGGGACTGCTAGGAATCAAAATCAATCCAGCCGATGAACGGGGATTAAATGCCAAAGGCAACCTGACCGGAAAGGATATTGAGCAATACTACCTAAACCGTGGATACAGCAAGGAATGGGCCGCTGCTATGGCAGCTTCGGCAAACTCGGAAAGCAGCGGAAACCCAAAAGCTGTAGGCGACAACGGGACATCCTTCGGGCTCTTCCAGTGGCATGACGCAGCGCGAAAAGCGGCGTTCAAGAAACTTTACGGACACGATATTTCCCAGGCAAACGCTGCTGAGCAGTTAGACTTTGCCGCTATCGAGATGAAGGCGCTTGGAATCGACACGAGCAAAACAGTAGGTCCACGCTATGCAGCTTCTGCTGTAACTAAACAATTCGAACGTCCCAAAGACCCGATGGGGGAATCTGCTAACCGCGGAGATTACGCTGTTGCTCTTTTGAATGGTCTCAAGGGGGCTTCGTCTGTTCCTGCGGGCGTGGCGGCTTCGTCGAATACAAGCAATTCCAACACGGACAACAGCAAGACTACCCACATCGGAACGGTGAACATTCAAGGCGGTGGAGCTCAGTTGCCGACAACGCCTTCGATGGCTCGCGGCATGGACTGGACAACGCTGCTTACGCAGCAGAATTACGGGTTACAGTAGATGCCCACTATCCCTTATCCCGACGTCCCGGCCTATCCTGGCGTGCCTCCGATCCCGCGCACCGCGCCGGGAACGCCTGCGATCAACATCGCCGTGGCGAGCGGGAATCCTGCACCGAACGAATCATCTAACGAGCTTCCGTGGGGCATATTTACCTACCCTGCAAATCAGCCGCTTTACACTCCGACTGAGGGCGGAACGCTATCGACGTTTTCCGTGGGCTACACGCGGTCCATGCAGATCAGCGACTTCCCGATTGAGGCGAACGCCAGCGGACAGGGGGCAGCCTTCGCCAGCTTCAACAAGGTTTTCCAGCCAGCTAATCCGGTTGTGATGCTTTCGCTTGGCGGAACAGACGCAGAAAAGATTGCTTTCCTTTACGCCATAGATCAGGCGGTTTCGTCCACCAATCTCTACAACGTCTATACACCGGACGCGAGCTACACGGGCTATAGCATCGAGCGATACTCATATAACCGCTCGGCTGTTCGCGGCGCTACGCTGCTAATGGTCGAAGTGTCTCTAAAGCAGATTTTGCAGGTGACGGCCTCGTACTCGAATACGCCGGTTGTGTCGCCTCAGTCTCCGTCCTCCGCAAATCCGGTTAATAACGGCATTACACAGCCAAGCGCACCCAACACGTCACTTCTTTACGACTTTTCCAACAGCATTTCCGGGCTTGTGGGAGTAGGCAAGTAATGATGCAGATTCCGCTACAGCCCGTGCCGTCGCAGCAGGTGCAGATCGTGCTTGGCGGGCAGACGTGCGCGATCAATGTCTATGTCAAAGTCCAGTGCATGTTTCTCGACTTGGCGGTGAACGGAGTCCCCATTGCCTATGCGGTGCAGTGCAAGAACATGGTTTCGCTTGTACCGACGGCGTATCTCGGCTTCTCGGGGTGGATGATCTTTCTCGACACGCAAGGGTCTAGCGATCCCATTTACACCGGGCTAGGTTCGCGGTTCGTGCTGCTTTATCTTGATGCGGCAGACTTGGAGGCGTATGGCGTCTCAGTCTAGCTTCGCCAATATCAAGGACTTGCGCTTCCAGATCACACTGGGCCAGCCCAACGCCTCATTCCCCGGACAGCCTGGGAGCAATACCATCACCATCCAAGGTCTACGCGCGGCGGTGAATATAGAGAACGCAGGCGGAGCGATGATGGGCACGCTTCATGCGCAGATATTTGGCATGACGGCCAGCGACATGAACACGCTGACAAGCACACTTTGGGACTCGCTTTTGATAAGCACTCCGTCCTCAGGCCAATCCTCTTCCTCATTTGCGTTCAATCAAATCCAGGTTTTTGCAATTGATGGCTCGCAAGAAACGCTCGTATACAACGGCATCATCCTCAATTGCTGGGGCGTGTACACGTCGATGCCCGAAGTGTACCTGATGATCGAAGCACAGATAGGCTACACTTGGCTCGTGACCAGCGGAACTCCGATTAGCATTCAGTCCGATACCGATATCGATACTGTCATGCAGCAGATTGCCTCTCTCATGGGATTCCAGTTTGAAAACAACGGCGTATCAGTGACAGTTCCAAAGGGAACATATTTAGGCAATACCCCAATGGAGCAGGCCCGGACGCTGATGCAAATGTACAAATTTTGGATGTACCTCGATTGCACCAGCCCGAACACGCTCGCCATTGCGCCGTATGGAGTTCCGAGAACTATGCAAATCACACCGCTCGTATCCCCGCAAAGTGGCCTTGAAGGCTATCCGCTATTCAACAGCACCGGGGTAAATTTCGAGACAAAATTTAATCCGGGGATCGTCTTTGGAGGTCCGGTGCAAGTGCAGTCTTCTATTCCTAAGGCAAATGGTACATGGACGGTCGTGTCGATGGCTCATCAATTGTCCAGCCAAACAAAAGACGGTCCGTGGAAGAGCGTGATAAACGCGGTGTCGCCTAACATAGCCGCCAGCTTGCAGGTGCCCTGATGAGTTCAACTACCAACCCGGCAGGCATGTTGCAGCCCTCTACTCTGTGGGGCGTCTACAACAATCTCATGTTTGTCATTCAGCAGGCGCTCGCCAAAGTGCAGACGGCCACGCTTGTTCAGGTGCAGGCGTGCTCCAACGATGGCGGCGTCTCCCCGGTGGGAACCGTAGACGTGCTGATCTTGGTGAACCAGATCAACTCGCAGGGCGTGCCAACTCCTCACGTCACGATGTACAGCCTTCCGTATCTTCGATTTCAGGGCGGCGCCAATGCTGTCATCATGGATCCGCAGCCGGGAGACATTGGCATAGCAGTCTTTGCCAGCCGGGATATCACGAACGTCAAGAGCACGAAGGCGCAAGCGAATCCCGGCAGCTACCGAACGCACGACTTCTCGGACGGCCTCTATCTCGGGGGCGTGCTTGAACGCAGTTCCGAGCCAATATCTGCAATTCACGGCAGATGGAATTACCATTGTTTCGCCCGGAACCATCACCTTGCAGGCTCCGAACATTGTCCTAAATGGAGCCTTGAGTCAGATCGGTGGTATTGCTACGATGGCGGAGACGCTTACGGTTACAGGGGATGTGACCGCTGATGGAACAAGCGTGCATACGCACATCCACGGCGGGGTGACAACAGGTAGCGGGGATTCAGGGGTGCCGGTATGAGCGCAACGAGTACGCCACTTTCGACGATCTTGCTGGATACCGAGGCCTGGGATATGGTGCTCGACAGCAATGGGGACATCGCGCTCGCAAATCCTCCATACGCTGTTGCTCAGGATGTTGCGAGCGCAATCCGCACGTTTCTCGGAGAATGCTACTACGACACAACTCTTGGCGTTCCCTATTGGCAGGACTTTCTAGGCCAGCCGTTTTCTCAGTCTGCGGTGATCCAAGCAATGAACGCAGCCGCCAAGACGGTTCCCGGTGTTGTGACTGCCAGCACAGTCATCACCTCTTTTACGAATCGCCAAGTCAGCGGGCAGGTTCAATTTTCAACATCTGACGGAACGACCACGACGGTCAATTTCTGAGGCAACAATGTCCAGCACAGCCATCCCGCCGATTGCTTGGACACCAGAGGGTGTAGTGTTGCCCACTGATGCGGCGATCCTGACAGGCGCGCAAGCGGACATCGATTCGGCTCTTGGCGGAGGAGTTAATCCTGCGCTTAATACGCCCCAGGGCCAGATCGCCACGAGTGAAACTGCCATCGTCGCACAGAAGAATAGCGAAATCGCGTATGTGGCGAACCAGGTAGATCCGCAATATGCACAGGGACGGTTTCAGGACGCTATCGGCCAAATCTACTTCATGACCCGCAAGCCGGCGACGGCGACGGTGGTGATCTGTACTATTGGCGGATTGCCGGGAACCTACATTCCCGCTGGCGTGCTGGCGCTCGATACCTCTGGGAACGTCTACATGCTCCTAGGAGCTGTGACAATCGGTTCGGGGGGAACAATCCCCGCCGAGTTCTCAAACCTCGCCACAGGGCCTATTCCGTGCGCGGGAAGCACGCTCACGCAGATTTACCAGACGGTTCCCGGCTGGGATACGGTTACCAATGCGGATGCGGGCATTCTTGGATCCAATGTGGAGAGTTCGCAGGCGTTCGAGCTTCGGCGTCAGGCATCGGTTGCCGCAAACAGCCACGGCACGACGGATGCGATCTTTGCGGCAGTCTACGCCGTCTCAGGGGTTCTCAACTGCTATGTGATCGACAACCCATCAGGGAACACGGTGAACTATGGATCGACAAATTACCCGCTTGCCCCACACTCGATTTTCGTTGCGGTCATTGGTGGCGAAGCAGCCGCCATCGCCCAAGCCATCTGGCAATTCAAAGATGCTGGGTGCAGCTACAACACCGCCGCCGGGGACGGCTCAGTTGAAACCGTCACGGTTTACGACACGCGGTACGCCGCGCCTCAACCGGCCTACGCGGTGAGCTTTCTCGTGCCTGGAGCGACGGCAGTTTACTTCGCTGTCAACGTCGCCGCATCGCCTGCTCCGCCGTCCGGTTATGCCACGCTGATTCAGAATGCGATCATCGCGCAGTTCAACGGGGAAAATGGAAACACTCCTGCTGGAATTGCCTCGCTGATCCTCGCCAGCAGCTACTACGCGGCGGTCTTGAACGCCGTTCCGGGCGTGACGCTCATCAGCATTTTCGTGGGCCTGACAAGTTCGCCATCCGGATACGAATGCCAGATGGGAATCGATCAAGTGCCCACGCTGGATTTATCGGGAATTACGGTGACTGCCTCATGATGAATCTCGACAGCACGATTCTTTCGCAGTACGCCAATAGCGAAGCCATCGTGTCCCTGCTCGAAAGCATGAACGCTGCCATCGATCCATCCGGGGACATCGACAATTTTCTGATTTGGTGCTGGCAAGTGTCTACAGCCCAAGGAGTTTTCCTCGACGGCTGGGGTCGCATCGTGGGAGTGGGGCGTGTGATCGCCACGGACCCTGCAACGGTTCTGACGGACTCTCAGTTTCGCTCGTTGATCCTTCTCAAAGCCCTAAGCAACATCTCGATTGCCACGTCCCCATCGATAAACACATTGCTTACGGACTGGATTGGGGATTACGGCAGAGCCTACGTCAACGATCTGGGCAACATGGAGATCAAGTACCAATTTGAGTTCTTGCTACAGCAGTTCGAGATTGACATAATAACGCAAAGCGGAATCTTTCTTCGTCCTGCTGGAGTGGGCGGCTGGGTAGTGACTACGGTTTTTCCTGTGTTTGGGTTTGCGGAGATGGGAACCGCGTGGGCAGCCCCGTTCAATCAGGCACCATTCATGCCAGCAGGAAATCCGTATGCAGTGGCGTAAAGGGGAAATATGGAGCTAAGTCAGGCGCCGGCACAAATCGTAGAAGCATGGGCGACGGGGGATTCGTCGAAAACCAATCCTATTCCCGTTCCTTCGCAGATTGGAATAACACCAGGAGCCGCAAGCTACACCGATGGCTTTCCTCCTCTGTGCGCGACTCCGGTATCGTCGGGTGGCATTCCTCCCACGAAGGCTGACATGAACGGGATTTTGTACGGAATGTCTGCCGTGGATGTTTGGATGTGTGCGGGTGGAGGATTCCCATATAGTTCCGCATTCTCGACTGCAATAGGCGGATACCCCAAAGGCGCTCGCGTGCTCATGGCCAGCGGTGCGGGGTACTGGGTAAGCACGGTAGACAATAACGTGACCGACCCAGACACAGGCGGGGCGGGATGGGCGAGTGCAGACGAAAATGCAATAACAGCCTTGACCGGAGACGTTACCGCGACGGGGCCGGGCAGCGCGGCGGCAACGCTTGCAGCGAGTGGCGTGACGCCGGGAAGCTACACTGGAGCAAATATCACCGTCGATGCAAAGGGGCGCGTGACAGCAGCGGCAAGCGGTTCTATCAGCGCAGGACTACAGTGTACGCGAACCAGCAAAACGGGCACCTACCTATCTGGAGTTACATACACGAACAGCACTGGTATGGCTGTTTTTGAAGAAGTATCAATGACTGGTCCGAACAATGACAACACAGGACGCAATTATGAATTGCAATCTACTATCGACGGCAGTCCAGGGCCGGTAAACGGGATCACGAACTTTTCCTACGGCGACTGCTCCATTGGTTTTTGGGTTCCATCAGGATCAACGTTCTCGGTTATAGCTATTCAAACGGTTGGCGGGACAGTGTCACCGCCTGCAAGTATCAGCAATTGGACGGAAGTATCGTTTGGCATTTAGGAGAATTCGCATGAAGCGCATTTTGTTGGCACTTATTTATCTCGGTTGCATGATCTTTCCTGCCGTCGTTTGTGCGCAGTCAAGCGGCCCAACTCCGCCGCCGCCGCCGACGTGCAGCCAGATGATTGCAGGGCAACTCTACACGGAAACTGGAACGAACCCGTACACCGTGTACACGTGCAGTTACTACAATCTGGCGTGGCAGTGGGTTGTGAACCCAAGCTACGGCGGCCTGGTGTACTATCCCACGGTTCCATCAACTTGCTCTGGGGCGTTGCCGGTATTTTTGGCAGGCTGGCCAAATACTCAGGAATATGTGTGCGTGAATGGCGTTCCCGATGCTATTGGAGGAGCAGGAAGCGGGGTTACTACTTTTTCTGCTCCGTCTCTTTCATGGCCCAGTTGGTTAGTTCCAACGGTGACAAATCCAGCGTCCACACCCTCACTGGCTGTTGCAGCAGGTATCGTTCCACTCTCCAATGGCGGCACGGGCGCGGCGACGGTGGCGGCGGCGGTATCCAACCTGCTCAGCAATCCGGCGATAGGCGAGTACATCCTGAACTGCACGAGCACATCAGCGTGTGCGAGCGGAGCCGCCCGGCCTGTTTCTTATCCGTGTACGGGGATCGGCGCAACCGACACCACGAATATCAATGGTGCTCTCGCGGCGGAAAATATTTATTTGACAATCGATACCACGGCGCACCCTTGCCAAAATCTCGGTTCGGTTGTTCTTTTCTCCGGCGATACCCTCGATTGGGCGGGGCAGTCCATCACGTCCGTTCTGTCGAACACTGCGACGGCCATGCCGCAATTTTCGATCACGAACAATGCGGTGCTGAATCCCACGACCACGCCTTTCACGTGCGCGCTCACTGCGGGGTCCACGGCGATTTCCTGTTCCTCGGCATCGTTCACAAACACTGCGTATGCTGGCGCTCCCGATGGCGACGTTGGCGAAAGTTTTTCATGCGCGGGCGCCCTCGGCGGCGGCGTCGATCTTGACACCGTGATTGCAAATGTCGGCAGCGGCACGGCTATCACTGTCGCGGCTCCTACGGGCGCAGGCATCACGGCCGGAAATTTCTCATGTGCGGAGCAGTTGCGCGATTATGATTTGCGGATTGTGGCCGGGGAAATTTCCATCACGAACGCCGGCGGCGCCGGATCGCAGCAGCCGGTGAAATTAGGCATCGGCCACGCGAACCGGGTAAGGGTGGAAGGCGGGAACTGGGTTGACCCGGATAGTACATCGAGTTGGCACATGGTTTTTTGGGACGTGAACGACGTGGATGTGGAGCACCCAAAATGCCTTTCGTATTCCGGCTATGGCAAGGACTGCGTGGATTTTGAAGGGCCGTGGAACAATGTCACGGCGCGCGTCGAATGCGACGTTACGGATGATTGCGTTGCGCTCAAGCCGGGCGAGTGGGTGTCGGGACCGGCGTCGCCTTTCCTGCTTACGCAGGGCGCGGGCTCGAGCGCGACAGTGGCAATTAAGGGCAGCGGCGAATCGCATGGCCTGGCGATTTATGCGCCAAGCTGCGTGAACGCATCGGGCCCCTGTATCAGTTCCTCGGTGACCGGCGTTGTCCTCGAATCGCTGATCTCAGATCCCATCCATGCGGGTAACGGATACCCCTCGTCTGTCGGTTTTCCGTTCCCGGTGTGGGTGGCCTGTTCGCCCGGTGCGGCCTCCGATTGCGGCACCCATTCTTACGTCGATCAACTGTCCTTTAACCATATCAAGGGCATCTCATATCCGAACGGGTACATCGCACAGGACCGGGTGACCATAGGGCAACCGACAAACGATACGCAATATTATCAGGGGATCACCGTCAACGACATCGACGGCGAAAATGCGACCTACGGGGGTAGCGCGGGAGTGTTTCTGCAAGGTCCGGCCAGCCTGAGCTATTCGACCAACGTCACTGGCCTGTCGATCTACGCGGCAAACTACAGCGGAGTTGCGCCGATGGTGGCGGCTAGTAACTCTAACGTGAATCTTAATGGGTTTTTTGCAGATGACCCGAATCCCGCTCACTATGTTTGGAACGGCGCGACGGTGACAAACGATTATAGCCCGCTGACGCTCCCGCGGTACGTTGGCGAGGTCAGCTTTTCCGGTACGGCTTCAGCCACCGTCAGCTCACCGCTGATTTTCTACGCGTCAAAATGCTTCGGGACCTGGCAAGGGACCAGCTCGCCAAACGTGGGCTTTTCAGTCGATCCGAATCCGACGCCGGGCTCCGCGGTTGTTTACCTTTACGGGACTGCGACCGGAATCATGGCCGTTTCCTGCACGCCCAAATGACGCGGCCAGGAGGCAGCTTGAATCTTTCAACGATCGTGAAGCTCGCCAAGGGCGGCCTCAATCCCGATCAGCTCGTGGAGCTGTTGCGCGGCATGGGCTGGCAGGTGAATTTTCAGGAGCTGATGCCAGGCCAGCGGCCGATGGCCTTCCAGCGTACCGCCGGCGCCGCGGTGGAAGAGGAATCGCATGCCATGGCTTTTTCGGGGATCAATACAAAGGGAGACCGGATCGAAGCGTTGCTGGTTGTGGTGCCAGCCGAGAGGCTCAAAAAAACCGCTTGACTTCCATGAGTTCTAACACTATTCTCATGCCATATCTAGCCCGCCCTTCCCGATCCGACTCCTAGGATCAACCCCGACTTAACGGGAATATCTGTTATCAGACATGATAGCCACCAAAATCAATGAGGGTCGTTGACCGGAGAATCCGAAAAATCTAGACTAGACCATTCGTTTGGAGGAGGTCGATTATGAGTTTGACTCGCCGCTTCTTTCTCGCCGGTCTGGGCGGAACGATCGGTTATGGATTGGGCCGCCAGGCACTGGCGTCTACGCCCGCCAAGCAGACCATCGTTGATTCCACCAACACGATCCAGGTCAGAGCCAAACCTAAAGCCAGTCAAGGCACACTGAAGTTCGCCGGCAACACGTACAAGTGCATGGTCGGTAAGTCCGGCATCGTGAGCTCGAAATTCGAAGGCGATGGCGGCACGCCAAGCGGGCTCTTTCATCTGCGTGAGGTGCGTTACCGGGCTGATCGGATCAGTGCGCCTTCGTCAGGCCTGCCGGTCTTCAAATCCAAGCCGACGGACGGGTGGTGCGACGATCCCGAAGACGTGGCATACAACCGGGTGGTCACGCTTCCCTATCAGTCTGACGCAGAACCAATGTGGCGGGACGACCAACTTTATGACGTGCTTGGCGTAATTGGTTACAACGATGCGCCGGTTGTGGCCGGGGCCGGGAGCGCCATCTTCCTGCACGTGATGCGGCCCCCAACCGACGCCTATCAGTACACGACCGGTTGCGTCTCGCTGAAAATCGAGGACGTTCTCGCTGTTCTGTCTAAATGCACTCCATCAACGACGATCGACATCCGGGCAGTTGCCTAGAGGTGCTCTGATCCGGGTGGGGGTTCGACGCTGGGCCAGGCAGACGGATCGTTCAGGGCGGCGGGAGGCCACGAATCTTTAGTTGCGGATTTCCGTCAGCAATGCCTCGACTTCGGCCTTCTCTCCGGCCGTCAAGCCCAACAATGGCGCTCTTGTATGGCCTCCGAAGTAGCCGTTGAAGTCGCAGGCGTACTTCACGCCGGCAATGCCAAAATCGCCGACGATCCGTTGATTCGCCTTCGCAATACGCTTCTGTTTTTCTGCAGCCAGTGCAAGGTCGTGATCCTTCCAGGCAAGGTAAATCTCCTGGCACGCCTGCGGCGCGAACGCGCCAAAGGCAAGAATCGCACCCATTGCTCCCGCCTCCAGCGATTCCAATACCGTGCTCCCCGAGCCGCATAGCACCTGGAACCCGACTTCCCTGCTGCGGGTCTTGATGGCAACGGCAGGCGCAGCCGTGGCAACTGCCGCGCCACCGGCCAGATCGCCCACAGAGACAAAACTACCCTCCGCCTGGGCGCGCGGCTCAAGCATCCGTGCCGTCGCCGCTTCAAACACCTGGGTCACCGGAACCATCCGGCGCGGCGCATTCTGTGCGGCGGCAACCTGCTCCCCAATGCGTTCCACTTTGCCGGACGAATCCTTGATCGCGATGATGTTGGGATGATCGGCGAGTTCCCCGACCAGCTCGACGGGAATCTGATACGGGACGCACTTGGGAATGTTGTAGAGCACGACAGGAAGAGGAGAGCGGTCCGCAATGCTGCGAAAATAGTGGAGCACGGCAGCGGAAGACATTTGCCCAGCGTAATAGCTGGGCGGCCGCACCAGGACCGCATCGTAGCGGAACTCTGCCGCCGCATCGGCCAGTGCGAGCGTCGCCTTCACGCTCTCCCGGCCAACGCCCGCAATCAAAACCTTTTCCGGATGGGCGGCTTCGGCGGCCACACGCAGAACCTCGCGCGATTCCGCATCGTCGACCAACGGCGCCTCGCCCGTCGAGCCTAAAACCACGATCCCTGCCAGCAAACTGCGCGAATAGCGCGCGATGTTGGCTTCAATCTTGCGGTAATAGATGCGTTCGTCCGAGTAAAACGGCGTGGTGGTTGCGGCAAAAACGCCTTCCAGCAGCATCTTTCTATTGTAGAACCCATCAGGGTCGTGCGACGCTCTTCCCTGCTCCGCGCCGCCGCAATTGTTTCGCTTGGCGACGGCGGTGTATGGTAAGTGGTTAGATACGGCGCAAACCAGACAGCAATTTTCCATTCAGGAGCGGCGATGGCGGGCTCGTCGGTGCAAACGGAACTCGAAGAACAGAGCACATCCAAACTTTCGGCGCAGGCGCTGTCCTTTTTTCTGCACGCGCTCCTGGCACTTGGCTCCTGGATCGGGCTGATGCTGCTCGGCTATCTGATCAATCCCGTTGGCGTGCCGCAACTTGCCATTCTACTTTTGTCGGCCGCCGTGCCGCTCGTCGTCGGGTTTCTCGTCGCTCGCGTCCACCCCACGGAAATGGCGACTTTGGTTTGGCTTCTCGGCGTGGTCTGGTTCCTGATCGTCTGCCTGTGGGTTCTGGACATGCCGACCGGGCCAAATCAATGCTTCCAATGCGAGGCCACGGAGAAACTGACGCGCACCTTCTTCAGCCTGCCTCGCCCCAGCGGACTCATTGATAATGACGGTCCGTTCATTGGCACTTGGCCAGCCGTCGCGCTCTTCGGCTACTCCATTGGCGCGAAGCTCGGCTTTCGACGGGGCGAGTAGCCCGACGCTGGCGAGGTCGACAATCACATAGCGTGTTGATCACTGCGAAATTCCGACCCTCAGGTTGTTATCGACCTTGGTCACTCCAGGCATGTACTTAACGATCTGCTCCGCTAATTCACGACAGGACTCGTTCGGCACCGTCCCGGAGAGAGTAACTTCGCCCTGAGCGATGGCTACGGTGATGAGACTGTCTTTCAGTGCGCTGTTAGCCTCGAGGGCGTGCACGACGTTCGTCTGGATCTGGTTGTCCGTTTGGGCTCCTGCGGGCGTGGCCTGCTCGGTAGGCGGCGCGGTCGGGACAGCGCCGGGGTTCCCATATTGGCTCGGCTGAGCAGGCGTCTGAAAAGGTGTCGGCTGTTCGCTAGTTGTGTTTGACGTGTCGGGCTGTTGTGTTTCGCCTTCCGTGCTAGGAATGGGATTCGCGCTGGGCGGAGTGGCCTCCTCTGGAGCAGCAGCTGGCTGTCTGCCAACGCTCACGAATGTAAATATGAATTCCGGCTCAGCCATGGAGCCTGCTTCGGTAACGCTCGACTCTTTGACATAGTCCAATCCGCTGGGGGCAAATCTACCGCTGAAGAACACCACGTCTCCGTCAGCGAGATTGGCAATTTGGTTATAAAGCGGGGATCCGTGAGGGATGAGGGTATCATCCTCGATGTCGGAGAGCGCGTTGTTCCACGTTCCAACCTTGATTCGACTTCCGCCTGGGAGGTCCACAGACAGGACGCCATTCCCGTCCGAATTGGTTTCCATCGACGAGATTCGGCCGACCCAGTTTTCGACCAAGCGGCTGGGCAGCATTGAAGCGAAGGCCTGGGCCCTACTTCTGCGAACGGCAGATTTCTGAAACTCATTCACCGCCTCGCCGTATCGTGTCTGAAACGACCCCACTGTTGAGATGAATTCACTCTCATCGCTGGGGAGCGCTTCCTGGCTACTGGGATTAGAGGCGCCGTTAGACGCGGATTGTGCTGGTTCGCCGTCTCCATTGCTAGAGCTAGAGGTCACAACTCTGACGAGAACCGAAAGCCCAAGCAGGCCCGCTGCGACAAATACGAACTTCTTCCATAGTGGCGTAGCTCTTCGCGCCGGTTCAATTTTGCTTGGGGCTATTCCAGCGTTGCTTCCAACCAACGCGGCACTTATGGGGCTGCCGCAGTTGGGGCAAGCGGAGGCCTGAGTGGACACAGGCCTCTTGCATTCCGGACATTCTATGAGCGCCATTCTTACCCCCTTCGCAGCTCAAGTAGGCAGTCAACTACTTTACCGCAATTCGAATGAGAGTACAGAGCTTGGCCTGAAATTGTTGCACTCCGGTCGTAGAGTTGTAAATGAGGGTGCTGACGGATCGCGATACGGTTCCCGATTGCACTGTATGTCCGCACCGAATCGGAGCCGAATTCTAGCGCCCGTTCGCGGAGTGCAGCGCCTGCAAGGCAAAGACCGTCACACGATGGCGTTGCATGGCGGCAATTCCTTCGGCCGCAGCCTGAGCGGCTGCGAGCGTGGTGATGGTGGGAATGCGCGCCAGTACGGCTGCGCGGCGAATGGCTTTCTCGTCGAAGAGCGCGTCCTGCCCACGTGGCGTATTGATGATCAGCTGGATGCGATCGCCCTTGATAAGGTCCACGGCATTGGGCCGGCCCTCCTCCACTTTGAACACGCGCTCCACAATCAGGCCCGCGCCTTCGAGTGCGTTGGCCGTGCCTTCCGTGGCCACGATCTTGAAGCCAAGATGCACGTAACGCCGCGCCAACGCAATGGCGGCCTGTTTGTCGTGATCGTTCACCGTAAAGAAGACGGTGCCACCCGTGGGCAAGATTTGACCAGCCGAGAGCTGCGCCTTTGCGAAGGCTTCGCCAAACGTGCTTGCCACGCCCATCACTTCGCCCGTGGATTTCATCTCCGGCCCGAGGACGGTATCGACACCCGCGAACTTCGACCACGGGAAGACCGGCGATTTCACGTAGTAGTGTGCGCCGGTTCCAAGATCTTTTCCTGACGCCAACTCGTCAGGCAGCAGTTCGCGCAGCTTGCGGCCCGTCATCAGCCGCGCCGCGATCTTGGCCAACGGTACGCCCGTCGCCTTGGACACGTACGGCACCGTTCGCGAAGCGCGAGGATTCACTTCGATCACGTACACGCTGTCGTTGCCTTGCTCGTCGCGCTGGATGGCGAATTGCAAATTAACGAGGCCTACGACTTTCAGAGCCAGCGCCAGCTTCCGCGTGTAGGCGCGCAGGGTTTCGAGTGTCTGCTCCTTGATGTCCACTGCCGGCAGCACGCACGACGAATCGCCGGAGTGAATGCCGGCCTCTTCAATGTGTTGCATGATGCCCGCGATCAGCACGTCTTCCGAATCGCAGAGTGCGTCCACGTCGACTTCGATCGCGTTTTCCAGGAAGTGGTCAATAAGAACCGGGCGTTCCTGCGAGTATTCGACGGCCTGGCGCATGTAGCGCGTCACGGCATCGGCGTCGTACGCAATCACCATCGCCCTGCCGCCCAGCACGTAGCTTGGCCGCACCAGCACGGGGTAGCCGATTTGCTCGCCTACGGCAAGCGCCTGTTCAACGCTGGTAGCGGTGCCTCCGCGAGGCTGAGGAATTTGCAAATCCTCAAGCAATTTGCCGAATTGCTTGCGATCTTCGGCTAGATCAATGGATTCCGGCGAGGTGCCGATGATGGGCACACCGGCTTCGAGCAAACGCTGCGCCAGATTCAGCGGCGTCTGCCCGCCGAACTGCACGATCATGCCGATCTTGGCCCCCGATTGCGCCTCGTGGTTGTAGATCGCCAGCACATCTTCAAGAACAAGCGGCTCAAAGTAGAGCCGGTCGCTGGTGTCGTAGTCGGTGGAGACGGTCTCAGGGTTGCAGTTGACCATGATCGTCTCATAACCGTCATCCTTCAGCGCGAAGGCCGCGTGGCAACAGCAGTAGTCGAACTCGATGCCCTGGCCGATGCGATTGGGGCCCGAGCCGAGAATGATGACCTTCGGCGTTTTGGTCGGCGGCGCTTCGTCCTCTTCCTCGTAGGTCGAGTAGAGGTAAGGCGTCATCGACTCGAATTCCGCTGCGCAGGTATCCACCAGCTTGAACACAGGCCGGATTCCATGCGCCTCGCGCAGTTCCCTCACCTGCTGGATGCCCGCATGGCCTTCGAGCTTCCACTCCTTTGCGATGCGCTCGTCGCTGAGGCCGAGACGCTTGAGCCTTCTCATCGCTTCGGCGCCCATATCTTTTGGAGGAGTATGTGCGATGGCGACTTGCGCCTGCGTAATCTCGCGGATCTGATGCAGGAACCAGGGATCCATCCTGGTGAGGCGAGCCACCTCGCGCACACTCATGGCGCGTTCGAAAGCGTAACGAATATAACCCAGCCGTTCTGGCTTCGGCGTCACCAGCATCTGCGTCAGGCGGCGCGGCTCCAGCACCTCTGCGCCGGTCTTCTTGCCGGTTTCGAGCGAGCGCCAAGCCTTCATCAGCGCTTCCTTGAAAGTACGGCCGATGGCCATCACTTCGCCTACCGACTTCATCTGCGGGCCGAGCGTGTCATCGGCGCCGGGGAATTTTTCGAACTGCCACTTGGGAATCTTGACCACGACGTAATCGATAGTGGGTTCGAAGCAGGCCGGCGTCTTGCGCGTGATGTCGTTGGGAATCTCGTCGAGCGTGTAGCCGACGGCAAGCTTGGCCGCAATCTTTGCGATCGGGAATCCGGTGGCCTTCGACGCCAGCGCCGACAACCGCGACACGCGCGGATTCATTTCGATCACGATCATGCGGCCGTCTTGCGGATTGATCGCGAACTGCACATTGGATCCGCCTGTCTCCACGCCAATTTCACGGATGCAGGCGATGGCGGCGTCGCGCATCTTCTGGTACTCGCGATCGGTGAGCGTTTGCGCCGGCGCCACGGTAATGGAGTCGCCGGTGTGCACGCCCATGGGGTCGAAATTTTCAATGGAGCAGATAATGATGACGTTGTCTGCGAGGTCGCGCATCACCTCGAGCTCGTATTCCTTCCAGCCGAGCACGCTCTCCTCGAGCAGGCACTCGTGTACCGGTGAGAGATCGAGACCGCGGGAGAGAATCTCCATCAGCTCTTCGCGGTTGTAGGCAATGCCGCCGCCGGTGCCGCCGAGCGTGAAGCTGGGCCGGATGAGCACCGGGAAACCGAGCTTGCCGGAGAAATCGAGACCGTCGCGCAGGTTGTTCACGAGCGCAGAGCGCGGCACATCGAGACCGATGCGGATCATCGCGTCTTTGAAAAGCAGACGGTCTTCGGCCTTCTTGATGGCCTCAAGCTTGGCGCCAATCAGCTCGACGTTGTACCGCTCCAGAACGCCGGTGTCGGCAAGATCGACGGCGAGATTCAGTGCCGTTTGGCCACCAACGGTCGGAAGCAGAGCGAACTTCCCCGGATTTGGCTTGGCAGACAGCATCTCCGCCTCAATGCGGATGATCTCTTCCACATACTCGTGGGTCAGCGGCTCAATATAGGTGCGGTCGGCCAGCTCGGGATCGGTCATGATGGTGGCCGGGTTTGAGTTCACCAGCACCACCTCGTAGCCCTCCTGCCTGAGAGCCTTGCACGCCTGCGTACCGGAGTAGTCGAACTCCGCCGACTGGCCGATGATGATCGGCCCTGAGCCGATCACCAGAATCTTCTGAATGTCATTTCTGCGTGGCATTTTTTTGTTTTCTTATCCGCTTGGTGTCTGTTCGGTCCAAACGATTCATTGCAGCATTGCATCGGGCAGCTTCAGGTCGCTCCACATTCTCACCTCTGGAATCAATCCGAATACCTTTGGCGCGTCCGGGCCGAGTTTTGGCTTGGGCACCGGCTCTTCATGCTGATTTACAAATCGCTCGAAGGATTGACTTAAAGAACTTACCCTGTACTACGTTCCAACGCACTTCATAGGCCCAACCCGAGGCATTGGCTGTGTCAGCCCCTTCCTCTTGCGGTGAGCACCACTCGATTTGCTCGCCGTAAATTACTCCCCGATTGTGCAGGCAATACAATGTGCGGATCTCGTCGCCCGCTTCACTATCCATGTTCCATTCTTCAACCAAGGTCTTATCACCGGACTGCCAAACCTGGGCAGTTGCGAAAAAATCGGTCTCCTGTTCGTCTCGCGCATGTCCGAGATTCCTGACAAGCTTCCAATCTTCATACGGTCGATCTGCGTTATGGACAGTCGCGGCACTTGGATTTACGCCACACATGGCGGCAACCCGCATGAGCGCCGCCTCATGGCGACCGGATCGAATCCCACTCAGATAGCTGTCGAACGAGGAAATTTGGCTGGCCCCTTGGGCAATGGAAAAAGTGCTCCCTAGTCCTCCAAAAACTATCAGGACTAGGAGCGCTTGCCTCATCCCTTCCACTCCTCCATCATCTGCCGGAAGTCGCGGAACAAATAGTGCGAATCGTGCGGGCCGGGAGCCGCTTCAGGGTGGTATTGCACACTGAAGAGCGGCAGCGTTTTGTGGCGCAGGCCTTCGAGCGTCTGGTCGTTCAGGTCCACATGCGTCAACTCGACTTCGTTCGCGTTGATCGAGTCGGGATCGACGGCGAAGTTATGATTGTGCGCCGTGATCTCGACTTTGCCGGTGGCATTGTTGCGCACCGGGTGGTTGCCGCCGTGATGGCCAAACTTGAGCTTGTAGGTGCGGCCGCCCAGAGCCAGTCCGCAAAGCTGGTGGCCCAGGCAAATGCCAAACACCGGCACGCGGCCCAGCATCTGCCGGATGGAGCGTACCGCGTAGTCGACCGGTTCCGGGTCGCCGGGGCCGTTCGACAGAAACACGCCGTCGGGCTTGAGCGCCAGGGCATCGTCTGCGGTGGTCTCGGCCGGGACTACGGTTACGCGGCATCCCTCGCGCACTAACATACGTAAAATGTTCTGTTTAATGCCAAAATCATAAGCCACCACATGCAGGCGCTCGCGCGCTCTTGGGTCTTGGAGGTGTGGGTCGGCGGGGGGAAGGAGCGAATCGCCCATCTCGCTGCGTGGATCAGACGCGTCAAATTCGTAGTTCGACTTAGTTAATACTACGCGCGCGGCTCTCCACCACCCGCACTCCCTGCTGCTCCTCCTGGGCCAGGATGTCGCAGAACACGCAGCGTTCCTTCTGCATGAAATAATCCTTGCCGGAACGCAGCTCGTAGAGCACCCGCCGGGGGACGAAGGTAGTAGCCGTGATCTGCGAGGTGGGATGATCGGCTTCCTGGCCGGCCACTGTGCCGTGGTTCTTGAATACGGTGACGTATTTGAAACGGCGGTCTTTCTTCAGGTCCTGGATGCGCTGGCCCGTGAGCGCCAGGAACTGCGCCACCTCGGCGTCGGCAGCCACCCAGAGGGGCCGATCGTGGCGCGGGTTCTCCACCAGCACCTCGTGCGCGCCCACCGGACGCATCTTGTCGTACAGGCCATCGCCCTGGCGCAGCGGTTCGCCTTCAATGTGGTAGAGCGCGTGCGGATGCACCACCGCCCGCGCCGACCACGGTCCGCCGTCCACCGAGGGCATGGAGGAGATCACCTGCGGCGCACGCGGCGCTTCGGGACAGTAAGGACAGGACTCCCGTCCTTCCGGCTCGCGATCGGCATCGTCGCCGGTGATCACCCAGGAGCGCGTGATGGGATCTTTGCGTAGTTCCATAAGAGCAGTAGCCAGTACCCAGTTGTCAGTTGCCAGTTACGGAACGCCCGGTCAGCAACTGCGAAGAAACTGATACTACAGGAAAACACCTTCGTAGCGGCGGCGTCAACTAGGCGCCTTGGTGCAGGTTTGGGTTCGCTGGCAACTGGCAACCGACAACTGGCAACTGGGACCGGCAACTGCTTTGTTATAATCCGCCGAAAGCCGCGCGCATGAATGAGTCCTCCACGCCGCTGATGCGGCAATACGCCGCCATCAAGAAAGAGCATCCCAATACCCTCCTCTTCTTCCGGCTGGGGGATTTCTACGAGCTGTTCTTCGAGGACGCGGTGGTGGCCGCGCGCGAGCTGCAGATTCAGCTCACCTCGCGCAACAAGGAAAAGGGCGTGGCCGTACCCATGTGCGGCGTGCCCCACCACTCGGCGGAAAACTATCTGCTAAAGCTCATCCGCAAGGGATTCAAGGTCGCCGTCTGCGAGCAGATGGAAGACCCGCACCTGGCCAAGAAGCTGGTGCGCCGCGAAGTCACGCGCGTGATGACGCCGGGCACCGTGGCCGATTCCCTGCTGGGATCGGAGGAGAACAACTTCCTCGCGGCCGTGGCCACGCAGGGCGACCGCGCCGGCTTCGCCGCGCTCGATCTCTCGACCGGCGACTTCCGCGCCACCGAGTTTCACGGTGAAGATGCCGCGCGCCGCGTCTGGGAGGAGCTGCAGCAGCTCCGTCCGCGAGAGCTGCTGTTTGCCTCGTCGCTGCCATTGTTCGAACGCAAAGAGCATTCGACTGAAGCCGGCTTCACTGAGACTCCGCTCGACGACTGGGTGTTCGCCCCCGACTATGCCATTCCCCTGGTCGAAAACCATTTCGGCGTGCTCTCGCTCGAAGGCTTCGGACTGGCCAACCGCCCGGCGGCGGCGACCGCGGCCGGGGCGGTGCTGCACTATGTCCGTTCCACGCAGCGCGGGACGCTTGAGCACGTGGACCGCATCGGCTTCTACGAACGCCAGGACTGCCTGGTGCTCGACGCCGTCACCGTGCGCAACCTGGAGCTGGTCGAGCCGCTGTTCGCCAACTCCGGCGACGAGGTCACGCTCTTCCGCAGCATGGATTCGACGCTCACCCCCATGGGCAAGCGCCTGCTGCGCTCCTGGATGCTGCGTCCCGCCATCGACCCCGCCCATATCGAGCAGCGCCTCGATGCGGTCGAAGCGCAGGTGAAAGAGATGGTCGGACGCGAAGAGTTGCGGCGCGCCCTCGACGGCATCCTCGACATCGAGCGCCTGCTCAGCCGCGTCACGCTTGAGACCGCCAACCCGCGCGACCTGCTGACGCTTTCGGCGTCGCTGGCGAGAATCCCGAAGGTCCGGGCGGCGCTCGCAGGATTTCAGGCGGAGCGCTTGCAGGCGCTCGCCGCCTCCCTCGACGACCTGCCCGAATTGCGCGAGCGCGTGGACCGCACCATCGTCCCCGAGCCTCCGCTCACCTTTGCTGATGGCGGCGTGATCGGCGCGGGCGTGGACGCGGCGCTCGACGAGTTGCGCGACCTCAGCCGCAATAGCAAGCAGTACCTGGCACGGATCGAAGAACGCGAGCGCCAGCGCACCGGCATTGGCTCGCTCAAGGTTAAGTTCAACGGCATCTTCGGCTACTACATCGAGATCTCGAAGCCCAACCTGCACCTCGCGCCTGCCGACTACGAGCGCAAGCAAACGCTAGTAAACGCCGAGCGCTTCACCACGCCCGAGCTTAAAGAGCACGAGACCAAGATTCTCGAGGCACAGGAGAAGATCATCGAGATTGAGCGCCGCGTCTTTGCCGAGCTGCGCGCCGCGATCGCCGGAGAAGCCCGCCGCATGCGGCAATCGGCGCTGGCCCTGGCTGAAGTCGATGTGCTGGCCAACTTCGCGCATCTAGCCGCGAACCGCGCCTATTGCCGCCCGCAGTTCGACGACACCGCCGACATCGAGATTCTCGCTGGGCGGCATCCAGTGATCGAGCGGCAGGAGTTGATGCGGTCGAACGATCGTTTCGTCCCCAACGACCTGTTCCTCAACTCGACAAGCGAGAACATCCTGGTGCTGACCGGTCCCAACATGGGGGGCAAGTCCACCTACCTGCGGCAGGCGGCGCTGATCGTGGTGCTCGGACAGATGGGATCGTTTGTGCCTGCTCGCGCGGCGCGGCTGGGTACCGTGGACCGCATCTTCACCCGCATCGGCGCCAGCGATAACCTGGCGCGCGGGCGCTCCACCTTCATGGTCGAGATGACCGAGACCGCCGCCATCCTCAACACGGCCACCCCGCGCTCGCTCATCCTGCTCGACGAGATCGGCCGCGGCACGGCGACGTACGATGGCCTGGCGCTGGCTTGGGCCGTGGTCGAGCACATTCACGCCCGCGTGCGCGCCAAGACCCTGTTCGCCACGCATTACCACGAGCTGACCGAGTTGGCGGGCCGATTGTCGGGCGTGAAGAACTTTCACGTCTCGGTGAAGGAGAGCGCCGGCGGGATCGTCTTCCTGCGCAAAGTCGAGCCGGGCGCGGCCGACCGCAGCTACGGCATCGAGGTCGCCAAGCTGGCCGGGCTGCCGAACGAAGTGATCGCTCGGGCAAGAGAGGTGCTGGCGGAGCACGAAGAATCGGAGCACGCGGTCACGGCGCACCTGGCCTCGGATGAAATCGCTCCGCCAGCGGCGCAGTTAACCATCTTCACTCCGCTCACGCAGAAGATTGTCGACCGCATCAAGCAGACGGACGTGAACGGGCTCACCCCGCTGGAGGCGCTGAACCTGCTGGCGGAGCTGAAGAGGCAGATAGAGTAGTCGGGAGGGCACAGCTTGACCTGTGCCGCAACAGTGTTTCCCAGGACTGTCATCCTGAGCGAAGCCCGAACCGAGCGTAAGCGAGGTGAGGGAGAGCGAAGGATCTAGAGGTTGCCATTCGGGCCCATGCTGTCAGAGGGAGCCGAGCGGGCGCTCGTCGGCCACGCACGGCACCGTCAAGATCCTTCGCTTGCGACCGCGCCGCCCCGAGAACGGGCCGAAAGAAGAGACCCACGCGGTCGCAAGCTCAGGATGACAAATGGACTAAACTCGACTGACGAACGCCAATGAAGTCACTCCACGAACAAGCCGGCCAGCTCCTCATCATGGGCTTCGATGGCGCGGAGCCCACGCCCGGCCTGAGCCAGATGCTGGTCATGCTCAAGCCCGGGGGCGTAATCCTGTTCGCGCGCAACATCACCGACGCGCGCCAGACCTGGGAGCTGCTGCGCTCCTGCGGCGAGAGCGTGGGAACGCCCATGTTCCTTTGCGTGGATATGGAAGGCGGCACCGTCGATCGTCTGAAGACGGCCATCGCGCCTGCTCCCTCGGCTGAGGCCGTGGCCAATACTAAAGACAAGAAGATATTCGGCGCTCACGGGCGCCTGATCGGCGAAGAGGTTCGCGCGCTCGGCTTCAACACTGATTTCGCTCCCGTGCTCGACCTGAGCTTCTCCGCTTCGCGTTCGGTGTTGACCTCGCGCACCGTCTCCGACGATCCCAAGCAGGCGGTCATCTACGCCCGCGAATTCCTTAAAGGTTTGGGTGAGGCGCAGGTGCTGGGCTGTGGCAAACATTTTCCCGGGCTGGGCGAGGCCAATCTCGACACCCACCAGATGCTGCCCCTGATCACCAAACCCTGGAAGCGGATGTGGGCCGAGGATCTCTATCCCTACCGCGCGCTGCGCCGGGAGATGGCGTTTGTGATGGTGGCGCACGCAGCCTATCCGGCGGTGACCAAGAGCGGCATCCCGGCCTCGCTCTCGATCAAGTGGATGACGGAGATCCTGCGCCGCAAGATTGGCTACCGCGGTCTGGTGGTTTCCGATGATCTCGAAATGGGCGGCGTGCAGGCGTCGGCGCCCATCGACGAAGCCGCGGTCGAGACCCTGCGCGCCGGCGCCGACATGTTCCTGGTCTGCCACAACGAGGCGCACGTCTGGCGGACCT
Organism: uncultured Actinomycetes bacterium; assembly: GCA_963799395.1. Lineage (GTDB taxonomy): Bacteria > Actinomycetota > Thermoleophilia > UBA2241 > UBA2241 > Bog-752. Next base: position 132,704 of record CAWCWZ010000043.1, read on the forward strand.
ACGAGGCGGTGGTGCGCGAGGCCGAGCACGACTCGAAATTCGCGCGCCAGGTCGCGGCCGCCGCCCGGCGGGTGATGGCGTTCAAGAAGAGGTCGAAGGAGTTGAAGACCAGCGCGCCGCGGCCGTCCGCCGCGACGGTTCGCAAGCTGCGCCAGCAGATGCAGAAGTTCGCCGACCAGGTGCATAAGGCGGGGGCGGTGCTGTGATCGTTGCCGGGGTGATGAGCGGCACCTCCGCTGACGGCATCAACGTGGCCCTGGTCGAGATTGGCGGCGCGGGATTCGATACCCGCTTCGACCTGCTCGCGCACCACGAGTATCCCTACCCGCGGCCGGTGCGGCGGGCTGTGCTTGCCGCGATGAACGCTGGGCGGGCAAGCGTGGCCGATCTGGCGCGGCTGAATTTCCTGTTGGGCGAACTCTACGCGGCGGCCGTGCTCACGACCCAGAAAAAAGCTGAAGTAAAGGTTGAACTTATCGGCTGCCACGGCCAGACTCTCTACCATCAGGGCGAGGCATCGCCATACTTTGGGAAGAAGATCGCGGCGACATGGCAGACGGGCGAGGGCGCCATCATCGCCGCACGCGTGGGCGCGCCGGTGGTCTCGGATTTCCGTCCTGCCGACATGGCCGCCGGGGGCAAGGGCGCGCCGCTGGTTCCCTTCCTCGACTATCTCGTCTATCGCGACGCTGGCGTCGGGCGCATTGTGCAGAACCTCGGCGGCATCGCCAATCTGACGGCCATCCCCGCCGGCGCATCGCCTGAGGACGTCGTTGCTTTCGACACCGGCCCGGGAAATATGGTGGTAGACGCGGCGATGGAGCGTCTCTACCGCAAGCCGTATGACCGCGATGGTCGGGTTGCGGCCAAGGGCAAGCCGCTCGCGGCAGTTCTTAAAGTATTACTTAAACATTCATTTTTCCGCCTAAAGCCCCCAAAGACTGCCGGACGGGAGGAGTTCGGGCGCGAGTTCGTGACGGATTTTTTTCGCCGCTGTGGGCGTGCGCGGAAAGAAGACGTGGTGGCGACGGCGACGGCGCTGACGGCGCGCTCGATTGGCGAGGCGGTGAAGAGGTTCGTGCTGGCGGCGGGACGCCGCCAGGACAGCCGGCGAGACGCCGGCGCTACGTTTCGCGACTATGTGGTTTCCGGTGGTGGAGCGAAGAATCGAACGCTGATCGCCATGCTGCGCGCGGAGGTCGAGCCGCTGGGGCTCATGCTGCGCTCGTCCGACGAGTTCGGCGTGCCCTCGGCTGCCAAAGAAGCCGTGGCTTTTGCCCTGCTCGCGCATGAGACCTGGCATCGTCGGCCGTCGAACATCCCTGCGGCGACCGGGGCGCACCGGCCGGCTATCCTGGGAAAAATTTCATATGCGACCTAGGACAGGAGGCAGGATGCAGGAGGCGGGAGGCAGGAAAACCTGCTTCCTGCGTCCTGCTTCCTGCTTCCTCTTGGTGGCGATGGCAGTCGCCGGCTGCGCGCAGAAGCCCGCGCCCGACACGCTGGTGATGATTATCGAGTCGAGCCCGGCGAACCTCGATCCGCGCGTGGGCACGGACGCGCAGTCGGAGCGCATCGACGCCCTGCTCTTCGACGGCCTGGTCAACCGCGACGAGCACTTCAATCTCGTGCCCGGACTGGCCGAACGCTGGGAGATTCTCGACCCCGTGACCTACATCTTCCACCTGCGCCCGGGGGTGCGCTTCAGCGACGGCCGTCCGCTTACCTCGCGCGACGTGAAGTGGACCTTCGATTCCATTCTCAGCGGCGCCGTGCTGACACCGAAGGCGGGCTCTTACCGGCTGGTCGAGCGCGTCCTCGCCCCCGACGACGCAACCGTCATCTTCCACCTCAAGGAACCCTATTCGCCGCTCTTGTGGAACCTCTCGAACCCGGCCATTGGCATCGTCCCCATGGGCAGCGGCGCCGATTTCAACCAGCATCTCGTCGGCTCGGGTCCGTTTCGCCTGGTGCGCCTCGAGCAAGATAAAGAAGTCGTGATCGAGCGCAACCCCGCGTACTGGGGCACTCCGGCGCGGGTCGAGCGCGTTCGTTTTGCCGTGGTGCCGGACACGACCACGCGCGCCCTCGAGCTCCGCAAGGGCAGCGCCGATCTCGAGATCAACGCCCTTACCGCCGACATGGTGGTCGCCATCGAGAAGCAGCGCCAGCTCGACGTGATGCGCTCGCCGGGATCGACCTACGCCTATCTTGCCTTCAATTTGCGGGATCCCATTCTGAAAGACGTGCGGGTTCGGCAGGCCATCGCCTACGCCATCGACCGCGGGCCCATGATCCACTATCTGTGGCGCGACATGGCGCGGCCCGCCGCGAGCGTGCTTCCGCCCGAGCACTGGGCTTACGACGGCGGCGTGCGCACCTACGGGCACGATCCTGCGCGCGCGCGCCAGTTGCTCGACGCGGCCGGCTATCCCGAGCGCAACGGCGTGCGCTTCCATCTGACCATGAACACCTCGACCGAGGAATCCACGCGCCTGATGGCGGCGGTGCTGCAGCAGCAGCTCCGGGAAGCCGGCATCGCGCTCGACATCCGCACCTTCGAGTTTGCCACCTTCTACTCCGACGTGCAGAAGGGCGCGTTCCAGCTTTTCTCGCTGCGCTGGGTGGGCGGCAACGAGGATCCCGACATCTTCGAGCACGTCTTCTCGTCGAAAAGTTTTCCTCCCAAACGCGGCAACCGCGGCTATTACTCGAACCCGCGCGTGGATGAGTTGATCGACGACGCGCGCAGCACCGTCGACCGCGAGCGCCGCAAGCGCGATTATGACGAGATCCAGCGCATCGTGGCCGAGGAGCTGCCCTACGTCAACCTGTGGTACTTCGATAACGTGCTGGTGCACTCCGGGCGGGTGCGCAGCGTGGAGGTCGGCTCGGCGGGAAATTACGATTTCCTGAAGAGGGCGGAGTTGGCGAAGTAAGTTTTTTCGCCGCGGATCAGCGCGGATGAACGCGGATTAAAAACCAAAACCGCCGAGGACGCCGAGACACCTTTAAAATTGTCATCCCGAGCGAATCGCGACCGAACGAAGTGAGGCAGCGCGAGTCGAGGGACCTTGCGTTTGGCTTAACCATCGCGATTGAAGCGCCGTGGTACCATCGCAAGCGTGCGCATTCTCTTCGTCGGTGACATCTTCGGGCGGCCGGGGCGGGAGATCGTGCGCGACCATCTGGCCGACGTAGTGGCCACCCGCTCGATCGAGCTGGTGATAGCCAACGGCGAGAACGCCGCCGCCGGCTTCGGGCTCACTCCCTCGCTCGCCGAAGAATTCCTCGGCCTGGGCATCGACGTCATCACCACCGGCAATCACGTCTGGGACCGGCGCGAGATCATGGACTACTTCCGCTCCGCCGAACGCAACGGCTCGAACGCCCGCCGCGTGCTGCGTCCGGCCAACTATCCCGCGGGCACGCCCGGCATGGGCTGGTACGAAGGGCAAACCAAGAAGGGCACGCCCTTCGCCGTCATCAACCTGCAGGGACGCGTCTTCATGGTGGATAACGACGACCCCTTCCGCACCGCCGACGCGCTGCTCAAGAACATCCGCGCCAAGGTGATCCTGGTGGACATCCACGCCGAAGCCACCAGCGAGAAGATCGCTATGGGTTGGTATCTGGACGGACGCGTGACCGCGGTGCTGGGCACGCACACGCATGTCCCCACCGCCGACGAGCGCGTGCTGCCCAAGGGCACCGCCTATCTCACCGACGTGGGCATGACCGGGCCGTACGACAGCGTTATCGGGGTGGAGAAGGAGCAGGTGCTACAGCGCTTTCTTACCAACATGCCCGCGCGCTTCGACCCGGCGACCGGCGACGTGCGCTTCTCGGCCGTGGTCATCGACTGCGACCCGGAGAGCGGGCGGGCGTCCGCCATCGAGCGCCTCGTACTGCGACAGTGAACACAGACTCCCGCATTCCGGCCACGCCGGCGGAACCTACCGCCTTCCGCTGGGACTCGGCCGACGCTTACCTGTTCGACATCGACGGCACCTTGCTCAACAGCCGCGACGGCGTCCACTACAACGCCTTCCACAACGCGGTGCGGCGGTTCTTCGGAGTGTCGTCGAAGATCGACCGCGTGCCCCTGCACGGCAACACCGACCTGGGGATCATCCGCGCGGTGCTGCGGCGGGAAGGCGTCAGCGACGCCGAGATCGACGAGAAGCTGCCGCTGATGACCGCCGCGATGTGCGAGGAAGTGGAGCGCAATGCCATCGGCATGCAGCCCGAGCTGTGCCCGTCGGTGGCGGAGCTGGTGCAGCGGCTGGATGCGGCCGGCAAGCTGCTGGCCCTCGCTTCCGGCAACCTGGAGAAGATCGCGTGGAAGAAGCTGGAGGCCAGCGGACTGCGGCGGTACTTCGCCTTCGGCTCCTTCAGCGACCGGCGCGAGCAGCGCGCGGACATCATCCGCTGGGGTGTGGCTGAAGCGCGCCGCCGCCTCTCGGCTGCGGCCGTGGTGTACGTGGTCGGCGACACCCCGTCCGACATCCAGGCCGCCCATGCCGCCGGCGTGCCCGTCATCGCCGTGGCTACCGGCATCTTCAGCCTGGAGGAACTCAAGTCGCACGGGCCGGATTTGTGCGTCGGATGTTGCACCGAGCTGCTGGAATTGAGTCGTTGACGCCCGAGGTGGACGTCGAATGTCTGCCTAATTACCCAACCCTGGGTTATACTCAGCGATCTTCTGAAGGCAAACGCTGGAGGAAAAAGTATGTTTCACTTAGTCTGGTATGTCCTTATTGGGCTAATCGCCGGGCTTATCGCGAAATCGGTGATGCATGTGCATATGACCATCTTCTGGACGATCGTGCTCGGCATCATCGGATCGATCATTGGCGGCGGCGTTAGCCACATGTTTTCGCGCCCGACAAACGAACGCTATCATCCCGCCGGCCTGATTTTTTCCACACTGGGCGCGATCCTGGTTCTCTACATTTGCTATAAGCTGAAGATTCATCTTCCCCAGGTCAACCCGTTCTAGCTCATCGAGCCCAGACCCGGTTCGCTTGACGCGCTCATGCCCGCCGCCTAACATGCGCTCGCATGGCGCTTCTCGACACTCTCCGTTCTCCTCTCGCCTTTCCGCAAAGCAGGCTTCCTACCATTCCGCACCTCGATGTGCTCGCAGCCGAGCAGGAGTGGTGGAAGACCGAGGGGGTCGCCATCTCCGGCACAATTGATCGCGCCGGCACGCCATGGGTTCGCATGTTCGACCAGTCGGGCCGGCGCGTCGATGAAATCCTCTACCCGCGCGAGTACGAGACCATGCTGCGGAAGGGCTACCGCTCGGGCGTAGTCTGGCGCGCACTGGAAGAGAAGTCGCTCATCCCGACTTATCTGTTGATGTACACGATTTCGTTCTACGATCCTGGCGTTTGCTGCCCGTATACCGTGTCGCTGGGCACTGCCGTCCCGCTCGCCAAGTACGGGAGCGCGGAATTGCAGGCGCGGTTCCTGCCCCAGCTTTTGCGCAAGGACGATTCCGTGTGGCAGGGCGCCACGTGGATGACGGAGATCGGCGGCGGCTCCGATTTGGGCGCCGGCGTCAAGACCATTGCCCGGCCTGGGGCCGATGGCTGGCTGCTGACCGGCGACAAGTATTTCGCCAGCAACGCGGCGGCTGAGCTGGCGGTGGTGGCGGCCCGTCCGGAAGGAGCTCCGCCGGGCGTGCGCGGGCTGGCGCTCTTCCTCGTGCCGCGCTATCGCAAGAACGAAGACGGCAGCCTCAACCGCTTCATCCGCCGGCTGAAAGACAAGATTGCCACTCGCTCCGTGCCTACCGGGGAAATCGAACTGCGAGACAGCGAAGCCTATCTTCTCGGCCCGGCTGACGCGGGAATCTATCTGATCCTGGAAGTCCTGAACCTTTCCCGCGTGGCCAACAGCGTGGTAAGTGTTGCGCTGGCGCAACGGGCCATGGCGGATGCGCTCGCCTATGGCGAGTGCCGCACCGCGTTCGGCAAACGCATTCTCGAACATCCGCTGCTTCGGCGCCAGTTTGACGACCGCCTGAAATCGCTTCGCTCCGCGTTTGCCCTGGCGTGGGAATCGGTTCGGCTCCTCGACCAGGTGTGGATGGAACGGCCGCCTTACTCCGAGCGCTATCATCTCTTCCGGCTGGTGGCCCATCTGGCCAAGTACTGGACGGCCGAGTTCGCGGTGGATACGGCGAAATGGGCGATGGAGGTCCACGGCGGTCTCGGCACGCTGGCCGAGTACGGCGCCGAACGCTGGCTGCGGGAAGCGATGATTCTCGCCATCTGGGAGGGCACTTCGCACCGCCAGATCCTGGACGGACTGGAAGTGATGGAACGCAAGCAGGCGCACAAAATGCTCTTCGCACAGTTGGCGGAAATTGCGCCCGCCGCGGAATTGCAGGAAATGGAATCAGAGGTCCAGCGGCTCCTGAATCTGCCGCCCGATCAAAAGGAAGCCGAGGCGGAAGCAGTCTTCAGGCGGCTGGCAGTTCTTTCCGCAGAGCAGCTTTCACGGAAGTATTCGCAGTAAACGGGCACGGCGGGTGCCCTACCCTTGGCCGGTTTTGCCAAGGGTGGGGTCTTTCGGCCCCTTGCTTTTCCCTTCGTGTTGCATAAATTCTCGGTCGTGCCTTGGAGCAGAGAAGGTGTGGTTTGGCCGATCTCTGCACAGGGACAACTGTGGGACGGTTGAGGAGGAACAGGTGAAACGAGGAAAACTGCAGCTCGGAGACGCCGCGGTCCCCGTGGAGTATGAATTAAAGACAGTGGTGGCTAATAACAAACGCCAGACAAACGGAAAACTCATCCTCAGGCAGACTCCGGGTGCGCCGCTCTCGGCCGCACTTACGAAGTTGACCGGCGCAAATCTCGTCACAGAGGACGGTCAAGCACTTTGGATTGAGTTCACCGACAACTTGAATGGGAGTGAGATCAAGTTTGTTGTGCCTCCCCCACGCGGCGTGAGCGTAAACAGATAAGGGCGACTCCCAGGGCGGCTGGAGTACCTCGTAAGGCTCGGGGCAAGGACTGGCCACCAATCCCAGACAAGCTGCCGCTTGCGTGGGGCACCCGGCAAGGTTAGAGCTACAATTCCTGCCATGCGGTCGTTGTGGACTTTCGTGCGCTCCGTCGCCCGTCACTGGGGGTCTCTGGTGACTGGTGGTTTCGTCATCGGGCTGATTGGCATTTGGCAAGGCACGGGGCATGCGGTGCGCCCGGGCGTTTATTGGGCCGTCGCCTTGCTGGCGTTATTCGCTGCGTTTTTTGCGGCTTGGAGCGAAGAGCATAAGGCGAAGGAGAGAGTCGCGGCAGAACATCTTGCAGCGGCGAAGGTCACGGCTGCAGCGGTCACAAGCTCCGACTGGAGAGAATTGGCAGATCGGTTCAGCAAGTTGTCGCGCCACGTGCATGTCGGCTGGACACAATGGGGCGGTGACAGCGGACGGCAGTTCTGGTCACTCGGAGGTTCGACGCCAGAGGAGACCCATCAATGCCGGGCCCTGTGTGAATTGGCTGGAGCGATGTTGGTTAGGTCGCCAAATGTTTGCCGCGAGTTCCGCGATCTGCACGAGCCGGACGCAGCAGATCGCTGGCTCTGCTTCCTAAAATACACCGGGGCGCTACAGAGCAATGGCTATGGTGTGGAAACACTCGACGACGGCACTAGGCGCCCAATTTTCTTGGGGATGATTAGCAACCTAGCCGGAGTCTCAGCGACGGCCTGCCTTACGTGTTCTGCGAATGCGCTGTAGCTGCCGCCAGTTTCTTGAACTCGATGTTATCCCAGTTCAGCATTCGACCTACGGCGTCGCGGAATAGGAAAGGATTCTTGCGGCTATTGAACTGGCACTAAGTCCCGGTACACGGAGCCGGGTGCCCCAGACAAGCGCGAGCTTGTCTGTGGATGCTGGCGTGGAGTGTTATGGTCTTCCACCGCGCTTTCGGCGTACGGTAGCCAGACGCTCAGCAATGCACAGGTAGGTTGCCGAGTTACAGATAAGCCCAATATGCGTCCCGGAAACCTCAACGTCCACCTTCGGGTCACCGGTCCGGCAGTAGCGCCAGTCGACGATCCCGTCCGTACGGGTATAGATGGCGGTTTGCGCCACAGACCTTGGCCATTCCCGGCGGAGGGAGCGTGCGAACGCGCAGGAGCACCGGCTGGTCGCGCATCCCTGGGGCGGATTCGGGTACTGTCCGCGGATCCGGCGGCGTACCAGGTCGGCCAGCGTGAGCACCAGCGGGTGTGCCACAAGTCCCCGGAAAGGAGAGCCCAGAGTGGTGACGGAGGCGATGCGGTCGGGCATTCGAACCGCCGCGGAACGGGCGAAGATTCCGCCCAGGCTGTGCCCGACCAGGTGCACCCGCTGTCCCGTCTCCAGGTAGGCCCGGTCAATGGTCGCCGCAAGGTTCCGCGCCATCACGTTGGGGCAGTCGGCCGCCAAGCCCATCCCCGAGAAGTACGCACGGTAGCCGATACGGGCGAGCCAGCCGTAGAGTTCAAACAGGATCAAGTCCATCCCCATAAGACCTGGGATGATGACTACTGCCGTTCCATCTCCTGCGGGAACTCCCAGTCCGTAATAAACCGGAGACAGCCGCAGGGCGGCAAATTCCAGGAGCAGGAAGGGTTCATAGAGAATAGGCAGCGGGGAAGGAATCTCTTCATGAGGAAGGAAGCGAGGCTTCGGTGGTGTTTTCAGATGCACCGCTTTGGCTATCATACTCCGTCCGCTTTTGAATGTATCTTGCGTCCATGATCAGCTTGCGATCAAGTGGCGTTTCGGCTACGACCTCGACATGGGGCTTCGAAGACTCCGACAACAGCCGGTGCGGTCGCCGATTTTTCTTGATGCCGCTCCCGTCTGAGTGTTATCATCATACTACATTAAATAGCTTGCTGCAATAGCGCCGAGGCTTCTGTGGGGCGCCGGCGCATGTCGTTTCCACAGCCGTGTTATCCGAGGCGTTAACACGGACGAATCAGCGCTCTTTGACAATCAGCCCCCAAAAAGGCGGAAAAAGCGCCGAAAAGCGCAGCTAAGTCCTTTGGGAATGGGATTTTGCGAGTAAGTCCTTTGTTTTGATCAGATCGGGATCGGATCTCATGGGATCACGCCGCCTAACCCATTGATTCTGCTGGAGGGCATGGAGAGGGGACGATAGTAACGTCCGAGTCAACAGGCATGGGGATTGGCTTCATTGATCCAATGGCTCATTGAATCACTGCAAACCAAGATCCCTCGCGGCCTCAGCCGCTCGGGATGACAAGCCGCGGCGCGGTCCCCGTTGGGGTAAAATTCTCCATTCATGCCAGTTCACGGGACCTTTCTCCGAGCGTGGTGGGCGGTGCTGGTTTGCCTGGCGGCGGTCGCCGCCTGCGCTGCGGATACCGCGGCGGAGAAGAAGCCTCCGGTTCCCTGCACCATCGAGGGCAACGACTGTCAGGCGCCTGCCAAAGACTTGAGGCGGGCGTCGGCCGTCTATTGGCAGGGAGTGAAGGCACGCGAGAAGGACCTCGCCCGCGCCTACCAGGAGTTCACCGAGGCCGCCCAGTTGGTACCGGGCAACGTCGATTATGCCAATGCACGGGAGCTGGCTCGCACCGCTCTGGCTCAGGAGCACATCGAGAGCGGCAACCGACTGCTGGCGGATGGGCGCCAGGTGGAAGCGGTGGCGGAGTTCCGCTCCGCCCTGCTGCTGGATGCCAGCAACGGGTTCGCCGAACAGCGGCTGATGGACGCGCTGGGCGACGCCGCTCCCCGGCTCTCCAAGGGACTGCGCCTGGTCGAGCGCTCGGATCCGGTGGATCTGGCGCCGCGGCCCGGCAGCCAGGACCTCTTCTATCGCGGCGACGCCCGCGGGCTCTACGAGCTGATCGCGCGCAGTTTCGGCATCAAGGCCAGCTTCGATCAATCCTTCAGCTCGCGCCCGGTGCGCTTCAACGTCGAGAACGTGGACTTCGCCAAGGCCATGGAGTTGGCGGGCCTGGTGAGCAAGTCGATGTGGGTGCCGTTGTCGGAGAGCGAAGTGCTGGTGGCGACGGACACGGCCGAGAACCATCGCCAGCTCGATCGCATGTCGCTGCGCAGCTTCTATGTGAGCGAGGCAGGGAGCGCGCAGGAGCTGAACGACGTGGTGGGGCTGCTGCGCAGCGTCTTCGACATTAAACTGGTGAACGCTACCCCCTCTGAGAACCTCATCACCGTCCGCGCGCCGCGCGCGACCGTGGATGCCGCCGCCGAGTTCCTCAACCAGCTCTCCACCGCCGGACCGCCGCCGGTGATGCTGGAGGTCCAAGCCTTCGAAATCGACCGCATGCTGCTGCGCAACCTGGGCATCCAGCCGCCGCTCACCTATAACATGTTCAGCCTGGCGGGGGCGGCGGCGCTGCTCGCCAGCCAACCCAACGCCCAGCAGCTCATCAACGAGCTCATCTCCTCGGGCGGCATCAACCAGGCCAATAACACGGCGCTGCAGGCGCTGCTGGCGCAGTTGCAGCAGCAACAGCTCAGTCCGCTGCTCACTACTCCGTTCGCCACCTTCGGCGCAGGCACCACCCTGTTCGGCGTGACCATTCCCTCGGCGACGGCCAACTTCCAGTTCAACAGCTCCAGCGTCCGGACCCTGCAACACCTGACCCTGCGCGCCCTGCAGGGCAAGGCGGCCACCCTGAAAGTAGGCAGCCGTTATCCCATCGTGAACGCCACCTTCTCCCCTATCGCCAACAGCCCGGCCATTGCCTCGAACATCCAAGCCAACACGCTCCAGGCGGCCTTCCCCTCGATCAGCTACGAGGATCTGGGTCGACGATGAAAGCCACGCCCTCGGTGCACGGCGAGTCCGACGTCACGCTGGAGCTGGAAACCGAAATCCGCGCCCTCACCGGGCAGGGAATCAACGGCGTGCCGGTGATCTCCAACCGCTCCTACAAGAGCACCATCACGGTGAAGGACGGCGAAGCCGCGGTGGTGGCGGGCTACATCACCCGCACGGAGCAGCTCTCGCTGGGTGGACTGCCGGGGCTGGGCGCCATCCCCGACCTGGGCCTGGTAGCGGCCAGCCAGAACAAGACCCTCGAGGACGACGAATTCATGCTGGTGGTCACGCCCCACATTCTCCAGATGCCCGCCGGCGAATCCCAGGCGGTGTGGCTGCCCGCAGGGAAGTAGGGGAGATTTTTTGGCCGCGGAATGACGAATAAAAAAGCACTCGGCGTGGCTTGAAGCCGCGCCCTTTCTAGGCCTAACTTGTTTCAGATTCTTTCTCTGTAACCATGACGGACCTTCCCCAAACCAACTCGGCCGAACCCGCCGCTTCCCTTCCCGCCAAGGTCCCGCATGGTCTGCGCTCGCTGCGCCACCGCAACTTCCAGCTCTTTTTCGGCGGACAACTGATTTCCCTGATCGGCACCTGGATGCAGAACGTGGCCCAGGCTTGGCTGGTCTATCGCCTGACGGGATCTTCGTTCCTCCTGGGTGCGGTGGGGTTCGCGGGGCAGATCCCGGTGTTCCTGATGGCGCCGGTGGGCGGCATCGTGGCTGACCGCAAGAACCGCCAGCACGTGGTCATCGCGACGCAGACGGTTTCCATGCTGCTGGCGTTCATCCTCGCCGGGCTCACGCTGACCAAGCTGGTCCAGGTGTGGCACGTGATGCTGTTGGCCGCGCTGCTGGGTGTGGTGAATGCCTTCGACATCCCGGCGCGCCAGTCCTTCATCGTGGACATGGTCGGCAAGGAAGACCTGATCAACGCCATCGCGCTGAACTCTTCCATGTTCAATGGCGCGCGCGTGGTGGGCCCGGCCATCGCGGGATTGCTGGTGGCCTCGATCGGCGAAGGCTGGTGCTTCTTCGTGAACGCCGTCAGCTATGTCGCGGTGATCGTCGGCCTGCTGCTGATGCGCGTCACCTGGCAGCGCGGAAAATTTTCCGGGTCGCCGCTGGAAAACATCGTCGAAGGCTTCCAATACGTGCGCAGCACGCAGCCGATCCGCCTGCTCCTGTCGTGCACCACCCGTTTCATCGCATATCCAAGGCTACCGGCATGGCTTCATCCACCAAAAACTGGCCAAAAAATAAGGTGACACCAACCACCATGTAATTATATATCCACAGCATATAATGAACAGTTCCACCAGTTCGTGGTGGTAGAAGGCCAAAAATGCCTGCAGAACACAAGAAGACATCGTGCTCGTCTGTTTCGGCGAATATCCAAGGCTAGCGACATGTTGTCGTCCACCAAAAGTTGGCCAAACAATAAGGTGACATGACATATCATGAAAATATTGATAAACGATATATATTGAACAACTCCACCAGTTTTGATGGCAGCAGGACCAAAATGTTGGCCGAATACATAATGACATCGTGCACCACCCGTTTCATCGCATATCCAAGGCTACCGGCATGGCTTCATCCACCAAAAACTGGCCAAAAAATAAGGTGACACCAACCACCATGTAATTATATATCCACAGCATATAATGAACAGTTCCACCAGTTCGTGGTGGTAGAAGGCCAAAAATGCCTGCAGAACACAAGAAGACATCGTGCTCGTCTGTTTCGGCGAATATCCAAGGCTAGCGACATGTTGTCGTCCACCAAAAGTTGGCCAAACAATAAGGTGACATGACATATCATGAAAATATTGATAAACGATATATATTGAACAACTCCACCAGTTTTGATGGCAGCAGGACCAAAATGTTGGCCGAATACATAATGACATCGTGCACCACCCGTTTCATCGCATATCCAAGGCTACCGGCATGGCTTCATCCACCAAAAACTGGCCAAAAAATAAGGTGACACCAACCACCATGTAATTATATATCCACAGCATATAATGAGCATATGTAACTGAAAAGTTCAAGCAAACAGACAAAAC
>CAWCWZ010000044.1:0-47168 GCA_963799395.1 uncultured Actinomycetes bacterium
GTACAGGCGGCGCAGCTCGTCGAGCAGCTCGTCGTGGCCGCTCGAGGCCCTTTCTGGAATGCCTGACCGGCCGTGCGTCGACCAGCGCCGTGGCCAGCCGTTCGCGCACCGCGGCATCGCCGGGGTGCCTACCGTACAGCCGGCGCAGCCCGTTCAAAAGGATGTCGCGGCCCGCCCAATCGTCCCCCTGGGACGCCTGACTTGCGGCGCCGCCGAGCGCCGTGGCCAGCCGCTCGCGCACGGCCGCGTCGCGGGGATGCCTGTCGCTCAGGCAGTGAAGCTCCTTGAGCAGGACGTCACGGCAGACCCGATCCCCTTCATGGGATGCCTGACCCACAGCGTTGGCCAGCGCCACCGCCAGCCGCTCGCGCACGGCCGCGTCATCAGGGTGCTTGGCGCTCAACCGGCGCAGGTCCTCGAGCAGAGCGTCGCCGCAGACCCGGTCGCCCTCGCGCCCGGCCAGATACTGGATCTCGGTCAGCGCCATGGCGACGAGAGCCGCCGCCCGCGGGTAGTCGCGGACCGTCTCGGTGGCCCTGGCGCCGAGAAGATCGAAGTCGACAGAATTGGTCGACGACGGAAACAGGCTCGCCGCGTACTCGCACAGGAGCAGGAGGCGGCCCTTGAGCCGCAGATCGGCCTGCTGCTCGCCGACGGCCGCGAGCGCGGCGGCGAAGACGGCGCTGCCCGGCCCGAGACCGGTGCAGTGCTCGGCGAGCGCGGGGACGAGCCGCCTGGCTTCATCTCTGGCGATCGGCCGCAGGATCGGCTCGTCGTCGCCCAGCCAGAGGCGTCGGGCGGCGTCGTGGCGGGTATCGTGGCCGTAGGAAGGCACGCCGCCGGCGCCGGCGACGGCCTCGAGGGTGCCGTCCGCCTGCAGCGCCCGCACGGTCTCCTCGCCTGAGTCTCCTGAGTCTCCGAGCAGCACCCGCGACAGGGGAAGCCACACCGCCTCGTCGTTCATCCGCGGCAGGATCGCCAGGGCCGCGAGAAGACAGGCGATCCGCGGCGCCGAGCGGCAGCGCTCGAGAAGAAGCTCCCGAAGCTCAGGGTAGCGCAGGAGCCGAGCGTCTTCGGCCTGCCGTTCGAACTCGTCCGGCGTCTCTGGCTTCAGCGCAAGCCACCGACGCAGAACAGCCGGGTGCCCGTCGAGAAGCTGGAGGATGCGGGCGGGCTCGAGCCCGCGCGTGGCCGGGACCTCGCCGGCCAGGCAGTCGAGGAGCCGCCGACGTTCGCTGGAGTCGCTCAGGTCCAAGCCGCCGAGCTCCTGGACGTCCGCCAGAGGGCTGCTGCCGGCGAGGTCGGTCAGGCAGGCCTGCGCCTCGCTTTCGTGCTCGTCGTCGGTTGCGACCCCGAGGAACACGTGGCAGGTGGGCCACCTGTCGGGCCGATCGAGAAAGCCCCGCAGCAGGGCGGCCGACTGCGCGACGGGAGAGCACTTCTGCCAGTCGTCAAGGAACAGGACGGTCGGTCGTTCACTTGTCGCGGCCAGGAAGGCGACGAGGCCGGAGGCCTCGTCGCAGGTCGGGCGCGGCGGCTCCAGGCCGATCGTCCCCGCCTCGGCGGTCGTGCGGCTGGTGAGGTCGAGCGTCTCCCGAAGTTCGCCGGGCAGGACGGCCGCGAGCACCGGCGCCGACACCTGGGCGAGGGGACCGGCTCGCTCGTCGCCGGCCGTCTGTGGCACGCCGCCTGGCCTGCCGACGGCGGAAGTGCGCGCGTAGGCGTCCTTCAGGACGAGGAGCAGAAGATCGCGGTGGTCGCCGGTCGACTCCGCGTAGCCGACGAGGAAGCCGTCGTCTGCGAGTCTGTCGCGCGTCTCTTCGAGGAGTCGCGTCTTGCCCGCCAGCGGAGGCCCGACCAAGGCGGTGAGCCCTGTGGAGCGCGATCGGCTCAGAAGGTACGCGAGTTCGGCCTGTCGACCGAAGCACGGTCGAGGCTTCGTGTGCTCCGCACTAGCCGAGCCTGAAGCCATGCCGCCCCGTCCCCCCTCGTATCCGGGCGCCCGTGCTGATGCCCGAACGGCCCGGCAAAAGAACAAGTCTTGTATTCCCGTTCGAGCCAAACGGTAGCGCCGTCTGCGGGCCGGCGGACGACCGGATCGAGCGGCGGCAGGCGGTGGCCGCCAACACGTTTGGGGGTGTAGTTGTGAGGGTCATGAAGCACTATTGCTAGCCGGCGCCCGTTTGCTGTCCAGGGGCGGCGCTCCCACCGCGACGCGAGAGGCCACCATGATCACTGTCATCGTGCAGCACACGGTACGCGACTACGACACCTGGAAGCCCGTCTTCGACGAGCACGGGGATATCCGCAGGCGGCACGGCGCCACCGGCCATCAGCTCTACCGCGGCGCCGACGATCCCAACGCAGTCACGATTCTGAACCAGTTCCCGACCAGGGAGCAGGCCGAGGCGTTTGCCAACGATCCGTCGCTGCCGGAGGCGATGAAGCGCGGCGGCGTGACCGGCGAGCCGCGCGTGTCGTTCACCCGCGAGACCGAGACCGTCGACTACCGGCAGAGCAAGACCAAGGCCGCGTAGGGCAAGAGAGGTCGGTCGACGAGACCGGCGGCGGCGACCTGAAGGTCGCCGCCGCCGGTCTCTCGCTTTCTGGGGCGGTTCGTCTTCTTGGGGGCGGTGCGCCGCTTTCAGGCGGCCTGCTGCAGGCGGGCGAGCAGCTCCAGCATCGCCGGGGAGAGATCGGTGTGGTGGTGGACGATCTTCCAGCCTCCCGCTTCACGGCGATAGACGTTCGTGACGCGCTGGTCGATCTCGATCCGCTCTCCGGCAAGCGTGACGTCGCCGTGCTCGGTGCCGGTTTCGTAGGCCATGTCCGCGGAGGCGTGGATACTCTGGTCACGCAGCTCGGCGTGCCCTCCCGAGGCGAGGCCGGCCACACCCTCGAACGATCCCCGCACCTCGTCCCACCCGGTCTGCCGACCGCCGATGGGGTGGAAGGTGGTGACGCTTGCGTCGTGCGACCAGATGTCCGCCATCTGGGCGTTGTCGCCGGCGATCATGTCGCCGAGCGCGGCGTAGAACCGGGCGGATGCGTTGCGGACTTCGTCTTCTGCTGCCATGGTCTTGCTCTCCTGGATCTCAGCAGTCTCTCGCGAGGCTGCTCTTTCGGCCTGACGGGCTCGCGCCCGCGCAAGACCAGGTCACCTGCCTCCGACCTGGTCTGCGGGCTGTCTGCCCATCGGCCCGGAGAACAGCGCCGTTGACGTCCCGCAGGCGGTGGGGCAGCATGAGAGACGTGCGGTGACCGACCGGCGCCTCGCACTCCCGAACCCCGCAGGAGAGGTAGTGAAGGCCAACGCCGAGTTCGCGGTCGGCCAGGGCCTGCCCGCGCCGGATGCGGGCGCTCCGGCGCTCGGCTCCTCGGGATCTAGGCGGCCCGTTGTGCCCGGGCGGCCGGGCACCAGCGCCGCGCCAGGCAGTGTCGGCACACCGCCACTTTGGCCACGACGGTCAGCCTCAACACCGCCAACACCGCGACGATCGCCGTCAGTGTCGCGGCCGTCCACGAGAACGAGAGGGCGAGCCCCGGCAGTGCGAGCGGCACGGGTACGATCCACGACCACAGGCACAGACTGTTCTGACAGAGCGCGCCGTGAGCGCGTTCCCTGAACTCGAACGCGCTCGCCGACGGCGGGCCGAGCTTGGCTGAGATCAGGTTCAGGCCGCTCGGGCAACGGCCGTTGCGCACTGTCCGGTAGACACAGCCGGGGCAGACGACGAGGGGCATGAGCACGTAGAGCTGGACGATCGCGAAGACCAGGTAGGCAGCACCGATGGGCCATCCCAGGAAGGGGAAGCTGCGATAGGCAGCGAGGATGGCGGCGCAGCCGACGAGATACTGCGTGACGGTCAGGCCGTTGAGCGCGAGTACCCGCCACAGCGGGTAGCGCCTGAACGACGGCACCCCCGAGGGCTGGTCGCCGGTGGCGTTCTCGTGGCCGGTGTTTGGCACGACGTGCAGCGTGACACCGCCTCGTGCTCTCGCGGGATGACGAGAGTCCACGGTCCTCCTTGGCCCACCGCGCCGCTCTCGCGGCGCTTCCTCAGTGTGCGCCCAACTGGAGCAGGCGGCAAGCGAAACAAGAGAGAAGGGCGGGCGGCGCTGACGCGCCGCCCGCCCTGTCAGCGGATCGGTCCGGAGGGAAGGCCTACGCGGCCTTGACCTCCCGCTGTCCCTCGGCTGCGGTCAACGCCTCGGCGGCGCGGTCGGACCGCCGTGCATGGGCGAAGCCCAGCCCGGAGAGGACCAGCAGGACCGCGGCCCCGACGAAGCTCACGATCGCGCCGATGCCGGCGATCGTGGCCACCGTGCCAAAGGCGTAGGCGTTGAGCAGAAGGCCGCGCAGGGTCGTGCCCTGGAACAGCGTGGCTTCCTGGGTCTTCAGGGTCGTGTTGGTGGGGTTGGCCAGGGCCGCCGAGCTCACCTGGGCGTAGGTCTTGCCGCCGGCGACCTCACTCAAGTGGACGGCGATGAAATGGTTCGCGTAGGTCTCAGCCTGGGCGCCCGTCGTGAGCTGCTGGCCGGCGTACTTCCGCATGGCGGCAAACGGCGCCGCCGCCGTGGCCGGGCTGCCCTTGGGCGGGAAGAAGATCTTCTGCGAGGCGAGCTGGTTGTGGACCTGGTGGTCGATGTAGACGTGACCCCACACCATAAGCCCGCCGACCGCCAGGAGTACGATCGCTATGACCAAGCCGGCCGAGCTTACGAGGTAGTCGACAACTCTGCGGTTCATGAGCGTACCCTCCTTGATTGCGCCCCGGGAGCCGCAGGCCCCCGGAGCCAAAACGTTGTTTTGTCAGGGTTATCACCATAGACGGAGTGTTTTACTCCTGCCGTTGAGGATGGCGATAGAATCATCAGATTCGTCGGGCTCAAGCCGGGGCGTGCGCGGCGACAAAGGGGGAGAGCGACGGCCTTCGATCCGAGCGACCACGACGAGGTCTACTCCTCGGCTGGCCCGGGGGTCAGCAGACGATCAGCGAAGAGGAGTTCGAGGGATCGAGCTCAGGGGCCGACTCCGATGCCGGGTAGTCGGGGCTTCGTCGGCCGGCTCGCTCTGCTGGCCGTCTACGGCCTGACCGCCGCGGCTTTGGTCGCGGGCTGCGAGCCCCCCGCGCACACGACGTCTTCTGCGCGCATGCCGCATCTTGCGATCGGTACCGAAACCGGCCCCGGGCCGCGGGAGTGGCAGATCACCATCGCGGCGACCGGCAGCGGCCGGGCCGTGGGCGTCGTCGTTCTCAAGCTCCCCGACGGCCAGTGGAGCAGGAGGAACTGGTTCTTCCTGGGGAACGGTGAAGGCGCCACCGACGACGAGCAGGACCTGGCCAGAGGCACGTACGGCTACGCGGTGTACGCGGCCCCGACGCGCAAGACGACCGGGTGGGCAGTCATCCCCGATCGCGCGCTCGTGCCCAGGAACGTCGTCGACAGCGGGAGCTTCACGATCTCCTGACCGGCGGCCTCCCGGGCGATCGCCGCGCCGGCCGAGCCGGAGCCGGCGAGGATCAGGCCCCGCTCCGGGCGGTCGAGCTCTCGCGTCTCTGTCGCGCCCACAGGCGTTCGGCCGACGAGAGCCGGACCGCGAGGGAAGCTCGTTGCGGGGTCGCGGGACGACGCCGGGCAGTCCGTACCGGGCGCGCCGCGGAGCCCTGCGCTTCCGGAACGGCGGCGACGGCGTGCGGCACCGCCGGGGTCGGCAGCGAACGCGGCGCCAGGCGACTCTGCCGGACGCGACGCGCGAGGACCCTCTCGTGGACCGCGAAAGCCGCCACGGCCATCGCGATCACGGCCGCGAAGAAGATGGCCATCCCCACGGCGGCGACGTCGCCGGCGATGAGCGGCATGGCGGACCTCCACGACTCCAGGCTTGCGACGAAATCGATGCGATTGCGCCTGCCACTGAGGATAGCGCTTCACCTCTAAGGAACCCGTGAAGACGAGCCGGCGGCGTCTAAAGAAGCGCTAAAGGGCGGGGATGGCGGCGCCTTCCGGCGCCGCCATCCCCGCCCCGGGCGTCTCCGCCTCTCAGTCGGGCGGCAGCAGCCGCACCGCCAGGTCGAGGCTCGTCCCGTGGCGCTCGCGCAGGAGCGCCACGACGCGGTAGACGGCAAGGCAACCCGCCATGATGGCGATCCACAGCAGGAGCGCTTTGGGCTGGTGAGCGATGCTGGTGCCCGAGTTCTCGTCGGTCAGGTTGAGCCAGGCGGCGACCAGCACCGGCGGCACGGTCAGCACGCCGAGCCACGTGAGCGAGCTCAGACCGGCCAGCCGGCGGGCCGGCGGCAGCACGAAGCCGCGACGGTCGGCCACCCGGGGCAGGACGATCGCCACCGCGGCGACGCAGAGCCACTCCGCGACCATCACGATCATGCCGGAGAGCAGCGACAGGTGGGCGTAGATCATGAGCGCTGTGAACACGGTGGCCACGGCGAAGGTCAGCAGGAGCGCGCGGTGGGGAGTGTGCCAGCGGCGGTGGACCTCGGCGCACCAGGCCGGCGCGAGGCCGTCGAGCGACCAGGCGAAAGAGGCAGCGCGAGACGCACATCGCGGTCGGACCCACCCAGGCAAAGCCCCACACGGTGAAGGCCGCCATGAGCCCCACCGCGAGCACGCCGTGGTGCAGGGCGAGGGCGACGAGCTCGGCGAAGGCCGGTGTCGAAGCCAGGCCGAGCTTGCCGGGCGGCGTGATGGCCAGATTGGCGAAGAACGTCGTCCCGAACAGGTGGCTCAGGGCGAAGGTCACGCCCAGCAGCCAGGCGAGCGCCCAGGTCTGTGAGCCGAGCACGCCGATCGCCTGGGTGCGCGCCGGGCGGCGCACCTCGCCGGCGATGAACACCGAGAAGTAGCAGCCCACGAAGACGATCCACGGCCAGATGGCGGCGTGCAGCGTGGCCGACCAGGAAAACGAGGCCGCCCGCCCGGCGGCCAACGGCGCCACGGGGCCGGCGCCGAGGCGGGCCAGGGCGCCGTCGATGTGGGCAAGCGCGCCGGCCCGCGAGAGCAGGAGGCAGGCGACGACGATGACCGCCAGAGCGGCCGTGCCCAGCACGAAGGCCCCGCTCTGCGCCCGGAAGTAGAGCTTGCCGCCCCTGATCATGAGCAGCGCGTAGACGGCCAGCACCGCGAGCGAGACAAGGAACGTTCCCGTTGGCGTGGCGAGCCGGTCGGCCAGGTGGCGCGCCCAGGGGCTGCCGCTGGAGGCGGCGGCGACCCTGGCCAGCGGCGTCAAGCCGTACTGCACGGTGTAGAGGCCGCCGAGACCGACGAACAGGCAGAAGTAGGCCATGGCGGCGGCGTTGACGGTGAAGCCGAGCGCCGGGCTGAGCGTGCGCGAGATCGAGACGTAGTCGCCGCCCGAGCGCGGGAACGCCACCGCCAGGCGCACGTAGAGCAGGTTGAGCGGCAGGATGCCGACGAAGGCCAGCAGGACGGCGAGGTAGAGGTTGGCGCCGGGGTACAGGCCGGCACCGAGCAGCGTGAGCCACACGAGGCCCACGCCGATGTTGGCGTTCATGACGTTGAAACCGAACACCTGCCACGACGTGATCTCGCGCACGAGGCCGCTGGCCGGCCGCGCGAACGGGCCCACAGTCGAGCGCTCGTTCGCGGTGGGTTTCTGTGAGAGAGCCTGCATGCCGCCGACCTTTCGGATCCTCCGCCAGAACAACAAATCCCGGGCCGGCTCTTTACGAGACTGCCCGGGACCCTGGCGCTACTCTCTGGATCCGTGCACGAGCAGTGCCCGCCCCGTACCACGGGGGCGGCGACGGCACCGCTTGGAGACAGGTCTTCTGGCTTGCCGGATCGTCCTTGCGCCGCACCTTCCCACCGGTAACCCGGCAGTGGCATTGTTCAGCGGCGTTCGTCCCCGGTCACAGCGGCGGGTCCGCGACGGCTTCGCACCGTCTTCCCTCGAGGCCCCTTCCGGGCATCTCCCGGCCGATCCTAGCCGCCGGCGCCGAGGAGCGTCAACCCGGCCACGGGATAGGAGGGAAGGAAGCCTGAAACGTCCCCCTGCCGTAACAGAGTGGATTGCTCCGAGTTGTTCTGCCCCTCGCTCGCCGCGCTTCGCGCGGCTCGCTTGTCTCCCCCTGTGAGCGCCCGTCAGCGCCGCTCGCCGCGCTTCGCGCGGCTCGCTAATCCCCACCCGGGCGACGACTCCCGACGACGGCCGGGCTCGGACCTCATGCCCGGTGCGCCGTCGCGCCACGGGCCGGCTCGCTAACCCCCAACCCCCACCCCTGCACCGTGACCGCAGGCAGCGCTCAGAATCCGTCGCCCGTGTGGCCACTGACCCAGGGCGTCGGATCGTCGCAGGCGTGGTCAGGGGCGTCAGACGTGGGCGAGGCGGGAGCGTCGCCAACGTCAACGGGTCGCTTGGGTATCGTCACCCGGGCGCGGATTCAGAAACGAGGCTCGCCGGAAGCGGGGATGCGGCCGGGCAGGGATGGTCACGAGACGGCCTGCGCGTGTCTCATCGATGACGTGTAGCGTCTTTGCGTCGGCCTCAGGGCACGGTGAAGGAGGTCATCGGGCCGACCGCCTTCGTGTCGATTGGTCCGTCCTGGAGACCGAAGTCGAGCATGCCATGCGTGTGCGTGTCGGCGGCGTAGACGAGGGTCGTCCCCTGGGGGGCGGATGCTCCCGGAGGGGCGAACGATTTCTCGTCGACGAAGTGGCCGGTGAGAACGACGAGGTAGACGGGTACGTCCGCGACCGTGGCCGGCTGACCCGGCTCGCCAATGGCGTCAAACACCTTGCGCCTTGTCGTCAGGCAATAGGCCGCGGCGGTGGGAGCGGAGTCTCCCTTGGTCGCCGCCACCCGCTCGGCCTGGGCGACCAGCCAGGCAGGCGCGCCATCCTTGGGCTTCGACATCGAATGAGCCGTCGCAACAAAGCTCACCGTCGCTGCCAGGGCGATGATGACGATCCCGAGAACGCTTAGGCCCATGCGCCTGTTCATCACGCTCTTCTTCGGTCGAGAGGCAGGCCGCCTGCTGCTACGTAAGTCACCGTAGTCCCACAGTAGTGACACGTCAATGCCGTCAACATGCACTCGAACCATTCGCACCCAAGGCAACGCGCCCTGCCGTGAGATCGCGCCGCCGCGCTCGCCGGGCTACGCCCGGCTCGCGTTCCCGACCCAACGAACCGGGGATTCCCATCCCTAGCCGGGCGACCGCTGATCGCGGGTCAGGATCGCGCGACGTGGAGACGCGGCCGAGTGGCTACGCTGGCGGGACGCCGATATCAGACAGTCGCCTGGGCGCTGAACTCTCGGTCTGTCGCCGTGGAAGTTCTGTCTCGACTCTCGAGTTCTACGGCAAGGGCTACTGCGTCTATCTGCGGGGCAACATCCCAAGCAAGGAGCTGCTCCAGATCGCGAATTCGCTGAGTGTCGCGAAGTGATTGCGGGGCGCAGTCGCCGGCACTGAGCTCGCCGCGCCCGGCGTTCCTGCCGCGGGCCGGCGGGCAGGCGGCCCGCTACGCCTCGTAGGCGACCACCCTGATCAGGCCGATGGTCTCGCCGGTGTCGCCGGCCGTCGTCGCGTCGCTCACCGAGTAGACGGCCGTCGCCTTCTCGTCGGCGAGGAACTGGCCGACGGCCTCGTCGAGCTCGGTGAGCTCGCGGATGGTGGCGAAGATCTTGATCGGCGTCGTGAAGCTCTTCACCTTGATCATGGCTGTCCTTTCGACCGGTGGCGGTGCCGGCGCCGCCTCGCGGCGTCACCCGGAGATACCCAGCGGGGGCGCGGCGCAAGCCGCGCGCCCGCACGTCGGGCGCCCCGCGCCGAGGCGCCCGTCGCCCGCGCCCCCGCGGCGCGGTGACGTCGTGGCTTCTGTCACATCGTGGTCGGGGGGCGTATAGTCAGCAGACGATGGCAGTCGTGCGGGACTGGGACCTTTCGGTGCTGGGGAATCTGGGGGGCGCTCTAGGCGACGCAACCAGGTTCGCCATCTATGAGCACGTCGTGAGGTCGCCGGAGCCCGTCTCGGCCAGCGAGGCCGGCGCCGTCTTCGGCGTCCACCGCACCGTCGCCCGCTCCCACCTCGAAAAGCTCGCCAGAGCCGGTCTCGTGGACATGGGCACGCGGCGCAACCCGCGCGGCGGCCGCCCAGCCAAGGTGTACGCCCCGTCGCGCGCCCGCCTCGACGTTCAACTGCCGCCTCGTCACTACGAGGCGCTGTCCATGTTGCTGGTCCGCCTGGCCGCGAGGCTCGACGGGCGCTCGGCGTCGCTTGCCGAGGATGTCGGCTGCCAGCACGGCCGCGAGATCGCCGCGGGCCTGGCCGACGGTCGGCCCGCGTCCGACGGCGGTCCCGACCTCGAGGGCGTCGCCGCCTACCTGCGCGGCACGGGGTGCAGCCCACGGATCACCGTCAGAGACGGCCGCACCGTGGTCGTCGAAGTGAGCACCTGCCTCTACCTCGAGGTCGCCCGCGACCACGCCGAGGTGGTCTGCAGCCTGTGTGGGGGCGTCCTCTGCGGGCTTCTCGGAGTCGAGCCCGTCGCCCACCGCCGGACGGCGTCGATCGTCGACGGCGATCCGGTCTGCATGCACGAGTTCGCGCTGTCCGCCTGACGGCCCCCGCGGGGTGGCCGCGGCGCCGCAAGCTCGCCTGTCGCCCCTTACCAGCCCGGCAGCGCCTGCTCGCCGGCGAGCGCCCGCACGTCGGTGACGTCATGATTGACCTCGAGGATGCCGCGGTAGGCGCCGCCGTTGTCGCGGACCGCGGTGTAGCGCGTGTAGGTGAAGCGGCCGTCGTCTTCGTGCCAGCCCTCGGCGACGTCGCGGTCGCCGCTCTTGAACGCCTTCAGGATGGCTTCGAGGGTCTCGAGCGAGCCGGCGGGGTGGCAGGCGCGGACGTCCTTGCCTATGAAGTGCGGGTCGCAGGTGCGATACGTGTGCCCCGACCAGTAGCGCAGCACGTCGTCCTCGTCGGCGAAGCTGATGTCGATCGGCAGCATACGCAACACGAGCGGCAGGTGGTCGGCGTCGATCGCGCCGCGCTGAAAGAAAAGGGTCATGCGCCTGGTCTCCTTCGGTCGCGGGCGCCCACCCCGCCGCCGAACCCGGGCGAGGCACGCCCACAGGCAGTCTAGTCCTTCAGCGCGCGGTAGTCCCACGGCCCGGCCGCCAGGGCGGCCTCGAGCGCCCGGTGGCCGCCGTGCAGGACCGGTGGTCCGTGCGTGACGAGCACGCGCTCGACGTCGAGGTCGAGGAGCGGCATCAGCGTGGGCACGAACACCCGGTCGTGCCAGCGGGGGTCGGTCGAGGCCTGCTGCCAGATGCGCAGGCCGCCGTCGATGCCGATCACGGCGTCACCGAAGGCGAGGGCGCGGTGGGTAGGGAAGTAGAGCGGCGTCTCGAAGCGCCGGGGCTTGCCGATGGCCAGGGCGAGGACGCCGTCGCCGATCGTGCCGCCCGGTTCGATCTCGTGCAGGGTGGTGGTGGCGTTGCGAAAACGCTTGGCGACGGCGCGGTGCCCCCAGATCGTGGTCGGCAGGGCGTCGCGGTAGCGCGCCAGGAGCTCCTCGGCGCTGCGCGTGTGGTAGGGGATGGTGATCATGATGTCGAGCTGCGACGCCTCCCTCGCGAGCCGCTCGAGGGCGCGGTCGACCTCGACCCGGGCGGCCGCGTCGGAGGCGGGCACTAGCGGGTCGACCAGCGAGAGCGCGCCGCCGCCGGCGAGCGTCGCGGCGCCCGGCGCGACGAGGGCGAAGCTCGCCACCTCGTGGCCCCACTCGATCTTCGTGCGCCACTCGGGGTGGCGAGTCGTCCAGCGCCAGATGCCGGGCGCGATCTCGTTCATGGGGATCTCCTTGTGCGCGGGTGCGGCGCGATGCGTCGTCTCGGCCGGGAGCTTACCCCGGGCAAACGGCGGCCGTGCCGCGGTGCGGTCGACGACCGCTAGGAGTCGTCGTCCGGGCGGGCGGCGGGCGGGCGGCGAACGCCGCCCGCCCGCCGCCCGCCGGCGCGCCTGCGCACCGCGTCGCGCAGCAGGAACTCGACCTGGGCGTTGACGCTGCGCAGCTCGTCGCCGGCCCAGGCTTCGAGCTGCTTCCACAGCTCCGGGTCGACACGCAGAAGGAACTGCTTGCGCCCCGTCACGTCACTGCCTCGCCGCCGCGTCTTGCCCCGGCCGTGCGACCCGCCGGCATCACGTATACAGCGTGCCCGTGTTGACGACCGGCGTGACCTGGCTTTCGCCCGAGAGCACGACCATCAGATTGCTGACCATGCTCGCCTTGCGCTCTTCGTCGAGATCGACGATCTGCTGCTCGCTGATCTCCCGTAGCGCCATCGCCACCATGCTCGTGGCGCCCTGGACGATCTTGCGCCGGGCGGCGATCACGGCTTCGGCCTGCTGACGGCGCAGCATGGCCTGGGCGATCTCGGGCGCGTAGGCGAGGTGGGTGAGACGCGCCTCGTCGACCTCGACGCCGGCCTTGGCGAGGCGCTCGCTGAGTTCCTCGCGCAGCGCCTGCGAGACGTCGTCGACGTTGCTGCGCAGGGTGATCTCGGTGCTCTCCTCGTCGCCGGTCTCACCGTGGTCGTAGGCGTATTCGGTGGCGAGGTGGCGTACGGCCGTCTCGCTCTGCATCGGTGACGTAGCCTTCGTAGTCGTTGACGTCGAAGACGGCCTGCGCCGTGTCGGCGACGCGCCACACCACGACCGCGGCGATGTCGATGGGGTTGCCGCGCTTGTCGTTGACCTTGAGCTTGTCGCCGTTCAACGTGCGCGCCCGTAGCGAGACCTTGTAGCGGCCCGGACCCCTCCTGCGCGTCTTGCGGCCATCGTTGTCGCCCGCGGACTGCTTGGACGCCGATTGTGCCGGCGAGCCGTTGCTGTAGAAGGGATTGCCCCAGCGAAAGCCGGTCGTGCGTTCGGTGCCCCTGTAGTTGCCCAAGAGGATCAGCACCCGGGCCTCGTTTGGCTGTAGTGCGAAGAAACCCACCATGCTGAGGACACCGAGCGCCAAAGCGATGAAGCCCACCCACAACGCCCAGGCGACCGTCTCGGTCTG
The DNA here is from genome assembly GCA_963799395.1 of uncultured Actinomycetes bacterium. Classification (GTDB taxonomy): domain Bacteria; phylum Actinomycetota; class Thermoleophilia; order UBA2241; family UBA2241; genus Bog-752. Next base: position 13,052 of record CAWCWZ010000044.1, read on the forward strand.
GCCCCCGGCGTTCGTGCGCGTCGCGTAGTGGGTCAGCACCCAGACTCCGCCGGCCGTGAGGATGATGGTGATGGGCAGCACGAGCCAGCCACTCAGCGTCGCGCCGACCTTCTCCTTGCTCATGGTGACACCTCCGTCACTCCGGCGGTGTCGGGCCGCCGGTACCGTGTCGACCCGACCGACGGGTCGCTCACTTGCGATACTGATATGATATCACAAAGAGATCAAACGGAAACGACGCCCGCCGCGAGCCGTAACGACGAGAGGGCGGCGCGTTCGCGCCGCCCTCTCGGGTCCTTCCGGTTGTTGGGCGTCGGCAGTCTAGGCCAGCGCCGCCTCGACCGCCACCATGTGCTTCTTGAGGCCGAGCTGCTGCTCGCCCACGCCGATCGCCCGGCCGACGAACTGGCTCAGATAGACGATCGGCACGCCGGTCCAGCCTGGGTCGGCCTTCCCGATGTCGCCCTGGCGGCTGTCGAGATTGACCTGGCAGAGCGGGCAGGCGCAGGCGATCGCCTGGGCGCCGCAGTCGCGGGCGTTGGCCACGATCTTGCGCACGAGCTCGACGACCACGGCCTGCTCGCAGAGGGCGAGCGAGGCGCCGCAACAGTCGGTCTTGAAGCTCCACTCGATCGGCTCGCAGCCCAGGACCTCGAGGATCTCTTCCATGTGGGTCGGGTACTCGGGGTCCTCGGCCAGGGTGACCTTGGGCGGACGGGTCAGCAGGCAGCCGTAGTAGGCCGCCACCTTGAGCCCGGCGAAGGGCCGGCCGACCCTGGCCTTGAGGGCGTCGAGGCCGACCTCGTCGTGGTAGAAGTCGACCAGGTTGAGCACGCCGACGCCGCCCGAGTAGGGCCGGCCGACGACCTGAGCGACGTCGCGGGCCGTCTCGTCGTCTTGCACCTCGTCGTTGGTGGCCATGAAACGCGCGAAGCAGGCGGCGCAGGGCACCGCGACGCGCTCGAGGCCCATGTCGTCTTTGACCTTGGCCATCTCGTTGGCCGGCAGGGCCGTGGCCAGCAGACGGTTGGTGGCGTGCGCCGCGGTGTTGCCGCAGCACTCCCAGCCGGGGATCTCGACCAGGTCGACGCCGAGCTTGGCGGCGCTGCCCACGAACGAGCTCTCGAGCTCCCTGGCCGTGCCGTGCAGCGAGCACCCAGGGTAGTAGGCGACGCGGCTCATGAGGCACCTCCGGGCGCGGATGACGCCGGGCCCGTATCGGCGGGCAGGTCCATCGCCTGCGCGACTGCCCGCTTGTCGCGCGTGATGCGGTCGGCGACCTCCGCCATGCGCTTCATCTGCGAGCGATCGCCCACGGTGGGCAGCGGGTTGATCTTGCCCTTGAGGAACATGCGGATGCCCATGGCGACGTCGTCCGAGAAGCTCGACGGCCGGGTGACCTTGTCGAGGGCCAGCAGCTCGACCTCGTAGAGCCGGCCCCAGCGCCGGAAGGAGTCGTAGTTGAGCTTGAGGATGTTGGCGAACGGCGCGTCTTTTCGCACCCGCTTCTCTTCGCGGGCGATCATGCGCAGCTCGTCCATGATGGCGGCGATGTCGATGCCCTGCGGGCAGCGCGTGGTGCACGTCTCGCAGCCGGTGCACAGCCAGATGAAGCGGCTGTCGACGGCGGCTTCGACGGCGCCGATCTGCACGGCCCGCATGATCTGAGCCGGGTGCAGGTCGCCGAAGCCGGCGACCGGGCAGCCCGTGCTGCACTTCTTGCACTGGTAGCACTTGTAGGCGTTCTCGCCCGAGCCGCGGTTGACGCGGCGGGCGAGCGTGGCGTCGATGGTCGTCACGTCACCCTCCTTCCCGCTACGCCACGGCCGGGCGTGGCAGCAGTCCGGCCATCTCGACGATCTCGGGAACGGCGACCTCCCACTCGACGGCCATGAGATGCACGCCGGCGACGCCTTCGATCTCGGCGATCTCCTTGATCATCTCGACGGCGAGCTTCTTGCCCTCGGCCTGGGCCGGCGGGCCCTTCTCGACGCTCGCCATGCGGTCGACGATCTCCTGGGGCACGTCCATGCCGGGCACGAAGTTCTTCATGTACTTGGCCGCGCCGACGCCCTTGAGCGGCGTGAGACCCGCGAGGATCTTGATCTCCTTGTGCAGGCCGATGGCGCGCACCTCCTCCATCCACGTCTTGAACTTGGGGATGTTGAAGATGCACTGGGTCTGCATGAAGTCGGCGCCGGCTTCGACCTTCTTCTTTAAGCGCAGGGCGCGGAACTCGAACGGGTCGCCGAACGGGTTCTCGGCGCAGCCGATGTAGAGCGCCGGCGCCACGTCCATCTCGTCGCCACACTGGAACTTCTTCTCGTCGCGCATGTCCTTGTACATCTTGATCAGGTTGATGGCGTCGAGGTCGTGCACGCCCTTGGCCTCGGGGTGGTTGCCGAAGCTCATGTGGTCGCCGGTGAGGCAGAGGATGTTCTTGATGCCGAGGACCGAGGCGCCGAGGATGTCGGCCTGCATGGCCAGGCGGTTGCGGTCGCGGCAGGTCATCTGCATGATCGCTTCGAGGCCGTTCTGCTGAGCCTGCCAGCCAGAGACCATGGAGCTGATACGCACGACGGCCGTCTGGTTGTCGGTGATGTTGGCAGCGTCGACGAAGCCCTTGAGGAGCTTGGCCTTCTCATCGATCACGCTGCCGTCGGCGCTCTTGGGCGGACCGCACTCGCCGGTGACCGCGAACCTGCCCTCCGAGAGGATCTTCTCGAGGTTGCTGCCTGCCTTGTACTCGGTCGCGGTCATACCGGCTTCGCCTCCTCACGCACCATCTTGCGGGGGCCGCCGGAGCTGCTCTTGCTCCAGTTCTTGGGCGGCCGGTTGACGAGCATCAGCTCCTCGCGGCCTTGCGCCTTGAGGCGGTCCCAGATGAGGGCCCAGGCACAGTCGATGTCTTCTTTGTCCGGCGTCGTGACCTCGCACTTGCCGTCGTGCGAACCGCCGCAGGGCCCGTTCATGAGGCTCTTGGAGCAGCGCACCACCGGGCAGATGCCGGCGGTCTCGCCGATCACGCACTCGCCGCAGGCGCCGCAGCGCTCGAGCCAGACGGCGTGTTCCTGGGGCATGCCCAGCATGTTGGTGTTGACGGCCGGCATGACCAGGCGCGGCGCGAACTTCTCGGCCATCGACTGGATGCCGATGCCGCAGGCCAGGCTGAGCACCAGCGGGTGCTCCTCGACCTTGGCGGCGATCGCGTCGAGGTACTCCCACTCGCACTGGCGGATGGCCGCCGTGTGCTCGATCTGCACCTCGCGGCCGTCTTCTTTGGCCTTGATGCGCAGCTCGGCGGCGAGGATCTCCGCCTCTTTTTCTCCGCCGGTCAGGCAGACGGCGACGCAGGTGTCGCAACCGGCCACCAGCACCTTGTCGTGCCCTTCGGTCATGGCGTAGATCTCGTCGAAGGGCTTGCGTTCGGCTGTGATCATCTCGAGTGTCCTTCCTCCACGAAGACCGCGGTCATGAGCCTTGGGGGGTGTCGCTGGCGGAGTCGTCGGGCAGGGCCAGGTCGCCCATCTGCTTGAGGACGACCTCGTGGGCCGTGAAGCCTTCGCGCGGACGCACGGGGTTGGGCCCCAGTCCGCGGATGCGCGCCGTGAACTCGCGCGCCGTCTCGGCGAACTGCGGGCCCATGGCCGACGACATGTTGTACATCTCGACGCGACCGGGGTCGACCCCGATCTCCTCGAGGAGCTTCTTGACGTAGCCGACCCGCTTCTTGGCCCAGAGGTTGCCCTTGAGGTAGTGGCACTCGCCCTCGAGGCAGCCGGCGGCGTAGACGCCGTCGGCGCCGGCCTCGAGCGCCTTGAGCAGGTGGATGACCTCGAGCTTGCCGGTGCAGGGCAGCTTGATCATGCGGATGTTGGTGGGGTACTGCAGGCGCATGCTGCCCGCCAGGTCGGCGGCCGCGTAGGCGCAGTAGTGACAGGCGAAGACGATGATCTCGGGCTCGAAGCCCTCGTTTGCCGGCAGGCCGGCCTCGGCGGGCTGCGCCGCGGCCGCGGCGGCGCCGGCGACGGGAGCCGCGGCGGCCGCGTCGACTTCGTCGGCCATCTCAGCTCACCTCCATCGTGAGCGCCTCTTCTTTGGCGAAGATCTGGGCGTCGGTGTAGTGGTGCAGGACGATCGCCTTGGCCGGGCACTCGCTCACGCACACGCCGCAACCCTGGCAGGCGGCCGCTTCGATCACGGCCTTCTTGGCGACGGGGTCGATGGTCGGCACCTCGTAGGGGCAGATGCGCACGCAGGTGAGGCAGGCGGCGCATTTGTCCTGGTCGACCTCGGCCACCACGCCGCCGGCTTTGAGGGCCGGCTTGGCGAGGATGGCGGCGGCCCGGCCGGCGGCCGCGTAGGCCTGGCTGATCCGACTCGTCGATGCTCTTCGGGTAGTGGGCCCCGCCGCACAGGAAGATGCCCTCGCTGGCGAAGTCGACGGGGCGCAGCTTGACGTGCGCTTCGAGGAAGAAGCCGTCGCCCTGGAGCGGCACCTTGAGCATCTTGGAGAGCTCGGAGGCGCCGTCGCTCGCGACCGTCGGGGTGGCCAGCACGAGCAGGTCGAGCGCGAGCTCGATGGCGGCGCTGCAGGTACGGGTCGGTGTAGGCGACCCGGACCGGGGTGCCCGGCTTGCCGTTCCCGGCCGTGCCGGCGCTCACGATCTCGGGCTTGGAGTCGTTGTCGTAGCGCGTGAAGATCACGCCGAGCTCGCGCGCCTTCGTGTAGTACTCCTCGAGGAGGCCGAAGGTGCGGACCTCCTTGAACCACACGTAGACCGGCCGCTCGGGGTCGGCCTCCTTGAGGCGGATGGCGTTCTTGATGCTCTGCTGGCAGCAGGTGCCGCGAGCAGTAGGGCGCGCCCTCTTCGAGGGAGCCGGCGCAGAGGATGAAGCCGACGGCGCCGGCCCTGGCGAGGCGCTCGTCGCCCGCGGCGAAGAGGTGCTCGAGGTCGAGGCCGGTGACGATCTTGTCGCTCTGGCCGAGGCCGTAGAGCTCGGGGCGCGCCTCCTGCGAGCCGGTGGCGACGATCACGACGCCGTGGTCGATGGGCGTGCGCTTGCCGTCGGCGGCGGCGATGACGCTCGAGAAGTTGCCGATGAAGCCGTGGAAGTCTTCGAGCTGCGCGTCGAGGTGGATCTTGACGTTGGGGTTGTCGACGACCCGCTGCTCGAGGGCGGCTGACGAAGTCGGCCGGCCGCGAGCCCTTGATGGTCTGGTCGAGCTCAAGCACGCGGCCGCCCAGCCTGGCCTCGCGCTCGACGAGATGGACCTCGTGGCCCATGTCGCCCAGGGCGGCGGCGGCGGTCATGCCGGCCACGCCGCCGCCGACCACGATGGCGGTGTGGGTGAGCGGCACGTCGACCTTGTAGAGCGGCTCGAGGAGGCGCGCCCGGGCGACCGACATGCGGATCAGGTCCTTGGCCTTGTCGGTGGCCTTGCCGGGCTGGTCGCGGTGCACCCAGCTCGCCTGGTCGCGGATGTTGGCCATCTCGAACAGGAACGGGTTGAGGCCCGCTTCGCGCAGGGTGTCCTGGAAGATCGGCTCGTGGGTGCGGGGCGTGCAGCTCGCCACCACGACACGGTTCAGGTCGTGCTCGGCGACCATGTCCTTGATGAGCGTGAGCGAGTCGGACGAGCACGTGTACATGGTGTCGTTGGCGTAGACCACGCCGGGCAGCTTCATGGCGTACTCGGCGACGCCCTCGACGTCGATCACGCCGGCGATGTTCGAGCCGCAGTGGCAGACGAAGACACCGACGCGGGGCTCCTCGCCGACCACGTCGCGCTCGGCCGGGTACTCCTTGTCGACGGTGAGCGTGCCGCGCGAGTCGGCGAGGCCGGTCATCACCTTGGCGGCCGCGGCCGAGGCCTGGGCGACCGAGTCGGGGATGTCCTTGGGCTCGCCGAACGGGCCCACCACGTAGACGCCCTCGCGGCTCGAGTCGAGCGGCGCGTACTCGTGCAGCTCGCAGAAGCCGTGGCGGTTGAGGGCGACGCCGAGGGCGCCGGCCGCCGCCTGCGCCTTGCGCGCCGGCTCGAGGCCGGCCGAGAGCACGACCATGTCGTAGCGGTCGGTGTGCAGCGCGCCGGCTTCGTCTTCCCAGGTGATGAGCAGGTCGTGGGTCGCGGGTCTTCCTTTATGGAGGAGGGCCGCGAGCGGATGAAGTTCACGCCCATGCTCGGGCGCGCTCGTAGAAGGCGTCGAAGCCCTTGCCCTGGGCGCGCATGTCCATGAGGAAGACGTCGGGCTTGCACTCGGGCACGTGGTCGATGGTCAGCATCGCCTGCTTGTTGGCGAACATGCAGCAGACGCTCGAGCAGTACTCGTGGTCCTGGTCGCGCGAGCCGACGCACTGGATGAAGGCGATCTTGCCGGGGTGCTCGCCGTCGGACGGCCGCTTGACCTCGCCGATGGTCGGCCCCGAGGCCGAGAGCATGCGCTCGTACTCGAGCGCCGAGAGGATGTCCGGGTAGCGGCCGTAGCCGTACTCGCTCTTGTCGCCGGGGTCGTAGAGGTCGAAGCCGGTGGCGAGGACCACGGCGCCGACCTCGACCTCGAACTCGCGGTCCTTCTCGCCGTGCAGCAGGGCGCCCGGGCCGCAGGCCCGCACGCACTCCATGCACTCCGAGCAGACGGCGCAGTTGAGGCAGCGCTTGGCTTCGGCCACCGCCTGCTCGGCGGTGAAGCCGGAGTTGACCTCGTCCCAGGTGAGCTTGCGGGCCGCGCCCGGCAGGTGCGGCATCTGCAGCCGCGGCCATGACCTCGGTCTGGCGCAGGACCTCGTCGTCGGGCTTGGCCTCGTCCATCGACTCGTCGTCGAGCGGCAGCAGCTCTTCGCCGCGCAGGAAGTTGTGGATGGCGCGGGCGCCGCGGCGGCCGGCGGCGACGGCCTCGATGGCCGTCCAGGGGCCGCGCGGCGGCGGCGTCGCCGCCGGCGAAGACGCCCTTGCGGCCGGTCATCTGGCGTCTGCTTGTCGATCACGACCTGGTTCTTCTCGACCTTGACGCCCTTGGCGCCCTGGCGAAATCGTCGACCATGCCCTGGCCGGTGGCGAAGACCACCGTGTCGCAGGCAAGCTCGCTGAAGGTGTTGTCGAGAGGCACCGGCGGGCGCCAGCCGCGCTCGTCGGCCTCGCCCAGCGTGCAGGCGGTGAACTCGACCTTGGCGGCGCGGCCGTCGGGGCCGGCCACCACGGCCGTCGGCATGCACGAGCAGATGAAGGTGATCGACTCGTCGAGACCCTCTTCGATCTCGTCGGCCGAGGCCGGCATGGTCTCGTCGTCTTCGATGCAGACCAGGGTGACCTTCTCGGCGCCCAGGCGGACGGCCGTGCGGCCGGCGTCGAAGGCCACGTCGCCGCCGCCGATGACGATCACGTTCTTGCCCATGTCGATGGGCTGTTCGAGCGTGGCGTCGCGCAGCAGGTCGACGGCGGTGAAGACGCCCTTGGCGTTGTTGCCGGGGATCGGCAGCGGGCGGCCGCCCTGCAGGCCGACGCCCAGGTAGACGGCCTGGTAGCCGTCCTTGAGCAGCGAGTCGACCGTGAAGTCGGCGCCGGCGGCCACGCCGCACTTGAGCTCGACGCCGAGCGCCAGGATGCGGTCGATGTCCTGCTGCAGCGCCGCCTTGGGCAGGCGGTACTCGGGGATGCCGAAGCGCAGCATGCCGCCGGGCTCGGGCTTGGCCTCGAAGACGGTCGTCTTGTAGCCCAGAAGGGCCAGGTCGCGGGCGCACGACAGGCCGCTCGGGCCGGCGCCGACGATCGCCACCTTCTCGGAGAAGCTCGCCTCGACGGGCTCGGGCAGCGGTACTTCGTCCATCGCGAAATCGGAGACGAAGCGCTTGAGGTCGGCGATGGCGATCGGCTGCTCGACCTCGCCGCGCGTGCAGTCGGTCTCGCACTTGTGGGTGCAGATGCGGCCGCAGACGGCGGGGAAGGGGTTGGGCTCGCTGGCCACGCGGTACGCGTCGGCGAAGCGCTCCTGGGCGATCAGGGCCACGTAGCCCTGGGCCGAGGTGTGCACCGCGCAGGCGCGCTTGCAGGGCGAATGGCCCTTCTTGGTAACGGCGTAGGTGTTGGGGATGGCCTGCGGGTAGAGCTTGTAGATCGCCTTGCGCTCGCCGAGCTCCTCGTTGTACTGGTCGGCCACGACCACCGGGCAGACCGGGGCGCACTCGCCGCAGCTCGTGCAGAGGTCGGGGTCGACGAAGCGGGCGTGGTGGAAGACCTTCGCCCTGAACTCGCCGGGGCTGCCTTCGAGCCCGGTGAGCTCCGAGTTGGTGACGATCTCGATGTTCAGGTGCCGCCCGGCTTCGACCAGCTTCGGCGCCAGCGTACACATCGCGCAGTCGTTGGTCGGGAAGGTCTTGTCGAGCTGCGACATGTGGCCGCCGAGCGCCGGCGACTTTTCGACCAGGTAGACCTTGTACCCGCCCTCGGCGAGGTCGAGCGAACACTGGATGCCGGCGACGCCGCCACCCAGGACGAGAGCAGCACCGGTCGAGGTGGGACCCTTAGCCGTGGCCATACACTCTCCTTCGCGCAGTCGGCAGGCTTGCCGTCCGGTGAGACTTCCGCTGGATCAACGTTTCCACTGGAGAACTGACCGAAGTATACCGAGGCCCGGGCGTATCGTCGACCTGAAAAGGCGACCGCGGCGAGCGTGGCGCTGAGCGGTTGTGCGCGAAAGTGCGCGGATATGCGGGGTCGCCGGTGCGCCGGGGCGGGGGCGGTGGGGCGGCGGGACGCCGCCCCACCGCCCCCGCCTAGAGGCTCAGGATCCAGACGGCCTGGTAGGCCACGACGGCGGCGAAGACGGCGGTCAGCAGCACGGCGGCGACGAGCGCCGTGGGCCGCCGCCGCACGCGCCACAGCAGCAGGGCGCCGACGCTGACGACGCCGATCTTGAAGACCGTGGCCGTCAGCGTGCCTTCGCGCAGGAAGTAGGCCATGACGCTGTTCGACTCGGTGGCGAAGCCGAGCCACAGGGCGTAACGGGTGAGCAGCAGGTCGGCCGCGTTCAGCACCCAGAGCTCGAGCAGCAGCCAGAAGAGGAGCTGATCGCCGGAGACCCCAAGATGCGCCCGGCGGTCGGGCGGCCGGGACTGTCCGGGCTCGCTCATCGCGGCAGCCTCGAAGTCTCGACGTACGATCGCGGGCCCGAGCCGACACACCAGGCGACCGTGTCGCCGCTGACCATGACCGACCGGACACCGTCGGGAACGTCGGCGATCCGGAAGGCCGCGCCGCCGGCCAGGCGCAGGCCCATCACCACCATACCGGAACCGCCGCCGGCACGTTGCGCCCAGACGACCGTCGTGCCGTCGAAGCCGGGACCCACGAGCTCGTCGCCGGCGACGATCCGCCGGGTGGTGGTGAAGGTATTCAGGTCGTAGGCATTGATCGTCTCGTTGCCCTGCTCGTCGATCCGCAGCCAGACGATCGTGGCGTTCGCCAGGATCGGGGCGTCGAACGTCGCCCCGGACTGACCCGGAAGGACGAGGTCGAACGTCGCCCCGGAGGGCGTGTCCAGGACCGTCAGCGTGAACGGCGCCGCCGGGCGCGTCTGGCGCGACCAGACGACGAACGGGCCGTCGGCGAGCAGGAACGGCCCGAGGCCGTTGCCGGAGGCCAGCGGGCGCTGGCCGCCGCCGCCGATGTGGCGAGCGTTCACCGAGTTCACGTCGCCGTCGGTGCTCAGCCAGTACGCCGTCGCGCCGGCCACGGCCGGCGACGTGCTCGAGGCGGCGTCCGTCGGTCGCTCCGACAGGAGCTGGCGGCGCCGCGACGCGAAGTCGTAGGAGTAGACCACGGTCCTCTGGTGGGGCTCGCCGGAGAGCTCGACCCACACCACTGCGGCGGACGACACGGCCGGCGGTTCGACGGACTGGGCGTCGGCGGCGGCGCCGACCAGCTTCGTCTCACCCGAGCGCAGGTCCATGACGATCGTGTACGGACCGGCCTGCCAGGCCAGGTGCCCGCCGGCCAGAGCCGGTCCGCTCACGCCGAGAACCGGCTGGGTCACGCGCCAGCCGGTGGCCGTTCTCGTGGCGTGCGGGCGCCAGTCGGCGTGGGCCTGCTCGAAGGCGAACCCGGCCACGCCGACGATCGCGCCGCAGACGACCACGAGCAGGGCGGCGAGCAGGGCGCGCGCGCTGGGTGGCACGGATGAGTCCGTGCGGTCCTCCCGGGGCCTCGACGAAAAGGGCGATGCCCCCTTATCGACGTAACGGGCCGGCGACCTTACGTTCGCGTCAGTCGGGTGCGTCGAAGGCCGCCAGGGCCGCCGGCAGCGCCTGGGTCACCCCGTTGCCCACCGCCGGCAGCCCGACGAGGATCGCCGAGATCACTTCGTCGCGGCTCGCGCCCAGAGTCTTGGCGTGGCGGGCGTGAAACGGCACGCCGCTCGTGAGCCGGGCGGCGGCGAGAACGGCGAGGTAGGCGAGCGCCTCGGTCTTCTCGTCGAGGGCGCTGGCGGCGCCCAGCCGCTGCACCGCCTCCATCCAGGCGCCCGAGTGGGCCGGCGCCTCGCGCAGGAAGGTCTGGAAGGCGTCGCTCACGCCGGGCAGGTCGTCGTTCATCGCTCCCCCTTCGGGTCGTCTCTTGCCTTTCGCGGCATCCTACCGGACAGCTTGGCGAGCGCACCGGTCGTTGATGGGTGGGTTCGGCCAGCCGGGCGCGGCTGCACGGTGCGGTGAGACTGGTAGAATCGCTCGACACCCACCAGCACAAAGAGCAAGACCGACAGGCAACGTCACTCGAAGGGTGGTCGATAGCATGGGTGTCCAGGACCAGTACCGCGACTACGTCATGACCGGCTTCGTCAAGCGCATCGAGCCGGTCGTGGTCGACCACGGCGAGGGCGCCAGGCTCTACGACGCCGACGGCAAGGAGTACGTCGACTGCTTCGCCGGCATCTCGGTGACCAACGCCGGCCATCACAACGCCGCCATCCTCGAGGCCGCCAAGGCGCAGGCCGACAAGATCGTCCACGCCTGCAGCTACGTCTACTACGTGCCCACCGTCGGCGAGCTCGCCGAGAAGCTCGCCGAGGTCACTCCCGGCAAGCTGCAGAAGACCTTCTTCTGCAACTCCGGCGCCGAGGCCAACGAAGGCGCCATGCGCCTCGCCAAGCGCTACTCGGGCCGCTGCGAGTTCGTGGCCGTCGAGTCGAGCTTTCACGGGCGCACCTACGCGACCCTGTCGATCACCGGCAACTCGGGCCGCAAGAAGGGCGGCGGCCCCTACATGCCGGGCGTCGCCTTCACCGTCACGCCCTACTGCTACCGCTGCCCGCTCGGCCTCGAAGAGCAGACCTGCGGCCTGGCCTGCGCCGAGCGCGTGCGCGAGGTCGTGCGCCTGCACCTGTCGGGCGAGTGCTGCGCCTTCATCGCCGAGCCGGTGATGGGCGAGGGCGGCATCATCGTGCCGCCGGCCGGCTACTTCGAGGCCGTCAAGAAGATCTTAGACGACGAGGGCATCCTCTTCATCGCCGACGAGGTGCAGAGCGGCTTCGGGCGCACCGGCAAGCTGTTTGCCATCGAGCACTACGGCGTCGAGCCCGACATCATCACCATGGCCAAGGGCATCGCCGACGGCTGGCCGCTGGGCGCCTTCACGGCGCGCGCCGAGATCGCCGACTCCTTCCAGGTCGGCGACCACCTCTCGACCTTCGGCGGCAACCCGGTGAGCTGCGCCGCCTCCCTCGCCAACATCGCCTTCATGCAGAAGACCGACCTGCCCGGCCAGGCCGCGGCCAAGGGCGAGAAGCTCATGGCGCGCTTCCGCGAGCACGCCGCCCACGAGCCGCTGATCGGCGAGGTGCGCGGCAAGGGCCTGATGATCGGCATCGAGCTCGTCAAGGACCACGAGACCAGGGCCTACGCCACGGCCGAAGCCGGTTTTGTACGCAACTACTGCCTCGAGCACGGCGTGCTGATCGGCGTCGGCGGCAACTTCGGCAACGTGCTGCGCCTGCAGCCGCCGCTCGTGATCGACGACGCCGGGCTCGACACGGTGTTCGCCACCGTCGCCGAGGCCATCGCCGCGTCGCGCATGCCGGCCGCCGTCTAGCCCGAAGCGCGGGGCGGGGGGCGGCCGCAGGCCGCCCCCCGCCCCGCGCTTCGCCCGGCGAACGGCGGCTCTGGCATCGTCGTGAGGAATAGGGCAGAGTAGTGAGCATGAACGACGACATGGACTGGCGCGACGGCTCCGTGCAGCGCACGCTGCCCGAAGGCATGGGGATGGAGTGGTCGCGCTCTCGTTCGCGCGGCCGCCGCCGGCCGCGGCGGCGCGTTCCCTGGATCGCCCTGGTCGTCATCGTGCTCATCGCCGTGGGGATCGTCCTGTGGGTCGAGAACCGCGCCGTCCACGTTCACCTGAGGTTCTTTTCGGTCCACGTCACATCGCCCCTGTGGGTAGTCGCCGTAGGTAACCTCGTGCTCGGGCTGATCATCGGCGGCGCGCTCGTCGCCCGCTCGCGGCGCTAGCCGCGCCGGCCGGCATGTCGAGCGCCGCGCCGCCTAGCCCTAGCGTCCGCGACCGGAGATGGCAGCCGTAGCCAGCCGGCGGGCCAGCTCTACCTCGTCGCCGGCGGGTCGCCGCCGGCGTCTGCGCGCGGTCGTGGCGCGCCTCGACGGGGCCTACGGCCGGCCCGTGCTCGCGCCGCGGTTTCCGCCCGTCGGCGAGCTCGTCTACACCGTCCTCTCGCAGAACACCGCCGACGTCAACACCGACCGCACCTACGCCGCGCTGCGCCGCAGGTTCCCTACCTGGGGCGAGGTGCGCGACGCGCCGGTCGCCGAGGTCGAGCAGGCCATCGCCCTCGGCGGCCTGTCGCACGTCAAGGCGCCCCGTATCGTGAAGATACTGCAGGCGTTGAGCCCCGGAGGCGGCGAGCCCGAGCTCGGCCAGCTCGACGGGCTCGACGACGGCGAGGCGCTGTCCTACCTGCAGCGCCTGCCCGGGGTGGGGCCCAAGACCGCGGCCTGCGTCCTTCTGTTCTCGCTCGGGCGGCCGGCGATGCCGGTCGACACGCACGTGCACCGCGTGGCCGGCCGCCTCGGCCTGCTCGATCCCGGTGTCACCGCCGCAGCCGCCCACGGCGTGCTGACCACGATGGCCGGGCCCGCGGCGGCCGACATCTACGCGGCCCACGTCGACCTCGTGCGCCACGGACGGCGCGTCTGCCATGCCCGCCACCCGGCCTGTGACCGCTGCCCGTTGGGCGACCTCTGCCCCAGCGCGGGCTCGTTTTCGTAGGGCCGCTTCCGGGAAGGACGAGGCCATGGCGAAGCTCAGGAACGAGTTCACAAAGAAGGAGTGGAAGCACTGTTGCGGCCACGGCTGCAGCAAGTGCGCGATCCACAACGCCTACCTCGAGGCCTACGGCAAGAAGGAAGGCGAGAAGAGGTTCGCCAAGGATCACGATCGCCTGCACTGAGAGCCGAACGCCGCGGCGCGGCGGTCGCCGGCGGTGACCGTCTGGCGGCGGCGCCGGCGCGGCGGCTGCCGTCGGCGGCGACGGCCCGGCGGACCTAGTAGATCTCGGGCACGAAGGTCTGGTTTTCGTAGGGCGGGCGCATGTAGCCCTTGTCCTCGCGGCGCGGCGGCAGCTTGAACGGCTTGGGCGTGAGGTCCTCGTAGGGGATGACGCTCAGCAGGTGAGAGATCACGTTGAGCCGGGCGCGCTTCTTGTCGTCGGAGTTGACCACGAACCAGGGCGAGCGCTTGGTGTCGGTGTAGTGGAACATCTCGTCCTTGGCCCGCGAGTACTCGACCCACTTGTCCCAGCTCTCGAGGTCCATCTCCGAGATCTTCCAGCGCTTGGTGGGGTCCTGGATACGGTCCTTGAAGCGCCGCTCCTGCTCCTCGTCGCTGACGCTGAACCAGTACTTCACGAGGATGATGCCGCTGCGGATGAGCATCTCCTCGAAGGGCGGGCAGGAACGGAAGAACTCGTTGACCTCGTCGTCGCTGCAGAAGCCCATGACGCGCTCGACGCCGGCCCGGTTGTACCAGGAGCGGTCGAAGATCACCCACTCGCCGGCGGCCGGCAGGTGAGCGACGTAGCGCTGGAAGTACCACTCGGTCTTCTCGCGTTCGGTCGGCACGCCCAGGGCGACCACGCGCACGGAGCGCGGGTTCAGGGTCTCGGTGACCCTTTTTATGGTGCCGCCCTTGCCGGCCGCGTCGCGGCCCTCGAAGATGGTGACCACCTTGAGTCCTCGGGCTCTGATGAACTCCTGCAGCTTGACGAGCTCGATCTGCAGCTTGCCGAGCTGCTTGAGGTAGGTGTCGTCGTCGAGCTTCTTGCGCTGTTTGGGTTCGGCGTCGCCGAGGTCGTCGACTTTGTCGGGTGACACGTGCGTCCTCCCGTCGCTTGCGGCCGCGGCTGGGCCGCCTCGTCGTGCACAAGCCAGTAGTCTACGCCACGAAGGACCGCGGCGACACGTTCGTTTGAGGCGTTGGCGGGTGGGCTGTGTCAGGGATAGGGTGTAGACCACGATGGTCCCCGTAGGCGACAGCGACGGCGGCGTGAACGGCCGCGGCGACGACGGTCACGTCGTCGGCTTCATCGACATCGGCACCAACTCGGTGCGGCTCATGCTCGTGCGCATCTCGGCCAGGCGCTCGTACCAGGTGATCAACCTGCAGCGCGAGGTCGTGCGCCTGGGCGAGGAGGAGTTCGCCGATCACCTACTGCGGGCCGCGGCGATCGAACGCGCCGTTCTGGTCTGCAGCTCGTTCGCCGCTCTTGCCCGCAGCCACGGCGCCAGCGAGATCGTCGCGGTGGCCACCTCGGCCACCCGCGAGGCGAAGAACCAGGGCTCGTTCGTGGCGCGCCTGCGCGACGAGGCCGGACTCGACGTGCACGTCGTGTCCGGCCGCGAAGAGGCGCGCCTCATCTTCTTGGGCGTGCAGAGCCGCGTCGAGCTCGGCGAGCGCATCGCCTTCTGTCTCGACATCGGCGGCGGCAGCACCGAGGTGATCGTCGGCGACGCCCGCCGCCATCTGTTCCTCGACAGCCTGCCGCTCGGCGCCGTGCGTCTGGCCGGCGATCCCAGCCTGCCCGACGTCTCGGGCCGCGTGTCCGGCGACGACTACCTGCGGCTGCAGCGCGCCGTGCGCCTGGCGTCGGTGCACGCGGTGGCCACCGTGCGCGGGTTCGACATCGACGTCGCCTACGGCACGTCGGGCACGACCCGCAACGTGGCGGCGGTGGCCGCCCGGGTGCTGCACGGCCGCGAGCCCCAGCGCGACGAGACGGCGAGCCTCGCCGACGTGCGCAAGGTGGTCAAGCTGCTGCGTGGCCTGTCGCTCGACGAGCGCCGCCGGGTGCCGGGCCTCAACCCCGACCGCGCCGACATCGTCATCGCCGGCGCGGTCGTGCTCGAGACGCTGATGACCGACCTGCGGCTGCCGGCCATGACCGCCCTCGGCGAGTGCGGGCTGCGCGACGGGCTGCTCATGGACTACCTGTCGCGCAGCCCACACGCGGCCCTCGTGCACGAGCTCTCGGTACGCGAGCGCAGCGTCCTGCGGCTGGTGCGGGCCTGCGGCGCCGACGAGGCCCACGCCCGCCACGTCGCGCGCCTGGCGCTCGAACTTTTCGACAGCTCGCGCGAAGCCGGCTATCACGGGCTCGGCGACACCGAGCGCGAGCTGCTCGACTACACCGCCCTGTTGCACGACGTCGGCACTTTCATCTCGTACCCCGACCACCACGTGCACTCGGCCTACCTCATCGCCAACTCCGACCTTCTCGGCTTCGACCAGCGCGAGATCGCCGTCATGGCGGCGACCGCGCTGTTTCACCGCAAGGCCACGCCGGGAGTGCGCTTCGCCGCCTACGCTCGTCTCGACGACCTCGACCGCAAGACGGTCGGCACGCTGGCCAACCTGTTGCGGCTGGCCGAGCGCCTCGACCGCAGCCACGGCGCCGTCGTGCGCCACGCGCGCCTCGTCGCCGACGGCCGGCGCGCGCTCACGCTTCGTCTGGTGACGAACGGCCCCGCGCAGCTCGAGCTGTGGGGTCTCGAGAACCGGCGCGCCGTCGATGCGAGAAGGCTATGGGCCGCCGGCTCAGCGTCGAGGTCGAGACCGACGCGGGCGGCGGCGGACCGGCGCCGGGCGACGGCCCTCAGGCGGCTCCGGCGGGCGCGAAGGCGACCGCGCGCGGCGCGAAGGCGGCTCCGCCGGGCGCGAAGCCCTCTACAGCTCGCCGACGACCTTCGCCAGACGCCGGCTGAAGCCGTCGCCGCGGATCTGCGTCCACATCTCGGGGAAGGTGTCGACCAGGCGGTTCAGCTCCTCCTGGCGGGCGGCGAGGTAGGCGGCCACGCCGGGTGCGACGATCATCGTCATGGCGCTCCGGGCGTTGCTGGCCGGCGGCTCCCAGCTCCCCCACGTGAGGAAGTTCCGCAGGACCGTGCAGGTCACGACGGCGTCCTGCAGGTCGCCGAGGTGGTCCTGCATGTCCTTGGTAGCGCCGATCAGCGGTTTGGCGTCGGTTCCCAGGACCTCCTCGAAGAACTCGAACGTATAGCGCAGGCCCTTGCCGGCGATCCGCAAGCGGTGGAACCGCACGAGCGGGGTGTCGTGGCCGGCGATGACGTCGTCGTAGGCCCAGACGGCGGCGACGCGGTCGTAGAGCACCGCCGGCAGGACGTGGGCGACGCGGTGCGGGCGAGCCTCGCCTTCGTCGGAGACGAAGGCGAGGCTCGCCCGCCCGGGGTCGTCGAGCAGGGCTTCGAACGCCTCGACGAAGCGCGGGTAGCGGTCGCCGTCCAGGTACTCGAGCATCTCGGCGCGGGCGTGCTCGCGGCGCTCCCGCCAGACGGCCAGCAGGGGGTCGAGGTCGTCGCGGCGCTCCGCGGGCAGCGTGCCGAGGTAGCGCATCGTCTTCTCGTGGAAGACGTCGAGGTCGCGCACGGCGCCCAGCACGCGGCCGGTGCGGCGCAGCCCGCGCTCGGTCGGACGCATCGCGGCGGGGTCGAGGTACGGTCCGAACACGCGCAGGGCGGCCCGCATGCGACGCGTGGCGACCCTCATGACGTGAAGCTCCTCGGGATCGTCGCCCTGGCGCGTGCCCGGTTCGTGCTCGATCATGCGGTCGAGGTGGAAGCGCAGGGTCTTGAAGGCCGCTTCGGCCATCGTGTCCGATGAACGGATACCCGGGCGCGCCGGCCGCCTGGCCCGCGTCGCCGCTGGTCTGGGCGCCGCCGGTCCGGTCGCCTGAGGCGGCCGCCGGCGCTTCGGCCGGCGCGGTCGCGGCCGGCGTCGCGACCGCCGGCGCCGCGGACGCGGCCTTGTGCTTGCGCTTGTCCTTCTTCTTTGTCTTGGTCGGCGAGACCGGCGCCGCCTGAGCGGCGCCGCCGGAACCCTTGGCGGCGGCGTGGTCGCCGGCGCCGGTGCGGTCGGGGCCGGCGGTACCGGGCGCGCGGGGCGCCTATGGACGTCGGCGACGAGGCGCCTGGGGAAGATCGCGAGACCTTCGCGGCGGTAGCGGTTGAGCCAGTAGCGCACCGTCCGCGGCGCCATGTCGGCACGTTCGGCGGCGTCACGCTGCAGCGCGCCTGCGTGCAGGGCGAGCAGCACGCGGGCGCGGCGGCCCACGGCGTCGGTGCGCCGCGAGATGCCGGTGAGCAGACGCTCCTCGTCGGCGGAGAGCAGACCGCCGGGCGGCGGCGCCGCGGCGAGCGCCGCCATCGCCCGCTCGAACTTCGACAGCGGCTGCGGGGCGAGCGCGAAGTCGCGCTGCAGGGCGCCGGCGAGAGCCGCGAGATCGGCCTCGGCGCCCTCGCCCTTGAGCTCGGCTTCGACTTCGTACTGGGGCGGCAGGGGTACGTCGCCGGCCACGATCGTCATCGTGTCGAACGAGAGCTCGGCGATGGCGCGGCCGTCCCTGCTCACGGTGCGCAGGACGCGGCTCTGCCGGACCTCGACCAGCGCCGCCAGCGGTCGCCGGCCGGTCGCGGCCAGCACCCGTTCGCGGACCTCGCCGGCCGGCCAGGACTCGGGCCCGGCGGCGCCGGAACGACCGCCCGGCAGCTCCGTCTCCCATTCGTCGCGGCGGTGGATGGCATCGGACCCGGGGCCGGCCGTCGCCCCGCCGGCGCCGGACTCGCCGCCGCTTTGCGCGGCCGTCGCCGCGGCGCTTGACCGTGATGACGACGCGGTCGCCGCGGTCGCGGCGCCGGCAGACGAGGCCGGCCGTCTGCAGGTCGCGCCCGGCGGTGTCGAGGTAGACGTCGGACATCTCGGCGACTTCGTGGCCGGCGACCTCGGTAGCCGGCGAGCTCGTCGAGCTCCGGCCAGCCGCTCGAGGACGGCGCCGTCGGTCGCGGTGAACTTGGCCTCTATCTCCATGATCGGGACGTCACCCCTCCTGGGCGAAGACGCGCGGCGGCAGCAGCCAGACGAGCACGCCGCGCAGGGACTGCTCGTCGACGTCGACCCGGGCGACGCCCGCCTTCTTGACGACCACCGTGCCGCCGGTGATCTGAGCGATGGTCGCGCTGAACTCGGGTTCGTGGCCGACCAGCAGGAGGACCTCGGCGCCGGCGTTGTCGGCGACGATCGCCGACAGGCGCTGTGCGGTCGAGACCGTGCCCAAGGCGCTCGTCGTCGGCGACCCGGTCGGCGCAGCCCAGGGCGGCGGCGACGATCTCGGCCGTCTGGCGGGCTCGGGTAAGCGGGCTGGTGAGCACGGCGTCGACGTTGATACCGGACCTGGCCAGCAGGTCGGCGGCCTGCGCGACGACGGCGCGGCCGTCGTCGGTCAGGGGACGCTCGGCGTCGGGCCCTCGCCACTCCGTCTTCGAGCCCGCCGGGCCGTGGCGGAAGAAGATGAGTTGCAAGGGACCTCCTAGCTGCCGGCGAACGGGCGGCGCTTGCCTCGCTGCCGGCTGGACTGCCGCGGGCTCGCCGCCCGGTCGGCGGCGTGCTCGATGAACCACGCCTGGCTGTCGAGCGCCTCTTCGCCCTCGGCCGGTCGCGCGTGGACGTAGCTGCCGTCGGCCTGCATGTAGCGCGCCTTGACGTTGTCGCGCAGGTAGACGGCGAGGATCTCGTCGCGCAGACGCCGGACGATGGCCGGGTCCTCGACGGGAAAGAGGATCTCGACGCGGCGGTTCAGGTTGCGCGGCATGAGGTCGGCGCTGCCCACGAGCACCTGCTCGTCGCCGCCGTTGCGGAACCAGTAGATGCGGCTGTGCTCGAGGAACCGGCCGACGATGCTCGTCACCTTGATGTTGTCGCTCACGCCGGGAATGCCGGGCCGCAGCGAGCACATGCCGCGCACCAGCAGGTCGATCTTCACGCCCGCCTGCGACGCCCGGTAGAGGATGGCGATCATCTTGCGGTCGATGAGCGAGTTCATCTTGAAGATGAGGTGACCGCCGCGGCCGGCGCGCTGGTGCTCGATCTCGCGTTCGAGCAGGGCCGCGAACCGGTCGCGCAGGTTGATCGGTCCGACCAGGAGCTTCTTGTAGTCGCGGGTGCGCGAGAAGCCGGTGAGGAAGTTGAAGAGCTCGGTCGCGTCCTGACCGATGACCTCGTCGCAGGTGAACAGGTCGAGGTCGGTGTAGAGGCGGGCGGTGACCACGTTGTAGTTGCCGGTGCCGAGATGCACGTAGCGCCTGATGCCGTCGCCCTCGCGCCGCACGACCATGCCGATCTTGGAATGCGTCTTCAAGCCGACAAGGCCGTAGACCACGTGGACGCCCTCGTCTTCGAGCGCTCGCGCCCACTCGATGTTGCTCTCCTCGTCGAAGCGCGCCTTGAGCTCGACGAGGACGGCGACCTCTTTGCCGTTGCGGGCCGCCTCGAGCAGCGCCGCGACCGCCGGGGCGTTGCGCCCCACGCGGTACAGCGTCATCTTGATGGCCAGCACGTCGGGGTCGTGCGCGGCGGTCTCGAGCCAGTCGATGACCGGCTCGAACGAGTCGTACGGGCGGTGGATGAGGATGTCGTGCTCGCGGATCGCAGCGAAGACGCTGAGGTCGGGGTCGTCGAGGCCGTGGGGCACGGCCGGCACGAACGGCGGGTCCTTGAGATCGGGCCGGTCGAGACTCAGCAGGTTGATGCCGCTCATGCCCAGAGGCGGCGGCACGGGCACCAGGCCCTCGGGCTCGAGATCGAGGTTGTCGAGCAGGATGCGGCGGACGTCGTCGGGGGTCGTCGTGTCGACCGTGAGGCGCACCACCGAACCGAACCGGCGGCGCAGCACGCCCTGCTCGATCGTCTCGAGCAGGTCGTCGGCTTCGAGCTCCTGGATGGACATCTCGGCGTCGCGGGTCACCCTGAAGGTGTAGACACCGACGATCGTCATGCCGGGGAAGAGCTCGTCGAGGTCGGCGGCGATGAGCTGCTCGAGCCAGACGAAGTCGTAGCGGCGCGTCTTGGCCGCGGCCGGCAGACCCTTGGGCGGCGGTACCGGCACGAGACGCGGCAGCGACGAGGGCACCTTGACCCGGGCGAAGAGCTGCTGGCCGTTCTCGTCGCGCAGCAGCACCGACAGGTTGAGGCTCAGGTTGGAGATGTGGGGGAACGGCCGGCCCGGGTCGAAGGCCAGCGGCGTGAGCACCGGAAAGGCGTTGCGGTCGAAGTAGGCGATGGCGGCGGCGCGCTGGGCGTCGTCGAGCTCGGCGAAGTCGTGGATGTGCACGCCGGCGGCAGCGAGCTGCGGCATGACGTCGGACACCCAGATCTCGCGGGCCTCGCACATGAGCTCGTAGGCCTGCTCGCGGCAGGCGACGAGCTGTTCGGCGGGGGTCATGCCGTCGGCCGACAGGTCGGCGACCCCGGCTTCGACCTGCTGCCGCAGGCCGGCCACCCGGACCATGAAGAACTCGCCGAGGTTCGAGCCCAGGATCGAGAGGAACTTGACGCGTTCGATCAGCGGATTGCGCTCGTCCTTGATCTCTTCGAGCACGCGGCGCTGAAAGGCCAGCATGCTGAGCTCGCGGTTGATGTAGAGGGAGCGGTCGTCCAGGTCGATCCCCGGCGCGGCGGCGCCGGGCTCGGCGGGGCGGCATCGGTGCCGGGAGCCGGTGCGATGGGCTCTGGCGGTCGACTTGGCGCCGGCGGACGACGTGGTGCGTGCGGCGGTGGCCTGCGAGCCGGCGTCACCGTCGCCCGCTGCGCCGGTCGAGCGTGCTCGGGTGGGCATGCAAGCGCTCCCTCTTCAGGTTCAAAACCGGTAGCAATAGTACCCGATTTGCCCGTGATATGCTGGATTGCTCGTTCAAGAGGGCCGCGCCCGGCGGACCCGCCGGCGACGCCGCGGCCGCCGCCGTCGCCCGGCCCGACCGCCGCCGGCAGACCACAAGCCGGAGCTCCTGCTCCAAGCGAGGGACCGAATGACGACACAGGTGAGCGACAGTCCGCGCGCGACGAGCGCCGTCGTGGTGGGCATGTCGGGGGCCACGGGACTCGCGGTGGTCCGCGCCCTCGCTCACGCCGGAGTCGTCTGTCATGCCGTGCACTCCGACGCCAGCGGCGCCGGGGCTGTGCTCGCGCCTGGCCCGGGCTCACCTTTCGCCCGACTGGCGCGCCGACCGCGAAGCGTTCCTCTCGTATCTCCTCGCCCTGGCGTCGGACGAGCTCGGTGGCGAGGCGGCCTCGCTGTTCGTGACCGACGACGCGGCCATCGAGGTGGTCTGGTCGGCTGCCGACCGCCTGCGTGCGGCCGGCCTGCGGCCGGCCTTCTCGTTTACGGGCGCGCCCGCCGAGGCGCTCGACAAGCGCACCCAGATGAGCGCCGCCGCGCGCACCGGCGTCGATCACCCGGCCGGCGAGTGGGGCGCGACCCAGGCCCTGCTCGACCGCGTCGACTCCTTTCGCTACCCGGTGATCGTCAAACCGGCGCTCTCGCACGTCGGCGCGCGGCGCATCGGCGCCAAGGCGCTGCCCTGCGCCACGGCGGCGGAGCTTGTCGAGGCACTGGGGCGCACGCGCGGCCTCGACGTGCTGGTGCAGGAGTTCGTGCCCGGCGGCGACGATCAGCTCTACACCTGCGGCGTGTTTCGCGGCGCCGGGCGGGCGCTCGTGTTCACCGGCCGCAAGCTCAAACAGCACCCCCCCGTGCTGGGCACCTCGCGGCTCTCCGAAGCGGTCGCGGTGCCCGGGATCGTGCCCGGCAGCGTGCGCCTGCTCGATGAGCTCGGCTACCAGGGCGTCGCCCAGGTCGAGTACAAGCGCGACGCCCGCGACGGCGTCTACCGCCTCATGGAGGTCAACGTGCGGCCCTGGACCTGGATCGGTCTGGCCGAGCCCTGCGGCGTGAACCTGCCGCTGGCGGCCCACGAGTGGGCGCTGGCCGTTGACGATGAGGGCTCCGCCGCGCCGGAACGGCTCGGCGAGCCGGCGCCGTCCGTCGCGCCGGCACCGCCGGGCGAGCCTGGGCCGTTCGCCGCGCCGGCGCTCGCCCAGCGCGAGGGCCGCTGGATCTGGTCGGTGCCCGAAGCCATCCACACAGCGCGCGACCTGAGCCACGGCCGCCCGCCCGACGTGCGGCAGTGGCGCGGCCTCAGGGCCGAGGCCTTCTTTTCGCGCGACGACCCGAAGCCGTTTCTGCGGGAGCTCGCGGCGCCGGTGCTGCGCCGGGTCGAGCGCCCGGCCGAGCTCTGGCTGCAGACCAAACGCGGCGTACTGCGCGGGTTGCGCAAGCCGGCGCTCGTGGTGAATCTCGGTCTGGCGGTCGGCGACGAGCTGCGCGCCCACCAGGCCCGGCCGCGCTTGCCGCGCCCGGCTCGCGGACTGCCCGGCGGCGGCCGCGTCCTCGTCCTTTCTCCACACCCCGACGACGAGACCATCATGTGCGGCGCCACTCTGGCGGCCAGTCGCCGCCGCGGCGACGCCGTGCGGGTCGTGGCCGTCACCTCGGGCGCGGCGACCGGACAGGGCGCGGGCGGCGATGTGAGCGGCGCGCGGCGCGGCGAGCTGCGCCGCGCCGCGGACGAGCTCGGCCTCGACGACGTCGTCTTCTGGGAGCTCGCCGACCGCAGCCTCGCGGCCGCTCGCGGGGAGCTCGCCGAGCGCATCGGCGCCGAGCTCGACGCGTTCGCGCCGACCGACGTCTACGTGCCCTTCCCGGTCGACGCCCACGACGACCACGTGGCGACCGCGCTGGCGCTGGGCGACGCCCTCGGCCGGCGGGACGGACCGACTCCCGGCGAGCTCTGGGTGCACGGCGGTTTTGTCTCGACCGCGCCCGACCCCCTGTGGGTCGACCGGGTCGTGCCGGCGGCCGGCGCCGACTGGAGCGCCAAGCTGCGCGCCGTGCGCGCCTACGGATCGCGCGACGAGGCCTCGGTCTTCGTCAAGCCGCTGCAGCTCGCGCTCCTCGCCCCGGGGAACCTCCTGCGTCCGGCCGAACAGTTCGTCGACCTCGAGGGGGGCGCGTTTGCGGCCCTCTGCGCGGCGCTCTCCGCCGGCGCCCTCACGCGGCCGAGCGGTCCGGTCGCCAGCCATCCGTTGTACGTGGCGCGGGAGCGGGCCCAGGCGGCCGGTCAGCGCCGGCGGATCGCCGCCCTGCTCGCCGGCCTGCGGTAGGCGAAGGCGGCGCCTGGCGGGCTCCGCGGCGGCAGGCGAACGCTGCGACTCGGCGCACCGGCAGCGGCCGCCGCAGGGTGCGTCTCAGCGTGCTCGCAGCGGGCGCCCCTCGGGCGGTCCGAAGACGAGGTCGAGCAGGCGCCAGTGCCAGATCGCCCGCACGGTAAAGCCCCACGACACGGCGATCACGATCAGCAGGAGCTGTTCGAGGATGCCCAGCGGCTGCAGGGCGAACAGGCTGCGCCCGCCGGGCGTCGAGACGATGATGAGATAGACCACGAACAGGACGGCGGCCATGATCGTCGGCCGCCGGTCGCCGCGCAGGCGGGCGCCGCCCACCCAGCGCATGCTGGGCGGCACGGTGAACGGCAGCAGCAACAGACCACAGAGCACGGCAAGGAGGGTGGTCACGGTCTGCGCTTTGGGCAGGGCGGCCTGCACGGCCTGCTCGGTGGTGGCGCCGTGATGGGCGAGCAGGTAGGTGTGTTCTCCGGTCTTGAAGTAGAGGGCATAGACGGCCAGCTCGAAGGCGGCCAGCAGGATCGTGGCCGGCACGGCAAAGCGGGCAAGTGGCCGGTAGATGCGGCCCTTGATCGTCTGGCCGGACTGGGCCCAGACGATGAGGCCGATCGTCGGGACGGTGGCCGTCAGGTATGAAAGCAGGGCCGACTGCCGCGGCGAGAAGGCAAAGCCGCCGATCAGCGCCACGAACGGTATGACGAGCGCTCGCGAGAAGATGCGCACCGCGAAGATGTTGAGGATGTCCTGCATGCCGTTGCGGATGCGCTGGCCCTCGCGAAAGGCGCCGGGCAGCACGCCGAACGAGTCGCCCATGAGTATGAGGTCGGCCACGCCGCGGGTCGCCGGGCTGCCGCTCTCCATGGCGATGCCCAGGTCGGCGCGCTTGAGGGCGACGACGTCGTTCACGCCGTCGCCGATCATGGCGACGTAACGGCCGCGCTTGCGCAGGGCCGCGGTGAGCGCCTCCTTCTGCTGCGGCGAGACGCGGCCGAAGACGGTGCCCTCGACCGCCGCTGCCGCGAACTCGTGCTCGTCGAAGCGGGCGAGCTCGGCGCCCGAGTAGGTGACGAGGTCGCCCTGGAGCCCGGCCTGGGTAGCGAGCGCCCGTACGGTGCGGGGGTCGTCGCCTGAGATCACCTTGACCTCGATGCCGACGGCGGCGAACTCGCGCAACGTCTCGGCCACCTTGGGGCGCAGCTCGTCGGCCAGGCTGACGAGGCCGAGAGGCACGAGTCCGGCCGGCAGCAGCGGGGCGCCGCCGGCCGCCGAGAAGCGCACCGGCCCCCGCGTGCCGGCCAGCAGCAGCACGCGCAGGCCGGCGCCGCTCCAGGCGACCGTGCGCTCGGCGATGCCGGGATCGGCCGTCAGGTGCGGGGTGAGAACTTCGGGCGCGCCCAGCACCAGCGTGGCCCAGGGCAGGGCGCCGTCGTCGAAGGCGAGGGCGCTCCACTTGCGGCCCGACGAGAAGGGCGCCTCGTCGCCGACCGGTAGCGGCAAGCCGGGGAGCCCGGCAACGAGCGCTTCGATCGTGCGGTTGGGCACGGCCGTGCTCGCCGCGTAGGTGGCGAGCAGGCTCTCGAGCTCCGCGCGCGACGCCTCGAGTGGCTCGAGCTCGTGCAGGCGGATGACGTTGGTCGTGAGCGTCCCGGTCTTGTCGGTGCACAGCACGTCGACGTTCGACAGCGATTCGACCGCGTTGGCCTCCTGGATCAGCGCCCCCTTGCCGGCCATGCGCACCGCGCCCAGGGCGTAGGCCAGGACGATGGCGAGGATCAGGCTGTTGGGGACCAGGCCGACGATCACGGTCGTCGCCTGCAGTGTCTCGACGAACGGCAGGTGCTGGCTGAAATGCTGGGTGACGACCAGCGCCACGAAGGCGATCGCCAGGACCAGCAGGATCCACACGAGCACGTTGGCCTGGTGCTGCAGAGGGGTCAGAAAGCGGCGGTGCGCCTGGGCCTTGGCCGTGACCTTGTTGGCGAAGCTGTCGGCGCCGACCGTCTCGGCTTCGTAGCAGCCGTTGCCGGCGACGCAGAAGCTGCCCGACAGGACGGGGTCGCCGGCGCGCTTGACGACGAGGTCGGCCTCGCCGGTCAGCAGCGACTCGTCGAGCTCGAGATAGCCCCGTCCGACCATGCGGCCGTCGACCACGATCTGGTCGCCGGGCTGTGCTCGGACGGTGTCGCCGACGACGAGCTCGACCGGGTCGACGTCGCGCTCGCGGCCGTCGCGCACCACGACGGCGTGCGGCCTGGTCAGGATGGCGATGCGGTCGAGGGTGCGCTTGGCGCGCACCTCCTGGAAAAGGCTGATCACCGTGTTGGCCAGCACGACCCCGACCGACAGGAGCGCGTCGAGGTAGTGGCCCACCGCGATCAGCACGGCGGCCAGCACGAACAGGAGGTTGTTGATGAAGTTGAAGACGTTGTCGCGGATGATCTGGCGGTAGGTGCGGCCGGCGGCGGCGGGAACTTCGTTCCCGCCGCCGGCCGCCCGCCGGCGCGCGGCCTCGGACTCGGTCAGACCGGTCGGGGTGGCGAGACGTTCGGCGGCGTGTCGCTCGTCGGCGGGGATGGTCGACTCCTTGGCGGGGCGCAGGTATCGTACCACCGGCCCTCGACGCGCCGGCCCGGGCGCCGCCACGCCGGTTTGACTTGCGCCGCCGGCCACGATTAACTTCATGGTGTGCCGGGCTCCGGCCTGGCCGACCGCAGACTACCGTACAAAACGCAGACGACGACGAAAGCGCGGTGCGTTTTACGTGACAGCCCACCTGCGGCCGTGGCGGCGGCGCGCATGAATCCGGACGCGGGGTCCCCGCACGGTCCGGCCGACGTCGCTCCTCCCGGCTCAACGCCCTTCGAGCTCCCTCACCCCGGCGGTCTCGCCGCGCTCACTGGGCTGCTGACCGGCGATCTTCCGCTGGCCGAGCGCACCGCCGGCGCGCGCTCGCGGCGCCTGGCCCTGTCGCTGGCCGACCGTCTGCGGCGCGCCGCTCGCCGCGATGCCGCCGCCGAGTCGTCGGGCGAGCCCGACCTCGTGGTCGACCCGGTGCTGCTGGCCGAAGCCGACCGCGACCAGAACGTCTATCTTGGCCGGATCTTCACACGACACCTCACCATGGCGGCGCCCGACGTCGTCTTTCTGCCCACCGAGACGATGGAGGTGGTCGAGGCGCTGCGCTGGGCGCGCGAGACCTCGACGCCGGTGACGGTGCGCGGCGCCGCCTCGGCGGCGCTCGGCGGCGCCGTGCCCAACGACGGCGGCCTCGTCCTCGACCTCTCGCACCTCGACAAGGCCGACATCGACCCGGCCGGCGAGGTCTGTGTCGTGGGCGCCGGCGCTCGACTGCGACGGGTGCACCGCGCGCTCGCCCGCCGCGGGCTCGCCCTGCCGGTCTACCCCTCGAACCTGGGCGCCACGCTGGCCGGCTGGCTGGCGACCGGCGGCGCCGGCCTCAACGCCTTCGGTCCCGGCAGCGTGCTCGACATCGTGCGCGCCGCCGACGTCGTCCTGCCCGACGGCGAGCTCGTGCGCTTTCACTCAGACGGGCGCCTCGACGTCGCCGCCCGGCCGGCGGGGCACGGCCATCGCGAGGTCGCCCCAGACCAGGCCGAGGCCTGGTTCGCCGAGCGCGGGCTGCCGCCGTTCGGCCTCGCCGACCTCGCCGGCAGCGAGGGCACGCTCGGCGTCATCACCCAGCTCGTGGTGGCCGTCGGGCGGCGGCCCGAGATCGGCGCCCTCCTGCTGGGTTTCGCCGACCAGGACGGCGCCCTGCGGGCCGCCGCCTTCATCGCCGCTCACGCCGGCACCAGTCTGCCGCGCCCGGCGAACCTCGAGTTCGTCTCGGCGGCCCACCGCGAGCACGCCGCCCTGGCCGCGGCCGACGATGCCCGCCAGGTCTGGCGGCGGTTTCCGGCGGCGCTCGCGACCGACGCCGACATGCCCTGGCGGCGGCTCCTCGGCCCGCGCGACTTCGGCCTCGAGTGCGGCAGTCCGCCGGCCGCGCGCGCCGGTGCGCCGGCCGTCCCGGCCGGCGCCTTCCTCTACGTCGACTTCCTCGGCTCGGCCGCGGCGCGCCGCTTCGCGGCGCGCCTCGCCGACCTGCCCGGCGAACCCGTCGTGCTGGCCGACGAGAGCGTCGCGTATGCCGCCGGACGCTTCCGGCCGCAGCAGACCAAGCGCCTCGGCCCGGGGCTGCTGGCGGCCGAGATCGAGCTGCCGGTCGCCGAGGTCCCCGGGTTCCTCTCGGGCGCCACGCGTCTCGCCCGCGGCGCCGGCGTCGCCCTCGAGCACGAGGTCTACTTTCTGAGGGGCGACCGGGCGCTCGTGATCGCCGGCTACCTCACCGACCATCGCAACGCCGGCTTCCTGCTCGACCTCGCCCTCACGCCGGCGCTGCTCGACCTCGCGGTACGCCGCCACGGCGCCCGGCCCTACGTGCTGGGCCGCTGGCAGGGCTCATTTGTCGCCGACAAGTTCGGCGCCGAGGGCCTGGCCCGTCTGCGCGCCATCAAGGCGGCGCTCGACCCGGACCGGCTGCTCGGCCGCGGGGTGCTGTTCGGCCTCGAGCTACGTGGTCCCCCGGGGCGGATCGTCGGGACCGTCTATCGGCCCGGCGTGCGCCTCGCGGGCGCCGCCTGGCGCACGCCGGGCCTGGCCGCGGCGATGCGCCTCGCGCGGGCCGCCCTGCGCTGCGTACCGGGCTCGGCGCACCGGCACGGCGCACCGGTGCCCGCCGCCTGCGTGGGCTCCGGTCACGGCGGCGCGGCGGACGGCACCGTCGCCGGCCTGCCCGTCCTTGCCCGGGCGTTGCACTGCGTGAACTGCGGCGAGTGCAACGCCGTGTGCCCGGTCTACGACGAGCTCGCGCTGCGCCTGCCCCAGGCGCTGGTCCATCACGCCGAGACGGCCGGCGCCCGGCGCCGGCTACCCGCGGGCACGGACGTCCTGCTCGACGCCTGTGTACGCTGCGGCGCCTGCGAGCAGGTCTGTCAGGCGGGCATCGCTCACCTCGACATGTACGCCGAGCTCGAATCGCTGCGGCGCTCCCGCGGCGCCGCCGCGCCGGCTCGGGCCGGCGCGCCGGCCGGGGATGGCGCGCCGGACCGGGTGGCGCTGCAGGCCGCTCTCGCCGCCCTTCGACGTTCGCCGCGCTACCGGCGCGTGTTTCTCGAGATCCGCCCCGGCGAGTACCTGCGCCGCGCGCCGGCGCCGCTCGCCGGCCGCGCCACGTTCCTCGTGCTGCGCGCCGAGAACGACGCCGGCGCGGCGGCCACCTGCCGGCACTGCGCGGCCTGCGTCGCCGTCTGCCCGTCGGGCGCCAACCGCGAGTTCGAGCGCTCCGACCCGCGGCTCGTCACGACCGACGAGGCGAGCTGCGTGGGTTGCGGCACCTGCGTCGAGGTCTGTCCGGCCAACCGCGACAACGGCGGCCAGACGCTGCGCGTCGTTGAAGCGCCGGCGATCGACTGGCTCGCCGCACTCGGCGAGTTCACGGCCGGCGCACCGGCCGATCCGGCCGGCGTCGGCGGGAGCGGGCTCTCGTGAGCGACGCCGTGACCGGTGATCGCACCGATCCCCTCGAGGATCTCACCGCCGACCAGGTCGCGCGCTGGGAGGATCTGCTCGCCTACGTGACCGACCGCGAGCGCCCGCGGCCGACGGCCCGCGACGACACCCCGGGCCTGCTCTCGCACCTGCTCGCCCGCGCCGGCCTCGACGAGGCCGAGTTCTGGACGTACGGGCGCAACCGCCGCAGCCGCCTGCTGCGGGCCGGCTACGCCCGGCCCTGCCGCGACGTGCCGGGCCTCGAGCTCAGCGCCTTCGACATCGACAAGCTCCTCAAGGAGCGCTTCCGGCACGAGCCGCTCACGCTCGGCGCGGCCTGGCACCACGGCTACTTTCGCTCGTACTTCTCGCACGCCGCCATCACCCACCCGGCCGACAACGGCCTGCGCGAGGAGTTCTCGACCGCCTGGGACATCGTGCGCAAGCGCCCGGCCGTCGTGTTCCGCGGCGGCGCGGGGGAGGCCCGCGCCGAACGCCTCGCCGAGCTCGCCGCCGTGCGTCTCGACCTGCCGATGATCGTCGGGCCGCTGCCCTACGCCGCCGGCGTCGGTCTCGAGCTCGCCTACCTGACGGCGGTCGCCGGCGCCGACCCGGCCGCCGACCTGCGCATCCGCACCCTCGTGGCGATCGAAGCCGACCGGGCCCTGCGCCACGCCGCCGAGCTCTTGCCCCACGCGCCGGCGCTGCTCGTGCGGCTGGCGTCACGCGACGCCCGGCTGCTCGCGACGGCCGACGGCGAGGCGCTCTCGACCCTCCTGAGAGCCGCGCGCATCGTGGAGCTCGATCCCTGGAACGACGAGGACGGCGGCGCGCCCGGCCGGCGGCGACGGCGGCGGCGGCGAGCTCGCAGAGCTCGCCGCCGCCGCCCGGCGCGCCAATCCGGAGCTGCTGCTCTCCGTCTATCTGCGCTATGACGGGATCGCCGAGGGAGGCGAGGCAGGCGAGACCGGCCGGGCGCCGTTCTGGGACCGTCTCCTCGAGGCCGCCGGCACCGACGGCGTCGCCCTGCTGCACTACCACGCCGGTTCGCTCAAGTCGTACCGGCTGACGCCGCGCGTCGACGCCTTCCTGAAGGAGCGCCTGCTGCGCGGCCGGGTGCAGCTCGTCTCGGCCGGTGGTGACAGCGGACACCCAGGCCTCGGCCGCCACGGTCTACGAGAGCGTGCTGCTCGGCGCCAACGGCGGCGCCATGACGCACGCCGCCGTCATCCCGCTCGTGCCGGCGCTCGCCGACGCGCTGGCCGCCGCCGGGTCGCAGCGTGACGGGCACGGAGGGGCGGACGAGAGCGCCCGTGCTCCCCTCAGCGAGCCCGCCGGACGCGCCCTCACCGAGCGCACCCTCGCGGCCACCGAGCCGGCCGAGCTGCGGGACCTCTCGCAGTGCACGCTGAGCTGCTGGCAGCACAGCATCCTCGACTTTCTGTCGTGCATGGGCATCGACGACATCCAGAAGACGTCGGGCAACGCCATGGCGATCACCATGACGGCCGACTGGGTGCGCGAGGTCGACGCCCTGGCCACAGCCGGGTTCGGGGAGCTGAACGCGGCCCAGAACCGGGCCCGCGTGGCCGCCGAGCCGGCGCCGCCCGAGGTCGCAGCCCGGTACCGCGTGTCGGCCCTGCTCGGCGAGCGCGAGCCGGGGCTGCCGCTGCCCGAAGCCGCCCGCGTGCTCGCCGACGGCGGCGCGAGCTACCACATCGACAACTCGAGCCGGGCGCTCAACGCCGACTTTCTCGACGTCATCTACCGCATGGCGGCCGGCGAGCTCCCCAGGCTCGACGACTTCTTCGTTGCCGGCGACCACGACGAGTACTCGCTGGATCGTGTGGGCTTGCGCCTGTCGCGAGCGTCGGTGGCCTGGTCGCTGCGCCGCCTGAACCGCGACCCGGCGCTGCTCGAGCTACGTCTCGCTGGCCGTGCCCCGCGGCTTTCTGCGGCCGGGCGCCGCGCCGCCGGGCGCCCGCGTGACCGTGCTCGGCGCGCCCAGGCCGCCGCGCTCGTCGGCCTCGAGGCCGACGAGGCGCGGCGGCTTCGAGGCGCGCCTGCGCCGCGGCCACCCCGCTCGAGGCCGCCCTCGAGGGCGGATCGCTCTCGCTGCGCGCCGTCGATCTATCCCGGCGTGAGACAGTGACCGAGTTCGGCTGCGGCGCCCTCAGCGCGAGCGACGCCGCCCGTACGAGCGGCGAGCCCGGGCGAGCGGCACCTCGCTGAGCCCCGGCTCCTGGGGCGGGCACGACACCCGCGTGCTGCGCGCTTCGGCCGACGGCGCCGGGGTCGAACACGTACCACCGCGACCCGCGGGGCGGCCTCATCGTCAGCGGCGCCGGCGTGCGCGAGCCCATCTGGCACGGCCCGGTCTGCCACACCTCGACCTCGCTCGGGGCGGCCTCCGAGGACTACCTGATCGCCCGCATCGAGGGCTCGGCCGGTGCTCACCATGACCTCGTCGGGCGAGGGCGGACCGCTGCGCCTGGCCGCCGACTCCGACATGCGCTGCGGAGAAGCCTGCAGGCGGCCAGCGGCCACTTCGGCATCACCGGCGCCGACCTGCGCCGGGTGCGCGACGTCGAGATCAAGATCAACCAGGGCGCCAAGCCCGGCAAGGGCGGCCGCCTGGCCGGCGCCAAGGTCACCCCGACGGTCAGCAAGGCGCGCAACATCCCGGTGGGCACCGACGCCCTCTCGCCCGACCCCAAGCACGACATCTACTCGATCGAGGACATGCCGGCCGAGGTCTGGCTGTGGCTGCTGTACCGCACTTACTGCGGCATCAAGATCACCGGTTCGAACTACACGAGGTACGTGGCCGCCGGCATGTGGTCGAACTTCGTCGTCGACTACCTGCTGATCGACGCCGGCACCGGCGGCTCGGGCAACTACCACGGTGACTCCGCGCACGTCGGCTGGCCCGACGCCTTTCGCACCATCCTCCACACCCACCAGGCCCTCATGGGCGAGCAGGTCGACCTCGACGGCTGGGGCGCGCCTTGTCACCATCCGCGACGGCAACGGCGCCCCCTTGGGGCCGCCGGCGGCACCCGCCTGCTGGCCTCGGGCGGCCTGCGCGGCGAGCTCGACATGCTGAAGGTCCTGATCGCCGGGGCCGACGGCCTGGTAGAAGGCACGATCGGCAAGGCGGCCGCCTTCGGCTGTACCCAGTGCGGCAACTGTCACCTCGACTGCCCGCGCGGCGGGATCACGACCAAGCACGAGCTCACCGTGCAGAACGATCGCGACCTCATGCGCCGCCGCATGCGCAACTGGACGGCGCTCAACATGGTCAAGCTGGCGGTGCTTGTCGACGCCCTGAACCGCGAGTCGGGGGCGCTCGGCGACGACGGCGCCGTGGCCCGGCCGGAGCTGCTCATCGACGACATCCGCCTGCTGCGCGGGCGCACCGATCTGCTCGAGATGCCGGCCTGGCCGCCCGCCGCCGCCGATGGCGTCGCCGCGGCCGATGGTGTCGCCGAGGCCGATGGTGTCGCCGCGGCCGATGGTGTCGCCGCGGCCGATGGTGTCGCCGCAGCCGACGGCGGGCCGGCGAGCGCCGCGAGCGCCGTCCCGGCGGCCGACCACGACTCGTGCCGGGTGGGTTCGCTTGCCGTGAGCGAGCCGGTCACGGTCGACGCCATCTGGGAGGCCGCCCGGCGCTCGTTCAACGGCGGCAACAACCGCGGCGGCGGCATCGACTTCGCCGGCTTTGCGCCGCCGGCGGTGCGCGACCTGACCGCCGTCATGATCAACACCATCGGACCCGATCGCCGCGCGACGCTCCGCGAGATGCTCGGCCATTTCGGCGGCTGCCGCTTCTCTTGCGCCGACGGCGCCGAGAAGTCCTTCGAACGCGAGTTCAACGGCTCGCCGGTGCGGAGGACGGGATTCCAGGGCCTGCGGCGCAACGTGGCGATTGCCATGGGCAACAGCGGGCTTGCCCAGTACGCGGCCAGGCTCGAAGAAGTGGGCCGCGGCCAGCGACGAGGGCTTCGCGTGGCCGGCGCGATGGGCGCTGGGCCGGTTGCGGAAAGACGACGCAGGCATGAATCGCTCGTGAAATCGTGCGGAGTTCAGGATAGTCGCACGGCCCAGCATGGCTTCCGGCCTTAGCAACTATCCTTAAAAGCGGCGCCTTCCCGCAATTGCACAATTGCGATGGAACTCGTGAGATTTCCTGACTGCAAGAAGGATCGACACTTGGCTGATGAATTGAAATCCGTGTCCGGCATTGCTTCCGAAGCCGCGAGCGGCATGGAGAGCGCCGGCGCCACGCTGGCTGCTGCGGCCTCTGGCCCCGCGCAGCCGGTGACGCGCACCAAGTGGTACCAGTGGCGCAAGCAAGGCACCGCTCTCATTGCCTACCTGCTCGACAGCGAAGTGCACACCTTCGCTTTCAGCGTGGCCGCCAACGCCATCATTTCTTTCATTCCCTTCGTGGTGCTGCTCTACACGCTGGCGCTTTCGGTCTTCCACTCGGAGGCTATGAAGGGCGTGGTCGACCAGATGGTGAATTACTACCTGCCGTCCGCAGCCAAGCAGCAGCAAGGGCTCGGCTGGTCAACACGACTTCAGTGAAGCCGTTTTGCCGCTGCTGCACCATAAGAGCGCACAGGTTCTCTCGCTGGTGATCAGACCTCAGTCGCCTGACGGGAATTTTTCTGCCTTTGGAGGTTGCGCTCAATCAGGCCTGGGGAGTCACAAAGCCGCAATTACCTCTCGACCGGTCCATCGCCTTTGGGCTGGCGATTTTGATGGCCGCGCTCACGCTCCTCAGCATGAGCGCGACAATCTGGTAAAAGCCGCGCTACGGCTTCAGTGCCCGACTTTCCACAGCGCCGATGGCTCCATCGCCTTGAACCAGGTGGATCAGCCCCTTCTTTTCCTCAGCGCGACGATGCTCCCAAGCGGCGCAGCGGCAGTCCTTTTCCTCTTTTCGGTCTATTACATCTACCCGACCGGAAGGTG
>CAWCWZ010000045.1:0-67770 GCA_963799395.1 uncultured Actinomycetes bacterium
GCCGCTGCAAGCGGCCAAGTGGGACATTGAGGGGGAGGATTACATGGCGGCGACAGTCGCACCGGGCGCGCAAACTATCGAAGGCTTCGTCGGCACCGCGTTGGACGAAGCGAAAATATCGCCGCTCCATATCAAGATCATCTCGCTCATTGCGGCGGGCTATTTCTTCGACGTCATCGATTACATCGTCCAGGGCTCGCTGTTCCCGGACATGATCAAGTCCGGCTTCACGACCCCCGGCGGCGCCGCCGCCATCGTCAGCGCCACCACGATCGGAATGTTCATCGGCACCGCCGCCCAAGGCGAGTTCAGCGACCGGTTCGGGCGGCGGTTCGTCTATCAGTTCAACCTTCTGTTGTTCGGCGTGTTCACGATCCTCGGCGCGTTCGCCCCGAGCATTACGGTGCTGCTGATTTGCCGCTTCATCGCCGGGCTGGGGCTCGGCGCCGAACAACCGCTCTGCTTCGTCTACGCCGGCGAATATTCGCCCAAGCGCATCCGCGGCCGCATCCTGGCGATCATTCATTTCGTCGGCGGCGCCTGCGTGTGGCCGATCTCGACGCTGTTCGTGCTCGCCTTCCGCGATACGATTCACTGGCAAGGCGTGTGGATCTGCTTCGGCATCGGCGCGCTGATCGTCTGGGTGCTCCGCTTCACGCTGCCGGAATCGCCGCGTTATCTGTCGACGCACGGCCGCGGCAACGAAGCGCTCAATTTGCTTGGGCGGCTCGGCATCGCCGGACCGAAGCAGCCGCTGACCACGGATGCGGCCAGCGACACCAAGAGCGATCCGTTCGCCGTCGTCTTCAGGCAGTTTCCGGTCCGCGTCATCGCCGGCATGATCTGCTTCTCGGCGTTCTTCGGCGTGGCGATCGGGCTCGGCGGCTGGCTGCCCAGCATCATGGTCGACAAGGGCTTCACCATCACCAAGTCGCTGACCTTCACGCTCGGCATGAACCTTGCCGTGCCGTGCGCCAGCATCTGCATGATGTACACGCTGGACAAATACGGCCGCAAGATCACGTCGATCTGCGCGTTCATCGGCGCCGGCATCATGGCCATCGTCTTCGCCAATGCCGGCAGCGATGCCGAGCTGCTGATCGCCGGCTTCATCATGGTCTTCTTCATTCAGGTCGCCGGCAACGCGATGCAAATCTTCGCGTCCGAGGTGTTCCCCACCAACGCGCGGACATCGGGCTTCGGCTGGGCCGCGGGCGTCGGCCGGCTCGCCACCGCCGGCATCTTCCCGGCGATCCTGTGGGTCAAGAACGGCTGGGGGCTGACCACGGTGTTCGCGTGTCTCGCGATCGTGCTGCTGATCGCCGCGGTTTCGGTGATCTTCCTCGGTCCGGAGGCGCGGCAGAAGAGCCTCGACGAGATCGCGCCGCCGACGGGGTAGGCATGCTGCGCCGTCATTGCGAGGAGCGAAAGCGACGAAGCCATCCGACTGCACTCTGGATGCTTCGCTTCGCTCGCAGTGACGAAACAATCACTGCAAATTGCCGCAGAAGCGCTGGATGCGCGTGCAGGCTTCTTCGAGCGCGCTGGTCGCGGTCGCGTACGAGATGCGGAACGCCGGCCCGACGCCGAACGGCGTGCCCTGCACCACCGCGACGCCTTCGGCTTCGAGCAGACTCGGTGACGAAATCCTCGTCGGTCGCGAGCTTTTTGCCGGTCGGCGCCGTCCTGCCCATGGTGCCGGCGCAGGACGGATAGACGTAGAACGCGCCTTCCGGCTTCGGGCAGGCGATGCCCTTGGCCTGGTTGAGCATCGACACGCAGAGGTCGCGGCGCTCCTTGAAAATCTTGTTGTGCTTGGGGATGAAATCCTGCGGCCCGTTGAGCGCCTCGACCGCGGCCCATTGCGCCACCGCGGTCGGGTTCGACGTCGACTGCGACTGGATCATCGCCATGGTTTGGATGAGCTTCTCCGGGCCGCCGGCATAGCCGATGCGCCAGCCGGTCATGCAGTAGGCCTTGGACACGCCGTTCACCGTCAGCGTGCGCTCGTAGAGCCGCGGCTCGAGCTGCGCCGGCGAGTAGAACTCGAAGTCGTCGTAGACCAGGTGCTCGTACATGTCGTCGGCCATGACGTGGACGTGCGGATGGCGCATCAGCACGTCGGTGACGGTCTTCAATTCGGCGCGCGTATAGGCGGCGCCGGTCGGGTTCGACGGCGAGTTGAAGATGATCCACTTGGTCTTCGGCGTGATCGCCTTTTCCAAGGCTTCCGGCTTCATCTTGTAGCCGGCCTCCATGGCGGTGACGACCGGAACCGGCTCGCCGCCGGCGAGCAGCACCATGTCGGGATAGCTCACCCAATAGGGCGCCGGGATGATCACCTCGTCGCCCGGATTGATAGTCGCCATCAGCGCGTTGTAGAGCACCTGCTTGCCGCCGGTGCCGACGATGATCTGCGACGGCTTGTAATCGAGCTCGTTCTCGCGCTTGAACTTGCGCGACACCGCGGCCTTGAGCTCGGCAATGCCGTCGACGGCGGTGTATTTCGACGACTTGCCGTCGCGGATCGCCTTGATCGCCGCCTCTTTGATGTTGTCGGGCGTGTCGAAGTCGGGCTCGCCGGCGCCGAGCCCGATGACGTCGCGGCCGGCCGCTTTCAGCGCCCGCGCTTTGTCCGTCACCGCGATGGTCGCCGACGGCTTGACGCGCATGACCCGGTCCATGGTCGCCGAGCACGAGGTGTTCGTACGAGCTCTGGAGACCCGACTCGAGGTAGCCGACGTCGTGGAGGAGCGTCGCCCGGCAGAGCTCGCCGAGTACCGCGCCCATCGCCGCCTCGGCAGCGGCCTGTTCGTCGACGAGCTTGCTGTCGGAGTCGCCGGCGTAGGCCCAGCTCGGCAGGCCGTACCAGCGCGCCAGGTCGACGCAGGCCTGATTGCCGAGCGCCACCCCCGGCGCCCGGTACGCGTCGACCATCGTGCGCATGTTGAGGACGCCGACGCCGGCGCCGTAAAGGAACGGCGCGCCGGCGTGGGCGAGCTGGTGCACGACGAGGCCGGCGAGCACTTCGGCGTTGGCGACGAGGACCACGGCGGGGATCGACGCCGGCGCCGTCGAGCCCGCCGAGGGCGCCGGCGCGAGGATCGCCGGCAGCTCGAGCTCGCCGCAGGCGATCAGCTTGTCGAGACAGGTTTCGTCGAGCTGAAGGGGCGGCGACGACATCGTCAGACAGGCGAGGCTGCCGGCCGGGCCGCAGGCCGCCGCCATCTCGGCCATGACGCGCAACGGCGCCCCGCCGAAGGGGCTCGAGACCACGATCGGCTTGCGCGTGCCGGCCAGCATGGCGGCGAGCTGGACGAGGTCGACGCGCTCGGCGTCGACGTCCTCGGGCAGTCCCATCGACATCACGAAGTCGATGTTGGGGAGCTTCTCGCAGAGGGCCGCGTAGGCTTCGACGTCGGCCAGGCGCGCCCGG
The DNA here is from genome assembly GCA_963799395.1 of uncultured Actinomycetes bacterium. Taxonomy (GTDB): domain Bacteria; phylum Actinomycetota; class Thermoleophilia; order UBA2241; family UBA2241; genus Bog-752. The sequence goes on from CAWCWZ010000045.1 coordinate 3,437, forward strand.
CGGCGGCCTTGCCGCGGGTCGGCGACGTAGAGGCAGTCGGGACCCGTGCCATACCAGGTGCGGCCGTCGGCGAGCTCGCGGTCGAGGCTGCCGTCGGGCGCCCGACCCTTGAGCAGCCACGTACGCGGCGCGCTCGCCAGAGCCCGCTCGATGAGCTCGCGCGGCAGGCGGGCGCGGGTGTCGCAGACACCCGCGCCCGCCTGCCGCAGCAGCTCGAGCGCCTGGGGGTGGCGGACCTCGACGCCGGTCTCGGCGAGCAGTTTGCAGGTCGCCTCGTGGACCCTGCCGCAGGCCGCGTCGTCCCAGACGCGCAGCTCGGCCCGCGGGGCGCCGCCCGGCGGCGCGGGCGCCGCGCTCGACGACGAAGCGCCCGATGGCGACGGCGTGGCCGCGGTGTCGGTCACGCCTCGCGCTCCCGGCCGGCGGCCCGCATGATCTCGCCGATGCGGGCCTGCGCGGCGGGGTCGAGTGTGAAAGCGCGGTCGCCGCGCAGCTCGGCGACCCGCGCCTTGACGCGGTCGAGCATCGTCGGTCGTCCGGCGGCGTCCCATCTGTCGTAGACCGAGTGGTCGAAGAGGTCGTCGTACCAGAAGTCGCGGGCGTGCCGGCGGGTGTACTTGCGGGCGAGGAAGTTGCCGCCGGGGCCGACCTCGGCGATCTCCTCGAGGGCGAGGGCTTCGTCGTCGGTGGCCACGTCCCTCATGAAGGCCTTGGCCCAGCCGATCGCGGCGTGGCCGAAGACGATCGATTCGCACGAGCTCTGCAGGCCGGATTCGAGGTAGCCGACGTCGTGCACCAGGGTGCCGCGCCCGAGGCCCCCGGACATGGCCGTGAGGCCGTACTCGAGGGCGAACTGCTCGTCGATCGTCTTTGAGTCCGACATGGCCGCGTAGTTGAAGCTGGGCAGCCCGTACCAGCGGCAGAGGTCCTCCTGGGCCGCCTGGCCGAGGGGACTTTCGGGGGTGGTGTAGGCGTCGACCGCGGTGCGCATGTCCATGGCGCCCACGCCGACGCCCCAGACGAAGGGCGCGCCGGGCTTGATCTGCTGGTGGTACACGAGGCCGGCCAGCACCTCGGCGTTGCCGACCACGACGGTGCCGGCGATCGACCGCGGTCCGGTCGAACCGGCGTTGGGCGCCGGCGCCCAGATCACCGGCACGTCGTGCTCGGCGCAGGCCCTGAGCTTGGTGAGACCGTCCCTGTCGTGCATCAGCGGCGGCGCCGGCATGGCGTAGATCATGAAGCTGTCGGGCGCGCCGGCGGCGGCGCACATCTCCTTGACGGCGCCGATCACGCCGCCGTTGCGGGTCGCCACCATGAGCGGCTTGCGGGTGCCGGCGAGCATCGAGGCGACGGCCGACAGGTCGTCGATCTCGAGCGGCGCGTCCTCCGGCAGACCCATCGACATGACGAAGTCGAGGTGGGGCAGCCGCTCGCAGAGGGCGGCCATCTCCTCGATGTCGGCGTTGCGCACGCGCCGGCGAGCGCCGCTGTCGGGGTCGCGGTAGTAGAGGCAGTCTGAGCCCGTGCCGAAATAGGTGTTGCCGTTGCGCAGCTCGAGGACCTCGTCGCGGCCGCGCGACCGGACGGTCCAGGTCCGGGGGGCGGAGCCAAGGGCCCTGTCGACGGCGGCAGTGTCCAGTCGGACGCGTGAGCCGTCGACCCGGCCGCCGGCCGCGGCGAAGACCTCGAGGGCGGGTTCGAATCGGACGTCGATGCCGGTTTCGGCGAGGACCTTCAGGGTGGCCTCGTGGACGCGACGGCAGTCGTCCTCGCTCCAGACCGTGATGCGGGCCGCTGACATCGGTTCCCCTTTCCTGAAGCGGGCTCCTCACGCGAGGGGCCTTGTGCCGGGCGAGCTCTCTAAGAGACGGCGGTGGTCGCCCAGGTCGGCAGGTGCTCGCCTGTCTTCGCTTTGTGGCGGTGGCCAGTGGCCGTGACCGGCCGCCTGCCGCGCGAAGACGCTACGGCGTGGGGACGAGGCGCGAAGGACCGCGCTCGGAGAAGATCTTGAACCAGATGCCGCCGAAGAACTCACCGGCTGCGGCGCTCGTGGCGGCGAGTGTGGCACAGCGAGCAATCTCGGCGCGAAGGTTCAGCTCGGCGACCCCTGGTGCGGGTCCGGCGGACGGGCCGGACGATGATCTTCCGCCGCCCATCTTCTGGGACCGGTCGGGGGCTGTCAAGCGGGGTTCAGGCCGTGTGGCGGAAGTTCATGACGTCGCCGTCGGCGACCACGTAGTCGCGGCCCTCGACGCGCAGCGCGCCTTTGTCGCGGGCGTGGGCGAACGAACCCAGGGTGAGGAGGGCGTCGATCGGCACGACCTCGGCGCGCACGAACTTCTTCTGGATGTCGCCGTGGATGCGGCCGGCGGCCTGCCAGGCCGTCCAGCCGCGCGGCAGCTGCCAGGCGCGGCTCTCGCTCGACTTGAAGTCGCCGGTGAAGAAGGTGATGTAGCCGAGGGCGCGGTAGCAGCCGGCGATCAGCTCGTCGACCCCGCCGGGCGGCACGCCGAGCTCGTCGCGAAACTCGGCGGCTTCGTCGGGCTCGAGCTCGGCGAGCTCGACTTCGAGGCGGGCCGCCAGGGCGACGACCTCGTCGCCGCGCTCGCGGGCCCAGGCGACGAGGTCGTCGCCCGCCCCGAGATGCGACTCGTCGGTGTTCAGGACGAACAGCACCGGCCGCTCGGTGACCAGGGCGAGGTCGCGCATGAGCGGCTCCTCGTCGCCGGCGCGTTCGATCTGGCGGGCGCGGCGGCCTTCGGCCAGCTCGCCGGTGAAGCGCTCGAGGACCGTGAGCTCCTTCTGCGCCTGGCGGTCGCCGGCGCGCGCCGCCTTGACCGTCTTGTCGCGGCGCCGTTCGACGAGCTCGAGGTCGCTGAGGATGAGCTCGGTCTCGACGGCCTCGACGTCGGCCACGGGATCGATCGTGTCACGGGGAAAGGCGACTTCAGGGTTCGCGAAGGCCCGCACCACGTGGGCGACCGCGTCGACCTCGCGGATGTCGGACAGGAAGCGGCTGCCCAGACCCTGACCGTGCTCGCCGCCGCCGCCGGCCAGACCGGGGATATCGACGACCTCGATCGTGGCGTGAACCTCGCGTGGCGTCTGCAGGACCTCGTTCAGCCTGTCGAGGCGCTCGTCGGGCACGGCGACCACGCCGTGGTTGGCCTCGGCCGAGCTGAAGGCGTACGCGGTGGCCAGCGCGCCGGCGTGGGTGAGCGCGTTGAACACGGTGGTCTTGCCGGCGTTGGGCAGTCCGACGATGCCGAGCTTCATGACCGCACTATATCTTCACGAGGGCGATGTAGGGCAGCCCCAGGACCAGGCCCAGGCAGACGCCGGCGAGCACGTCGGCGAGGAAGTGGACGCGCAGGTAGACGCGGCTCGCGGCGAGGACCACGGCGAGCGCCGCGAAGGCCGGCCAGAGACCTGGGTAGAGGACGCTCATCGTCAAGGCGCCGACGGTGCTCATGCTGGCGTGCGACGAGGGAAACGACGGGCTCAGGGGCAGCGGGATGTGCGCCTTGCCGCCGGGGTCGCGCTGCGGCGGGCGCCGGCGGCGGAAGACCAGCTTGACGGCGAAGGTAAGCCACTCGGTGGCGAGCACGGCGCCGGCGACGTAGACGAAGCGCCGGCCCGAAAAGCCGCCTGCTCCGGCCGCAGCGCCGACGGCCGCGGCGGCGAACCAGACGATGCCGTAGTTGCCGGTGAGGGAGAGCGCGCCGAGCGGCACGGTGAACCAGCGTGGGTGCGGCCAGCGGCCGGCGATCACGGCCGAGGCGGCGAGGTCGCGCGCCTCGAGGCGCCGCAGCAGGCCGGAGCCGTCGCTGGGGTCGGGAGCGGGGGTCGGGCCGTGGTCCTGCCCGGAGCCGGCGGGGGGCGTGTCCGCACCGGCGGGGGGACCCGCGGGAGGTGGCGTCTGGCTGCTCGGCATGAAAGACCGGCGTTCAGTATACTATCGGCCTGACTTCTTCCCGGTCAGCAGGCCAGGTCGCCGTGCCCGATCAACCGTCTCGCACCAGCGTCATCATCACCGCCCTCGGGCCCGACAGGCACGGCCTGCTGGCGGCCGTCGCCACCACCGTCGCCGAGTGCGACGCCAACGTCGACGACGTCAGTCAGACCGTCGCGGGCGGCATGTTCACGATGATCATGTTCGTGTCGTTCTCGAGCGGCGAGACGACGATGGCGGCCCTCCAGGAAGCCCTGGCCCGGACCGGCGCCCACGTCGGCCTGCAGATCACCGTGCAGCACGAAGACATCTTCCGCTACATGCACCGCGTCTAGCGCGGTCGCGCGCCATGGTCTTCATCACCAGCGAAGAGATCCTCGAGACCGTTCGCATGATCCAGGACGAGAACCTCGACGTGCGGGCCGTCACCATGGGGATCTCGCTCTCCGACTGCGCCTCGCGCGACGTCGGCCGCGTCTGTGAGCGCGTCCACGACAAGATCCTCGCGCGCGCCGGCCGCCTGGTGCCGGTGGCCCTCGAGATCCAGGAGAAGTACGGCGTGCCGATCGTCAATCGCCGGGTGTCGGTCACGCCGATCGCCGACGTGGTCGCCGGGGGCGACGGCGACGACTTCGTCGCCGTCGCCCACGCCCTCGACGCGGCCGCCGCCGAGATCGGCATCGACTTCGTCGGCGGCTTCTCGGCCCTGGTCCAGAAGGGCTTTACCCGCCACGACGCCGCCCTGATCGACGCCATCCCCCAGGCGATCGCCGAAACGCAGCGCGTCTGCTCGTCGGTCAACGTGGCCTCCACCCGGGCCGGCATCAACATGGACGCGGTGACGCGGATGGCCGACGTGCTGCTCGACGTGTCGCGCCGCACAGCCGACCGCGACTCGATCGGCTGCGCCAAGATCGTCACCTTCTGCAACGTGCCCGAGGACAACCCCTTCATGGCCGGCTCGCTGCACGGCAGCGGCGAGCCCGAGGTGAGCATCAACGTCGCCATCTCGGGACCGGGGGTCATCCGTAACGTGGTCGCCGGCCACCCCGACCTGTCGTTCACCGACCTCGCCGACCTCATCAAGCGCACGACCTTCAAGATCACGCGCGTCGGCGAGCTGGTCGCCCGCGAGGCGGCCGAGATGCTCGGCGCCCAGATGGGCATCATCGACCTCTCGCTGGCGCCCTCGCCGGCGGTCGGCGACTCGGTGGCCGAGATCCTCGAAGCCATGGGGCTGGCCCGCACCGGAGCGCCGGGCACCACGATGGCGCTCGCCCTGCTGAACGACGCCGTCAAGAAGGGCGGCGTCATGGCGACCTCGTCGACCGGCGGCCTGTCGGGCGCCTTCATCCCGGTGAGCGAAGACGCCGGCATGGCGCGCGCCGCCGCCGAAGGCGTGCTCTCGATCGAGAAGCTCGAGGCGATGACGTCGGTCTGCTCGCTCGGCCTCGACATGATCGTCGTGCCGGGCGACACCTCGCGCGACGCTCTCGCCGGCACCATCGCCGACGTCATGGCGATCGGCATGATCAACGGAAAGACGACCGGCGCCCGCCTGATCCCCGCGTGCGGCAAGGCGGTCGGCGACTGGGTCGAGCTCGGCGGCTTGTTCGGCGCCGCGCCGGTGATGCCCTTGAGCGCCGCCGGCAACGAGGCCTTCGTGGCCCGCGGCGGGCGCGTCCCGGCGCCGCTGCAGAGCCTGACCAACTAGCGCGAGGCGACGGGCGGGGCGGCTCCCGGAGCCGCCCCGCCCGTCGCCTCGCGCTCAGTCCTTCGTCAGCCCTGCAGCTCGGCGAGCAGCACCTTCACCTCGGCAAGGCGATCGTCGAGCCCCAGCGCGGTGCAGGTCTTCTCCGCCTCGGTGAGCTGGATGATGGCGTCGAGAGCCTGCCCTTGAACGCGGCACTGTTTGGCCAGCGCTATCTCGTCGTCGACCAGTGAGACGAGCAGCGCCCGCACGTTGGGGTCGGCCAGGTCGATCTCCTCGTTGCTGCTCGTCACGATGACGTCGGACAGCGAGGCCGGGGCGGGGGCGGCCGCCGGCGGCATGTCGGGCGCTGGCAGGCTCCGGGCGGCCGGGGTGGGGACGCGGAGCGGCGGCGGGGGTGGCTGCGACGGTGGGTGTGACCGTGGCGGTCGCACGTGCGGGTGCGGCCGGCCGCGGCGCCGCCGCGGTGGGCTCGGGTGCGACCGCGGGCGGCTGCCCGGCGGGCGGCGTCTCGGGTGGGAAGATGTCCTCGTGCGAGCCGAACGGGTCGACCGGGAACGGTCCGGAGGACGCCGGCACGGCGGCGGGCACGGCCGGTTTGCCCAGGCTCTCGAAGTCGCGTGCCAGAGGTTCGTCGAGGAACGAGCCGGCCGCCGCCGGCGCCGCGATGGGCCGTAGAGACGTCGGCGGCGCGGCCGCCACCGGAGTCGCGGCCGCTGTCGGCGGCGCTGACGCCGCCGGGACCTCCGGCGCCGCGGCCGGGGCGGGCGCACCGCTCGGCGGGGGCGCGGCCGCGCCGGGCGGCGACGGCGCCGGTCGCGCCGGCTGGTCTGTGGGCGCGGCGGCCATCAGCCGTTCGTCTTTGTCGCGGGAACGAACCAGGACGATGATCAGCAGCACCACGACGACAAGTGCCGCGATCCCGACCCCGAGCCATAGCATGTCGATCGCTGCGATCATACGCGTGGTCCCCCTGACTCGCCGATCTCGAGCTTCAAGTTCTGTCTCCCGGGACCGTTCCCTTCGGTCGTCGGCTGGGGAGACGATAGAGTCGCGGCATGATCGACCCGGCCGTGTTGCGCGCCACGATGGCCGACCTGGGCCAGCCGCCGTACCGCGCCACCCAGGTCTATCGGGCGCTGACACGGGGCCTCGCGACCGACTTCGCGGCGGTCGGCGTTCTGCCGGCCGCCCTGCGCGCGGCTCTCGCCGAGCGCCTCCAGCCGCTGTCGCTCGCCCCGGTCGAGACGCGCGCCACGGCGGCCGGCGACGCTCGCAAGACGCTGTTCGAGACCAACGACGGCCACGCCGTCGAAGCCGTTCTCATGATCTACCGCCGGCGGGCGACGGTGTGCGTCTCGAGCCAGGTCGGCTGCTCGGTGCGTTGCGCGTTCTGCGCGTCGGGAGCACACGGGCTCGTGCGCGGCTTGTCGGCCGAGGAGATGGTCGACCAGGTGCTGCACTTCGCCCGCGAGCTGCGCGACGCCGGGCGGAAGGTCACCAACGTGGTCTTCATGGGCATGGGGGAGCCGTTCCTGAACTACGTCGAGACGCTGCGCGCCTGCCGCCTGCTGAACGACCCTGAGGGCTTTGGCCTGGGCGCCCGCGGCGTCTCGATCTCGACCGCCGGGGTCGTGCCGGCGCTGCGGCGCTTCACCGAGGAGGAGTCGCAGATCAACCTCGCCGTGAGCCTGCACGCCGCGACCGACGAGCTGCGCGACCGGCTCGTGCCGCTCAACCGCCGCTATCCGCTCGACGTCCTGTTCTCGGCGTGCGCCGACTACGTCGCCCGCCGCCGTCGCAAGCTCTTCTTCGAGTACGTCGTGCTGGCCGGCGTCAACGACGGCGACGACCAGGTAGCGGCCCTGTCCGAACGCCTCCGACGTCCCCTTTATCACCTGAACCTGATCGCCTACAACGAGACCGGCGGCGAGCTCGCGCGCCCGGGGGCGCGCGAGCTCGCCGCCCTCCGCGACCGGCTCACGACCGCCGGCGTTTCGTGCACCGTCAGGCGCTCACCGGGGGAGAGATCGAGGCCGCCTGCGGGCAGCTCGCCAGCGCCCGCATGTTCGGCAAGGGCGGGTGACGATCCGACGGCGTTGGGAGCTCGGCGGCACTGAAGGCGACGCTGAGACCCGGCGACGCTGAGACCCGGCGACGCTGAGACCCGGCGACGCGCCGCTTAGTAGCCGCCGCCTCCCGGCACGATACTGAGCAGGCTCACGACCTTCACGATGCCTGGTTCGGTCACCGCGATGCGTTCGGCCGCGGCCTTCTCCCGCTGCGACTTGACCGTGCCGAACAGGTAGACGACCCGGTGGACGACGCGGACCTGGATCTCGAGCCCGACGAGGGTCGGCGAGGCGCCCAGGCGCTCGGTCAGGTCGGCACGGATGCTGGCGTCGGTGACCCTGGCCGTCGTCGGGGTAGCCGATGTGGAGGGGGCGACCGTGGTGGCGGTGCTCGGGCTCGTGGCCGGGTGGGCGGAGCCGCTCGCGGTCGCGGCCGGCGACGGCGCGCCGGCCGGGAGTGACGAGCCGGCGGCCGACGGCGCCAGGGTCGAGGCGACGACGGCCGGTCGGCCGCCGTCGCCGCAGGCCGAGGCGGTGGCCGCGAGCGCCAGCAGGACGAGCGCCATGAGCAGAAGCTGCGGTCGGCGTCGCATGGCGAGGATCATACCAGTCACGCCTAGACGGTCGCGGCGGGCGCCGCCGCGCGCAGGCGGACGGCCGCTTCGCGCGGCTCCAGCAGGTCGACGCCGATGCCCGAGCCGAGCTCAAAGCCGGCGAGGGTCGTCAGACGCGGGGCGAACTCGAGGTGCCAGTGAAAGGGCGGGCGGGTGCCGCCTTGCCCGGCGCCGCCTTCGGCGCCGCCCTGGGCGGCGGCGCAGGGCGTGGTGTGCAGCCAGGCGTTCAGCGGTCCGTCGCCGGTGACCGCCGCGAGCGCGGCCAGGGCGCGTTTGAGGGCGCCGGCCACGGCCTCGGGGTCGGCCTGCAGAAAGTCGGCCTCGTGGGCGCGCGGCGCCAGACGCAGCTCGTAGGGCCAGCGCGACGCCTCGGGCGTGAAGGCCACGAGCGGACCGTCGAACACGACACGCGAGCCTTCGTCGAGGGTCGCGCCGAGCACGTCGCAGAGCAGGCAGCGACCGTACTTGACCTGGTAGCGGGCGAACTGCTCGAGCTCGCTCACGAGGACCGGCGGCACGATCGGCGTGGCGAAGACCTGGGAGTGGGGGTGCGAGAGCGAAGCGCCGGCGGAGCGACCGTGGTTCAGGATCACCGTGACCGCGGCCGCGCCGCCGGCGCACAGCGCCGCGATCCGCCGCTGATACATGGTGACGACGTCGGTCACCCCGGCGAGCGGCTGCGCGTGCAGCGGCCGGTCGTGATCGGGCGAGTGGACGATGACCTCGTGGCCGCCCTCGAACACCGGGTACTTGTTGGGCACCACGCGGACCGTCCAGCCGGGTGTGTCGGGGGCGCCGCCGCGCGGCCGCAGGGCATCGACCTCGGGCGGGGTCAGGCCTTCGTGACCCGGGCAGAACGGGCACTCGTCCGACGAAGCGGGTGCCGCGGCGGCTGCGCCGCCCGGAGCGCCGCCGGCATCGTCGTCGTGGGGTCGGGCGCCGCGTCCCGGCGCGATCACGGTCCAGGCGCCGCTCAGCGGATCGCGGCGCAGGCCGCCGCCGCCCGGGCGGTCGCTCGCCGGGTCGCGCGGGGGGTCGCTCACCGCCGGCCGGGCTTCGTGTCGCCGGCGGCCGCGCCTGCGGTCCGCCCGGTCACGACCGCAGGACGAAGGCGTCGCCGCCCGACTGCTTGGCTTCGTACATGGCGCCGTCGGCCCGCGCCAGCACGACGGCGCCGCTCTCGTCGTCGGCCCTGGCCATGGTGGCGCCGACCGACAGGGTCATGGCGAGGGACTCCTCGGTCGGCGTGACGAAGCGCGAGCTACGCACCGACTGCAACGCCCGCTCGCCGACGTGGCGCAGGTCGTCGTCGGCGCCCACGGCGCTGACGACGACGAACTCGTCGCCGCCGTAGCGCGCCAGGAGGTCCATCTTGCGCGTGCCGTCCGACAGGATGGTCGCCACGAACCGCAGCGCCTCGTCGCCGGTGGCATGGCCGAAGGCGTCGTTGACCGGCTTGAAGTCGTCGATGTCGATATGGGTCACGCCGAACCGCTGGCCGATGCGCCGATACAGGCTGAACTGCTGCTCGAGGGTGATGTCGATGTAGCGGCGGTTGAACAGGCCGGTGAGGGGGTCGGTCACGGCCGTGTCGGAGAGCTTCTGGATGAGGCGCGTCACCTCGCGTCCGGCCACCGCTTCGAGCTCGCCGAAGACCTCGACACCGTAGAGGTTGCCGTCGATGGCGAAGCGTCGCGTCTTGACGTACACGGCGAGACGCTCGCCGTCTTCGCGCTTGAGGAAGACCTCGTTCACGCTGCGCGGGCGCCCGTCGGCGAGGCACTCTTCGAGCGGGCACGAGCCGGTGCAGAGCTTGTGGCCGTAGACGTCCTCGTGGACCAGGATGTCGTCGTAGCAGTGGCTGCCGACGATGTCGTCGGCGGAGTAGCCGGTGATGTGCTCGGCGCCCTCGCTCCAGTACACGATCCGGCGCTCGTCGTCGGTTACGTAGATACCCTCGGGGATGGCGTCGATGAGGTCGGAGAGGAAGCGGTCGAAGGTGCGCCGTCCCCAGACCGGGGCGCGACGCTCGAACTCGGCTCCCTCGAGCTTACGGTCGTCGGGCTTCATGGATCGAGGTCGAGCTTGCCGTCTGAGCCGAGCGCCGTCTCGAGCGTGGGCTTTTCGTTTGCGTTGCGCGACTTGTAGAGCTTCTGGGCGTCCTGCACGCGTTCGTAGTCGTCGTCGATGATCGCTCCCATGCGCCGCCACAGGCAGACGTCGGACTTGAGGTACTTCTCTTTGATGTCGTCGCTGCACTCGCTCTCGACGGGACAGCCGAAGCACACCTCGTTGTCGACCACCGTCTTGCTGGTCTTCATGACCTCGCCCTCGTCGATGCGCCGGTAGGCGTCGAGCAGCAGCTCCTGGACGCTGCCGACGATGCGGATGGTGAACTCGGGCATCTTGTCGGATTCGTCGAACTCGAACACGCCGTTCTGCCAGTGGGCGAGAGCGAAGACCTGGTCGAGGGTCTGCTTGGCCATGATGTCGCGGACCTGGTCGGCGGTGATGTAGCCCTTGTCGAGCAGGCGCTGGCCGAGGGGCTTGGCCTTCTTTTCTTCCTTGCTCAGCAGCGTGTCGGCCATGAGCACCTCGGAGAGCTGCTGCTCGGTGAGCAGGCCGGCCCTGAGCAGCCGCGTGCCGAGCTTCTCGTCGGTCATCGGCAGCGAGATCGCCTGGACGCGGCCTTCGATCAGGTAGATGAACCCGAACTCGTCGAAGTCGCGCACCTCGACGATCCCGGTCGCGTGTTCCTGCGCCAGGAACTGCAGCACGCTCGCCAGGTCGAACTTGCGTATGGAACCAGACAGCAACATGGGCCGTGCGCTCTCCCCTTTCCCGCTGGTTTTCGGCACAGTATGGCAGAAATGTTAGGATGTGCTGATGTTGCGGGCGGGTCAGAGCGACCCGGGCGCGCGATTGACCCTCCCCCTCGAGGCTGGCTATACTTGCCCCTTTGGATACAGTGAACGAGCGAGGACGCCGTGAAGAGGACCTACCAGCCGAACACCCGCAAGCGCGCCAAGACGCACGGGTTTCGCAAGCGCATGAGCACCAAGGCGGGTCGGTCGGTGATCAAGCGGCGGCGTCAGAAGGGACGCAAGCGGCTGACCGCCTAGCCGGACGGCGCATGGCGGCCAAGCGCTCGCGGCTCTCGCGGTCCGGCGACTTCCAGCGCGTCTATCGCCAGGGAAGGTCGACCGCGTCGCGGTTCCTGGTGTTGCACTACTTCGAACAACCGGCCGGGACGGCCGGCGCAGAGCCGCGTCTCGGCCTGTCGGTGTCCAAGAAACTCGGCGGGGCGGTGGTGCGCAACCGCGTCAAGCGCCTCCTGCGCGAGGCCTTCCGCGAGTGCGCGGAGCGACTGCCCGGAGACTACGACTACGTGTTGATCGCCCGACCGCAGCTCACCGAACTGCTCGACGCCCCCGACAAAGGCGCCGTCCCGGCGGCCGTGCGCGACGTCTTCGAGCGCGCCGGCCTGCTCGAGAAAGGTCTCTAGCGCAGAGCATGATCCGCACGATCTTCATCGCGCCCATCAGGTTCTATCAGCTCGCCATCTCGCCGATGCTCGGGCAGCGCTGCAAGTACTACCCGAGCTGTTCCGAGTACACCATCGAGGCCATCCGCACGCACGGCCCTCTCAAGGGTATCGTCTCTGGGTGCCTGGCGCATCCTGCGCTGCAACCCCTTCAGCCACGGCGGCGTCGACCACGTGCCGCCGCGGCACGCCTAGAGCCATGCTCTCGTACCTGCCCCATCTCGCCGTCCTGATCGCGACCAACCCGGTCTTCCACACGCTGGGGCAGATCTTCGGGCCCCTGGTCGACCTGCTGCGCGGCATCCTGCGCGGCATTCACGGCGTGATCGGCAGCTGGGGCTGGTCGATCATCATCCTCACGATCATCGTGCGGCTCATCCTCATGCCGCTCACCTTCAAGCAGTTCCGCTCGGCCCAGGCGATGCAGCGTATCCAGCCCAAGATCAAGGAGCTGCAGCGCAAGTACAAGACCGACAAGCGCAAGCTGCAAGAAGAGACCATGAAGCTCTACCAGGAGTACCGGGTCAACCCGTTCGCGTCGTGCCTGCCGCTGCTGCTGCAGATGCCGATCTTCATCTGCCTGTACTACGCCATCAGGTTCACGCCCGAGATCCGCACCTCGAGCTTCTGGATCATCCCTTCGCTGGGCAAGCCCTATCTGCCCCTGTTCGTCTTCTACATCCTCTCTCAGCTCGTCTCGACCGAGCTCATGATGCAGCCCGAGACCGACAAGCAGCAGAAGTGGCTCATGCGAGCCATGCCGGTCATGTTCATCTTCATCCTCTTCCGCTTCCCTGCGGGCCTCATGCTCTACTGGGTGACGACCAACCTGTGGACGATCATGCAGCAGGTCATCATCCGGCGGACGGCGCCCAAGACCGAGCCCGTACCGCTCGGCCCCAAGCCGCCGGGGCGCTTCATGCGGGCGCTCTCGCAGGCGCAGGCGAGAACCGCCGACGCCCAGCCGCAGAAGGCCGGCGGCGGTTCGGGACGCAGCGGCGGCAGCAGCGGCAAGAGCGCTTCCGGCAAGGGCTCAGGCTCCCGGCCGGGCGGCGGCAAGAGCAGCGGCGCCAAGGGCTCCGCCGCCCGACAGGGCAGCGGCAAGACCGGTGGCGACCGGCCGGCGCAGAAGCGGCCGGGCCAACCGCGACCGGCGGGCAAGGGCGGGACGCAGCCGAGCGGCAAGCGTCCCAGTCGACCGAGTGGAGCGAGCGATGGACCAAAGCGTAAGCCCACCTCCTGACGAGCAGGCCGACGACACCGAATTCGCCACCGTGGCCAGCGCGGCTACCGTCGAGGCGGCCAAGAAGAAGGCCCTCGAGCAGCTGCGCAAGGTGGTGCCCTACGTCCGCGAAGACGACGTCGAGTTCATCGTGGTCGACGAGGGCGGCCAGGGCGGCTTTCTGGGGATGGGCAAGTCGCAGCCGCGCGTCGAGGCGCGGGTGCTGCCCGGCGCCGCCGTCGTCGACGGCGACGTGGTCGACGCCGACGAGGCTCTCGACAAGCTCGACGAGTTCGTCACGCAGGTCACCTCGGGCATGGGTCTCGAGGTCGACGTCGAGGTCTCGCGGGTCGGCGAGGCCGTCGTGGCCGAGATCGCCGGCGGCGATCTCGGCCTTCTGATCGGCCGCCACGGCCAGACGCTCGACGCGCTGCAGTACCTGGCCGCGATCGTCGTCAACGGCCACTCGCACGCCCGCCGCCAGGTCATCGTCGACGCCGAAGGCTACCGCAACCGCCGCGAGGTCTCGCTCAAATCGGTGGCCGAACGGGCCGCGCAAAAGGTCGAACGCAACGCGCAGCGAGGTCGTCCTGAAGCCGATGACCGCCGCCGAGCGCAAGATCGTGCATCTCCACCTCAAAGACAACCCCAAGGTCGAGACCCGCTCCGAGGGCGACGAGCCCCAGCGAACGGTCATCGTCTCTCCGCGCCGGCGCGCCTGAGGCGCGGTCAAGCCGGTCGTCGTCGCCGCCGATACACACTGCGAACACGACAGGCGCGCGGCCCGGCCGGGTAACCTCCGGCAGACGACACCTCGTCCGAAACAGGGAGAGACCAATGCGAAAAGTCCACGTCATGTCGCTCGCCGCCGCGCTCCTTGCGACCGTGCTCGTTGCGGCCGGCTGCGGCGGCTCATCGTCGGCCGCCGGCGGCTCCACGACGGCGGGGGGCATGACCGCCGCCCAGATCCTCGCCAAGTCGCAGCAGGCCATGGCGAAGGTCACGAGCGCGAGCTTCGCCGGCCAGGCGACGCTCAAGGTGAGCTCGACCGGCTCGAGCGCCCAGGCGGCGCTTCTCGGTCAGACGCCGATCGTCGTGCACGTCGCCGGCAAGGCCGGCGACAAGAGCGCCGGCAACGGCGTGACCATGGCCATGACGCTGCAGGCCGGCGGCCAGAACCTGGCGCTGGGCCTGAAGGCCGACGGCGGCCGGACCTGGCTCGGCTTCCAGGGCAAGTGGTATGTCGTGCCCAAGAGCAAGACGCGCAGCGCCAAGAGCGCCGTCGCCAGCCCCAGCCCGATCGTCGGCAGCCTCGGGATCGACCCCCAGAAGTGGGCCAAGTCGAGCACCGTGACCACCGAACAGTTGAACGGCGCGACGGTCTACCATGTGGCGACCACCGCCGACACGGCGCGGATCATGGACGACCTGGTCAAGGCGCTGAACAACCCGGCTCTCTCCGGGGCGACGGGCAGCGGCGCCGCCGCGCTGAACCAGCTCAAGAGCTCGGGCCGGCTCAAGACCCTCGAGAAGTCACTTGCTTCGGCGTCGATGCAGTTCTGGATCGACGCCAAGACGTTCCTCGTGGTCAAGGGCGACGTGCGCGCGCAGCTGCGCTTCGGCGGCGGCTCGGCGACGCAGGGAGTGAGCGGCCTCGGCGTCGACGTCGCCTACACGGTGGGCGGCTTTGGCCAGCCGGTCAAGGTAGTCCCGCCGGCGCACGCGCTGCCCCTCAAGACGCTCGCGAACGGGCTGTCCGCCCTGTCGGCGGGCACAGGGATCGGGCTCTAGAACGTCGGCGGGCGGCCGGCCCCGCGGGGCCGGCCGCCCGCCCGCCAAAGAAACGGCAAAGCGCCCTCGGGGCCGGCGGTCAGCGTCCCCAGTCGAAGTCGGGGGCCCGCTTGGACTTCCAGTCGGCCGGCACGTTCTCGTCGTCGGTGCGCTGGCCCATCATCGACTTCGAGATGATCACGCCGCTCGTGACGCCGACGGGCTTGGGTTCGGAGGTGTCCTTGGGCGTGGGCGGCTTGATCTGGCTCGGGGCGAGCTGAACCGTGCCGTCGGTGCGGGCGCTGGCGTTGGGGCGCAGATCGACACGTTCTTCGTAGCCACGGTCGGCCAGGGTGATGCGGCCGGCGTCGGCGAGCTCGATCCGGAACTGATACCAGCCCATGGTCCACATGAAGGTGATGAGGAGCGTGCTTTCGTCCTGGGCGCCGACGTGCACCTGGGGGATCCCGAGGTTGTCGTTGGTCTCGACGACCCGCTTGGGCACGGCGCTCACGTTCAACAGGTCGACACCGCGCTGCAGGATGGTGAGCGGGACGAACTCGTCGGGCTCGGGCTCGGCGGCGCTCACGACCGGCGCGGCCGCGGCCGCTGCGCCGGCGGCGGCCTCGTCGCCCGTTGCGGGAGCGGCATCGATCGCCGCGATCGCGGGTGTCGGCTCCGCCGGCTCGGCGGCCTGCCGCAGGGCCTCGCCGAGACGGGGGTCGGTATGCTCGAGGACCGCCGCCGCGGGTGACGCCGCGACGTCGTCGCCGACGGCGCGCGGCGCGTCGGCGCCGTCGTCTTCGGCCTCGAACGCCGGAGCGGCAAGCTCGGCGCCCTCGTCTTCGACCTCGAACGCCGGAGCGGCAAGCTCGACGGTGTCGGAGCCGGCCTCGGGTGCTGGGGCCGCGGGCTCGGATGTGTCGGAGCCGTCGGTGGGCGAACCCTCGGACACGCTCTCGCCGCGCGCCCGCGCGAGCTGGGCCGTGAGCTCCTGCTTTTCGGCTTCGGAGCGCGCCAGTAGACTCTCGAGGCGCTCGATCTCGGCGTCTTTGTCTTTGAGCGCCCGCCAGAAGACGTCGCTGTCGGCGCGCGCCGGCCTGACCCGGCCGTTCGAGACCGCGGCCATCTCGTCGGCGGGCTCGATGAGCCCACCGGAGCTGTCGTCGGGCCGGGCGCAGAGCGAGCAGATGAAGCGCTCGGAGCCGTCGTTCTCGACGATGCGCTGAGTCCACTCGCCGGCGAGCAGCGTGCGACCGCAGGCGCTGCAGACGGTGTCGTCGCGATCGTCCTTCGTGCGTCCGAATAGGCGTCCTAGCATGGTCCGCTCCACGAGTCTTGTAGCCTGAAGTCCGGGTGGCGCAGTGCGCCCACGCGACCACCCATGGTACCAGACTTCGGCGCGCTGTTCGGGCCGGCGCGGTCGCGCCGCCCGTCGCGGACGGGACTCGGGGATGCCTGGTGGCCGGGCGCCTTACTCCTCGTCGTCTGCGTCGTCGAGCTCGAGACCGGCGGTGTCGGCCCGCGCGATCACGTCCTGGGCGAGGGCCAGGTCCTGCTCGCTCACGAGCACGTCGATCGCTCCCAGACCCGAGGATCCCGGGTAGGCGTCGTGCAGGCCGCCGCGCAAGGTGGCGGCGATACCCGCCTGGCTCAAGACGTTGGAGAGAGCGGTCGCCTGGTCGAGGTCGTTGGCGGTCGTCGCCCGTTGAAGCTCCATCGCGACACCTCGCTTTCGCGCCTGTCTTGCGGGCCGGTCACAGCACCCCCGTCATGTATACCCGGCCGGCGGAAGGGACAGGCCCGCGAAGGTCAGCTCACGCCGGGGGCTCCTGGCCGGCGTCGCGCTCGAGCTGGTCGACCAGGCGCCGGGCCTCGTCGTAGTGGGCCGCCTCCACCAGGATGCCGTAGCCGCCCATCTGGGGCGTGCCGGGGAACGTGGTGTCGTGCCCGCCGACGATCTCGGCGGCGATGCCACCCGACTCGAGCAGCTCCCTGAGGCTCGTCGCGGTCATCAGGTCGAGCTCCTCGGCCAGCACTCTGGTCTCCACGGTCAGGCCTCCTTCCCACGCAGTGCGCGCAGGGTCTCGAGGTTGGCAGCGTCGGGGCCCTGACCGTCGTAGCCGGGGACCTCGAGAATGCCGGGGATGTCGGCGAAGGCGCGATGATCGACGATCAGCCGCATGGCCTCGCGGCCGATCTCGCCCTCGCCGATGTTCTCGTGACGGTCGCGGTTCGAGCCCAGCGCCGTCTTGGAGTCGTTCAGGTGCACCATGACGAGCCGTTCGAGGCCCACCGTCCCGGCAAACGACGAGATCGTCGCGTCGAGGCCCTCGGCGGTGCGCAGCTCATGGCCGGAGGCCAGCAGATGGGCGGTGTCGAGGCACACGCCGAGGCGCTCGTCGCCGCCGGTCGCGGCGATCATGGCGGCCAGTTCGGCGAACGTGACACCCATCGTGCCGCCGGCGCCGGCGGTGTTTTCGAGCAGCAGCCGCACCCGCGAGTCGCCGACCTCGTCGAGGGCGCGCAGGAGGGCCTCGCGCACGCGGGCGAGACCGGCGTCGAAGCCGGCGCCCTGGTGTGAACCGATGTGGGTGACGATCGCTTCGACGCCGAGCTGCTCGGCCGCCGTGACCGCGCCGACCAGGGCGACCACCGACTTGTCGTAGAACTCCTCGTTCACCGTCGCCAGGTTGATCAGGTAGATGGTGTGGATGACGGTGAAGCGCAGCGCAGAGGCGGCGCGCTGCTCGCGGAAGCGCGCCGCGTCTGAGTCGCGGTAGAGCTGCGGCTTCCAGGTGCGCGGGCTGCCGGCGAAGAACTGGATCGCCTCGACCCCCAGCTCCTCGCCGCGCTCGACCGCGGTCCATACGCCGCCGCTCGCCTTGACGTGCGCCCCGAAGTACATGGCCCCTCCAGCCCTTCTCGTCTGCCGCCGGCCCTCGCCGGCTCGGCAGGGTTCTACCGCTCCCGGCGTCAGCCTACACGTCGGCGGCGGGCGGCGGGCGCCCGCGTGGCCGGGCGAGGCCGCGCGACGAGGCCGCCGGCCTGGGCGCCGCTAGACGAGGTCGCGCGGGATCCGGTACGTGCGCCTGTTCTCGAAGACCTGCTCGCCGTGGTCGTAGACGTGCTGCTCGTCGGCGACGATGAAGTCGCGGGCGTCGGCGCGCAGCTCGCTCACCGTGTCGACGCGCACCTCGAGCTCGGCGCCGCGCACGAGGTCGCTGTGCGACTCGCTGCGGGCGACCGCCGACAGCGGGTCGCCCTCGGTCAGCGTGTAGGAGTAGACGCAGTGGTCCTCGGTCTCGATGCCGGTGCCCCCGTCGCGGCAGCGGCCGCCGTCGACGTAGCGGTACTCGTAGGTCATCGTGCCGGTGTCTAAGTCCCAGTCGACGCGGCGGCCGCGCGAGCCCGGCTCGACCAGCGTCTCGCAGGCGGGCGGCCGCGACGATTCGGGCGCGCCGAAGGGGGCAAGCAGGGCGTCGTCGGCTCGCGGCGGACGCACCGGCAGGACGAGCCGGCTCGTCCCCCCGGTGAACAGGCTGAGCGCGACCTTCTCGGGCGAGGGCCAGACCCACGGCCAGTAGTCGGTCGACACGCCGATGCGCAGGCGGTGGCCGGCGCCGAAGGCGTGCGCCGTCGAGTCGAGCGCCACGGTCACGGTGTAGCGCTCGCCGGGGGTGAGCGGCGTTGGGCGCTCGTGACCGTCGCGGTGGGTCAGGTTGAGCACCTGCCGGGTGACGAGCTTGGAGCAGCCGTCGGGGGCGACGTCGCAGAGGCGCACGCAGACGAGCGCGGCGGGCCGGTCGACGGCAAGCTGCAGGGTGACCTCGGGAAAGCCCATGATCTCGAGCGGCGCCTCGAGCGGCGCCGAGGTGAAGACCAGCGAGCGGCCGTCTTCGGCGCGCTGGTCGAGGGCCCAGTCGCCGGGCGTGCCCTCGGCGCACCAGGCGCCGGCGTCCATGCCGGTGAGCTGGAGGCCGCTGTGGGTCAGGCGCGCCTCGGCCGCCGGTGCGTCGTCGATCGTGCCCTCGTTCAGCGCCCAGACGCGGCGCTCGAGACGCGGCGAGGGCCACTGCTCCTCGGCGACCCAGCGGCCGGGGTGCTCGGCGATGAGCGGCGCCGGCGCCACGTAGTCCTCCATCCAGACGCGCAGCAGGGGTTCGTCCATGATGCCGGTGTCGATGCCCTTGAGCCAGTGGTCCCAGAAGCGCAGGGCCTCCTGCAGGTAGCCGATCGCCGGTCCGGGCACGACGTTGTTGGGAAAGGCGTGCGACCAGGGGCCGATCAGGCCCTTGCGCGGTCCGGACAGGCCGGCCATGAGGCGCATGACCGCGTTGTGGTAGCCGTCGGTCCAGCCGCCGATCGCGTAGACCGCCGCCTCGATCGCCCCGTAGTCCTCGCAGACCGAACCCTGTTTCCAGTAGTCGTCGCGGCGCTGGTGGGCAAGCCAGGTCTCGGTCCAGTCGCGGCCCGCCCTGAGCCGCTCGAGCCAGCGCTCCCGCCAGCCCTCGCCGCCGACGACCTGGGGGTGGGCCGGCAGGGCGTTGTAGTGGAGCATGGTGGCGCCCCAGGGCAGCATGTCGAGGCCCGAGACGCAGCCGCCCTTGTAGTGCACGTCGTCGGCGTAGCGGTCGTCGGTCGACATGAGGGTGACGATCGCCTTGAGCGCCGGCGGCCGCAGGGCCGCCACCTGCAGGCTGTTGAAGCCGGTCCAGGAGATGCCGGTCATGCCGACGTTGCCGCTGCACCAGGGCTGGGCGGCAAGCCAGGCGATGACCTCGCAGACGTCGCGCTGCTCCTGCGGCGTGTACTCGTCGTCGATCAGGCCGTCGGAGTCGCCCGTGCCGCGCAGGTCGACGCGGGCGCAGGCGTAGCCGAAGCCGGCCCAATAAGGGTAGACCTCCCAGTCGCGCCGGCCGGCGTCGGTCAGGCGGTAGGGACTCGCCTCGAGGATGGCCGGCACAGGGTCGGCGTCCGCGTCGGCCGGCAGCCACACGCGGCAGTTGAGCCGGGCGCCGTCGGACACCGTGATCCAGACGTGGTCGATCACCCGCACCGCGCGGGGGAACTCGTCGCGGACGTTCACGTTCGCTCGGCCGCCGCGGGCGGGCTTTGGCGCCCAGGGGCCAGATGCTCGGCGAACCAGTCGAGCAGCAGATCGATGACCTCGTCGAGGTGGCCTTCGAGGTTGTGGGGAGAGCCGGGCAGGAGGGCGACGCGCGAGCCGGCGGGCAGGAGCGGCAGTCCCTCGTGGGCATGCGCCAGGGACTGGCGCTCCTCGTCGTCGCCGTCGCCGTCGATCAGCAGCACCGGACAGCGCACGCCGCCGAACAACGCCGCCTGGTCGCAGTCGACCAGCGACTCGAGGAGCCCGGCGCTCGTCACGACCGTCGACCTGACGCGCTCCTTGCCCTGGGGCATGGTGACGCGGCCGGTGCGGTCGAGCTCGTCCATCTGCGCCGGGCGTGAAGTAGTCGCGCCAGTCGTAGCGCATCGGCCCGGTGGGCGCGCCGGTCGTGGCGATGGCGGCGCCTGCGGCGGGGCGGCCGCCAGGCACACCCGGCCGCCCAGGCTGTGGCCGTGGAGCGCGAGCCGTCCGTAGCCGAGCGAGCGGGCGTGGGCGATGGCGGCCAGCAGGTCGTCGATCTGGTGGTCGAGGGTCAGTACGTCGTCGTCGCTGTCGCCACAGCCGCCGAAGTCGAAGGACAGCGACGCCAGGCCGGCCCCGGCGAGCGCCGCGGCGATGCGCGGGAAGCGCCCGCGCGAGCGGCGGTCGCTGGCGAAGCCGTGGGCCATGACGACGAGCGCCCGATCGCCGGCCGGCGTGGGGTCGCCGGGGACCGGCGACGCAACGGCCGGCACAAGGTCGCCGATGAGCCGCAGGCCGCGAGAGTTGCGAAAGGTCACACGGGGCATGCGACAAGGATACGCCAGGGCGCCCTCCGGCGGCAGGGCGGCGGCGAAAGCTTATCGTCGACCGGGACTCGAGTGCGAGTGGCCCTGGAGTCGCGCCGCCGCCGCTCGTCGTTGTGCCTGACGGCGAAGCAGCAGGGCCGCCGGCACCACCGCCACGAGCACGACCAGGGCGATGAGCTGCGCCTCCCGCAGGCCGAGCAGGAGGATGTTGTTGACCCGGTAGAACGAGATGAAGAAACGCCCGAACGAGTAGAGCCCGAGGTAGAGCAGGATGGCCATGCCGTCGGTCTTCAGTCGCGGCACCGCATACCACAGGATGGCCACCATGATGACGAGCCAGAGCTGCTCGTAGACGGGCGTCGGGTGAGTGGGCACGCCGAGCAGGTTGGCCGGCAACAGGGCCTTGGGGTTGGTGTAGACGAACCCCCAGGGCAGGTGGGTGGGCGAGCCCCAGGTGTCGCCGTTCACGATGTTGGCGCAGCGCCCGATGATCTGGCCGACGGGGATGGCCAGGGCCAGGCAGTCCAGGACGCGCAGCACGGGCAGCTTCTTCACCCGGCAGTAGATCGCCAGGGCCGAGAGGCCACCGGTGAGCACGCCGTAGATCGCCAGTCCGACGTAGGGCGGCCTGACGATGGCCACGAGGTCGTGCGAGTAGCGGCCCCAGTTGTCGAGCACGCTGAACAGACGAGCTCCGACGATCGCGCTTGGTACGACCACGACGAGCATGGGCACGACGTGGCCGGTGTCGATCCCCTTGCGGCGCAGCTGCCCAGCGAAGATGAAGGTGCCGACGATGACCCCCAGGGCCATGATCAGCGAATACCAGCGCACGGCGAAGGGACCGAGGTGGCCGATCACCGGGTCGATGTTGATGGTGATGTAGGCGATCACAGAGGCGAGCTTACCCGGTGGCCGGCTCGCCTGACCCCGCGGCTCGATCCGTCGCGCGACCTCGTCTCGCCCAGGCCCACAGCATGGCCGCCGCGTAGGTGCCGGTGGCCACGCTGATGATGGCGAAGCTCGGTGGCAGCTGGGGCGCCAGATAGGCGACCGTCAGGCCGATCCACATCGCTCCAACCGAGAACACCACCGACAACCCGAGCGCCACGTAGGGCCGCGCGGTGAGCTGCTGGGCCGCGCCGGCAGGGGCGGCCACCAGGCCGAGCACGAGCAGGGCGCCCACCGCCTGGGTGGCCTCGGCGGTGGTTGCAGCGACAAGCACCAGGAAGACGACACCCAGCAGTCTCACCGGCACGCCGGCCGCGGCGGCGACCGCCTCGTCGAGGCTCGCGAACAGCAGCGGCCGGGCGATCGCCAGGATGGCGACACAGATCGCCGCGCCGACGAGGGCGGCACTTGCGGCCTCTGTGGCCGACAGGCCGAAGATCGAGCCGAAGAGATAGTTCACGCTCGCGACTCCGTTGGCCGTGCTGTGCTGGGTCGTGTACAGCGTGAGGAACAGCACGCCGAGTCCCAGCACCCAGGCGAAGGTGCTGCCGATCACGACGTCGTCGGCGCTGGCCCGGCGGCCGAGGGCAGCCATCGCCAGTGCGACCAGGATGGTGCCGGCAAACAGGCCGAGGCGGGGGTCGAGCCCGAAGGCCAGGGCGCCAAGCGCCGCTGTGAAGGCGACGTGGCCCAGGGCGTCGCTCGTGAACACCTGGGCGCGCAACACGAGGAAGTAGCCCACGAGACCGCAGGCCAAGGCGATCAGCGTGCCGGCCAGAAAGGCGTTGCGCATGAACGGCGAGCCGAGCAGCCACCCGAGCCCGGGAAGAGCGCCGCTCACGACGTTCATGTCGGCCGGTCCAGAGCTACCAGACGCGCCGCTCGCCGCGCGCCGCGATGCCGTGCGGCGGCCGAGAGCGAGGCCGCGACGTAGAGGCCGAAGGCCAGGCTCGTCACCCAGAAGCCCAGCGGGTAGGGCGTGTAGTAGGCGACGGCCAGCGCCACCCAGATCACCCCCAGGGCGATGCCCACCGATAGAGCGAGGCTGACCGCCGGCCGGGCGGTCAGGCGCTGGGCCGTGGCCGCCGGCATAACGAGCAGGGCGAACACGAGCAGCGCGCCGGTGACCTGGGTGGTGGCCGCCGCCGTCAGGCCGAGCAGCACCAGAAAGAGGCCGCCCAGCAGTCGCACCGGCACGCCGTTGACGGCGGCGACGGCGGGATCGATCGAAGCGAACAGCAGGGGCCGCCCGACCAGCGCGAGCACCCCTACGACGCCGATCGCGACGACGAGCAGGGCGATGACTTGACCGTGGGAGATGCCCAGGAAGGTGCCGAACAGCAGACCGTTCACGCTCTCGAGAAAGCCGTGGTAGAGGGCGACGAACAGAAAGCCGCTGGCTAGGGCGAACGCCTGCACCGTGCCGATCACCGCCGACTCCTGGCTGAAGCCGCCCACGGCGGCGCTGCCGCGCGGCGCGAGGGCGATGATCAGCGCCGCGGCCAGGCAGAAGCCGTAGTAGCCCAAGCCGATGCTCACGCCGAGCAGGGTCGCCGCGGCGGCGCCGGGAAAGGCGACCACCGACAGCGTGTGCCCGGCGAAGGTCTGGCGGCGCAGCACCATGAACCAGCCCACCAGGGCGGCCACCACGGCGACGATCGTGCCGGCCTCGTAGGCGTTGACCATGAACTGGTAGGAGAACAGGCGGCCCGCCTCGGCGAGCAGGCGGGCCGGCCAGCTCGCGGGACCGGCAGCGATCAGCGGCCACAGCATGCGCGCGGTCTCGTGCACGGCGCCTAGCCCGCGTGCCGGTCGGTGTGCCGGGCCGCCGGCTCGGGCACCCCGACCACCACGAGCTGCCCGTCGCTGGCGCGGAGCACCTCGATGGGCGTGCGATACAGGCGCGTGAGGGTCTCGCTCGTGACGACCTGCGCAGGCGGGCCGCTGACGGCACCGCCCGGCGCCAGGTAGACGACCTGATCGAGGTAGCCGAGGATCGGGTTGACGTCGTGAGCGGCCATGAGCACGCTGACCTTGTGCCGGGAGCAGATGTGGCTGATCAGGGCGGCGACCGCGGCCTGATTGGGCAGGTCGAGACCGTCGAGTGGTTCATCGAGGATGAGCACCCGAGGGTCGCGCACGAGCGCCTGGGCGATCAGCAGCCGCTGTTGCTCGCCGCCCGAGACCTGGCCGACCAGGCGGTCCGCGTAGGCGGAGGCGCCCACCAGCGTGATGGCGTCGGCGACACGTCGGGCCGCCTCGCGGCGCCGGCCCCCACCGAGACTCGGGAGTGGCAGCCCCCAGCGGTGGCCGTCAAGGCCAAGGCGCACGATATCGCGCCCGCGCACGCGCAGCGAGGCGTCGAAGCTGCGCCGCTGCGGCAGGTAGCCGATCTTGTCGCGGGCCTGGCCGGGAGGACCGCCGAGCACGGTGACCCGCCCGCCTGCCGGGGCCAGGAGCCCCAGCGCGACCTTGATCAGGCGTCGTCTTGCCGACGCCGTTGGGGCCCAGCAGGGCGACGAACTGCGCCAGGCGGGATCGCCAGGTCGACGCCACTCCAGATGACCCGCCCGTCGAGCCGCGCCGCGACCTGCTGGAGCTCGATCACGGCGGTTGCCGGCAAGGTCTCTTTGTCTCGAGGTGAGGGCTGCCATCGTCGCCCGCGCCTACTAGTGCCCGGTGGCCTTGGCCAGAGCCGCTCTGCAGGGCCTCGAGCTCGCTGACCTGCCACGCCTGGAAGGTGGCCGTGGCCGGCACGAGGGTCTCGGTGATGGTCGTCACGGGGATGCCTGCCGCTTGGGCCGCCTGCACCTGGGCCTGCACGTCGGGGGTCGCGTTCTGCGAGTTGTAGACGTAGACCTTGATCAGGTGGGCCGCGATCTGATGGTCGATCGTCTGCTTGTCGGCCGCCGTCGGCTCAGTGCCTTCGCTGATGGCCCTCAGGAAGGTCGGCGGCGTGAGCAGCTTGCAGCCCGAGCGCCGGCGCGAGTTCCGCGAAGATGCTCTCCGAGGCGCCCACCGGGGTGCCGGCGTACTTGGCCTTGATGGCGGCGATGAGCTGGTCGTAGCGGGCCAGACCATTGCTGAGATAGGCGGTGCGCTGAGAGGCGAAGTAGGCGGAGTCGGCCGGGTCGAGGCGCTGGTAGTCGGCGGTGATCTGGTCGATCACGGCGTAAACGCTGGTCGGTGAGTACCACTGATGTGGGTTACCGCCGACCGCGACGTGGACGAGCTGGCCGACGTTGAGCACCACGCGCCCGCTGACCGGGTTGGCCGCAAGAAGCTGCGTCGCCCAGGGGTCGTAGCCGATGCCGTCGACGATCACCATCTGCCCGGTCGCGAAGGTGCGCGCGTCGGCCGCCGTCGGCTCGTAGGAGTGGGGGTCGGTGTTGGGATTTGTGATGATGCTCGCTACGGCGACCTTGCTGCCGCCGAGCTGCGCGGCGATCGAGCCCCAGAAGTTCTCGGCGGCCACGACGTGAAGCGTGCCGCCCGACCCGGTGGTCGTGCCGCCCGACCCGCAGGCGGCGCCGAAGAGCACGAGAGTCACGATCAGCCCGGCGGCGGCAACGCCGCGCCGGGCCCTGGCAAGAAGAGAGCCGTTGCCGGGCCGGCCGACGATGGCGCTCACTGGTCGCACAGGCTGATGCATGGCCCTTCCCCCCTCAGGGCGTGGTGGCGTCCCGCTCTTTGGCGGCACAGCCCCCGCAGATGCCGCTGAGCTGGATGACGTGGTCGTCGATGCGAAAGCCGGTCGCGCGGGCGGCCGCCTGAACGAGCTCGTCGCAGCCGCAGTCGAGAAGCTCGGAGGCGCCGCCGCAGCTCGAGCAGACGATGGTGTGCGAGTGACGGCGTCCGGCGACGACGAACGCCTCGCAGTGGTTGAGCCCGTGCACCCGCTCCACCGCTCCGGCCTCTGAGAGGATCTCGAGTGTGCGATAGACGGTGGTCAGGCCGACACCCGAGTGGCTCGCCCGCAGCCGGTCGTGGAGGTCCTGCGCGGTGAAGGACCCCTTGGCGTCGACGATGGCCTCGACTACGAGCTCGCGCTGTCGGGTGAGACGAAGGCCCTTGTCGGCGAGCAACGTGCTGAAGCGCGACGTATCCGTCATCGCAACCTCCATGGGAATGAAAACGGTTCCCATTATCTCCCGGACGGCCTGTGCTGTAAACATCCTTGACGGGCTGGGCGACCGAGGTGAGGGACTCGCGCCTTCGAGCCAAGTCCGTCCAGGGATGAAGTTCGGTGTACATGGGCACCCTCCCACGTGAGTTTCGAGTGCATCGGTCCACTTGTTGGTCGTGTTTGCGGTCGATAGTTTCCGCTCACTGAGCACCCGGTGGAGAGGAGTAGCGCGAGATGGCCGACGAGCGGTACGTCCACAATGCAACGGGCAGGCTGCGCAGGGTCCTGCTGTGCCCACCGGACTACTTCAGCTTCCAGCCCATCAACGAGATCACGCGCGGGGTGCTGGCACGCGGCGAGCAGCCAGACCAGGCGGCATTTCGTCGCGAGCACGCGGAGCTCGTGCAGGCCTATCGCGACGCCGGGGTCGACGTCGTCCTGATCGAACCGGATCCGGAGCTGCCCTACATGGTCTATGCGCGCGACTTCGGCGCCTGTCTTGCCGAGGGCGTGCTGGTCGGCAGCTTCAAGGAACCCGTGCGTCAGGGCGAGGAGGTTCACTACGAGGCCAAGGTCCGCGCACTTGGTGTGCCGGTCATCGGCAAGGTCTGCCGAGGCTCGTTCGAGGGCGGCGACTTCTGGCTGCTCGACGAGGCCACCGTCGCTCACGGCGTCGTGGCCCGCACCGACTGGGAAGGGCTGCCGCTGCGCCCAGGAGATCCTCGAACCGCTCGGCTACACGGTGCGCGGGATCCAGCTCGCCTCGCGGAACCTGCATCTCGACATGGCCTTCAATATCGTCGCTCCCGGCGTGGCCGTCTGCGCGCTCGGAGCAGATGCCGGACTTCTTCCTGCGTGCGCTGCGCAAGCGCCGCTTCGAGCTGATCGACGTGAGCAGCGTCGGCGTTCTTGCCAGCACCACTGCAACATCCAGGCCCTGGGCGACGACAGGGTCCTCACGTTCGCCGGCAACACCGCGGTCAACGAGCGGCTTCGGGCGCTCGGCCTCGAGGTGATCGCGCCCGAGATCACCGAGATCCTCAAGGGCGGCGGCGGGCCGCACTGCATGACCTTCCCGCTCCTGCGGGACGCCTGAGCCGGTGAGCGCCGATGCCGCGATCGCGTCCCTCCAGCCATCCTCGCCGGCGGCATACAGCTCGTCAGCGTGACGGGCGACCCGGCGGCCAACGTGGCGAAGATCGCACGCCTGGGGCGCGAGCTCAAGCGCGCACGAGCCGCAGCTCGCACTGCTCGCGCTGCCCGAGCTGGCCGTGACCCGGCTACTCGGCCGGCGAGCGCTTCCGCACCCTGGCGGAGCGCGTGGCCAGATGGTGACAGCCTGCGGGCGCTGGCGGCGCTTGCTGGGGAGCTCGAGGTCGTATTGGTCGCCGGCTACGCCGAAGCCTGACGGCACGCACGGCGTGATCTACGACTCGGCGGCGGTGTTCGAACGTAACGGGCGGCCGATCGCCTCGTGCCGCAAGAGCCACTGCCTCGACACTGAGCGACGCCACTTCACCAACGGCGATGAGCTGCCCCGCGTCTCGACCTCACTCGGTCAGCTCGGCGTCATGATCTGCTGGGATGCGGCCTTCCCCGAGGTGGCGCGTACGCACGCCCTGGCGGGAGCCGATCTGCTCGTCACCATCGGCGCGTGGGAGGACCCCTACGTGCACGACTGGGACCTAGTCGCGGCTGCCAGGGCCTACGACAACGTCACGCCGCTCGTGGCGGTCAATCGCACCGGCCCCGACGGCGACGTCTCCTTCTCCGGTCACTCCCGGATCGTCGACTGTCTCGGCAGGACCGTGGCCGAGCTCGGTTCCGATTGGGACGGGTCGCTCGTCGGCACCGTCGATCTCGACGCGACCCGGGAGGTGAGGGCCGGGTACGGCTCGCAGCTGCGCGACCGCCGGCCGGAACTGTACGCGGCAGTCACCGCGCCGGCGAGAGCGTCTGCCGACCGGCCGTCCTCTGCAGAAAGGACCTAGAGGTGTCCTTGCACACGCAATCCTTCGTCGAGCGATAGGAGAGCATGCGATGGCTACTACTGAGACCATACCGGAGCGCACACGAGCGGCATCCGCGGCATCGAGGTGCGCTCGATCGACTGGGTGCCCGACAGCGAACGGCACGGCAAGGTATGGCACCAGGGTCCGCTGTGGTTCCTCGGGAACTTCCAGTACTTCACGATCCCGATCGGCTTCATCGGCCCGGCCTTCGGCCTGTCCCTGTGGTGGACGATCTTTGCCGGCACGACGGGGATCCTGATCGGCACCTGCTTCATGGCCTTCCACGCGACCCAGGGCCCGGTTCTCGGGCTGCCTCAGATGATCCAATCACGGGCGCAGTTCGGTTTTCGCGGCGTGATCGTCGCGTTGTTTGCGATGCTGTTTACCTACATGGCGTTCAACGTTGCTGACCAGGTTCTGCTGGCCCAGGGGCTGCATGGGGCGTTCGGCTGGAACGCGAACGTGGTCGCGGTCGTGCGCGACCGGTGGCGCCGCCTTGCTGGCGATCTACGGCTACGACTGGGTGCACCGCATGTTCCGCTGGTTGCTGTACCTGTCGCTGCCGCTCGTCGGCATCATCACGATCGGCGTGATCACGGGCCACGCGGGTGGCGTGCCCCAGCCACACGCCGTACGGCTTCAACTGGACGGGCTTCATGGCGCAGCTCTCGGCTGCCGCCGCCTACAACATCACCTACGCCGGCTACGTGTCCGACTACTCTCGCTACCTGCCGCGCAACACGGCCAAGGGCAGGGTAATCGCCTGGGTGTTCGCCGGCGCCACGACGCCGGCGATCTGGCTGATCGCCCTGGGCGCCTGGTTGGCCATCCGGCTGGGGGCGACCGACGGCCTCGTTGGGCTGCAGACGGCCGGCAACCATGTGATCTCCCACCTCGGTACGGTGACGGCCTTCGTCTCGGCCTCGGCCTTGGCAGCGACCATGGGCATGAACGCTTACGGTGGCGCGTTGACCACCCTTGCCGGTGTCGATTCGTTCCGCAAGGTCAACCCGACGCGACGCATCAGGGTGGTGACCATCCTGGTGCTGACGGTGATCTGGTTCGTGATCGCCAAGTTGATCTCCACCAGCGCCGTGGGCGTGGTGGATACGGCTCTGACGCTCATGCTGTACCTGCTGGTGCCGTGGACGACGACCAACCTGATCGACTTCTTCTTCGTGCGCAAGGGGCACTACGCCATCGTCGACATCTTCAAGCCGCACGGCATCTACGGGGTGTGGTCGCCGCGCGGTCTTCTGGCCTACGGCATCGGCTTTGCCGCCGAGATCCCGTTCATGGTGCTGCTCAACCTGGTCACCCTGAAAAGCTACTACACCGGTCCCGTTCGCCAAGGATATCAACAGTGTCGACATCTCGTGGATCGTCGGCGCCGTGGTCACGGGGATCGCCTATTGGATCCTCGACACGGAACTTCGATCCCGAGTCCGAACGGGCTGCGATCGAGGAGAGCGATCGCGAGCTGCACCGGTCTGAGGTCGTCGCCTGAGCGGGTGCCCTGAATGGCAACGGTCACATCCGGCCGCGGCGAGGTCGAAGCGGTGCAGTCGACGTGCGGCTGAGAGCAGCGATCTCGCCAGGCGGCGGTCGGAACGGCCGCCGCCCCGTCACACCAACAGTCGAGAGGAGCCTCTCAAATGATGCATCACTTCCAGGGCAAGGACCTTCTCAAGCTCGCCGACTTCACGCCGGAAGAGGTCGGCTACATGGTCGACACCGCCATCGAACTGAAGCGCAAGCGCGCCACGGGTGAGGTGTTCGAGCCGCTGCGAGGCAAGACGGTGGCGCTCATCTTCGAGAAGCTCTCGACGCGCACTCGGCTGAGCTTTCAGGCGGGCATCGCCCAGCTTGGCGGCCAGACCTTCTACATGAGCCCAGACCAGATGCAGCTCAGCCGCGGCGAGCCGATCCGCGACACGGCGCGCATCATCGACCGCTACTGCGAGGGCCTGTTCATCCGCACCTTCGGCCAGGAGATCGTCGAGGAGTTCGCCCAGTACATGCGCAACCCCGTCATCAACGCCCTGACCAACGAGACCCACCCCTGCCAGGGGCTCTGCGACCTCATGACGATCAAGGAGAAGAAGGGCGGCTACCGCGGTCTCAAGGTCGCCTATCTCGGCGACATCTGGAACGTCTGTCACTCGCTCATGATGGGCTCGGCCATGATGGGCATGGACTTCTACGCAGGTCGGCCCAACGCGGCTACGAGCGCGAACCCCGAGCAGCTCGTCACAGCACAGAAGTGGGCCGCCTCTCGGGTTCGAAGATCGTCTTCACCGAGAGCCTCGAAGAAGCGGCGACCGGCGCCGACGTGATCTACGGTAACACCTGGCACTCGATGGCCACCGAGAACAAGGAACAGCGCCTCAAGGACTTCGCGCCCTACCAGGTCAACATGAAGGTCATCAAGATGGCCAAGCCCGACGTGATCTACATGCACTGCCTGCCGGGGTACCGCGGCGAGGACATGGTCGACGAAGTCATCGAGAGCCCCTACTGCGTGTTCTGGGACCAGGGCGAGAACCGCATGCACAGCGAGAAGGCCGTTGCCGCGCTATGCCTGAGGTAAGCGCGGTGGCGATCCTGCCGTGCTGGTTGGGCCTGCCCCTTCGAGCCGCCTGGCAGGCGGCGGTCGGGTCACGGCGAGCGCGGACGCACACCCCCCCTGGCGCCCGCGCCCGCCGTGATCGAAGCTGGGGATCGGCTCGAGGGTCACTGGTCGCGTGGCGGTATGCGTGCGCCCTTCGGTGTACTCTTGCAGTATGCAGCCGCACACTGGCAAGCGGACCAGCAACGAATCCTCTCCTCAGGGCAGCCTCACCGTCGCCGAGCTCGCCCAGGCGCCTGACCTGCACCCTCGAGGTCGTTGCCGGCCACAGCGGGGTGTCACGGGTAATCGAAGCGGTCTACATCGGCGACCTCGACGACCCCACGCGCTGGATGGTACAGGGGAGCGTCGTCCTGACGACTGGGCCACGTCTCGAAGAGAACCCCGAATCGGGCGCTGAGCTCGTGCGTTTGCTCAAACGCAGCGGCATGGTGGGCGTGGGTGTGGCCATCATGCCCAACGTGCACGCCATTCCCGAGGTCATGTTGGCGGCGGGCGACGCTGAGGGTCTGCCGGTGCTCCGAGTCCCCGAGGAGACCCCGTTTCGTCGGGTGACGAGCTACGTCTTCAACGCGCTGGCCTCACGCGACATGCACCGCCTGCGACGCAGTGTCGCCATGCAACAGCATCTGGTGGACGCGCTGCTCGACGAGCGCAGCGTCGAGGCCCTCGTGCGTCGACTGGGGGAGCTGCTCGACGCCGACGCCGCCGTGCTCGACCGAAACGGCCGCCTTCTGGCGCGCTGGTCTGGTCACCGCTGGTCGGACGAGGAGGACGCCTTCGTCGCCCGAGCGTGGCGGGAGTACGCTCTCCTGGTCGAGCACGGCACGCCGCGTTCGGTCTTCGAGCTCGATGACCGGTACGTTGGGCTTCCGGAGGTGCGGCGCCGCGGGCCACGTCGAGCAGTTGCTCCTGGTGGCCCACCCCTCCGGGCGGCTGATCTCCGAACTGGCCGACGCCTCGCTGTCGTTCGCCCAACGGCTTCTCGAGGTAGAGCTGGGGAGCGCTCACGCTGCGGCCGATCTGCACCGCCGGATGCGCTCCGGTCTGCTCGAGCTCCTCTTGCATCAGCGCGGCAATCCGGTCGAGCTGGCCGAGCGTCTTGTGCACCACGGCATCGACCCGAGCTCGCCATGGCGGGTAGCCGCGCTCGCGGCGGGAGCGCCGACCACCGATCGGTCGGTAGGCGCCGAGCGTTCGCCGCAGGAGCTCTCCGGCTCGGTCCTGGCGACTGTCGCCGCACTGCTCGAGGAGCGCGACGTCGCCGTTCCTTTCCCATCGCGTCGAAGACCACGTTCTGGTGCTCTGTCCGTCGATCGGAGCGACGACCGACACAGCCGTCAGCCCGGACGTTCTATGGAGAGATCTGCGAGGCTCTGCACGTGGGGACGAACTTTCCAGGGCATGGTGATCGGCGTCTCTGCGGCGATGACGGGTGCCGAGCATGTGCCACACGCAGTCGGACAGGCGCGACTCGCGTTGCGGCGTCGGCGATCTGCAGGGCTGGATGCGGCCGGCGCCACGATGTTCGAAGACCTGGGGAGCCGGTACATGGCTCTTGACAGCCTCTCCGAGGAACCGCTGCGCTGCCTGAGGGGCGCGGTCGTCGATCGCTTGCGTGATGCCGACCGCGCACGCGGCTCCGATCTTCTGACGACCCTGCACACCTATCTGGCGCACGGCTGCCTTGTCAGCGAGACTGCGGAGGCGCTGTACGTGCATCGCAACACGCTGCGCAAGCGGCTCGCGCGAATCGAGCAGATCCTCGGTGTGGATCTGTCGTCGACAGGCGGACGCGTCGAGGTCTATGGGAGTTCGCGCTGCCGACGTGCTGGCGGACTCGCGAGCTGCAGGACGGGTAGCTCCGATCACTGCTTGGCCTCCCGTACGTGCGAATCGGAGGGCGGCATCGATCTTGGGTCGCAGACTGCCCGCCTTGAAATGGCCGGTGGCCGCGTAAGTCTCCCATCTCGGGAAGGGCGACGATGGCGAGCGGCCTCTCGGCCGGCGTGCCGTAGTCGAGGCAGACGTTGGGGACGTCGGTGAGCATCAGCAGCGTGCCAGCGGCGAGCTTGGGCGCCGCAAGGTCTTTGTCAATCGCGGCCTCCGTGCCCGACAGGCCACCGTCACGACCACGCACCACTGGAATACCGCCGCCGCCTGAGCAGATCACCAGCGTCCCCGCCCGCAACAGTTCGGCCACCACCCGCAACGGGACGATTTCCCTAGGCTCGGGGGAGGGCACGGCGCGCCTCCAATCGCGACCCGCGTCTTCGCGCATCGCGAAACCAAGAGCGCCGAAGTGTACGATCGCCCCAGATGCGCGTGGATCACGGTGCATCAGTACATCGTTGTCCGGCTGGGCTCCGCTGTAGCATGCTGACGGTGTACGCCGTGCGGCCCGCCCGCTGAGCATCCTTCGCGTCATCGTCGAGCAGCCCGCGAGGCGAGAAGACGGCGCGGTGAGTGCGCCAGGCAGGCTCTCCGTTCGCAAAGGAGCAACGATGGATGATGTTGAGTTTGGGTTCCAGCTCGCCACCGGAGTAGTGTTCGGACCGGGTTCCCTGGCGTCCGCCGGCAAGGAAGCGGCGAAGCTCGCCCACAAGCACGTCCTGCTGATCACCGACGCCGGCCTGGTCGGCGCTGGTCTGGCGGATGCCGTGGTGGGCATCGATGAAGCGCAGCGGCCTGGAATGCCCCGTCTTCTCGGAGATCTCTTCAAACCCTCGCGACCGGGAGTGTCAGGAGGCGGCCGACGCCGCGCGAGAAGCTCGCGCCGAAGCAATCATCGGCCTCGGTGGCGGCAGTGCGATCGACGTCGCCAAGGCCGCAGCCACGCTGGCGACAAACGGTGGTCGCGTGAAGGATTGGGAAGACCCCGCTCGTCCCGAGAAGGATCCGCTCCCGATGCTTGCTGTGCCGACCACGGCGGGGACGGGCAGCGAGGTGACGTGGGTAGCCGTGATCACCGACGAAGAG
Source organism: uncultured Actinomycetes bacterium (assembly GCA_963799395.1). GTDB lineage: Bacteria > Actinomycetota > Thermoleophilia > UBA2241 > UBA2241 > Bog-752. The sequence goes on from CAWCWZ010000045.1 coordinate 36,941, forward strand.
CAGCACTACAAGATGACGCTGCTCGATACTCGCATAGCTCCCAAGGTTGCGGTGCTCGACCCCGAGCTCACGATCTCGTTGCCGTCACGCCTTACCGCGTCGACCGGCATGGACGCCCTGGTTCACGCGATAGAAGCGTACACGTGCAAGGTCGCCAACCCCATCAGCGACGCGCTCGCTGTTCGGGCCGTCTCACTGGTCAGCGAATCCTTGCGGCGGGCGGTCGACGACGGCGCCGATAGAAAGGCCCGGTCCGACATGCTGCTCGGCAGCCTGCTCGCCGGGATCGCGTTCATCAACGCCGATGTCGGCGCCGTTCACTGTTTGGGGGAGAGCCTGGGCGGAGTATTCGACACTCCTCACGGGCTCGCGTGCGCTGTCTTCCTTCCGGCCGTGATGGAGTTCAACGCCGTGGCCGACCCGTCCAAGCACGCCAAGGTCGCTTCTGCGCTCGGGGTGGATACCTCTCAGATGACCGATATTGAAGCCTCAGCCTCCGCACCTGCCGCGGCTCGGTCACTAATGTCTGACATAGGCATTCCGTCGCTGCGGGAGCTCCAGAAGCTCTCCGCCGATGACACGGAGAAGGTGGCCAGACTGTCGGCTGAGCACGTCTGCTCTCCGGACAATGCTCGGACCATCGGGTTCGACGACTACGTCAAGTTGCTGCGGACGACGTATGCGGTGTGATGCCGCCTGCGGCGTGCATCCCAAGACTTGATGTCGCTTGTACGAGCCTAAATACTATTGATTCCACGCCCATAGCCTCAGGCGCAGTAGTCGACCAGAGCCCGGCTCGGCCGTCCCAGCCGGTGGTTGAGGCTGATGCAGGCCGCCAGGCAGAGGAAGCGCTGCAGGATGCGCTCGCGCAGCCCGGCCAGGGTGCGCGCCCCGTGGCGCTCCAGGGTGAGCAGGTCCTTGCAGGTCCAGAAGATCGACTCGATGCGCTGGCGGATGGGGGCGAGGTGAGGCCCGGGGTCGGGTTCGTCTGCTGCGCGCCGGGCGCACCACGACCACGCCGAGGTCGGCAGCAGCGCCGGCGAACTCGCGCCCGACGTAGCCCTTGTCGCAGATGAGCACTGCGCGGCGCTCGCGCCGGCAGCGCTCGAGCAGCTCGAGCGCCACCTCGCGCTCGTCGCGCCGCGGATCGGCCAGCGTGAAGGCTCGTGGGGTGCCGTCGGGAGCGGCCAGCAGGTGGAAGCGAAAGCCCCAGTAGAAGCGCGAGTGGGCGGCGCAGTAGCCGTAGCCGGCGGCCTCGCCGAGGGCCGAGCGCTTGGCCGTCTCGCGGCTTCTGCCGCACTCCACCGGCGTCGAGTCGCAGAGCAGGAGGTCGTCACCGTAGCCGGGCTCTGCTTTGCGAAGTGGGCCATGAGCCACTCGATCGCATCGGCCAGCCGGCGACGGCGCCTCCAGTAGGCCGACTGCGTGGGCAGGACCGGGAAGAGATGGATGAGGCGCTTGGCAGCTGTGGCCAGGAACCTGCGGTCGGAGGGGATGCCCATGATCGCCTGGGCGACGCAAAGGGTGGCCAGCTCGGCGTCGCTGATGCGCCGGCGAGCGTTGGCGCGCGCCTCTGGCAAGAGATCGTCGGCTGTGCAATAAACCACGGTGCAGAGAGTGTCGAGGTCGGCGTCCATCGTGGCCTCCGGGCAGACGGTGTCTTTGGCACCGTCGGCTTCGGCCTCTCTGCTTCGCATTCCTTGGACAGGTTCAATCTCGTGGAATCAATCATCTAGCTGGGCACGACAAGGATCTCGTGTTTGCTACGGAGGCCAGCGACTACCTGCTGCCGAACCGGATTTCCAGCGCCATCTGCGCTTGAACTCGCACTGAGCCAGTACGATACGACATGGTTACGCAGGATTCTTCCAATCAATACTGGCGTCAAGGAGGGTTGGAACTGGTGCCCCCAACGGAATTCGAATCCGTGCTGCCGGCTTGAAAGGCCGGTGTCCTAGGCCGCTAGACGATGGGGGCACGGTGCCGCGCAGGGATTATACCTGCTGCGCCTCCGGCCGGCGCGCCCGTTTGCCGCGACCGCATGCGACGCACAACCTGGGATAGAGTCTTCGTATCCACCTAAGGAGTCGGCAAGTGAGCAAGGACACGGCGGCACGCACGAAGTCGCGCGCGACCACGCGCGAAAAGGCGAAGGGCACCGGCAAGCGTGGCAACGGGCACGTTCCCGAGGCGGCGGTCTCGCGCATGTCCGAGAAGGTGACGACGGCGCGCAAAGCGAACTCGAGGCCGGCGGCGAAGACCGCGGCGAAGGTGCTGGCCACGAGCGCCCGCGACACGAGCGCCCGCGACGGCAAGGGTCGCGGCTCGGGCGGCGCCCTGAAGGCCGCGGCGATCGGGCGCTTCGACGAGAGCTTCGCGGCCGAACCGCGCAACCGCCTGGCGCTGAACGCCGTCACGGCCGGCAAGGTGCAGGTGGTGGCGCGCAACCGCGAGGCGGTCGTGCGCGCCGCCCAGCGCAGCTTCTCGCACGTCATCAAGACGCCCGAGATCACAAACCAGAAGCAGAGCGGCCGCTGCTGGATGTTCGCCGGGCTGAACGTGCTGCGCGTCGCCGCCATGAAGTCCCTCAAGGTCGACCAGTTCGAGTTCTCCCAGACGTACCTGCAGTTCTACGACAAGCTCGAGAAGGCCAACTGGTTCCTCGAGACGATGATCACCACCGCCGGCGAGCCGACCGACGGCCGCCTGATCTCCTTCCTGCTGCAGGACCCCATCCAGGACGGCGGCCAGTGGGACATGTTCGCCGACCTGGTGCGCAAGTACGGCGTCGTGCCCAAGACGGCCATGCCCGACGCCGAGTCGAGCGGCGAGTCGCTGCCCATGAACGGCGTGTTGCGCGCCAAGCTGCGCGAGTACGCGGCCGAGCTGCGGCGGCGCCATGCCGGCGGCGAGGCCGCCGGCGAGCTGCGCCGCCGCAAGGACGAGATGCTGGCGACGGTCTACCGCATGCTGGCCATCCACCTCGGCCGGCCGCCGCGCGAGTTCGACTGGCAATGGCGCGACACCGACGACGAGTTCCACCGCGACGGCACGATCACGCCGGCGCAGTTCTACGAGCGCTATGTCGCCGTCGATCTCGACGACTACGTCAGCCTCATCAACTGCCCCACTCCCGACAAGCCGTTCAACACGCTCTACACGGTGCAGTACCTCGGCAACGTCGTCGGCGGTACGCCGGTGCGCTACGTCAACGTCGACATCGCCGCCTTCAAGAAGGCTGCCGTGGCGCAGATCGCCGCCGGCCGGCCGGTGTGGTTCGGCTGCGACGTCGGCAAGATGGCCGAGCGCGACTCAGGCGCCCTCGACCGCGAGATGTACGACCTCGAGCTGCTCTACGCGACCGAGTTCTCGGCCGACAAGGCCGAGCGCGTCGAGTACGGCCACAGCGTCATGACCCACGCCATGGTGCTCACCGGCGTCGACCTCGACGACAAGGGCGGGGCGCGCCGCTGGAAGGTCGAGAACAGCTGGGGCGACAAGGTCGGCGACAAGGGCTACTTCGTGATGAGCGACCGCTGGTTCGACGACTATATGTTCGAGGTCGTGATCGACCGCCGGCACCTGCCCAAGCGCGTCCTCAAGGCACTCGGCACCGAGCCGGTCGTGCTCGCCCCCTGGGACCCGATGGGTTCGCTTGCACGCGGCTGCTGAGGCGGCCGGCGCGGCGCGTCGGCGCGGCCCCGCGAGCGGAGTCGCGCCGTTCGCACGGTCGGCCCCGGCGCCCGCGTCAGCTCGGGCTGGGCGCCGGGCTGGGCGTCCAGACGACCGCGCCGGCCGGCTTTGAGCGGGCCAGGGCGACGCCGATCGCGTCCTGGGCGGCGTGCGCCGCGCTCAGGTTGATCCAGCCCCGCTTGTTCATGAGCAGCGAGAAGACGAGCCACTCGCCGTTGCGGCTCGTGACGTAGCCCGAGAGGTTGCTGGCCACGGTCAGGGTGCCGGTCTTGCCGTGCAGGTTCTTCTGGGCGGCGGTGCCGCGCATGCGGTCGGCGAGAGTGCCGTCGACGCCGGCCACCGACAGCGAGCTCCAGAACACCGGCCAGTCGCTGCGCTTGGACATGGCGGCGAGCAGCTTGGTGACGTCGAGCGCCGTCAGCCGGTCGTAGTAGCTCAGCCCGGAGCCGTCGGTCAGACGGAAGGTTGTGGCGGAGATGCCGAGCGAGATGAGGAAGGCGCGTTCGACCTTGACGCCCGCGGCGGTGGTGCCGCCGCCGCCGAACGACGCTCCCAGCCCTTTGGTGAGCATCTCGGCGAAGAAGTTGTCGCTCGGCTTGTTCATGGCCGCGAGTATCCGCGACAGTGGCGCCGAGCGCTCGACGTAGGAGAGCTTGGCCGACGCCGGCGCGACGCCGATCCCGGCCGGGCGACTCACCGGGATACCCGACTTGCGCAGCAGGGCGGTGAGCTGGATGGCCGCGTAGTGCGCCGGGTTGCTCGCCCAGTAGCCGTTGGCCTGGATACTTTCGTTCAGGGACAGGGCCGAGAGGGGTCCGCAGTAGTCGGTCATGCCGGGCTTCCACACGGCCACGGAACGGGCGGCGTCGAAGTAGCTGTCGTCGCCGAGCACGCGACCGACGATCTTCTTGACGCCGGCGTTGCGCAGCGCCTTGACGAAGTCGCCGAGCCGCGAGGTCTTGAGGTGCAGGACGTGCTCCTGATACCAGGCCGTGGACAGGCTCGGGTCGCCGAAGCCCTTGAGGTAGAGCCGTCCGGTGAAGACCCCGGCGCTGTCGAGCGAGCCGGTCGTGAGCAGCTCGGTCTTGAAGCGGAACGTCGCGCCCCACTTGGCGAGGGCGGTCGACGAGGTGACGAGCTTCTCGTTGGAGGCCGGCAAGAGCTGCGCCGCGGTGCGGTGCGTATAGAGCGAGGTGGCGGTCGACAGGTCGAAGACACGCACGCCCGTCGAGGTACCGGCCAGTCCGCGGGCGGCGAGAACCGACGTGATGCGGGACTGGAGCGTGGTCGCGGCGGCGGCGGCCGGAACGGCCGCCGCCGCCGCGACCACGGCGACGAAGACCAGAAGCACCCGGCGGCGGGTACGGCTGTGACGGCTCCCCATGGCTCCTCCCGTCGGGCCGCCTCGTGCCTGCCCGACCGTCGATCGTACGGACCGTTCCCGGCAGACTACCGGTCGGCCCGCCGCGCGACAAGCGGGCGGCCCCGCGGCTAACGCGTGACGGCCTTGTGCGCGACGACCTTGCGCGCGGTCACGATGGCCCCGTGGTCGCTGTCGATGCGCACGTCGTCCATGAGACAGGTCATGAGGAACAGCCCGCGGCCCTGGGGGTCCGTCGGGTCGGGCGGCCGCGAGGGGTCGACCTTGCGCGGCCGGAACCCGACGCCGTGGTCGCGCACGACGAGACAGACACCTTTGGCGTCGAGCGCCACCCGGACGTTGATCGTGCGGCTGCTGCCGCTGAATCGGATGGCGTTCTTGCAGGCCTCTTCGAAGGCCAGGACGACGTCGAACACGGCGCGTTCGGGGACGTCGAGGTCGCGCAGAAAGTCGCGCACGCGGCTGCGGGCGCCGCCGAGTGCGGAAGTCGCCGGGTTGAGCGTGAGCGTGAGGCTTGTGGGGTGGGAGGTGAGCGACGTATCCACTGGGTAGACCTTGTTTTCTGCCTTCTTCTTGCCCGCACACGGCGGTGGATAGTCATGCCCGGGGGCTCGCTTGGCGCTCCTACGGGCGCCAGGGCGTTGCGCCGTCGCCGTCGCCGCGGATGACGGCGGCGACGCGGGCGACGATCGCCGGGCGCGAGGTGATGAGACCCAGCTCGCGGTTGTAGAGCAGCGAAGCGACCGAGAAGTTCTGCGAGCCGACGAACACCCTCGCGTGCGGCGAGCCCGGGTCGACGACGATCGCCTTGGCATGGATGTAGAGCGGCGCCGAGTAGGCGTCCGTGCGCACCACGACCCCGGCCCGGGCGAGCGCGTCGAAGGCGCTCGCCCACTCGCTCTGGCGCGTCATGACCACTTCGACCCTGACGCCGCGGCGCGCGGCTGCCTGGAGGGCGGTGATCACGGCCTCATCGCTCATCTCCTCGTTCTCGATGAGCAGCTCGTGCCGGGCCGAGGCGATGAGAGCCACGAGCGCGTCTTGGGCCCCCGGGCTCCAGACGAGGTCGGAGGGAGACGACGGCGGCAGGCCGCCGTTCGCCCAGTCGTCGGCGAAGGTCGATTCGACGGCGGCGACGTCGGCGCGGCGGTCGTCGAGGGCGATGAACTCGCGCGACGACGAGTAGTAGCGCGCCGTGAGGTTCATGGTCATGATGGCCGCGAGGCGGCGGTCGACGACGATCGCCTTTTCGTGGGTGACGTCGAACTGCGACGGCGCCCAGCGCACGGCGACACCGCGGGCGCGCAAGTACGCGTACGCGGGCTCGTTGTAGCGGCCGACGTAGTGCGCATTGAGCAGGACGCGCACGCGCACGCCACGACGGGCGTCGGCGGCGAGGATGGCCGCGGCCTGGTCGTCTTCGAGCTCGTAGATCTCGACGTCGACGCTGCGGCGAGCGCCGCGCAGAAGTGCGTAGACGGGCGCGAGCCCGGCGTCTGGTTCGACGACCAGCGACAGGCCGCCTGCTCGACCGGCCGGCCGCGACACCGCGGTCTTGTGGGCGTGCTTCTTGGCCTTCTTGGCCTTGTTGGCCTTCGTGGGCCGGGGCGACGATGAGTGGGAGGCCGCCCGTTCGCCGGGGACGCCGGGCGCCCGGTGCGAGGTGGCCACGAGGATCGCCGCCAGCGCGATGACGATGACGAGCAGGGCGCCGGCATGGCGCCGCCGGCGGCGCGAGCGGCCGAACCTAACCATTGCCACGGGCGGTGGCACCGCGCTGTCGTTGCCGGGTCACGTAGTCTCCCTTGGCTGCCGCACGAACGCGGCCGCGAGGGTTGCCGCCGCGCGCCGGCGATCGTGCCGTGTGCAGCCTACAGACTCTGCGGGACGGACGCGAAGGCGGCGCGCCCATCGGCGGTTGCCGATAACGAGCCGATGCTGGTCGCAATCGACGCGCCGCGCTCGCAGATGCCGGCACCACGACAGCAGGTCCGCAGTCGCGAGGTCAGCGCGGCCGCGGGTCGGTCGGCAGCAGCGAGCAGATGGCGTCGTCGCTGCGCTCGGCGCCGCGTCTGACCAGACCGTGCAGGGTGCCCTCGCGCAAAAAGCCGCCGCGGGCGGCCACCCGCAGCGAGGCCAGGTTGCGGGTGTCGGCGCCGAGGTCCAGGCGGGCGAGACCGAGATCGTCGAAGGCCCAGTCGACGGCGAGCTTGACGGCTCTGCCGGCCACATGACGGCTGCGGGCGTCGGGGTTCACCCGGTAGCCGACCTCACCGATGGCGTGGGGCAGGTCGATGTCGACGTTCAGGCCGCCGAGCAGGGCGTCGCTGCCGGCGTCGGCGATGGCGAAATGCGCCTGGTTGGCGAGCCACGATCCGGCCGCGAAGGCCAGAAAGCCGCGGCCGGCCTCGTCCGTATAGGGCCACGGCACGTGCGTGAGCCAGCGAACCGTCTCCTCGTCGATCGCGGCCACCAGCGCGTCCAGGTCGTCGGAGCGGTACGGGCGCAGCCGCAGGCCGGCGCCCTCGAGGACGGGTGGCTCGGCGGGCAGCACGACCGGCGCGGTCGGCGGGCGCTCGTCGGCCGCCGCGACTTCGGCCTCACTGATGCCGTCGACCCAGCCCGGGCCCATGTTCCAGGACGGCATCGGCAAGGCGAACACCAGCGAGTCGGTGCGCCGCTCGCCGAGCTGCCGGTAGCTGCGGTAGACGGCCTCGGGGCGGAAGCCGGCGGCGACGGCGACGCCCTGGGCGGCCGTGTTACCCACGGCGGCGATGACTTCGAGGCGCTCCAGACCAAGGTCGTCGTGGGCCCAGTGCGCCAGCAGGGAGAGGGCGCGCCGCGCGACGCCGTTCCGGCGTCGCGCGGCGCGCACCCAGTAATGGAACCGGCCGTAGGACTCGATGGGGTCGACGCCCAGCAGGTCGATCGCGCCGACGACCTCGCCGGTGGCGGCGTCGTCGACCGCCAGGTGGGCGTCGCGGCCGTCGCTCCACGCCGCGCCGGCCTCGCCGATCCAGGCCACCGCGTGGCCGAACGTGTAGGGCGACGGCAGGCCGCGCCAGTAGCTGATGTCGGGCTCCCGGCAGGCGGTCATCAGCGCGAGGGCGTCGTCGACCTTCCACGGGCGCAGCACGATCGTCCCGTCGGCCAGATGCGGCAGGCGCCTGGTCATCGCGGCTGGGGTGCGGAGGGGTCGGGCATCGGGGGGCTCCATCTCTGCCAACACTACCACCGTACGGGCCGCCGCTCGCCGACCCCGCCCGCCGCTCGCCGACCCCGCCCGCCGCTCGCCGACCCCGCCCGCCGCTGCTCCGGGTCCCGCGCGGCTGCCCCGGCCCCGGGTCACCGCCAACAAGTGTTGCCAGTCTGGAAGGAACTTTGGAGTCGAGGCGCCTGAACGACCTCGGCAAGCCTGCACGGGGGTTCGTCGAAAGTGGAGTCGTGGAGCCTGCCTGCCGATATTCCCGATACTGGCATGCACCGTGCTGGGCGTTCGTCCGCGCGGCGAGCGGACACAGTGGTCGATCCGGTGGGGACCGGCCAGAAAGGATCGAGAGGGAATGACCGCTCTCGAGGGCGACCGCGGAGGTGCCCGATGAGTCTCGGCAAGCGGCTGGTGCCGATCGCCGTCGTCCTTGCTCTGTCGCTGTGTCTGGCCCCGGGGGCGTTGGCCGACCCGACGCTGGCGGCCACCACGGCTCCACCGTCTGCGCAGGCGTTCACCTGTCTCGGCGCGGTCACCGCCGTCGTGCCGTCGACCGGCGCCGTGACCATCAACGTCAGTCGCGCATCCCTCGCGCTGCAGGGTTCCCTCGGTCAGCGCCTCACGCTCATGGTCACGAGGGCGAGCTCTCTCAAGGCGATCAGCCACGGCGTCAAGACTCGGACGACGCTCGCCGGTGTGGCGGTCGGCGAACTGCTGTCGGTCAGCGGTACGATCGACGCCACAAACCCCGCGGCGCTGGTCTACGACATCGGCAAGGCGTGCGCCTGGAAGCCGAGCTTCACCACCGCCTTTGTCTGCCGGGGTGCGGTCTCGTCGGTCGATCTGCAGGCGGACGCCCTCGCCGTGCAGGTGGCGAGTGGTTCCTCCAGTGTGTGCGGCCGCGCAGGCGCCACCGTGACTGTCGACGTCCCCGGCGGCGCGAGGATCTTCGTGCTGCAAGACCTCCTGGCGACCGCGACCACCATCGGCGGCCTCACGGCCGGCGATAAGGTCTACGTCACCGGCCGAGCCGATCGCGTCAACCCCAGCGTCACGACGCTCACCGCCGGTCTGGTCCTGGTGCGCCACGTCGTGCCGGTCAGCCGACCGACGTGGTTCGCCTGTCTCGGACAGGTCACCGCGGTCGACCGGCAGGCCGGCACGCTGACCGTCTCGGTCTCTCGCGGTACGCTCGGTGTGCCCGCCGGCTCGCTGACCCTGACGACGATCGCCGGCAGCGTCGTGCACACGTTGTCGAACGGTGTCCTTGCGACGGTGAAGGTCGCCGACGTGCCGGTGGGCGAGTCCATCGTCGACACCGGCACGGTCGACCACAGCCGGCCCGGCAGTCCCATCTTCGAAATCGGCCAGGCCTTCGTCTGGTGACCGGCGACGTGAGGGTGTCGCTCTAGAGCGACGATCCGGCTCCCGCCGACGCCAGACCAGGCGCGGCGGGCATCTTCCAAGGCCGCCCCGTAACGCGGCCGCCTCGAGTGGCGCGTTCGCGATCACGCCGCGCGCGCTCCTTTGAACGCCTCTACCACCGGTCGCTCACGCGACTCGTCGCGACATCTGTCGCCGCCCTCACCAGGGTCGCACGATCCCACGACACGCGCTGTCTTCCGACCGGGTCCTCTTCGTCGGGGGACGTTGGCGCGGCAACGGCAACTGCGGCTAGGCTGGAATGATGAACGAAGTCGCGCACGACGCGCACGAGCGGGTGGCCCTGGCGACGATCGTCCGCGAGTGGACGCGCATCGGCTGCCTCGGATTCGGGGGCCCGCCGGCTCACATCGCGCTGCTACGCAGGCTTTGTGTCGAGCAGCGTCGCTGGCTCACACCCGCGGAGTTCGAGGACGGCATCGCCGCCGTGAACCTGCTGCCCGGTCCGGCCTCCACCCAGCTTGCCATCTACTGCGCCTGGCGGCTGCGCGGCGCTCGAGGCGCGCTGCTCGGCGGCGCCTGCTTCATCGTCCCGGGGCTGATCGTCATCCTCGTCCTTGCGGCACTGTTCCTCGCGGCCCACACGCCCCTCGTGGTGCGGGGAGCCGCGGCGGGGGCGGGCGCGGCCGTGGCGGCGGTGGCTCTCCAGGCGGCGGTGGCCCTGCTGCCGGCGAGCCGGCGGCGGGCCGCGGGGCCCGCGCGGCGACGGCGCTGGCTGATCTATCTCGTTCTGGGCGCCGCCGCGGCCGTCCTGGTCGGACCCTACCTGGTCCTGGTCCTGGCGGCCTGCGGGCTGATCGAGATCGGCGCCCAAGGCCGGAGCCGGCCCGCGGCGTCGGTCGGCGCGGCGGCGATCGCCATGGGACGGCCACTGGCGCTCGTGGCGGCGGGCGGGCTCGCCGCCCTGTCGTGGGTGGCCTTCAAGGTGGGAGCGCTCTCCTACGGCGGCGGCTTCGTGATCATTCCCCTCATGCAGCGCGACGCCGTGCACACCTACCACTGGATGAGCGGCGCGCAGTTCCTCGAGGCCGTAGCGCTCGGCCAGATCACGCCCGGGCCGGTGGTACAGACGGTGGCCGTGGTCGGCTATGCCGCCGCCGGACTTGGCGGCGGCCTGCTTGCCGCCCTTGTCGCCTTCGCGCCCTCGTTCGTCTTTGTGATCGCCGGCGGGCCGCACTTTGACCGGCTGCGGCGCAGCGCCGCGGTACAGGCGTTCCTGAGCGGCGCGGGCGCCGCCGCCATCGGCGCGATCGCGGGCGCCGCCCTCCCGCTCGCCCTGGCCCTGAGCGAGCTCTGGCAGCTCGGCGTTCTGGTGCTGGCGGCGATCTGGTTGCTGGCGCTGCGGCGCGGGGTGGTGGCCGCTCTGCTCGGCGCCGGGCTGCTGGGCATCGTCGCCGCGCTGGCCGGGTTGCCGATCCCGCGCTGATCCGCGCGGTATCGACGCTTCGCCTCGGTCTCCCGTCAACGGGGAACGCCGTCGCGGTGGTCGATCCGGGCAGCGGTTTGAGGCTCGGAGGCCGGCGTGCCGCACTTACCGCAATCTCGCCACCGTCACACGCGTCTCTCATCGTGCCGGCCCATGATGACGGGGGGCCGATGCGCCGCGACGTCGGCGCCAGAGGCGACGAGGAAGGCAGGTGGCTGCAATGACGACCGAGCTCTCCCAAGGCCCGGCCCCCGCCGTCGAGCTCCAGGTGGCCTGGCTGCGACAGCCGCGGCTCCCCCTCCCGTTCGAGGTGAGTCTCGTCCGCGCCACCGCGCATGCCATGCTGGTCGTCCTGCAGGGCGAGGTCGACGCTGACGCGGCGCCGCGCGTTCGCGACGCCGTCGGAGCCGCCCTCGACGAGGGCGTCCAGGCGATCGTGATCGATCTCGGCGCGGTCTCGCTGATCGACGGCGCCGGGCTCGGGGTGATCGTCATGGCTGCCCGGCGTCTGGGCCTCGGGGCGGTCGCCGTGGTCCTGCCGCACCCGGGCCTCGTCCGCATCTTCCGAACCTGCGGCCTCGACCGCCTGCTCGAGATCTACGAGACCCGCGAACAGGCCCTGCACGGACTGCTCAGGTAGGTGAACCGAAGGGTTCACGCCGCCGGCGCAGCGTGCGCATGGCCGCCGGTCCCGCTCGTCGTCTGCTAACAAATGCCTGATACTGTACGTATGAAACAAGGCCATGTTGATCCGCATGCGTTCGGGCTTGGGGGGCTGCCATGACACACCGCTGGGCACTGCTGCTCGGAGTGGCGCTGGCCGTAGTGGTGGCGCTGGCCCTGCCGGCCGGGGCCGCGGCGACGACGCGACCGGCTACTCATACGCACCCGCTGATCGGTTCGGGACCGACGGGCGGAGTGCGTCCGGCGGTCGGCACTCACGCGTTTGCCGGTACGACGACCACCTCGAGCAACTGGTCGGGCTACGATGACTCCACCGACGGTCCCTTCACGAGCGTCACCGCCACCTGGGTCCAGCCGCCCGTGCGACCCGCCGGTGCGACCTTCACCGATGCCGCTTTCTGGGTCGGTCTCGACGGCGACAACTCCGACACAGTGGAGCAGATCGGCACCGAAGGCTACAGCGAAGGCGTAGTCGGCTACGACGCCTGGTATGAGATGTATCCGGCCGCCCCCGTCACCATCGGCATGTCGATCCATCCGGGAGACCTGATGACCGGCTCCGTGACGGAATCGGGAGTCTCGACCTTCACCCTGGAGATCACCGACCAGACCACCGGCAAGTCGTTTCAGACGGTGCAGACGATGAGCGTGGTGCCGCAGCTTGCTTCGGCCGAGGTGATCGCCGAGGCGCCTTCGGACGACTCCGACGATGTCGTGCGGCTCTCCGATTTCAGCCTGGTCACCTTCAGCGACTGCGCCTTCAACGGCCAGCCGATCGGCGCCTTCAACTGGAACCAGATCGACATGACGTCCGACAGCGGAGCGCTCGTCGACCGGGCGTTGGCGTTGAGCCCTGATGGAGCAAGCTTCTCGGTCACCACCGACGTGACCCCGCCCACGACCACCGTCACGGGCGCCGGTCCGGGCTGGCACGACCGGCCGGTGACCCTGCACTTCAAGGCCGCCGACAATCCCGGCGGCCAGGGAGTCGCCTACACCGAGTACTCGCTCGACGGCGGCGTCACCTGGACTCAGGGCAGCTCGGTCACCGTCCCCGCTCCGAGCGATCACTCCGCCGACGGCGCCAACGAGGTCGTCTACCGTTCTGTCGACAACGTGGGCAACATCGAGCGCAAGCGCGTCTGCACCGTCAACATCGACACGCGCCGCCCGACACCCATCGCCAAGTGGACGGGCGAGGCGACTCGCGGCGACCGCACAGCGCTGCGCTACTATATCGCCGACCCGCGCCCCGGCAGCCCCACGGCGTCCGTGACGATCAGGATCGTCAATCGGCACGGCAAGCTCGCGAAGAAGGCCGTGCTTCGCGCGATCAAAGTCGATAGCGCCCAGAGCTACTCATTCGTCTGCCGGCTGCCCAGGGGCAGCTACCGGTTCACGGTCACGGCCACCGATGCCGCCGGCAACCGCGGGACTAAAGCGGCGGCCAACACGCTGGTCGTGCGCTGATGCGCCGGGCATCCGGAGTGCCGGCGTCATCTCTTCTTCGTCACAGGGGCAATCGCGGGGGTCTGGCCATGAAACGCAAGTGTGTTGTTCTGTGCATCGCCCTGGCGCTCGCCTTCATGGCGGCGTCGGCCACCTCCGCCCTGGCGCTCGTGCCCGACGGCACGCAGGGCTGGTTCTGGCAGATGCCGCAGCCGGCCGGCGGCGTCGACGGACTGAGCGCTCTTGCCTTTCCCGACGTGGGCAATATCTGGACGGTCGGCGCCGGCGGTCTCATCCTGCACAGCACCGACGGGGGGGTCACCTGGTCGGCCCAGCCAACGGGTACCGACGCCGACCTCTGGTCCGTGAGCTTCCCAGACGACCAGCACGGCTGCGCCTGTGGCGGGTCGGTGTCGGGGCCTGGCGGTGTGATCGTGGCCACCACCGACGGCGGCGCCACCTGGGTCGACAAGACCCCGAGTGGCCTGACCGAGTCGCTCACCAACGCGAGCTTCGTCAGCGCCACGCACGGCTGGATCGGCACGACCGGCGGCGAGATCCTCAAGACCACCAACGGTGGAGCCGACTGGACGCACGAAAAGGTCAAGTCGCTCTACCGCAACTCGCCTTTTGGGTCGTACTTCGCCGGTTACCGCACGATCGACTTCGTCGGCGCCAGTCGAGGTTGGGCAGGCGGAGGGGACGGCCAGATCTGGACGACGGCGAACGGTGGCAAGACCTGGACGCCTGTCTTCAGTGGCCTGACGCCAGACATGGTCGTCACGCAGGTCGACTTCATCGACGCCGGTCCATGGCTGGGTGCTGGCCCAGTCACTGGAGACCGGAATGTCAAAGGTGATCGCGACAAGGGACGGCGGTCTTTTGTGGCGCACGGTCGCGACGGGCGACTGGACGGTGGGCGAGATCGACGCGACGAGCGCCTCGAGCGTCTGGCTCCTTGACGGCGGCTACTCGAGTTTCGCGGCATTCAACGACTACTTCGGCTTCTTCGGTGGCGTCGGGCAGGTCACGGTGCAGCACAGCAGTGACGGCGGCCTGCATTGGCAGAGCTCGTCTGTAGGCTCGCCGTTTGCCATGGGCGCCATAGCGGCTCGTGGCAACGTGGTCTGTGCGGTGGGCGATGGCATCCTCACCTCGAGTGACGCCGGTAAGGACTGGCAGTCGGCGACCTCGGGCCAGGAGTACTACTTCACGGCCGCCACGGCGCTCTCCGCCGGCGACATCTGGGCGGTCGATGCCTCGGGCGCCCTGCTGCACAGCGAGGACGGCTCGCACTGGGTCGAGCAAGCCAGCCCGATGCGCTGGGCGAACACTCTGTATGGCGTCAGCTTCCCCGATGCGGAGCACGGCTGGATCGTGGGCACCGACGAGAGTGGCGAAGGTTCCGGTGTGATCCTCCACACCAGTGATGGTGGTGCGACCTGGGGCGTCCAGGCCTCCAACCTGTCGGGCGAACTGGTCGGCGTCGACTTCGTCGACGACCTCAACGGCTGGGCGATCAGCGACGACAACTACGGCTCCGGCCTCAACGCGCCCTTGACCGTAGAGCATACGACCGACGGTGGCGTGACCTGGGTGCCGCAGTACGTGTACGGCAATGCCGACCTGTTCGCGCTCGACTTCGTCAGCCCCACGACCGGCTGGGTGACCGGCGACTACCTGCCCTCGGAGAACAGCGACGGGGTGCCGGGGATCTTCACCACGACGAACGCCGGCCTGACCTGGAGCAAGGAGAAGCTGCCCAGCGGCGCCCCCGACATGACCGGGCTGCAGTTCCTCGATGCCCACGACGGCTGGGCGGTCGGCACGAGCTACGACCAGGATGACCGCGCCTCGCAGACCTGGGTGCTGCACACGACCGACGGCGGCAAGACCTGGGTACGCCTGGCGGGCCTCGACGACAGCCTCGCCGAGACCTTGCACTTCAGCGATGCCGACGACGGCTGGCTCGGCGGCCTGAACGGCGTCTACGCCACGACCGACGGCGGGGCGAGCTGGCAGCAGGTGGCCGGAGGCTACGGCGTCACGACGATCGCCGCCACCGACGCCGACCATGTCTGGGCCTTCGGCGACGGCTTCCTGATCTCGCCGCTCACCGCGAGCGGCACGACTGCCGCCCCGGTGACGCTCGTCAATGACTACGACTCATGGTATCGCGAACCGGCCAGCATCAACCTGTCGGTCAACGACATCGGCGGCTCCGGCGTGAAGTCGACGACCTACTCGACCGACGACGGCGCCACCTGGGAGTCCGGCGCCAGCGTCGCCATCGACGCGCCCGCGGACCACTCCAACGACGGCTACCACACCATCCTCTACCGTTCCACCGACAATGCCGGAAACCAGGAACAGACCGAGAGTCTCGGCGTCGGCATCGACACCCTCGGTCCGGCCTGTTCCGTGCCTCGGCCGAGCCTGGTCGACGCCGGCAAGCCGGGCATCCTCTACTTCATGGCAAGCGATGCCGGGAGCGATGTCGCACGCGCCACGATCAGCATCGTGAACTCACACGGTCACGTCCTGCGTCGGTTCGTCGAGCGGGCCGGCAACTGGGACTACGGGGAGGCGTTGCCGTACTACTACCTGCGCTTCAGGTGCACAGCTCAAGCCGGGCACCTACCGCGTCGAGGTACGAGCGACGGACTGGGCCGGCAACCCGCAGGTCGTCGCCGGTCGCGGCCTCTTGCGCGTGGTGCGCTCCGGCGCCCCCAGGTTCCATGCTCCTCCCTGGCCTGCCGGCCTGCCGGCCAGCTCGACAGGCTTCTTCAGTCGCCTCAGCCACAGCCTGGAGGCGCGGCGGCTGCTGCGTCTGCGCGTCTCACTGCCGGGGGGCTCGAGGGTGCCGCTTCTGGCACAGATGGGCAAGCTGAAGCGATAGCCGGAGACGCCTGGGTGCCCGGCCGGGACTCGTGAGAGGAGGCGGTGGTGAACAAGGTTGTGGTGCGGCTTGCTGACGGTCGCATGATCAAGGGCCAGACGTCGGACTTCGTCCCGGCGAAGGACTCCTTCCACGTGAGCGAGGCCGCGGCGGCAGCGGGGACAAGCCCCTCGAGATCCAGATGAAGGAGTTGAAGGCGATCTTCTTCGTCAAGGACCTCACCGGCGATCCGCAGCACGCGGAACGCAACGAGTTCGATCCCGCCCACCCGTCGGTCGGGCGCCGCATCAGGGTGGAGTTCGCCGACGGCGAGGTGCTCGTCGGCACGACGCAGGCCTATCAGCCCAACCGCCCGGGTTTCTTTCTCGAGCCGGCCGACGACGGGTCGAACATCGAGCGTTGCTACGTGGTGGCGGCCGCAACCCGGCAGGTGACGTTCATCTAGCCGGCCGCGGCAGATAGCGCGGCTTCCGCCCAGCCGAGCCGCCCCCGAACGCGGGCATGCCGCGGGCGTTCATTTGCGCGGACTCCCGTGGGTCGCCGAGTGACTCCTACTCTTTGCCGGACAGCATCCAGGCCCCCAGGAAGCACACGATGCCGACGATCAGTGCCGCCAGGCCGTGCTTGACGTGCTTATGGGCGGAGCCGGCGAGGTGTCCGGGGAAGAAGCTGGGGAGTGAGCCGGCAGGCGTCACCCAGTAGTAGACGGCGAGCGCGACCAGCGCGAAGCCGATGATGATGAGAAGGACCATGAGCATCCTCGACCTGTTCATTCCCGTCTCCCTTGCGTGGCTTGCTCCAATCTTCGCTCCGCGATCCGAACGACCTAGTCGAGCCAGGTCGTCACGCTGCCGGCGTCGGGGGTCGCCCGTGCCTCGGGGGGCTGTGCGGGCACCCCGATGGCGCAGCCGTTGAGCGCATGCTCGCCTGGCGGCAGGCCGAGGACCTCGCAGAACGCGGGATCGTCGCCCATCATCGTGGTCACCGAGACCAGGTGCATGCCAAGCCCCAGGGCCGTGGCCATGAGCCACATGTTCTCCAGGGCGTGGGCCAGTGACTGGGGGGCGGCCAGCCCCTGACGTTCGGCGACCACGACGTAGTAGGGGGCGGTGCCGACGCCGGGGATGCGTCCCTCGGCGACCGGCTCCAGGCGAGCGCGCAGCGCGGCCGGCGTCGCGGGCGCCGCGAGCGCCTGCTGAGCGTGGTCCTGGATCGCCCGGGCGGCTGCGCTCAGCGCGGCGCTCGCCGGTGAGAGCACGAAGAAGCGCCGGTCGAGCACTCCCCCGGGACTCATGGCGGCGGCATAGGGCGCCGCCAGGCCGGCGGCGATGATCCGTTCGAGGTCTTTGCGGGCCGGCATCGCCTCAGAGAAGCTGCGCACGGAACGCCGCCCGGCGATGACGTTGCTGAGGACCCTGGCGGTCCCTTCGTCCGGTGATGGGCTCATCGTGCCTCCCGCGTCTCGACTTCGCCGACCACGTCGGCGATTCGCCGCCAAGACTACCAACCCGCTCGTCAGACGGCGACCGCGTTCGACGCGAAGCCGCCCGGTGGGTCGGAGCCTGAGGAACCATACACGGGGCGACCGATACTTTTCGGCGTAACTCCCGTCTAATCGACCAACAATGGCCGATCAGCTCAGCCGGGACGGGAACGCATGGCATCTCTGGGGCAGGCTCTCAAGGCGGGCAGCGCTCTGCCGCGCAGCCGTCTGCTGTGGGAGACTGGCCTGGTGATGGAGACGGCGGAGAGCGACGCGCAGCTGAAGGCGGCGAGACGGGGGGATGGCGACGCCTTCGTCGAGCTCTTCATGGCGCACGAGCGTCGCCTGCGACTGCTGGCCTTCGGCGTGCTGCGCGACGCCGACCTGGTCGACGACGCTCTGCAGGAGACGGCCTTGCGCGCCTTCCGCTCGCTGCGCAGGTTCCGCGGCGAGGCCGCCATCGGCACCTGGCTGCACCGCATCGCGCTCCGCGCCTGCCTGGACATGATGGCCGACACGAAGCGCCAGGTCGCGCTGGCACAGCGCGCCCGACCCAGCGAGCCCGCCGCCGACCCCGACGCGGCACTCGACGACCAGACACGACTGGCCGGGGCGCTGGCGCAGCTCTCGCCGCAGCAGCGCTCGGTCGTGGTCGTGGTGCTGCAGCTCGGCTTCGACCTGCAAAGCGCGGCGACGATCCTCGCGATCCCGCGCGGCACCGTCGCCTCCCGTCTGTACGCCGCGCGCCAGGCGCTGATGACGGCGCTTCTTCCCAAGGAGGAACGACATGCCTGAGATCCCCGACGAGCTGGCCGCCGGCCTGCTGGAGCTCGCCGAGCGCGAGGCCCCCTCGGCTGGCCCGCGTTTCGAGGCCGGGCTGCGGCAGGCGCTGCGCTGGGAGCAGCGTCGCCGTCGCACGCCAGAGGCGCTGGCTGGTGCTCGGAGGGTGTCTGATCGCTCTGTGGTCGCGCTGGGAGTCGCCCTGGCGCTGCCGGCACCGCTCGCTACCTGCCGCTGCCGGTCGGCCAGAGGCTGCGCAGCCTCGACGCACAGACCAGCGACCTCCAGGCCAGGCTCGCTGCCCAGGCAGCCGTCCAGACAAGTCTGCTCCAGCAACTGTCGGCGCTGGCCTCACCCACCGACAGGCGCCGGCCCGTCGCTCGGCATCGCACGACAACGCCGCCGCGGACCGCTGCCCCCGCACCGAAGAGCTGGTCGCCCGGCTGGGCCTGGGTGCGCCCCACAGCCGCGCCGAGCCCCGGCATCGCAGGTCCGGTCGAGTCTTCACCGCTGGGGTCGCATTCGAGTTCATCGTCGCCAAGTCCCACACCGACGGCGACGCCGACGCCGACGCCCACGGCGACGCCGACGTCACCGTGACCGTGTCCCTGTGCGACCGGGTCCTTCTGGAGCGGAAAGGACGCTGAGATGAGAACCTCGGTCCGTCGTCTGCTGCTGCTCGCGCTTGCGGTCGCCTGTGATCGCCACGGCCACCGGCGCGATCATGGTTGCTCCCGCTGCGCCGCCGCGTTCACCTCGCCCGACGGCCTGTGGACCTGGTCGCGGCCCCTGCCGTTCGGCTACCCGGCGATGCCATCTCGGCGCCGGCGTCCGGCGAGCTGTTCGTCGCAACCACCGTGAGCGACCTCCTGGTCACCACCGACGGTGGAACGAGCTGGGGCTGGAGTGGCCCCGCCTCGGCCCTCTCGACCGGTAACGGCGGCTGGCAGTGGCAGAACCCCTTGCCCCAGGGCAACGGCTACGAGGGCGGCTGGTTTCTCGACGCCAAGTACGGCTGGCTCGTCGGCGGCGGTTGCATTTTCCACACCTCGAACGGCGGCTTGAGCCTGACCAGGCAGGCGCAGCATCGGGTCTCCTTCAAAGCCATCACCTTCGTCGACACCCTGCACGGCTGGGCGGTAGGCTACCCCGCCGACGCGAGAACCGGCAGGGTAGTGATCTACCGCACGACCAACGGCGGCAGGGCGTGGGTCCGTGTGCCCGTCGCGCGTGCCGGGGGCATCGACTCCGTGAGCTTCGCAAACGCGAAGGTGGGCTGGGCGGTTTCGGGCAGGGCCGTGTTGCACACCGTCGACGGTGGCCTCCAGTGGTCCGTGCGCACCATGCTGGCGCGCGGCAAGCTCCATTGCGTGCAGGCGCTGAGCACGCGGTTGGTATGGGTCTCCGGCACGGCCAACACCCTCCTGCGCACCGTCGACGGAGGAGCGACCTGGAACGTCTCCATGGCGGCACCGCCCCCCAGAACCTGACCGGCATGTGCTTCACGAGCCGGGGCACGGGGTGGGTCTCGGGCGGCGGCGTGCTCAGCCACACCACCGACGGCTGCGCCCACTGGACGAGCCAGCTCTCGGTCCGCCCCACGGTCATCGGGCTGGCGTTCGCCGACTCACGGAACGGCTGGGCGATCGCCGGCGACGTCTACCACACGACCAACGGGGGCGCCCAGTGGTTGCGGCAGACAGCCGCCCAGCAGGCCACCTGGGGCTTTGCGCTCACCCCCTCGAACGCCGTCATCGGCCTCAGGATGCCGTACGGCTCGAGTCTGAGCCGCACGTCCGACGGGGGCGCCACCTGGCAGTCGAGCACACGGGCGACCGACGGCTACTTCGGCAGCCTCTCTACGCTGCAGTTCGTCGACGCCGCCACCGGCTGGGCGGCCGGCGAGGCCGGCGAGATCCTCGCGACGACAGACGGCGGCGTCGCCTGGTCCGCACAGGCGTCGAACGTCGCCCAGAACCTCAAAGATGTCGACTTCATCGACGCCGACGACGGCTGGTCGGTCGGCGATCAGGGCGTCATCGTGCACACCACCGATGGTGGCGCCACGTGGGCGCCGCAGACCTCAGGCGTGGCCGACGACCTCGCCGGTGTGACGTTCGTCGACGCGCAACGGGGTTGGGTGGTCGGAGGCAACCGTCAATGAGGCCGGACCATCCGGTACGGGTGTCATCCTCGCCACAACCGACGGAGGCGCGGACTGGACCAGGCAGACGACGCCGGTCCCCGACGCCGTGCTCAACGACGTCGCCTTCGCCGACGTCCTGCACGGCTGGGCCGTCGGCGAGATCCTGGGAGACACCGGCGACCAACGTCACCGTGATCCTGGCGACCACGAACGGGGGCGCCACCTGGACCAGGCAGTTCTCGTACAGTCCTCCCTTCACCGGCAACACGAGTGACGGCGAGCTGCGCGCCATCGCCTGCATCGACGCCAGACATCTCGTCGCCGTCGGTTACGACTACGCCTACTGCGAGATCTTCCGCACGTCGAACGGCGGCAAGACGTGGACGAGGTCCGCGCAACATCTGTGGCCTGAAGGCCTGCAGCCCGACCTGACCGACGTCGTCTTCACCGATGCCGTGCACGGCTGGGCCGTGGGCGACGGCACGGTCATCAGGACGACGAACGGCGGCGTCACCTGGACGAAGCAGTCGGTCGGCACAGACCTCAGTCTCGACGCCCTGAGCTTCGTGAGCCGCACGCATGGATGGGTGGCCGGTCAGAACGCCGACATCCTCACGACGACGACCGCCGGCAACGCGCCCTAGGCGTTCGCGAGCCGCGACCCTGGCGGTCGCAAGCCGACATGTGATCGCGTTCGCGCCGGGCGCCGGGGCCGATCGATTCGTCATCGCCGTCGCCGTCGGCTACGCTTACCCAGATGTGCGAAGGAGAAGCCCATGTCTGAGATCCTCGAGCTGATTGAGCGGCGACGCTCGCTGCGCGTCCCGTTCGATCCCGACCGACCCATCCCGCCCGAGCAACTGGCGACCGTCCTCGAGGCGGCCCGCTGGTCGCCCACGGCTCACAACATGCAGAACTTCGAGATCGTCGTGGTCGACGACCCGGGCATCCTGGCCCGGATCACGGCGATCGAGCGGCCGATCTCCGAGACCTTCGTCCGTGAGAACTACGCGCAACTGTCGTTCTCTGAAGACGAGCTGCGCGCAAAGAAGACCGGCATCATGGGTACGATGTTCCCGCCGTCCTGGCGCAAGCCTGACTTCAGATTGAGCGACGTGACCGAGGAAGAGGCTGCCGCGATGCGGCGGCCGCTGCCATCTTGCCCCGTGCTCCTGGTCGTCGTCTACGACCGCAGCCGGCGGGCGCCGGCCTCCGAAGGAGACTTCCTCGGTATCATCAGCCTCGGCTGTGTGATGGAGAACATGTGGCTGGCAGCCGAGTCCATGGGCATCGGCCTGCACATCGTGAGCTCGCTCAGCTCGGGCGACGAGGTAAAGCAGATCCTCGGCATTCCGCATGACCGTGTCATCGCGTTCTCGTGCCGGCTCGGCTATCCGCTGATCGAACCGCCCGCTAACGTACGGGTGCGTCGCGACGTCGAGGACTTCGCGCACCGCAATGGGTACGCTCGCGGAGAGCGCTAGCGCGTTGCCAGAGTGGGCAACGCAAGCCGGCCGCCAAAGATCAACCTGGCGCGCTGTTGCGCCGAAGGCGATCTTGGCGGTGCTCCGCGGAGCTCGGGACGGATGGCCATTGCTCGAAGGGTCTTGACGCTATGACTCGACTTCTCGGCAAGAAGCGTTCTTGACGCGACCGCTGGTCAAAGCCCCTACGGTCGTCTTCGCGCTCGTCGTGCCGGTTGTCTTCGGCATCGTGCTGGTGGGTCTGGGTGCCTGTGGCTCACGCGCCGGCGATGGCGCGATCGCCAGCCTGCGGTCAGCCCGTCGCCTCGCGCGACCGACGTCTCCAGGTCGCGGCCGACTGCCGCGCCGGCGCCGCGTTGGCGGGTCGCCCAGGCGCTGGGTCCGGTGGTCGCCTACGCGGCGCCCTCGAGATCAGCTCGCATCAGGGCGCGCTTCAGCAGGCTCAACGTCAACGGTCGCCGCACGGTGTTTCTGGTGCGCTCGGCTCGCAAGGTCGGCGATACCACCTGGTACTGCGTCTGGCTGCCGATCCGCCCCAACGAGAGCCGCGGCTGGGTCCGCCAGGACAGTGTGGCGATCCACACCACGACCGCCAGGATCGTCGTCAGCCTGGCACGCCGGCGCCTCTACGTGTACAGGCGCGGGCGACTGCTGGGCAAGTTCCCGGTGGCCGTGGGAATGTCGGGGCTGTCCACTCCGACGGGCATCTTCTACATCACCGAGAAGCTGCGACCGGCGACCGCCGGTGGCCCGTACGGTGTCCTGGCCCTGGGCCTGAGCGCCTTTCAGCCGAAGCTCCCGAGCTGGCCCCAGGGCGGTCCGGTGGCGATCCACGGTACTGATCAGGGTTCGCTGATCGGTCAGGCCGTCAGCCACGGCTGCGTGCGCATGCGCAACGCCGACGTCCTCAAGGTCAGCGCCTGGGTGCCGATCGGCAGCCCTGTGGCTATCGTCAAGTAGGAGGCCCGCCGGACCGTCGAGATGGACGGCCTTTGCGCCAGCCGATCAGGCCAGCCGCAGGACAACCACCTGCAGATCGTCGCGCAGCTGGCCGGCAAACGCGAGAGCGGCGTCGCGTACGCCTTCTGCGACCTGTTGGGCCGAGTGGCCGCGCAGACCCGGCGACGATCTCGAGCAGGCGCCGCTCACCGAGCAGCTCGCCGTCGCGGCGAGCCTCGGTGACGCCGTCGGTGTAGAGGACCAGGTAGTCCTCGAGGGTGAGCATGGCGTGGGCGTTGGCGTAGGGGCGCTCAAAGGTGCCCAGCGGTGGGCCGAAGGCGACGTCGAGCGTCCGGCAGGTGAAGGCGCCGAGGTGGACCGGCGCGGGGTGGCCGGCGCTGGCGTAGCTCAGGTGGCCGGTGTGGGGGTCGAGCACCGCGAGGAAGGCGGTGACGTGGGGCTCGTCGGGATCGAACTTCAAGAGCAGCTCGTTGGCCCTGGCCAGTACGAAGTCCGGTGAAGGATCGACGGCGCCAGCGCCCGCACGGTGCTGCGCACCGTCTCGGTCAGGCCCGCGGCGCGCACACCCTTGCCGGCCACATCTCCGATCAGGACGACGACGTGCGTGTCGTCGACCACGAAGACATCGCTGAAGTCGCCGCCGACGAGCTCGGGTTCGAAGGCCGTCTTGGTGACCATGCCCAGCTCGAGGCCGGCAACCTGGGCAGCTCGTGGAGGAAGTTCTCTTGCAGGACGGTGGCGATGCGCTGCTGCTCTTCGTAAAGGCGGGCGTTCGCCAGCGCGGTCGAGATCGAGGCGGCAAGCTTGCCGGCGAACTCCACGATCGCCGGCGGAAAGGCGACGGCCGCCTCGTGATGATTGAAGAAGATGACGCCGAGCACCTCTTCCCTCACGATGAGCGGCAGGCAGAGCACGGAGCGCACGCCGAAGCGACGCTGGACCTCGGGGATGCAACGCGGGTCGGTGTCGCAGTTGTCGATGGCGATCGGTCGACGCTGCTCGACGGCGGCGATCATGAACGGTGCCTCGTCGGAGCGCACGCTTTCGTGGATCACTCCCGGGACCTCGGGGTAGCCGTACTCGGCGACCCAGTCGTCGCCGTGGCGCAGGGCGACCATAGCGCTGTCGGCCCCCACGGCGGCGACCGCCTGTTCGACGACGGTCTGCATGATCTCCTGGGTGTCGAGTGTGGAGTTGATCAGAGCGTTCATCTCGTTGAGGACCTGTGCCAGGCTGGCGGTCTCGGCCTCACGCTCGTAGAGCTGAGCGTTCTCGAGTGCCCCCGACAACGAGGCGGCGAGCTTGGTGACGAACTCGATCTCCTGTGCGGAGAAAGCGTGCGCCGCAGTGTGGTAGTTGAAGTATGCAACGGCGATCGGGCTGCCCCCGCACCACGAGTGGCGCGCAGATTACCGATTTGATGCTCCACGCGTCCATCAGCTCCACTACGACGCGCGGGTCGTCGTGGGTGTCTGAGATGGCAAGCGTCTTACCGGTGCGCATGGCCTCGATGCCATGAGTGTCGTCTGCGTCAGGGATGAGGATGCCGAGCTTGTCCGGCGGGTAGTTGTGGATGTAGGCGACGCGGAACCGTCGGGCCTCGTCTTCGTGCACGCTGACCCCTGCGGTCTCGGCAGCGATCACCGCGGCCCCCTCATGCAGCGCCGTCTGCATGACCTCAGTGAAGTCGAGTGAGCCGTGGATCGCCCGGTCGACTGCGGCGAGCGCGGCGTTCAACTTCGCCGCCTCCCGTTCGCGCTCGAAGAGCCGTGCGTTCTCCAAGCCCGTTGCCGATTCGGCCGCGACAGCATCGAGAAACGAAAGCTCCTCGGCCGCAAAGCGTCGCGGGTCCGCCCAGGCGACGTAGAACGTGCCGATGGCCCGTCCGCTGACGACCAAGGGAAACAGGATATAGGCGCGCACTCCGGCGTCTTCAGCATTCTGTCTGCTGGCGACGCTGATCTGGCCAGCGCTGAGGTCTTCGCCGATCCTTGGCTGCAACGACCGAAAACAGAGCGCCGTCTCAGTGTCTGCGTTCACCGGCATCGCCCCGAGACGCTCGAGCATCGCCTCCGGGTCGACGCTTGCGGCAGACTCAAGAAGCGTGCTGTCCTCGTTTGCCAGGCGTAGCTGGACCTGTCGTGCGCCGAGCAGACGGTGTACCGCGTGCACGATAGCCGATGCCACAGTCTGCCGGTCAAGAGACGAAGCAGCGGCATCGGCGACTTCTGTGAGGACAGCCAGGCGAGCGGTGCGCTCGGCCTCGCTTCGGCGCGCGACCAGCTCCGCCTCTTGGAGGCGCGCGTTCTCGATGGCGGTGCCGGCCTGCGCCGCCATGGACTCGACCAGCTCGACCTCTCGGGAGCTGAACGGTCGTGCCTCACCCGGCTGGTCGACCGTGATGAGTCCGATCAGGCGCTCGCGGTAGACGATGGGCACGACGAGCATGAGCAGGAAAGCATGCTCGTCGACGTACTGCTTCTGCGGCTCGGGCAGACCGGTCGTGGCGTAGTCGATGATGACCGTCTGCATCGTTTGGATGACTTCCTTGGCTCCGTCCGAGATGCCGTCGAAGGCGAAGCGCTGCTTCGGGGTGACCTGCGAACCGATTGAGACCGCGATCTCGACCTCCCGGCGCTGCTCGTCCCAGAGCTCGAGCAGGAATGCGCGAGTGATCGGTAGATCGCAGCCAGCCGATTCCGAGAGCTGAGAGCATCCCGTCGAGGTCGTCCTCCAGGACGTCAAAGTCGTGGCGGCCTCGAGTAGGAGATTGGCGGACCGCAGCTCTTGTCTCGCGGCACGCTCCGCTTCGGCCTCGGCCTCGAACAGACGGGCGTTCTCGAGCGCCTGGCCGACGGTCGTCCCAGGCGGCGGGCGAAATCGACCTCGGCCGGTTCGAAGTGGCGGTCGCCACGGCGCTCCAACAAGAGCAACACTCCGAGGATCTCCTGACGGGCGGCCAGGGGCACGGCCATGAGTGAGCGGATGCCACGGCGGACGGCAAAGGGCCCTACCGTCTCGTGGCGGCGTGCATCGTCGAGCACCAGCACTTCGCCCGAGGCCGCCACCAGCCGAGCAATCACCGACTCGTTCGTCAAGGGCTGACCGAGGTCATCGTCGGCCAGACCTTCGCCGTAGCGCATCGGCCGCGCGGCGCCCTCGCGCAGCTCGATCGCCGCGCCATCGATGTTCAGGGCGTGAGCCGCCTCGGCCAACGTGTGGCTGATGATCTCGTCGGGCTCGAGCGTTGAGTGCAGCAGCCCGGCGATGGCATTCAGGCCGGCTCGCAGCTCGCTCTCGCGGACGACGGTCTCGCGCTGGGCAAGGAGCTCTTCATTTTGGACCTGCAGCTCCTCTCCTTGGACCTGCAGCTCCTCGCCTTGCGTCTGCAACTCCTCGCTCTGGGCCTGCAACTCCTCGCTTTGGGTCTGAAGGTCGGCGACCAGTCGTTCGCGTTCGTCCTCGGCCCGGCCGCGCTCGGTGATGTCGCGGTTGGACTCCAGGACCCGCTCGACGCCATCTGCGCCTCGCACGAGCTGGTGACGCGTCAGGACCACCACCTGGCGGCCGTCCTTGGCGCGGTGGACCACTTCGCCTTCCCAGGACCCGTGCTTGTGTAGTGCGGCCTCGGTATCCGGCCCACGGTTGAGGGTGGCTGGTCTGAGCAGCTCGTGGGTGACGCGCCCGAGCGCCTCGTCTGCGCCGTAGTCGTAGAGCGCCTCGGCGCGCGGTTCCAGGCTCTTCGATGGCCGCTTCCAGGCGCCAGACGATGATCGGCTCATCGGACAGGTCGAGCAGTTCGGCCTGGTGCTCGAGCTCTTGGTCGGCCCGCTTGCGCTCGGTGATGTCTTGGACGGTGCCGACGAGGCTCGTCGCGTGCCGTTGGTCGCCCTCGCCCTCGAAGCGGCGACGCCGTGCGCCTCGACCCAGCGCAGTGAGCCGTCCGCGCGATAGATGCGATACTCGGCGGCGTACGGCTTGGGGTCGGCCGGATCGAGGGCGGCCTCGACCGTGCCCACACGCCGGGCAGGTCGTCGGGGTGCAGGCGTTCGAGGATCTCGTCGTTCGGTCGCTCACTGCCTGTCACGTCGAAGATCGTCCGGTAGCCCTCGTCGTACCAGGAGACGTTGGTCAGTGGATCGTAGTGCCACCACCCAGCTTGGCGGCATCGAGGGCGAGCTGACGCTGCGCGACGGCCTCCGCAAGCTCGGCGCGGCTTTGCTGCAGCGCCTGCTCGACCCGTTTGCGCCCGCTGATGTCATTGAAGTATGCGCTGAGGCCGCTGATCGTCGGATAGACACGCACCTCGCTCCAGGTGTCGGTGAAGATCGAGCGGTGGTCGCTCACGGAGGGTCTGCCCAGCTCCATCGCCTGGCGAAAGAACTCCCGCAGCGGTGCGTCTCGCAGCTCCGGAAACACCGCCCACGGCGTGCGGCCGAGCAGGTCCTCAAGAGACTTGCCCGTGAGGTGTAGTGCCGCCCGATTGGCGTGCACGTAGCGGTACTCCCAGTCCAGGGCGATGAAGCCCTCTTCGATCTCTTCGAGCAGGGCGCGGGCTGCGCGCCGCCACGGTGATCGAGGTTCTCCCCCGGCCGTGCGAGTCACTGAGATCGCTTTCCAGGCGGGGCGGGCTCACAGCGCGGCCACCCCGGCGCGCCATGTGCACTTCGAGGCCGCCGTCCAGGCGCAGCTCGAGGGAGTCCATGAGGGAGGCGATGACGAACAGCCCACGGCCGTGGTCGGAAGTGGGGTCCGGCGCGACTCCAGGGTCGAAGCTCGCCACGTCGAAGCCGCGACCGTGGTCTTTGACCGTGGCGATCAGCTTCGCGTGCGTGAAGTGCAGGGCGATCTCGATGTCGTCGGGCGAGCCGCCGTGACGGATGGCGTTGGTGCAGGCCTCCTCGACGCACACGACGATGTCGTCGACCACGTCGCGATCGGTGCAGTACTGACGTAGGTAGTCGCGCAGCCGTTCGCGAGCGCGCGCAGATGGGAAGGCTCGGGGGGGACCCGAAAGTGCAGGCGCGGTGGCGCGGATTGGGACGCTACGCTTTTACCCGACAACTGACTCCCCAGCTGACGTCGGCCACAGAGAGGAAGGTAAGGTAGCCCATTCTATGCCGGGATTGCAGCGATTATCGACCGTTCGCCGAGACGCGCCCATCGGGGCGACGTTGTCTTGTTCGGCAACGCCGGTTTGACGCCGACCGTGTTGTCGGCAGAGACTGGCCACGGTCACCGCGTCCGGCCCAGACCGGAGCGTCGTCGGGAAACGTCTGGCACGCCACGAGGTAGCAGGTGGAAGACAGTCCACAGTTTCACGTAGAGCTCCAAAGACCCACGGACGGTCTCGCTCTGGTGACGCTCGCCGGCGAGGTCGATCCTACACGGCGCCAGGTTCCGCGACGTCCTCCTGCAGGGCATCGACGAGGGCACCCGTCGGGTCGTCGTCGACCTCTCGGCGGTCACCTTCATCGATTCCACCGTGCTCGGCGTCTGGTCCACGGCGCCGAGACTTCGCTCCGGACGGCGCGCCTTGCACCTGGTCTGTCGGCCCGCGGCGTCGACACATCCTCGGATCGCAGGTCTTGCGGGGTCTTCGCCATGCATCCGACCCTCGACGAGCGCTGGCGGCGGTCGCGAACTAGCGTGGCCGGCTTGGCGCCGGTGTACAAGAACCACCGTCGACCCCGAATCGCCGTCGACAGCCGAAGCGGCAGGCCTCCAGAGAACTTCCCGCCGGCCTGAACGGTTCCCAGCCGTTAGCGCGCTCCCTTCCGTGGGAATCAGCGCGACACAAGCCGTCACGCAGAGAGGGCGGTCCGATGGTAGAGGCAGGGGTCATGGGCAGGCAGACTTGGCAGGGGCTCAGAGAGCGCGTCCGCACCTTCTGGAAGCCGGCAAGCGGGGACGAAGCGCTGGGACGTCTCTGGGGTGTCGAGTCTTGTGAGCGCTGCGGTCACACCATTGTGCTCGGCGAGCGGCTCGTGCGCCGGGCAGCCGGCGGTCGCAGCAGCTGTGTGCCCCGAGTGCCTCGAACCGGCTCCGGCCACCCCCACCTGGACCGCTGCTCCGGTCCGCCTGGCCCATACCGGTGGCGCTCACCGACTCGCGCATCGAGGAGTCGCGGGCAGCCTGGGGGGACCAGGTAAGCGCAGTTGTTCCGTTGGCGGTGTTGGCCGGCCCCGGCTGATGAGGGCCCCGGCATGCCGACGAGTCGGCCTGACCAGCGGTCCGAGGAAGTGCGAGTTCCTGTGGCAACGAAAGCCGGCGTCCCGCCTCTGCCCGCCCCCAAAAGAGTCAAGCCAGCCGCTTGACCATGCGGCCCTCGGTGCCGCCGTTGCGGTGCACGGCGAACTCGTCGATGAGAGAGGCCATGAGGTAGAGGCCGCGTCCCTTGGGTCGGTGCAGCGCCGGCTTACCGTGGGGCTCATGGGAATCGATGTCGAGTCCGCAGCCCCAATCGGCGACGACGACGGAGAGTCTGGCCCTCTCGAGGTGCAGCGCGACGTCGATGGCGTGGGCGCTGCGGGCGTGCTCGTCCTTCAATCTGCCGGAGAAGCCGACAGCGGCATCGCGCACGCCTTCCGCCAGTTCCTCCATGCTGCGACCACGTAACGCGGACACCGTCCCCACCAGTCGTTCGTAACCGAACAACTCGCGCCCGCGCCGCGCTTCGGTGACTCCATCGGTGTAGAGCACGAGAGCGTCATCAGGCGTGAGCCGCAGTCGAGTGTCCAGGTAGTCCTCGTCGAATGAGCCTAGGGGGACGCCAAACGACAGCTCGAGCAGGTGACAGGACGAGGGGCTGAGATGAACCGGCGGGGGGTGAGCAGCGCTGGCGAAGGTGGTGCGCCCGGACAGCGTGTCGAGGCTGACCAGGAAGGCGGTTACGAGCTCCTCCCCGACATCCCGTCGCAAGAGGAGTTGGTTGGTCATTCTCAAGATGGACGCCGGCGAGGAGTCGACCGCTGCAAAGGCTCGCACGGTGCTCCGTACCGTCTCGGTCAGCCCGGCGGCGCGAATGCCCTTACCGGCCACATCGCCGATGAGGATGGCGACGTGCCAGTCGTCGAGCAGGAACACGTCGCTGAAGTCGCCCCCCATGGAGTCCCGGCTCGTAGGCAGTCTTGCCGACCACGCTCAGCTCGAGACCCTGCACCTCGGGGCAGGGGATGAATGAGGTTCTCCTGCAGCGTCACGGCGATACGACGCTGCTGCTCGAAGAGCCGCGCCGCTGAGCGCCTGTGAGCTGGCGCCCGCGACGCTTTCGGCGAAGGCGATCTCCGATTTGGAGAAGTGGTGCGGCCCCCGGTTGTAGTGGAAGAAGAGGCCGCCGAGGAACTCACCGCGCACCACCATCGGGGCCATCATCACCGCCCGCATGCCCCAGGTCCTCTGCAACTCAGGATCGACCCCTTCATCGTCCCGGCAGTCGTCGACCGCCACGGGCCGCCCGGCCCGCAGGGCGAGGGCGGCGAACGGCGTCTGCTCGATCGGAATGCTCTTGTGCCCGAACCCGGAAGGTATCTGCCAGAGGTACGCCGGCTTCCAGTCCCGGTCTTTGAGCAGGGCGATGTAGGACGAGTCGGCACCTATCGCCACACCGGCCAAGGCGACCACCTTCGTCATGATCTCCTGCCGATCGCCGACGGAGGTGATGGCTGCGACAACAGAGGCCATCACCTTGCCAAGCTGCTCGCGCCGCGCCAGCTCGACACGGAGACGGGCGTTCTCGAGAGCGAGCGCCGGGCCACCGACCACCTTGCGCTCGACGCCCAGCGTCTCATCGTC
>CAWCWZ010000046.1:0-17496 GCA_963799395.1 uncultured Actinomycetes bacterium
GCGTCCTGCCGGCCGCCTGCGGCTGCCGTCTGGCCGTCGAGGCGGCGGTCAGCTTCGGCTGGGAACGGTGGGTCGGCGAGTCGGGCGAGGTCGTCGGCCTCGACCACTTCGGCGCCTCGGCTCCGGCCGGCACCATATTCGAGCAGTTCGGCTTTACCGCCGAGAACGTCTATCAGCGGGCGAAGGCGCTGGTGAGCGGCCAGACCGCTCCCCGGCCGGTCGCGTAGGCGGCTTTGCACGCGGCGGTCGTGCCGGCCTCGCCAGAGGCCGGCACGACCGCCCGCCTCGCCGGCGGCCGCGACCGTGAGCGGATGAGCGGCGCGGCGTTTCCGGGGGAGCGACCGACGAGCGCAGCGCACCAATGCGAGGCCGGCGGAGCCGTCGAGGGTCCGAGACTGCGGGCCGTCGTCTTCGATCTCGACGGCACCCTCGCCAACACGCTCGGTCTGAACATCTCGTCGTTCCAGCAGGCCTTCCTGCGCACCACCGGCCGGCGCTTCAGCGCCCGTGAGATCTGCGACCTGTGCGGTGCTAGCCAGGAGGGGATGGCCAAGAGCGTGGCGGGGGACCGCTGGCGGGAGTGCCTGGCGGGCTTCTATGAGTTCTTCGAGGCGCACTTCGACGAGCAGGCGACACCGTACGCGGGTATCGACGAGCTCCTCGCCTTCGTCGACGGCAGCGGGCTCGAGACCGCCATCGTCACCGGCGCCGGCCGGCGTTGCGTCGAGCTTACGCTGCGCAGGCTGGGTCTCGCGGCGCGCATCCGCCGCGTCGAGATCGGCTCCGAGCGGGGGCCGCGCAAACCGCAGCAGCTCACTCTCCTCGCGACGGCGTGGGGGATCGCCCCGGCGCGGGTGGCCTATGTCGGCGACTTTCCCGCCGACATGATCGCGGCCGGCGCCGCGGAGGTCCAAGCGCTTGGCGCCGCCTGGGACCCGGGCGCCGACGCCGCGGCCCTGAGCGACGCCGGAGCCGCCGCCGTCTTTGCCTCGCCGCTCGAGCTGCGCGCCTGGCTCGAGCCGCGCGGCGAGTGACTCCGGAGGCGCGGCTCGCCCTCCCGCGGGTGACTGTCGCCGCATGTGGGTATGTCGAACAGCGTGAGCGACGCCGCCGAGATACCCTGGAAGAGCGACCTCTCCGAGGCGCTGGGCGACGAGGTCGTCGATCTCGTCGCCCAGGCCCGCGGGCAGGACTACCTGGACGCCGCGCAGGTCGCGGCGGCCGTGCGTGACGCCGAGCTCACCCCGGGCGAAGCCGAAGACCTTCTGGTGATGCTCGCCGATCTGGGCATCGACGTGATCGAACGCGGGGACGTGGCGGCGCCGGCCGCGGACGAGGTCGAGGCCGCGGAGGGCGCCGACGCGGGTACCGCTCTGAGCGCGGAGGGCGGGGAGAGCGACCCGGTGCGCGCCTACCTGTCGCAGATCGGTCGGGTGGCGTTGCTGTCGGCGGCCCAGGAGGTCGCTCTCGCCAAGCGCATCGAGCGGCACGACATGGTCGCCAAACGCGCCATGATCGAGGCCAACCTGCGTCTCGTGGTGAGCATCGCCAAACGCTACGACGGCCACGGGCTGCCGTTGCTCGACCTCATCCAGGAGGGCAACCTCGGGCTCATCCGCGCCGTCGAGAAGTTCGACTATCGCCGCGGCTTCAAGTTCTCCACGCTCGCCCACTGGTGGATCCGCCAGGCGATCACTCGTGCCCTGTCCGACAAGGGGCGCACGATCCGCCTGCCGGTGCACGTCGTCGAGGCGCAGAACAGGGTCTTCGGCGTGCAGCGCCGGCTCGAGCAGCGAGCCGGCCGCGAGCCGACGCCCGAGGAGATCGCCGCCGAGATGGGCGTCGGCGCCGACAAGGTGCGCGAGATCATCCGCACGAGCCGCGTGCCGGTGAGCCTCGAGACGCCGAGCGGCGAAGGAGGCGACACCTTTCTCGCCGAGCTCATCGAGGACCAGGCGGCGATCGAGCCGCTCGCCGCGGCCGGCGAGGTCGAGCGGCGCGCCCAGGTCGAGAAGCTCCTGAACGCCCTGACGCGGCGCGAGCGCCGCGTGCTCGAGCTTCGCTTCGGGCTCAAGGACGGGCAGCCGCTCACGCTCGAAGAGGTCGGCCGCGAGTCCGGCCTCTCGCGCGAACGCATCCGTCAGATCGAGGCCAAGGCGCTCGCCAAGCTGCAGGAGCTTCCGCGACACGCAGCATCTGCGCGACGCGCTCGAGTAGCCGGACCACGGCGGACACAGGCTGTGCGGCCGGTCGGCCGACGGGGAACACTCGTGGCATGGACAGGAAGCGACGCAGCCGGCTGTCCGACGAGGAGCTGGAGCAGATCCGAGAAGCCTATCGCGCCCTCGGACCGGGCTTTCCCGCCGAGGCGCAGCGGCTCTTCGACCCGGGCGCCGGCGCCGACGGGGGCGTGTGGTGCGTCAAGGTCTTCGGTCGCCGGTCGCGCTGCCTGGACGCAGGCGAGCTCGCCAGCACCGACCTGTTCGCGCTGCCCGCGTCGTGGGAGGTCATGCGCACCGAAGTGCGGCGGCTGGCGTGCAAGCGCAGCGTCGTCACCGTGACCGGCTTCATGTACTGCCGGCCCAGGGGCAGCTGGGAGAACGTGCGCGTGCCTCTGCTCCACGTGTGGACGTATGCGCCTGGGCAAGGCGCTGCGCTTCGAGAACCTTCTCGACGGCATCGAGCTCAGCCGAGTCGAGCCGATCGCCGGCCACGCCGCGTGAAGGGGGCGCCCTCGCCGGCGTACGCTCGCGTCTGCCGGTCAGCGCCGCTGCGGCGCGCCCGTGAGCGCCAGGCGTTCGATGAGATCGGCGCCCTTCACGCTCCCGGGTCGAGCCCTGATCCGCGCGGCGATCGCCTTCATGCGCTGACGCAGGGTGTCGTCGGCGAGCAGCCGGTCGACGGTCGCGACGAGCTCGTCGTCGGTCCACTCGTAGGTGGGCAGGCGAGCGCCGAAACCCTTCTCGGCCAGCCGCTGGGCGTTGTCGTACTGGTCCCAGAACAACGGCAGTCCGATCATCGGCAGACCGAAGTGGAACCCCTCGCAGACCGTGTTGTTGCCGCCGTGGGTGATCAGCAGGTCACAATGCGGCAGCACCTCGGGCTGCGGCAGGAACGAGTCGCCGTACATGCGGGGGCCGAGCCGCATCCGGTCCTTGAGGGGACCCATCGACACCACGGTGCGGTGGGCGCTCGTGGCGAGGGCGTCGATCAGGCGCTGCATGAGGGCCACGTCCATGCACCCCAGGGATCCGAGCGAGAGGTAGACGACCTTGCCGGCGCCGGGCAGGCGCTCGGACAGGTCGAAGCTCGGCTCGCCGTCGCGCACCGACGACTCGAGGCGGTGCCAGACGCGGTCGAGCGGCCTGGCGCGCCGGTAGTCGACGGCGGCCGGGAACTCGTAGAGGCCGAGCCACGGGGAGATCGTGTTGAACTCGTCGAGCGGACACGCCGACACCCCGGTCGAGCGCCGAAAGTCGTTGTGCTCGGCGAGGAGCTGCCGGTGGACGCGGTGATACTCGTCGCGAAACTCGTGCCACTCGCTCCGGTCGCCGGCCGGCAGCCCGGACAGGGCCGGCGGCAGATCGTCGTCGGTCAGCTCCAACGGGTTGCAGGAGACGACGCGCACCCAGGGGGCCTTCGCCAGCTCGATCGCCGGGTAGCCGGTGACGTTGTCGCTCACCACGACGTCGGGCCGCAGGTCGTCCCAGATCGCCATGATGCGCTCGTGCGAGTACTGCTCGCCGGCCACCAGTGCCTGCCAGATGGGCTTGGTCACCGTGGCGATCTGCTCGATCGTGGGCTTGCGGAACTCGGGCGCCGTGTCGCGGATGAACCCGGCCCAGGGGTCGGCCGCCTCGTCGGCGTCATCGTCGGCCGGGGTCATGCGGAAGCGCCGCTCCTCGAACCCGCGCGCTTCGAGCACGCCGGCGAAGGACTCGTCGATCACGAACACGACGCGGTGCCCCCGGGCCCGCAGCACGCCGGCCATGGCGGCGCAGTTGTTGGTCGGGCCCCAGGCTCCCGGCTCGGGCACGAAGGCGATGGTCCTGATCTCATTCACGGCGCGCGCTCCCCCCGGCGGATTCGTAGCCGCCCGTCGCCCGTCTCTTCCTCTTATCGTAGTCCGCCGGGTGACGGCCGTCAGGATTGACAGGCGTTTGAGCGGTCATTAGGTTGGCTCGCGTGGCAGGCGGCCGCGAGAGGACGGGCCGCACGCCGCCGTCCAACGGGAGGTCTGTTCATGGCGACTGACGCAGGTAACGGGCGCGCCGCCGGCGTGGCGAGCGAGCCGCAGTCGGGAGTGTTCTGGTTCGGCGGCGACCCCCGCTGGCAGCCTCCGGGTGACGGCGCGCCGCTGACGCGCACCGTGCACGCCGACGTCTGCGTCGTGGGCGGCGGTTTCAGCGGCCTCTGGACGGCTTACTGGCTCAAGCGCCTGGCCGCGGACGCCGAGGTGGTCCTGCTCGAGCGCGAGTTCTGCGGCGCCGGCGCTTCGGGCCGCAACGGTGGCTGGGTCAACGGCTGGGAGGACTCGATCGGCACGCTCGTGAGCCGCTTCGGCGCCGAGTCGGCCGGGTGGCTCCTCGAAGCCTCGGTGGCCGGCGCCGACGCCATGCGCGAGGCCGTGCGCGACGGCGCCATCGACTGCGACCTTTCCTTCGAGGGCGCGCTCATCGTGGCCCTCTCCCAGGCGCAGCTCGACGGTCTGGCCGACCTGCCGCTGGCGGCCGAGCGGATCGGCCGCGGTGAGCTCATCAAGGTCCTCTCCGCCGACGAGGCGCAAGAGGCTTGCGGTTCGCCCCGCGCCGTCGGCGGTCTGCTGCTTACCAGGGCCGGCAGCGTGCAGCCCGCCCTGCTCGTCCAGGGCCTGCGCCGCCTCGCCGTCGAGGCCGGCGTGCGCGTCTTCGAGGCGAGCCCCATGACGCGCCTCGAGCGCAGCCTGCCGGCGGTGGTCGAGACGCCCGCCGGCGAGGTGGTCGCCGACCAGGTCGTGCTCACCTGCGGGCCGTGGCTCGCGGGGCTAGGGAGCTGCGCCGCACGTTGTTCATCATCCCCTCGCACGTGGTGGCGACGGCGCCCGCGTCCGCCGCGCTCGACGCCATGGGCTGGCGTCGCGGACGACCCTTCGCCGACGCCCGCACCGCGGTCCACTACGGTCAGCGGACCGGCGACGACCGCCTGGTCTTTGGGCGCGGCGGCGGGCGCCTCGGCTTTGGCGGGCGCGTCGTACCGGCGCACTTCCACGACCGGGTCGAGATCGCGGCGATCGTCGCCGATCTGCACGACCTGCTGCCGGGGTCGCGCGAGACGGCGGTCGAGTGGCAGTGGGGCGGACCGGTCGAGCGCACCCAGCACGGCACTCCCTGGGTAGGCGCCCTCGGCGCCCATGGCAACATCCACTACGGCACCGGCTTCTCGGGCAACGGCGTATGTCCGACGCAGCTCATCGGTCGCACGCTGGCGTCGGTCGCCTTGCGGCTCGCCGACGACTACTCCTCGTCGCCGCTCGTCAGCGAGCCGCCTTCGTACCTGCCGCCCGAACCCGTGCGGTCGCTGGGCGCTCGCGCGGTGCGCGCCGCCATCAACCGCTGCGAGGAGCGGGCCGACAAGGGGCTCGAGCCCGATCCCGTGTCGCGGCTCGTCAGCCGCGGCCTCGACTTCTCGATGCCGCGCACGATCAGGCTGCCCGGCAGATCCTGAAGAGACGCCGCCTACCCGGTGGCTACCGCGCCGGGCACGATGCCGCTCGGCCGTTCGACGCGGATGGCGGCCGTGCCTTCGAGCGGGCACTGGTACTCGCAGGTGCCGCAGCCGATGCAACGCTCCGCGTGCACGACCGGCCGGGTCATCCAGTTGGTGCCGCCCTGGCCGTTCTTCACCATGGTGCCGTCGGTCAGCGTGATCGCCTTGTGGGGCAGCGGGCAGACCTCCTGACAGACGCCGCAGGGCACGCCGCGCGCCCAGGGCAGGCAGCGGTTGCGGTCGATCACGGCGGTGCCGATCACCTGCTTCTGCTTGGTCGGCAGGTCGAGGCTGGGGATCGCGCCCGACGGGCAGGCCGCTCCACAGGCGTGGCAGTCGTAGAGGCAGTACCCGAGCCGCGGCTTGAGGACCGGCGTCCACAGGCCGGTGAGGCCGGCCTCGCCCAGGCTCGGCTGCAGGCCCGAGGTGGGACAGACCTTGAGGCACTCGCTGCAGCGCAGGCAGCGGCCGAGGAAGCGCTCTTCGTCGATCACGCCCGGCGGTCTGATGAGGCGCGGGTCGCGGCGCTGGTTCCACACGCCGGCGCCGAGCAGCGCTACGGCGCCCACGCCGGTCGCCGCCGCGACGAGGAAATCGCGCCGGCCGGGGTCGTAGGCCTGCCACGGTCCCGGCCTGAGGCTCACCCCGAAGCTCATGCCCCGCTCGCCCGGGCAGGCGACGAGGCAGTCCAGGCAGTCCGTGCACTCCGACGAGACGACTTGGGTCGCGCGCTCGCCGGGCGCTCCCGCGATCTCGATGGCGCCGAGGCGGCAGGCACTCGCGCAGCGCCCGCACGAGTCGCAGCTCGCGCCCACCAGCGGCCGCAGGAGCGCGACCTTGGCGAGCAGGCCGAGGAGCGCCCCGAGCGGGCAGAGGTAGCGGCACCAGAAGCGCTCGGCGAGGGCGTTGAGCGCGAGCAAGCCGGCGAACAGCAGTCCGAGGAGCACGGCCTGCGAGTAGTGCGGCTGGACGACCGGCAGCACCGGTCCGCGGAGGTGTGACTCGAGCGCGTTCACGGCGCCCTGCAGGGCGCCGACGCGCATCATCGCCGACTCGAGGCCGGTGACGACGTAGTCGAGGCCGGGAATGAGCACGGTGGTGGCCGTGCGCGTGAGCAGGCCGATGGGGTCGAGGACCATGAGCGTCATGACGCCCCAGGCGGCCATCGTCACGATCACGCCGAGCAGGACGTACTTGACCAGCCGCAGGCGCGGCGGCAGGCGGGACGCCTGCCGCCGCGCCCCCTTGAACCTGACGCCGCCGAGGACAGTGCCGAGCGGGCAGATCCAGCCGCACCAGAACCGTCCCACGACGACCGTGACGACCACCGTGGCGACGGCCAGGGAGAGCCCCGGCAGCCAGGTCCGGCTGGAGAGCATGGTGACGAAGGCGGCCAGCGGGTCGAAGCGGAAGAACAGGTTGCTCGCCGGCGCCGCCCGGGGGCTCTGCACGGCCTCGAACAGCAGGTACACGAAGAGGGCGAGCGCGACGCCCTGGGTGGCGCGGCGCGCCCAGCGCAGCGACCGCCAGGCGGAGCGTCGCGGCCGGACTGCCAGGGAGCCGGCGCTCACGGCGTCAGAGCCTCACGGCGTCGTGGCGGCGGCGCCCGGAGTGTCGCCCGAGTCGACGCCCGGAGTGTTACCCGGAACGGCGCGCAGGGCCGTGCTCGGCGCCGTCGCGATCACAGGTAGTACTTGGCGATCTTGACCTTGGAGAGGTCCATCTTGCCCAGCTTCATCTTGGCCATCGCCGAGATGTAGGGCACGCTCGAGGCCTTCTTGAACCCGTACACCTTGGTGGCGGCGTAGGCGTCGGCAGCCACCAGGTCGTGGCTGGCGAGGACGATGTGCTTGATGCGCACGTCGCTGAGCGAGCCGCCGGTGGGACCGTTGGCAACGAGGATGCGGACGGCGTCGACCACGGTGAGGTCGGGCCGCAGCAGGCTGGCGATGTCGGCGATGCCCTGGCTCAGGTTCTGATGCAGGGTGCCGCGGCTCTCGATCAGCCCCATCAGGTTCTTGCCGCCGATCGTGAGCCGGCTGTCGCCGTGCTGCTTGGGGATCGGCACGTCGATCAGCACGTCGGCGTTGATGGCTTCGCGGTAGAACTTCCACGAGTGCAGCCACTTGCCGTGAGGGATCTTGTAGGTGGCCCAGTTGGTGGGGCTCATGGTCACCATCTTGCCGCCGGCCTTGACCACCGCGGGGCCGATGCCGGAGGTCTTGTAGGCGCTGGCCGCGGAGGCGTTGATGGGGTAGTCCATCACGTGCACGCTCCTGGCCTTGGCGGCGAGGCACAGCTTGACCAGCGTGGCGACCACCGTCGGGTTGGTCGTGGCCGCGAACTTCGCCTCTCGTGCCGTGCAGATGTTGGGCTTGATCACGACCGTCTGGCCGGGTTTGACGAAGCGGCTCATGCCGCCCAGACCCGCGATCGCCTTGCGGGTGATGGCGGCGGTGTTCTTGCCGTGGGCGACGGTGAGGTAGGGAAGAGAGGCGCCGAGCATGTCGACGGCGTCGCCGTCGAGCTCGCCCTGCGCTTGGCCGTCGGCGCCGAAGGCGCTGTCGGCGCCCAGCACGCCCTGCGCTCCGAGCGCGGCGGCGCCCACCGAGGCGGCGCCCATGATCCTGAGGAACTCGGCACGAGAGAGCGGCTTCATCACACACCCCTTATGAGCGACTCGGTACTCGTAAGTTGAGAGTCTAGCAGCCGTTCGGCCGGACGCCAGCACGCGGTGCGCCGAATCGACGTCGCCGCCCGACTCTCCTCTTATCGGTCGATCGGGGGCGGCCTGAAGGGCCGTCGCGCGCCCGTCCGGCATGCGTCGCCGTGCCATCCGCGACGGCTCATCGCAGGAGCGGAAGCGGCTCTCGGCCAGCCCCGGCGCGGGGCCGGCGCCGTGTCGGGCCGGCCGCCGGTCTGGTATCATATGCAGCGATTTGGGCGATGCCGGCGGGCGGGTGAGCCGGCCGGCGACGTCGGTGACTACCTGAGGGGACGGGTTTCGTGGGAGTTCGGCTGCTGGCCATAGACTGCAGCCCGCGCGAGGGCAGCAACAGCGGTCTGCTGGTCGCCCATTCCTTCGAGCGGCTCGCCGAGCGCTATCCGGGCGAGGTCGCCTGCGACGTCGTTCACCTGCGCGACGAGCACGTCGAGACGTGTCAGTACTGCGACGTCTGCGGCAAGACCAAGGACGGCCGCTACGTGTCCTGCATCATGGCCAAGAAGGACGACGTGCAGTCGGTGCTCGACCGCATGCTGGCCGCCGACGGCCTCGTGATCGCGACGCCCGTGTACTTCGGTCTGCCCTCCGACCTGTTCTCCAAGTTCGTCATGCGCACGCGCGTCCTGCGCCACCAGGATTTCAGGCTGGCGAACCGGCCGGTCGGCGTCATGGCCATCGCCGCGCGCCGCTCGGGCGGGGCCGAGACGGCCATCCTCTCGACCTGGCTGCCGTTCATCCGCAACGGCTGCCTCGTCGTGGGCAACGGCGACGCCACCTGCCAGTTCGGCGCCTACGGATGGGCCGGCGCCAGGGGCCACATCCTGTCGGACGAGTGGGGCCTCGAGCAGGGCTTCCAGGTCGCCGAGCGGGTCTTCACCGTGGCCAAGGTCCTGCGCGCCGGTGTCGAGGCGCTCGATTTCGAGAACCCCATGACCTTCTCGTACGGTGCGGGCACGCGGCCGTGAGCGCCTCCGTCCGCACGTGACGACGCCACGATCCAGGAGAGGCCGACCATGAGCGACGCCGACACCATCCTCGAGTTCATTCGCGACGAGGCGAGCGACGTGCCCGACCCGGCCACGATCACCGCCGACACGTCGCTGTTCAAGGACCAGCTCCTCGACTCGATGAGTCTCACCAGCCTGATCACCTTCCTCGAGGACGAGTTCGGCATCAAGGTCGGGGCCATGGACGTCGTCTTCGAGAACCTCGACACGGTGAACCACATGCTCGCCTTCATCGCCCGCAAGAAGGCGGCTCCCGTCGGTGGCTGAGAAGAGCGACGAGGCGGTGCGCAGCGCCGCCGCCGTCCCTGCCGACGACGGCGCCGTCGCCGGTCGTCCGACCGAGGCCACGACTCGGCGCGACCGCACCGTGGTCGCGGCGTACGCGCTCGGCCTGGGCGTGCAGGTGGTGTTCTGGTGTCTCATCTTCCTGGCGCTGGCCCTGGCCATCGGCGTCGGCGGGCACCTCACCGAGTTCCGCTACGTCGGCTTCTAGGCGCCGGCGCGGGTCGATGGAGAGCGCCGTCGCGACACTCCTGCGTTTGGCGCGGACGCAGCCCGAGCGGCCGCTGCTGCTCACGCAGGGCCGTTCCTACACCTACGGCGGGTTCGCCCGCCGGGCCGCGGGACTGGCCGGCGACCTCGCCGCCGGCGGTCTCGAGAGGGGTGCGCGCGTAGCGCTGCTGCTCGACGAGTACGACGACTTCTTCCTTGCGATGTTCGCCGTGTGGCTGGCCGGCGGGATCGTCGTGCCGCTCAACACGACCCTGCCGCCGGCCGACCTCGCCTGGCTCGTGGCCAAGGCACAGCCGCGCGTCGCGCTCGTCGGCTCCGGCGTCACCGCCGGACTCGATCTGCCCCGGCGCGAGACGGTGTCCGCCGCCGGCCTGCCCAAGGCCGACCTCTCGGCCCTCGACGCCATCGACCCGGTAGCGCCGACGGAGCTCGCGATGGTGATGTTCACCTCTGGCACGACCGGTGTCCCCAAAGGTGTGCGCCAGCACCTGGGCGCGATCGGCGCCAACGCCGCCCTGGTCGCGGACGTCCTCGGACTCACCGCCGCTGACCGCATCTTCATCAACACGCCGCCGTACTTCACGAGCGGCATCTGCCACTTTCTCACCCTCATGGCTCGTGGCGGCAGCACCGCCGGGCGTCTCGGCTTCTTCTTCGGCGCCGGCCTGCTGGCCGAGATGGCCGAGCTGGGCTGCACGGGGTTCGGCGGCGCGCCGGCGCACCTGGTCCGCGTGGTCGACCCGCTCGACGAGGCGCAGCCGACTTCGTCGCTGCGCTTCTGGGTGAGCTCGGGCGACCATCTCGCGTCCGACGTGATCGCCCGCATGCGGCAGGTCCTGCCCGGCGTGCGGCTGTTCAACATGTACGGTCTGACCGAGGTCTCGGGCCGCCTGTGCATCCTGCCCCCGGACGAGCTCGATCGCCGGCCGGGCTCGGTCGGCCGGCCCATCGGCACGATGGCCGTGACGGCGCGGCGGCCCGACGGGGCCCCCGCCGACGACGGCGAGATGGGTGAGCTGTTCGTCACTGGTCCGCTGGTCATGCAGGGGTATCTCGCAGAGCCTGCGATCACGGAAGCGGCGCTCACGGAGAACGGCTTTCGCACGGGCGACTACGGCCGGATCGACGCCGACGGCTACGTCTGGATCGACGGTCGTCACGACGACATCATCAAGCGCGGCGGCGAGAAGGTGTCCCTGGTGCACATCCAGGAGGCGTTGCGGGGGCTCGGACAGTTCACCGATGTCGCCGTGGCGGCCGCCGACGACGAGCTCGCCGGCCATGTGCCGGTGGCCTTCGTCGTGCCCGCCGATCCGGCGAGCTTCAAGCGCACGGCCGTCATGCGGGCGCTGCGCGGCGTTCTGCCGGCGGTGTCGCTGCCCGGCCGCGTCGTGGCGGTCGCGGCCATCCCCCGCACGGGTTCGGGCAAGCCGATCCGGGCGGAGCTGCTGCGCCTCGACCGGGACGGTCGGCCGTGACGATAGCTTCATTCGGCGCGGTCTGGCCGGCGCCGACGCGGCGCGCCGGGTTCAGGCGAGGGGTCTCGAACCCGACGCCGCTCGTGCTACTGGCCGCTCTGGCCCTCGCCGGGCTGGCTCTGATCGGGCTTCAGTACCTCGTGACCAGCGGGCTGTTCACCCTCGTGCCCGAATCGCATTTCCTGCGGCAGCCGTCCGACGACTGGGGCCACGTCACCTACCAGGTCGGGCATCTCAAGCTGCAGCCCCCGCGGCGCACCCCCGTCTACCTCCTGGGCGGGTCGAACATGCGCGTGAGCATCGTCAGCGAGGCCAGCATGGCCAAGGTGCTGGAGCAGCGCACGGGAGTCCCGGTGATGGTGTACGACTTCGGGTCGAACGAGCAGACCCTGGGTGAGAGCATGGCGATCGTCGACAATCTGCCGCGTACCGGCGGCATCGTCGTACTCGGCGTGAATCAGACGAGGTTCAGCTACACGCCCGCATTCGTCGATCGCGAGGTCGGAGGCCGCCGGCTCGTGATGCTGAGCCCCGCGCTGGGCCGGTTCATGGCAAGCTACGGCGAGCACCCGCGCTACCCCCAGAGCATCCTGCCCGGCATCTTCGACTTCATGGCGACCTGGCTGCAGTACCACAAGGACAATCTGGCGCAGCTCACGTTCCCGCCGGTGCACTACCTCCTCCATCCGGTCTACCGCGTTTACCCCAAGGCTCAGAAGACGCGCACGATGATGAACTACCTGCGCCACGACGGCCATACCGGCGGCACCTTCGACCAGAACTTCGCCTTCAACGCCGCGTTGCTCGACGCGACCGTGCGCCTCGCCAAACAGCGTGGCTTCACCGTCGTGCTCATGGAATCGCCCGAGAACCGCCAGATCGTGGGCTCGCACTTCGATCGTCTCAAGAGCGTCTACCGGCCGTTCTGCCGGGCGCTCGCCGCCAGGGACGGCGCCACGTATGTGGACTTCAACGACCAGGTCGGCCTCGTCAACACCGACTTCCACGACCTGACCCACCTCATGCCCTCGGGGCGTCCCAAGTGGCAGCGCGGGTTGGCCGCCGCCCTCGCGCCCTTGCTGGCCGCCCGCGAAGGCCGCGGCCTCCCCGTGACGATCTATCTCTCACACTTCTACCTTCTGATGGCCTCCGTCGCCGTCTTGCTGCCGGTGTACTGGCTGGCGCTGCGGCGCGACACGGACCGCCGCACGTTCGTCGTCGTGGTGTCGCTCGTCGTACTCGTGCTCATCCAGCCGGGCTTCGCCGTCGTCACGATCGGCCTCGCCGCTCGTCGCCCACCAGATCGTCGCGGCCCACAAGCAGCGCCGCCTGTCGACCGTGCGGGCGCTGGTCATCGCCGTCGCCGTCGCCGTCGTCACCCTGGCCATCGGCAAGTACGGACAGGTGATGGTCGCCCACCTGTGGGGCCGCAACGACTGGCTGTGGAGCCATCTGCTCATGCCGCTCGGCATCAGCTACTTCGTCTTTCGCCTGCTGCAGTACGTGTTCGACCACCTGCGCGGCGTGCTCGAGTCGAACTCGTTTCGCGATCTGCTCGCGTTCCTGCTGTTCGTCCCGACCTTCCCCGCCGGTCCGATCGAGACCTACCAGGGCTTCTGGGGCAAGCGCAGCCTCACCTTCGACAGGGAGCTGTTCTACCGCGGCCTCCGGCGCATCGTCCTGGGCTACTTCAAGAAGAGGTTCGTCGAAGACTTCTTCTTCTTCCAGTACCTCAGGCCGTACGCCACGGGCCCCCTGGCGGTGGGCTGGCACTTCTCCGTCGGCGCGGCCGCTGCAGGCGTCGGTGTTCGTCGTCTACTTCTTCATCCGCGCCTATGTCGACCTCTCGGCCTACACCGATCTCGCCATCGGCTTCTCGGCGCTGTTCGGTTTTCGCATCATGGAGAACTTCAACAACCCGCTGTTCCAGCGCAACCTGAGCGAGTTCTGGCGCAGCTGGCACATCTCGCTCTCGACCTGGTGTCGCAACAACGTCTACTTCCCGGTGTTCGGCGCGACTCGCAAGGTCTGGCTCGGCCTGTACGCCAGCATGTTGACGATGGGCCTCTGGCACTACGTGGACCTCAACTGGACGCTCTGGGCCCTGTGGCACGGTACCGGGCTGATCGTCGTCAACTGGTGGTTGAAGCGCAAGAAGGCGTTTCGCAAACAGCACAAGGGCGAACCTTTATGGAGCCGGACCTCGTGGCGCCACGCCCTCCTCTCGCCCCTGTGGTACGTGCTGACCTTCTGCTACGTGGCGCTGGGGTACTCGTTCGTCGGCACGCCCAATGCCGTCAAGGCGCTGCGGGTGTGGGTGGGCGCCGTCGTCGGTCCTTTCGTCTGGCTCGCGCGTCACGGCGCGAGCGGCCTGGCCGCCATCGCCCTCGTCTGCGCCCTGATGGTCGCCGCCACCATCGTCGTCAAGCTGGCGCGGCGCCGCCTGCAGCCGGCGGCCTAAGGGCGCGGCTCGCCGCGCGGTCGGCGGGGGCGGTATTGCCGCAGGGCAGAGGGCGCTCACAACCTACTGCGCGACGTCGCGGCGTTTGTCAGGATCCGCGCAGATGTGATAGTGTGCCGGCTCACCGACCGGCACGGCTACGCACACCGTGCAATCTTCGGCCCCCGGA
Organism: uncultured Actinomycetes bacterium; assembly: GCA_963799395.1. Classification (GTDB taxonomy): domain Bacteria; phylum Actinomycetota; class Thermoleophilia; order UBA2241; family UBA2241; genus Bog-752. The sequence goes on from CAWCWZ010000046.1 coordinate 14,099, forward strand.
CCCGGAGGCGATGCGGTGGTGACCAGCAGAGGTTTCAGGCTCGCGATCGTCGGTTCGATGTTTGCGACGCTTCTCCTTCTCGCTCTGCCGTCGGCGGCTTCGGCGAACGCTCTCGCGGCCAAGAAAGCCCAGGCCAGGGCCGCCGCAGCCCAGATCGCCGGGCTCGACCAGCGCCTCGACCAGACGGTCGCCACCTACGCCGCCGCCATGCAGCGTCTCCAGACCCTGCAGTCGCAGGTCGGCGCCAACCGCAGCGCGCTGCGTCTCGATCGCTATATGCTCACGGTGTCGCAGCAGCAGCTCGCCGAGCACCTGGTCTCGGCCTACAAGGGCGGCGGCGCCGGCGTCCTGAACGCTCTCTTTCAGACCGGCAGCTTCGACGATCTCCTGACCAGGCTCGACTACGTGCAGCAGCTGACCGGCAGCGACGCCACCATGGTGCAGGCGGTCGCCCAGCACCGCCGCCAGGTCGCCGCCGAGCAGAGCTCGCTGCAGAAGGCGCTGCAGGGCGCCCAGACGACGACGGCCCAGCTCGCCGCCCAGCGCGGCCGGCTCAACGCCCAGCTCGGCGAGCGACGCGCCATACTTCGCGGCCTGAACGCCGCGGTCGGTCGCCTCGTGGCCCAGGCCAGGGCCGTCACGCCGGTGGCCGCGTCGTCGCCGGCGAGCGGCGCCGCGCCATCGACGGCCGGCGACGGCAGCGGTCCCTGGTGGCCCCAGATCAAGTCCGCCGCCGCCGCCCAGGGGATCTGGGCCGAGGGGCTCTACCGTCTCATGAACTGCCGAGTCGGGCGGCTCCGCCACGGTCTCCAACGGCATCGACGACGGCCTCTTCCAGTACGCGGCCGGCACCTGGAAGGGCTCCTGGAACCCCTGGCGCTCGGCGAGCATCTTCGACGGCGGCGCCCAGATCAAGGCCACCGCTCTCGCCATCCACCTGGGGTACGGACCCTCCTGGTGGCCGTCCACCTACGCCTAGGCCTTCTCGCGCCAGTAGCTCGCCTGCCTCTCGCGCCGCTCGCCGCCCTCGCGGCCGTGTGCCGGGCCAGGTAGGGGGCGTCGCGAACCGGGGATAGTGACACGACGGGCGGCCGGGCCGGCACCGGCCCGAGCGGCGACGAGGGAGGACGCGTGCCTGGCGATCCCGTGCACGAGGCCATCGAGCAACGACTGCGGACGTTCGACGAACTGCGCTTCGGCGAGCGTCTCTTCGCCCGCGACACGACGCTCTGGAAGGACGACCCGGAGCACCGCGAGATCATCGGCAACGCCCTCGGCTGGCTCTCCGTCGCCGACGACATGGAGGGCAAGAGCGGCGACCTGAGCGGCTTCGCCGCTCAGGTCGCCGCCGACGGCTTCACCGACGCGGTGCTGCTGGGCATGGGCGGCTCGATCCTCGCCCCCGAGGTCCTGCGGCGCACGTTCGGCGTGGCCGAGGGCTTTCTCGACCTGCACATCTGCGACTCGACGGACCCGGCCGCGGTAGGCGCGGTCGAAGCGGCGGTCGACCTCGAGCGCACCCTGTTCGTCGTCTCGAGCAAGTCGGGCCGGGACCACCGAGACGGCCTCGTTTCACGCCTACTTCCGGGGCCGCCTGGGCGAGCTGCTCGGCGACGCCGAGGCCGGGCGCCATTTCATCGCTATCACCGACCCTGAGACCTCGCTGCACTCAGAGGCGCTGGCGCAGGGCTTTCGCGCCGTCTTTCTGAACCCGCCCGACATCGGCGGCCGCTACTCGGCCTTGTCGTACTTCGGTCTCGTGCCGGCCGCCCTCATCGGGCTCGACGTCCATCGCCTGCTTGAGCGCGCCGCCCACGTTGCCGCCGTCTGCCGCGACGGTCTGCCGGCGCGCGAGCACCCGGCCTTCAAGGTCGGCGTGGCCCTCGGCGAGCTGGCCCGCGCCGGCCGCGACAAGGTGACCTTCTTCCTGTCGCCGTCGATCGTCTCGCTGGGCGCCTGGCTCGAGCAGCTGCTGGCCGAGAGCACCGGCAAGGAGGGCACGGGCCTCGTGCCGGTCGACGGCGAGACGCCGGGCCCGCCCGAGGTCTACGGCGACGACCGCGTGTTCGTCTATCTGCGGGTCGAGGGCGAGGACGACGCCCGCACGGCGGAGTCGGTGCGGGCGCTCTCCCAGGCCGGTCACCCGACCATGACCCTCACGCTGGCCGACATCTGGGACGTCGGCGCCGAGTTCGTGCGCTGGGAGATCGCGGTGGCGGCGGCCGGCGCCGTGCTCGGCATCGACCCGTTCGACCAGCCCAACGTGCAGGAGAGCAAGGACAACACCAGGCGCCTGCTGCGCGAGTACGTGAGCGGCGGCCGGCTGCCCGACGTCGCCGCGAGCGCCGACGGCCGGCGACCCACGAGCGCGGTCGGCGACGACGGTCTGGCGGCGTCCCTGCGTGAGCTGTTGGCCGCCATCCGTCCGGGCGACTACGTGGCCCTGCAGGCGTACCTGCCGCCGACCGAGCAGCATCATCGCATCCTGCAGGGAGTGCGCCTGCTCCTGCGCGACCGCTTTCGCGTGGCCACGACCCTCGGCTACGGGCCGCGCTTCCTGCACTCCACGGGTCAGCTGCACAAGGGCGGCAAGCCCAGCGGCGTCTTCGTGCAGCTCACCTGCACCGCGCGCCGCGACGTCGAGATCCCCGGGCAGCCCTACACATTCGGGCTGCTCGAACAGGCGCAGGGGCGCGGCGACCTCGAGGCGCTCTCCTCGCGAGGCCTGCGCGTGCTGTCGGTCGACCTCGGCCCCGACCCACTGCCGGGCCTGACCTCCTTTGGCGGCGTCGTCGCCGAGTTGCTGCGAAGCTAGCCGAAGCGGGTAGAAACGTCGGCGGCGGGCGGCATGTCCGGCCGCCTCACGGTCGGAACGCTACTGCAAAGGAGACGTGCACATGGAACTGGCGATGGTCGGTCTGGGCCGCATGGGCGGCAACATGGCGCGGCGCCTGCTGCTCGGCGGCCACAGGGTCGTCGTGTGGAACCGCACCTTCGCAAAGGCCCAGGAGCTCGAGAGCGCCGGCGCCGAAGCCGTCGCCCGGCTCGAGGACGTGCCGGGCAAGCTCGCGGCGCCGCGCGCGATCTGGTTCATGCTGCCCTACGGCGCGCCCACCGACGAGGCCATCGATGCGCTCGTGCCACTCCTGTCGAAGGGCGACATCGTGATCGACGGCGGCAACTCGCCCTACCTGCACGACGTCGAGCGCGGGGCGCGGCTCGAAGCCCAGGGGCTGCGCTACCTGGACGCCGGCACGAGCGGCGGGGTGTGGGGCCTCGAGGTCGGTTACTGCCTCATGGTCGGCGGCGACCGCAGCGCCTTCGAGCAGATCGAGCCGGCGCTCGCCACGCTGGCGCCGCCCGGTCACGGCTACGAGTACTGCGGCGGCCACGGCGCC
>CAWCWZ010000047.1:0-17862 GCA_963799395.1 uncultured Actinomycetes bacterium
GAATGACATCGAGCACATGATCGAACGCCTGTGTGATCTGAGATCGCCTGGGATGGATTACTCGTGCTGGGGATACAGTTTTCCTTGGCAGACGCGGACGATTGTGGTTCCCTCGGGGGCGCCCAACCTGGTCTGTACGTCGTTCGTCGCCAACGCGCTACTGGATGCTTCCGATCACGGCCGCGGTTCGCGATGTCTGAACATGGCTGTGAGTGCCGCAGACTACATTCTCAACGAGCTTTACTGGACTGAAGGTGGTGCCTCTGGCTTCAGCTATCCGCTCCCGTTGCTTCGCACTCAAGTCCACAACGCAAACTTCCTCAGCGGCACGCCTTGCTGTGCCGTGTATATCGGTGCACCAACGATGAAAGATCGCTAATTCCCGCCCTCCGGGTTGCCCGCTACTCCGTAATGAAGCAACACCCGGATGGTTCTTGGCATTATGGAGAGACAGCGTCGCAACGGTGGATTGATAACTTTCACACCGGATACAATCTCTGCGCACTCCAGGCCATTTCTCGATATGCCGCTACAACGGAGTTCGATGCGGCCCTCCGGCGCTGCTTCAGTTCTACCGCAGTCATTTCTTTCGGGAGGACGGTTCGGTCCGATACTTTCACGACCGTAACTATCCGATCGATATCCACTGCGTGGCGCGAAGCATTCTCACACTCCTGACGCTCAAGGAAATGGACCCCGCCAGCCTCCCGCTGGCGAACTCGGTGTTGCGATGGGCCTTGACTCACCTCTGGGATGATGGGGCTTCTTTTACTATCGCGTGCTGAGATCGTGCACGAACCGGGTGTCGTACGTGGATGGTCCCAAGCATGGATGCTTCTGGCCATGGTCGCGCTTTTGGACGCTTCCAAACGTGACAATATCGACGAACGCGACAGCCGGCGAGCGATAACGGGCTATTAACCTTCACCAATACTTCGGCGGTCACCACTGGCAACGCATGGGCGGACTTCTTGACCGGCAGAGTCGCCGAATACGAGCAAGTCAGTGACAGATTGAAATACTATACGCGCGGCAAGTCGTTTACACCCTATGTTCAGGACAACTGGCACGTTTCTCATCGTCTAACCTTGAACCTAGGGCTCAGGGCTGAACTGATCCGTACTTGGCGCATGAAATATGACATAGAGTCAAGCTTTAGCCCCGCAACTTACAGCGCAGCCAACGCACCGCAGATTGACTTGACAGGAGCCATCACGGGTGTCCCCGGTGCCTTACGCCTTCGCAACGAGCTCCTCGGCTTCGTCTTCCAGCTGCACAATCTGCTGCCGCGCACGACCGCTCTCGAGAACGTCGCCTCACCTCTGGTCTACCGCGGCGTGCGCCGGGCCGAGCGGTTGCGGCGCGCGCCGCGCGGCCCTCGCCGGCGTTGGGCTCGCGATCGCGCCGCCCACGACCCGGGTCAGCTGTCGGGCGGCCAGATGCAGCGCGTGGCTATCGCCCGGGCCCTCGTCGGCGACCCCGAACTGCTGCTGGTCGACGAACCCACCGGCAACCTCGATCTCGCGGCCACGGACGAGGTGCTCGACTTGCTCGACGCCGTGCACGCCGAGGGCCGCACGATCGTCATGATCACCCACGAAGAAGACGTCGCCGCCCACGCCGACAGGCGCCTGGTGCTGCGCGACGGCAGCCTGCACGACGAACACCCGATGGAGGGATAGCGATGACGCTTCTCAGCCCACGCCGGTCGCACCGGCGGCGCCGCGCCGGTCTCGGCGCTTCTGTTGCCCTTGTGCTCGCCATGACCGCGCTCATCGCCGCCTGCGGCGGCTCGAGCAAGGCCGCCACGGCGGCCACCGGCGGCCGTTCCGTCCAGGTCCTGGCCACGGTGCGCCTCGGCAACCTCGTCGACAGTGCCGCGGGCCGCGTGCAGCTCTCCTCGGGCACGAGCAAGGCCAACGTCAAGGCCGCAGTCCAGGTGATGGGCCAGAACGCGTCGCAGGTGGCGGCGGGCCAGTCGGTCACTCTGGTCTTCGTCAAGCTGCCGGCCGGCGTTAGCCCGGGCACCTTCGGTTCGGGTTCGGGCCGTCCCAGCGTCGCTCCCAGCGCCCAGGGTGTCCCGAGCACCGGCCAGAGCGGCGCCCCCGGCGGCGGTTACGGCTACGGCCAGGGCGGCCAGGGCTTCTTCGGCCAGGGCGGTCAGGGTGGCCAGGGCGCCTTCCGCGGCGGCAAGACCGCCCAGGGAACGGTGACCGCGGTGAAGGTGGGGAGCAACGGCTCGGTCAGCGCGACCATCACCATCGCCAAGCTTCCCGCGGGCGTCACCGCCAAGTACATGGGCATCGCCCAGATCCAGGTGAAGGTGCTGGCCAGCAACGTGCTGATCATTCCCACCGCGGCCATCAAGGGCAGCGGCAGCAGCGCCACCGTCCAGCTCCTCACGGGTGGCAAGACGCAGACGCAGAGCGTCGTGGTCGGCCAGCAGGCCGGGGGCGAGTCCGAGATCACCTCGGGCCTGAGTGCCGGCCAGAACGTGGTCTACACGCGCACCTTCACGGGTCGCTTCCCCGGCGGCTCGCGCTTCAGCCAGTCGGGTGGGCAGGGCTACAACCAGAACGGCACGGCGCCGAGCGGCGTGCACGAGCGGAACATGAGCGGCGCCGGCCGCGGGTGCAGCCTGCCGGCGCCACACCGACACGAAGGAGTAGCAGACCGATGAAGAAAGGCAAACGCCGCTGGTGGCTCATCGCCCTGATCGTCGTGGTCGTCGTCGCGGCGGCGGTCACCGCCGGTCTGCTGCTGCTGAACCGCAACAAGTCGGCGACCGTCCACTACCTGACCGCGACTGCGGCCAAGGGGACCATCGCTGAGACCGTGCAGGCCGATTTCACCCTGGGAAGCGCCCAGGACCCGATGACGGTCTCGCTCAACGGCACGGGTAGCGCGAGCAATTCGAGCGCCGCCAGCTCGTCGCTGACCAGCGACGGCGCGCCGACCGGCGGTGCGATCACCACCGTCAGCGCTCTCGCGGCGCGTGGTGCGGTCGCCGACCCGTTCACCTTCGCCAGAGTCATCCTCGCCGACAGTACACCGACGCGCACACCCACACCCACACCCACACCCACACCGACACCGACGCCCACGCTGACGAGCTTCAGGCCGGCCTCGGGCCCGGTGGGCAGCAGCGTGACCCTGAGCGGCAGCGGCTTCACCGGCACCACCGCGGTCGACTTCAACGGCCGTGCGGCGTTCTTCAAGGTGACGAGCGACACAAGGGTCACGGCCATCGTGCCCGCCGGCGCCACCAGCGGTCCGATCACCGTTACAAGCTCGGGTGGCACGGCCACCAGTGCCGGTCGCTTCACGGTCACGCCCAAGCCACGGCCGACACGATCCAGCGAACCGTCTCGCAGTCGACCACGTCGGGGAGCGGGAGCGGGAGCGGCAGCCGTTCGTTTTCGAGCGCGACCGACAGCTCGACGGCCGCGAGCGGCAGCTCGACGACTGCGAGCGGCTCGTCGGGTACCAGCGGCGTGGTCACCGGTATCGCCTTCGCCGCCGGCAAGGCCCCAGCCACGCTGCAGCGCCTGCTCTCGATCTCCGGCAAGCCCATCTACGCCTTCGTGAGCTCCTCGCCGCTGTACGAGACGCTCTCCACCAGCCTCGCCTCGGGCGCCCAGAGAGCCAACGTCGCGGCCCTGCAGCGCGCCCTCAAGGCAGACGGCCACTTCAGCGGCGCGGTCGACGGCGACTTCGGCACGACGACTCAGACGGCCCTCGAGGACTGGCAGTCCGCCCGGGGCCTGAGCGCGACCGGCGAGATCACCACCGCGCAGTTCCTCTGGGTGCCTAAGGGCGCCATCATCGAGTCGTGGAACGTGAGCCTCGGCGGCAGCGCGAGCAACAGCACCGCCCTCGCCACCGTCGGCTTTCCAAGCGACCTGATCGCCCAGGCTCTCGTCACCCAGGCCAACGTCTCCTCGCTGAAGGTCGGCCAGAAGGCCGCCCTGACGCTCGACGGCGCCACCAGCGACCCGTTCACCGCGACGATCACCTCGATCTCCAGTCAGCCGGCTTCGTCGAGCTCTTCGGGCTCGTCGAGCACGGTCGAGTACACCGTCGACCTTGCGCCCCACGGTCTGCCGAGCCTGGCCAAGTCGGGCATGACCGGCTCGCTCACGGTCACGATCGCCTCTCGCACCAACGTGCTGGTGGTGCCGACCAGCGCCGTCAGCGGCAGCTCCTCGGCGACCTTCGTGCGCGTGATGATGAACGGCACCCCCGCCTATCGTCAGGTCACCACGGGCATGGCGACCTCGTCGCTCACCCAGATCACGAGCGGTCTCACCGCCGGTGAGGTCGTCGTCACCGGCCAGTACACCAACTCCGCGACGAGCTCCACCAGCACGACTACCGGCGGCTTCGGCGGCCTCGGCGGCTTCGGCGGCTTCAGCGGCGGCGGCGGCTTCCGGCGCTCCACCGGCGGCAGTTCGTCGAGCGGCGGCTCGTCTGGCAGCAGCGTTCCATGATCGTCGTCCTCGAGTCGCTGCGCATGGCGTTCTCGAGCCTGCGCGCCAATCCGCTGCGGGCGGTGCTGACCATCCTCGGCATCGTCATCGGCGTCGCCGCGGTGGTCGCCCTGACCTCGATCGGCAGCGGCTCGACGCGCTCGGTCGAGAACCGCTTCAACGCCTTCGGCACCGACACGATCACCGTGCAGAACAGCCCCTTCGTGAGCAACGCGGTGCCGCTGAGCGCGAGCGACGTGGCCGCCATCGATGCGACGCCCGGAGTCAAGGCCACCGTGACTTCGGTGAACACCAACGCCACCGTCACGCTCGGCTCGAGCAGCGCCACCGAGACGATCAGCGGCACCTCGCCACAGATCGAGTCGATCGATCACCTCACGGTCGAGGCCGGTACCTTCTTCAGTGCCTTCGACAACAGCCACTCCCTTCCGGTGGCCGTGCTCGGCAACACCGTGGCCAGCGACCTCAACCTCTCGCCGCTGCGGGCCGTGGGTCAGACCATCAACGTCGGCGGCGTCCAGTTCCAGGTGATCGGCGTGCTGGCCGCCCAGGGCGGTGTCGGTTTTGCCTCGGTCGATTCGAGCGCGCTCGTGCCCCTGGGGTCGATCGAGGGCCAGCTCGTCGCCTTTCGGCCCGACATCTCGCAGATCCGCGTGCAGGCCGAGCCGGCGGCGGTCAACACCTTTCAGGCGGCCGTCGAGAGCACCCTGCGCAGCCAGCACGGCCTGACGTCCTCCGAGCAGGACGACTTTCAGATCGTCAATGCCAGCTCGATCGCCTCGGCGGTCTCCTCGTCCACCAAGACGCTCACCCGCCTGATGGCCGCGATCGCCGCCATCAGTCTCGTCGTGGGCGGCATCGGCGTGACGAACGTGATGCTCGTCACGGTACGTGAGCGCACCCGTGAGATCGGCGTCAGGCGCGCCGTGGGGGCTACCCGGCGCAACATCGTCGTACAGTTCCTGGTCTATGCCGTCGTCATCGCCGTGATCGGCGGCATTCTCGGCCTGGGCGTGGGCATCGCCGCCGCCTTCGTTGGCGGCTCGGCCCTGAGCGTTTCGCCGGTGTTCTCGGTGGCGACCGTGACCCTGGCCCTGGTGGTGGCCGCCGCCGTGGGCATCCTGGCCGGCACCGGGCCGGCCGTGCAGGCCGCTTCGGTCGAGCCCACTACGGCGCTGCGGTACGAGTAACGGGAGCCGCCGCTCCGGATCCGCGCGACCGGGGGCCGCGGTACTGATCGGCGGGGCCGGCCGGCCACCGCGGGCCGGAGCCGGACCCGGCAACGGCTTTCGCTCGTGGCGGTTGCGCCGCCGCCTGATGGAGCTACTATTGATCTTGAGGGGCCGTGCAGGCTTTGGGGGTCTGCGTGCCCGACATGACACTGGGGAGGGTTCATGAGACGTCTTGCTGTGTGTGCCTTCGTCGTGCTGGCGGTCGGCCTCGTGCTGGCGCCGGGCGCGCTGGCTTCGGCCGGCGTCAGGCACGCCGCTCTGGGGACAAGTCATGCGGTTTCGGCCGGGCCGGCTCTTCCTGCGCTGGGCGACGGCGCCACCTACAACATCAGCGGCCACGTGCTCGACTTCGACGGCAACGGGGTGCCCGGAGCAGAGGTCGACTGGGGCTGGTGGGACGGCAGCTACAACTATCAGCCCGGGGGGACCAACATGCCCCAGGACGATTCGCCGGGGACCGACAACACCGGCGCTTTCGCGTTCACCGGCGTTTCGGGTGGACATCCGCAAGGGGATGACCTCGAGATCACCTACTTCCCGCCGCTCTCCGACGGACTCGATTTCATCGACTCCTGGAACCTCGACTTCGCAACGCACAACGACGCGACGCCCTACAGCTACGAGATGCGACCCGGCCACGTGAACGTCGCCATTGCCAACGTGCCCACGTCGATGGCCACGTTGGTTCCCGAGGTGAAAGTCGGAGAGCAGGACGTCGGATTTGCCACCACAGAGGTGGCTCTCACCGGCGGCGCGGGCGTCGCCGGGATGCTGCCGCCCAGCTTCAACGACGTCGTCGCCTACTACGTCGGGCGCTTGCAGAACTGCACGGCTCAGGCGGAGTGGCTCGGTCTCTCTCCAGTGACCGTTGCCGCTGGCGCGACGGCCGGCGACACGGTCAACCTCGACTGGAACCGGCGCCAAGTACGCCCATCTGGCCGGACCGACCTGGCAGCACTCCGGCAAGCCCGGCACGAAGGTCAAGATGGTCCTGAAGGGCTGGCCCGCGAGTCAGCAGGCCGAGTTCGTCGGATACTATGGCGGCGCGCCAGCTACAAGGACTACTCCGCATCCGTGCTATCGACCGGCCCCGGTAACACCTACACGACGTCACTGCAGATCGCGCACGAACGCGCCGGTCGACATGTACGAGATCGACACCTATCGCGTCGACTCCCCTGCCAGCTTCGTGCAGCTCTGGGACTACTTCCAGGTCTGCACCGTCAAGGCCTCGGCCAGCGCCATCCGCTACGGCAAGACCGTGCGCGTCAGCGGCAAGGTATGGGGGCTACGGCAAGGTCACCGTTTACTCGCGGACCAAGGCGGCCGGCCAGCCGGCGACGCTCACTGCCAAGGGCTGGAAGAGGGTCGGCGCCTACAACACCAAGTCGGGCAAGTTCGCGAGCGGCTTGCTGCGCCCGAAGCGCACGACTTGGTATGTGGTCAAGTACAACGGCTACGACTTTCCGGCCTTCACCTCGGTGATCAAGGTCACCGTGCGCTGAGGCGTGCTCGCGCCGGTTCGCCGGCGCGGCCGAAACGAGCGGTTCCTGCGGGGGCCGGGGCGAGCCGCAAGGCTCACCCCGGCCCCTCTCTTCTTGTCGAGCGCCGACGCCCATCCCGCCGGCCGAACGCGGCGTCTCAGGGCGGCGCCCTGAGCCTCAAGCGGGCGCGCCGACCCGGTGGAAGGTCATCATGCTGAACCGCGTCCAGACGCCGCCGGCCCGCACCCGGCGCACATACGAGAAGCTGTCGGGGCTCAAGGCGTGGAGGACGATCCTCGTGAGCGGAGCGGGCGTTGCCAGGAGGCCGTGTCTTGCGCTCGAGGTCGGCCGGAAGATCAGGTTGTTGGGCAGCACGCCGGGGAGCGAGGGCGTCGCGATCACGCCGACGTAGCGGTCTCCTTGCCGCGAGATCGTCAGGGTCGAGACCGGGAGCTTGAGCGTCAGGTCCCCGCCGTAGCCGTTCTCGGGATCGACCGAGCGCCCGTCGTCGGCCGAGTACCGACCCACCCACGCGATCGTCGCCGCGGGCGCCGGCGAGGTCGTCGTCGGCGCTGAGGTCGCACCCGAAGGCGCCGGCGCGCCGGCGCTGCAGCCGGCCGCCGGCAGGCCCAGGGCCGCCGCGGCGAGAATCGTTGCCATGGTGCGCCTCGCCCTCATGCGGACAGTATGGCGTCGCTCGGGCCGATCCGAAAACATCGCACCCCCGGCGCGCCGCGGGTCCTGGCGCGCCGCCGACCCGGCGCGCGGTCGACCCGGCGCACCGCCGATCCCCTGTTCGTGCGCGACCCGCGCCGGGAGACCTACGCCCGCGGGTCCCTGATCAGCGCCATGAACAGGGGCGCCGAGGTGCTCTTCTCGGTGAGCAGCATGAGGAACGGGTGGTCGGCGCGGATGGTGAGGGGCGCGACGGGCTCGGCGGTGATGCCCACGATGCCGGCCGTGGCGGCTGCGGCCTCGATGCCGTTCTCGTTCACGTCGAGGACGGCCTTGTGGACGACGCGCTCGATGTACACGCGTCCCTGGGCGCCCGGCGCGACGATGCCCTGGAGCTCGGCCTGCTGCGGCGAGAAGGCCGCGACCATGCCCAGCGCCTGCAAGCGCGGGCTTGAGGTCGGGAGCCGAGAAGGTCGTGTGCAGGCGCGGCAGGTCGAGCATGATCGGCCGGGAACGGGCGACCGCGTAGAGCGAGCCCAAGACCGCGGCGCGCGAACAGGGCCAGCAGCGAGTCGGGCGTCTGGCCGGCGCGCGGCACGATCACCCAGGCGGTGACCGGGCCCTTGGTGGCGAGGGCTACGGCGTCGTAGGCGGGCGTCTGCGCGACCGGGGCGGTGAGCGGCCCGCTCATGGTCGGCACCTGTACCGTCGAGCCGTCGGCGAGGACGAACGGCGCGGGTCGCGTGCGGCTGGGGTCGAACGGCAGTCTGCCAGGCGGCCTTGAGATGCACGGTGTTCACGACGGCGAGGATGGTGGCGCTGCTGAAGTCGCCGGGACTGACGATCTGCTTGATCATCCCGGCGGTGCGGCCGTCGACCCAGCCGTTGACGGCGTCGGCCGCGCGGTCGGGGTCGGTGGGCAGCGGCAGCGTGGCGGCGGCGAAGTAGTCGCGCCCGGCGGTCAGGAACGCCGGGTTGAAGGCCACGCCGTCGCGCAGCCAGAGCGAGTCGGCGATCTGCACGGCGGGCCGCCGGCCCGCCTGCGTGGCGGCGATGAGATCGGCCCAGGCCTGGTCCGTGGCCGGCAGGCTCAGCCCCTCGAGGCCGAGCGCGCGCCGCATCTCGGCCGCCGTGCGACCCTGAGCCCCGTTCAGGATCATCGAGAGCACGTCGTGGATCGACAGCGGCGAGACGACGACGTTGCCGCTCGACGTCTGCGCCTCGCGGGCCAGCAACGCCAGGCCGAAGCGGTCGAGCGGGGCGGTGAGCAGACGGGCGTCGGCGGCCGCCGACGGGTCGCCGCGCAGCGGATCGAGCGGTGCGGCGGCGGCGCTCGCCGCCCGGTGGCTCGTGGCGATGACGACGGTCAGCACCGCGCCGATCGCGACCAGCTGAGACGAGGATGACGACGATGCGGCGCACGGTGCCTCCTTGCCAACGGGATCGTCAGTTCTTGAGGTGGAGACGCCGGAGGGCCGCGAGTGGTTCGCGGTGGGGGCCGGCGGCGCAGGGGGAGACGAGAGTGAAGAATCGGGGCGCGTCCGCCGATGCTCTCCTGGACGGGTATCGATCCGGGCCGCAGGGGCTCGAACGAGCCGGGGTCAACCGAGGGGGCTCCCCTTATGCCTGAGGCGCTGAGATGGCCGGCCAGGATCGCGCTCGCCGCCGTCGTGCTGGCGATCTGCGCGCTTGCCGGCTGGCAGGCTGCGAGCCCGGCCGCCGTGCCGAGTGCCGCCGTCGCGCCGAGCGCCGCCGCCGCGCCGAGCGCGGCCGTGGCGTCGAGCTGCGGCTCGCTGCCTGCGGTCGGAGGCCCCGATCTGCGCTCGGCGGTGGTCGGGACGTGGCGCGAGCGGGGCGGCTCGGGCGTCGTCTTGCATCTCGCCGCCGACGGCGTGGCCACGCTGGACATGACGGTCGACGGAGCGCTCGTCTGGGCCGAGACCGGCACGTTCCGCGTGGACCGTGACGATGTGACCCTCACCTGCCTGTTCTTCGGTCAGACGCCCGGCGGCTATGATGGCTGTTCGAGCCGGGAGGCCTGCGTCTACACCGGCGGCGTCCTCGTCTGGCCGGCCGACGGGGACGTCTTCACCAGGCAGCTCTGACCGCGACCGGGACGCGCCGGGCCCGGCGGTCGATCGTGCGTGGCGGATGGCGCTCCGCCCTCAGGTCTTGAGGGGCACGACCAGGAGCGGCAGGGTCGCGCGATGCACGAGGTGGTACGGGGTCGAGCCGAGCAGCAGACCGGTGAGCTGCGACTCGCCGCGCGTGCCCACGGCGATGAGGTCGGCTTTGGTCCGCGCGGCCACGTTGAGCAACGCCTCCGCCGGGCGGTCGTCCTCGAGGATCACCTCTGCCGGCACGCCGCGTCGCTGCGCCGTCTGCAACGCCTCGCCCGTGACCTTCCTGCCCAGCTCGACGATCCTGTCGGGCGGCACCAGCGACGACGACCCTATGCGGGGTGGCGCGTCGGCGTAGGTGATCACCACCTTGCCGCTCGGTCCGGCGAGGTCGAGCGCCTGGTCGAGGGCCGCCTTGGCGCAGTCTGAACCGTCGTACCCTACTACGATCGTCAAGCCCATCGTCGTCTCCTCTCCGACCGGCGCGCCACTCGCGGTGGACCGGCGTCGGTGATCGGCGGCAAGGCCTCGGTTGCCCCGTCGGGGCCGCGGTCATGCCGCCGGCGGCCCCCGTGATCGTGGGTCCGCCTGGGCCAGCTCTTCCCGCGCGGTGCGGCCGGAAACCGCGTTTGGGTGCGTCGCTCGACCGCTGCTGCGGAGGTCGCCGTCGTGGTACGCTCTGGCAGGACATGATGCTCTCAAGCATCGGGTACGTTGCGCCGACAGACACCCACAACGCCGTCAGGTCGGTCGGAAGGCGCCGAGGCGAACGCGGAATCGGGCGATCGTCGCCGTCGAGGTGGCGGGACGAATGCTCGCGGGGGAGTGCCTGGTGTGAAGCGCACGACGTTCATTCTCACCGTCATCCTGGCGTTTGCCGCCGCCTTCGCCGCCGTGCCCACCGTCGCCGGCGCTTCGAGCACCGGCTGGACGGCCCACAAGGCGGCCGGCGTGCCCCTTCTGTCGGTGGCCGCGGCCGGCCCCGCTCACGCCTGGGCGGTCGGTCCGGGGCCGACGATCGTGGCTACCACCGACGGCGGCTCGAGCTGGGTAGCGCAGAACGCGCCGATCGTCGCAGACCTCTATGGGGTCGCCTTCTCCGACGCGTCCGACGGCTGGGCCGTGGGCGCCGGAGACGACGTCGGCGCCGTGGTGGCCACGACCGACGGTGGCGTCGACTGGGCGCCCCAGACCATCCCGACGACAGCGGCGCTGATAGGCGTGGCCTGCCGCGGCGAGGACTGCTGGGCGGTCGGTGCGGCCGGCACGATCATCGCCACGACCGACGGCGGCTCGAGCTGGGCCGCGCAGAGCTCGCCGACCGGTAGCGACCTGTACAGCGTGACGTTCTCCGACGCCGACCACGGCTGGGCCGTGGGTGACCGGGGCCGCATCATCGCCACCACCGACGGCGGCGCCGTCTGGACCTCACAGAGATCGCCGACCAGCCGCTACCTGAACGGGGTGACCTGCAACGGCCCGCAGCGCGCCTGGGCGGTGGGGGAGAAAGGCGTCATCATCGCCACCACCGACGGCGGCGCCCACTGGCTCGTGCGCCGGACGGCCAAGGCCAGCGACCTGTACACGGTCGCCTTCTCCGACAGGCGCCGCGGCTGGGCGGTGGGCGTCGGCGGCGTCATCCTGGCGACTACGAGCGGCGGCGCGACCTGGCGGGCGCAAGGCTGCCCCACGGGGGAGGATCTCTCCTCGGTCGCCTTCGCCGACAGCCTGCACGGTTTCGTCGCCGGCGTCGCCGGCACGATGTTGACCACCACGCGGGCCGGCTGGTCCGAGCGCCGGCCGCCCGTGGCCACGGTCGCCGCCGTCGTCGCGAAGACCGGCTTTGGGCCGGGATTCCCGCCGCCGGTCGCGCCGAGGTGGTACAGGTCGGCGGCGCGCGTCGAGCTCGGCGCGAGCGACGGGAGGGGCGGCTCGGGGGTCGCCTCTATCCACTACTCGCTCGATCACGGCAAGACCTGGGTGAGGAGTGTGTCGTTCACCGTGGCAGCGCCGGCCGATCACAGCGGCGACGGCGTCCACCCGTTCCTCTATCGTGCGACCGACAACGCCGGCAACGTCGAGGCCCCCCGGAAAGGCTGCGTGCGTATCGACACCCGCCGTCCGAGGCCCGTCGCCAAGTGGTCCGCGGCCGCCGTCCGCGGCGCCCGCACCGCCCTGCGGTTCTACGTCGGCGACCCGCGCCCAGGCAGCCCCACGGCGACGGCGATCATCCGCATCCACAACGCCCGCGGTGTGCTGGTGCGGAAGGCTGTGCTGGCCAACGTCGCGGTCGACCGGGCCCTCGACTACATCTTCGTCTGCCGGCTGCCGATCGGCGTGTACCGGTTCACGGTCGTGGCCACCGACGGGGCCGGCAACCGCGGGTCCAACGTGACCGCCAACCGTCTCATCGTGCGCGACCGGCCCGTCGGCTTCGCCGGGCCGCTCGCGCGCTAGGCGCGGCCCGGTCCGCCCCGCGGCCGTCAGCCTCTGGACGCGGGTGGGCAAGCGCATAGAATGAGGGCGTCGACGAGGAGCTGCGAGCCATGACCGACTACGAGTTCGTCTGTCACGAGTGCGGCCGTACGTTCAGGGGGTTGACCTCGCGCGTCGGTGAGGAGATGTGTCCGTCGTGCGGGAGCATCGACATCGATTTCGTGTCTGATCCTGCCGAGGCGCCGGCGACCGCCGATCACGGCGACGACCCTCCCGAGGGCTAACACCGCCTCCGCCACAGGCCGACCGGCGCCGCGGAGGCGGTCGCGCTCGAGGGCGGTGCAGGGTCGAGCCGGCGCGCGCCGAATCGGTGCGTACGCAGCGTACACGGGGGTCACGCATGGCGCAGGGCGGCAGGTCGCAGGCGGGAGCGAAGGCGCGCGGTGCGCGGCGCCGATCGCAGCCAGACGCCGGCGCGCGTCCCGGCGAGCTCGCCGAGCTCCAGGGCCGGCGCCTCGCGGCGCTCTTCGACGCCTGTCGCGGCTTGGCGACGAGCCTCGAGCTCGACGAGGTGATGGAAGGAATCTGCCGGGGCGTCGACGAGGCCTTCGGCCTGACCTCGGTCGACATCTACGAATACCACCCCGAGACCGAGCAGCTCGTGTCGGTGTGGTCGCACGTGCGCGACGATCCCGCGGCCGCGGCCGCCTTCGTGGGCACGACCTACCGGCTCGACGAGCATCCCATCTACCGGCGGGCGCTGGCCAAGCGCGGTCTCGCCGAGTACCACGTAGACGACGAGGAGTTCGCCGCCGCCGACCCCGGGCTGCTGGCCGAGATGCAGGAGTGGGGCGAGAAGAGCGTGATCGAGGCCAGCCTCGTGTTCGGCGACGAGGTGATGGGGCTGCTCTCGGTGTCGAGCACCGACCAGGTGCTGCGCTTCGACGACCAGGAGAAGGAGCTGCTGATCGCCTTCGCCTCGACGGCGGCCACGGCCATCCACAACGCCAGGCTCTACCGGCAGCGTGACGAACAGGCCCGTCACCTCTCGTCGCTGCTCGAGGCGAGCCGGGCGATCACCTCGACCGTGGTGCTGGGCGAGGTGCTCGCCCGGGTCACCCGCCAGGCGGCGACGGCGCTCGAGGCCTGGCGCGCGGTCGTCTACGAGTTCGACGCCGACGGCGACCGGCTGATCCTCAAGTCCGAGTCCGGCGGCGGCGCGGCTCCGGGCGGCGAGGCGCCCGGCACGATCCGTGCCCTCGGCGAGCATCCCAGCGACCGCCGGACCCTGCGGGCGGGGAGACCGGTCGTCGACTGCCTCGACGACGGCGACCTCGCGCCCGACGCCCGGGCGCGCATGCTCGCCAACGGAGAACAGACCTGCGTAAGCGTGCCGCTGCGCTTCGGCGGCCGGCCTCTCGGCATCCTGCGACTGAGCGAGGTCGAGCCGCGGAGCTTCGGCGAGGACGAGCTCGACCTCGCCCAGGGTCTCGGCGAACAGGCGGCCGCCGCCATCAACAACGCCCGCCTCTACCAGGCGATCGAGGAGCAGGCGATCAGGGACGGCCTCACGGGCCTGTTCAACCACCGGTTCTTCTATGAGCGCCTGCAGGCCGAGCTCGTGCGCGCCCGGCGTTACGGCACGCCGGTCTCGCTGCTCATGATCGACGTCGACGACTTCAAGCACTACAACGACCGCTACGGACACCAGGCCGGCGACGAGGTCCTGAGGGTCCTCGGAGCGCTCATCGCTCGCGAGGTGCGCCGCGACCTCGACATCGCCTGCCGCTACGGCGGCGAGGAGTTCACCGTCATCCTGCCGCACACGCCCACGGCGGCCGCGGGCGTGAGCGAACGGCTGCGCGAGCGCATCGCGGGCACCACGTTCACGGCCGCCGACGGGACCGATCTCGGCAGCGTCACCGTGAGCATCGGCGTGGCCGTCTACCCGGGCGTGGCGCCCGAGGTCGACGGCCTGGTCGGCGCCGCCGACGAGGCTCTCTACGTGGCCAAGGGCAAGGGCAAGAACCGCGTCGAGGTGGCGCCCGCCGACGGCTGAAACGGATCTCCCGCGAGCCGTTTGACAGCGACACTTAAATGGTAGAGACTGTCAGTAGTTAGCAACTACTGAAAGGTGGTCCCTGCCATGAATGCAGCCACCATGGCCGCCGGCCGGCGCCGGTGGTGGGCGCTCGGGGCGCTCGCCGTCAGCGGCCTCGTGGTCGGTCTCGACCTGACCGTGCTCAACCTCGCGCTGCCCACCCTGGCGGTTTCGCTGCACGTCACGAACGGCGGCGTGCTCCAGTGGTTCGTCGTCTCCTACAGCCTCGTCTTTGCGGCCATGCTGCTGCCCGCCGGGCTGCTGGGCGATCGTTACGGGCGCAAGAAGCTCCTCCTCGTCGCCCTCGTGGTGTTCGGGATCGCCTCGCTGGCCTGCGCCTACTCTACGTCGGCGGGACAGCTGATCGCCGCCCGCGCGTTCCTCGGCCTCGGCGCCGCCTTCATCGTGCCGCTGTCGATCGCGGTGATCCCCGTGCTGTTCTCCGAGGACGAGCGCCAGCGGGCGATCACCGTCGTGATGGGCATGACCATGGTGGCCTACCCGATCGGGCCGATACTCGGCGGCTGGCTGCTCACCCACTTCTGGTGGGGCTCGGTGTTTCTCATCAACGTGCCGGTGATCGCCGTGGCACTGGTCGCCGTGGCCCTGCTCATGCCCGAATCGCGCAGCGCCCACCGCGCCCGCATCGACTACGTCGGCGTGCTCCTGTCGAGCGCGGGTCTGACCGTGCTCAGCTACGGCCTGATCGAGGCGGGGCAGGAAGGCTGGAGCCATGCCGTCGACCTTCTCGCTATGGTCGCCGGTGCACTGGTGCTGGTCGTCTTCGTGGCCTGGGAACGCATCGTACCCCGGCGCCCGGCCGGACGGCCGCTGGTCGATCTGACGCTGTTTCGCTCCCGGGGCTTCACCTGGGGCACGATCCTCGCCACCGTGGTCTCGTTTGCCATGTTCGGCCTGCTGTTCACGGTGCCGACGTACTACCAGGCGATCGTCGGCCTCGACCCCCTGGGCGCCGGCGTGCGGCTGCTCCCCATGATCGGCGGTCTCGTGGTCGGCGCCGTGCTCGCCGACCGGCTCACCCGCCCGGCCGGCGCCAAGATCACCGTGGCCTGGGGGTTCGCGCTGATCGCCGCCGGGCTCTTCATGGGCTCTCTCACCAGAGTGGGCAGCGGCTACGGTTTCTCGGCCGTGTGGGTGACGGTGGTGGGCGCCGGGCTGGGCTTCGCCCTGCCCGGCGCCATGAACGCCGCCCTGGGGGCGCTCTCGGCCGAGCATAGCGGTGTCGGTTCGGCCGTGATCATGGCGCTGCGCCAGGTCGGTGGCACCTTCGGGGTGGCCGTCCTCGGCTCGATCCTGAGCTCCGCCTACCGCTCCGGCCTTCACGCGGCAGTGGTGCCCGCCGCCCTTGGCGCGGTCGTGCGCGACAGCGTCGCCGAGGGCGTTGCCGTGGCCCACGAGATCGGTTCGGCAGCGCTGTCTGCGATGGTGCGCACCGCCTTCGTGCACGCGATGGACGTGATGCTCGCGGTGTGCGCCGCGATCGCGGTCGCGGGTATCGTGCTCGCCCTCGTGTTCCTACCGCGCCGCTCGGAGGCGGGCGAGGCGGCCGAGCCGTCGGCTGCGACACCGCCCGAGCTGTCGGCGACACCGCCCGGTCCCGCGGTCGTTGCGGCGACCGGCGCCAAAGGTGCAGAATCGGTGCAGCCGGCTGCGGGCGGCAGATAGGTGGGCGAGACGAAAGGCAAGCGGCTTGTCTGGGTTACGTGAGCGCAAGAAGGCCAGGACGCACGAAGCCATCCAGGAGGCCGCCCTGCGGCTGTTTCGCACGCAGGGCTATGAGGTGACGACCGTCGAGCAGATCGCCGCGGCCGCCGAGGTCTCGCCGAGTACGTTCTTCCGCTACTTCCCGACCAAGGAGGACGTCGTCATCCACGACGCCCTCGACCCGCTGCTGTTCGCCGCCTTCGCCGAACAGCCGCCGGAGCTGAGCCCGATCCAGGCCATGCGTGCGGGCATGGCCGCGGTCTTCGGGGCGCTCACACCCGATCAGCTGGCCCTCGAGCGCGAACGGCAGGACCTCATTCTCGGAGTCCCGGAGCTGCGCGCCCGCATGCTCGACGACCTTGCCACGACCATCCGCGGATTCACCGAGGCCCTCGCAGCCCGCGTGGGGCGCTCCGCCGACGACGTGTCCGTGCGGGCCTTCGCCGGTGCGGTGATCGGAGCGGGCATCGCGGTGTGGCTCACCGTCGCCGACGCCGTGCCCGTCGAGGGCTACCACGGCGTGCCCGCCTACATGGAGCAGTTCGACGCCGCCTTGGTCTGGCTCGACGACTGCGGCTTGCGGCTCTAGAAAGCAGACAGGGCCCGCGGGCGAGGCCGCAAGGCCTCGCCCGCGGGCCTGAGGGCAAAGAGAGGGGGCGGCCCGCAGGGCCGCCCCCTCTCTTCGTTCGTGCGCGTCAGTCGGGTGCCGCCACCGTGATCGTCACGGGCACCGAGCCGAGGTGGTCGCCGCCTTCGGTCTGGGTCCCGTCAGCGACCGTCGAGAAGTGCAGCGTGCCGGTGATAACGTCGCCGGGCTCGGCGTCGGCCGGCACGTCGATCGACACGTGGATGGTGCCGGTGTCGCCGGGGGCGACCACGACCGGGTCGTCGGCCGTACCGGACGCCGTGAACCCGTCGATCGCCGTCGGCGCCACGTAGTCGACCGTGACCGTGTAGTCGGCGTCGGCCGACGGTAGCGCCGGGTTGCCGTAGCCAAGAATGAGGGTCCACAGGCCGGCCATCGGGTTGGCCACGACGACCGCGTTGCCCTGGCTCGTCGAGGCGAGGCTCTCGGCCTTGTCGGTCTGACTCGGGTCGTAGAGACCCAGGTCGACGAGCGTGCTCGGGTCGGAGCTCGTCCAGGTCGCCCCGGCGGTGACCAGGGCGACGTTCTGCGGCAGGGTGAAGGTGAGGATGGGGGAGATGCCATCGAGCGTGCCAGCGAGCGTGCCGGTCAAGGGGGCGAGAGCGACGTCGTCGTAGAGAGGCGTCCCGTCGCTCGTCGCCTGGCTTTCGGCGTACGCCGAAAGCGCGGTGGTGCCGCCGTCGGTGACGGTGAAGTCGGCGCTCGCCGTGCCGCCGGCGGGCGCGGTGGCCGTCCAGCTCGTGGGCGCGACTACGGCCGTGTTGAGGACGACCGAGCCGCTGTAGTGTTCGGCGAACGACCTGCCGTTGAAGCCGGCCGCCCACACCAGCACCTGCCAGGTGCCGGCCTTGGGCGCGTTCCAGATGACCTGCTCGGAGGTGTGGGTGAGGGCCTCGTCGGGCACGGTGAACGACGAGTAGTCCGGGTACCAGACGAGATCGCCGCCCTTGGCG
>CAWCWZ010000048.1:0-45744 GCA_963799395.1 uncultured Actinomycetes bacterium
TGCGCGTACACTTCGTAGACCGTATTGCTGCAGGCGGGCAATCTCGTGGGCGTGCAGCAGGAGCTTGCGCGCTCGCAGGGGATCGTGGTTTGAGATGTTGCCCTGCTCGTAGGGGCTGATGTGCGCGCCGACCAGGTAGACCTCGCCGTCGCGGACCTCGGCGTAGCTGTCGCGCAGGTTGACGCGGCCCTCGCGCAGCGACTTGACTTCGGTGCCGACCAGGGCAATGCCGGCCTCGAACCGGTCGTCGACGAAGAAGTCGTGAAAGGCCTTGCGGTTGGCGGCGATCTGGCGTGTCTCGTCGGCGGATGGTTTCATGGCGCTCCTAACCTACCGCCGTTTGCGCTTGCCGGTCGAGTGTCCCGGCGCCGGGCGCCGCGGTCCATGGGCCGAGGTGGCGGCGCCCGGCCGGCGGGCGGCGGGGCGCAGCCGCGGCCGCCCGCCGCGCTCGTCGTCGGCGGTCGCGACCCGCGAGGCGGCCGGCACGAGCTCGACCTTGCCGGCCACGCGGTCGACGCGCACGACGCGCACGCGGATGCGGTCGCCCAGGCGGTAACGGCGCCCGTTGCCGGAGCCCACGAGCGCCGTGCCGAAGCGGCTTTCGCTCACGTACTCGTCGCTCAGGTGGCGGACCGGGATGAAACCCTCGAACGAGCCGCCGAAGTGGACAAAGGCGCCGCCGCCGATCAGGCCCACGATCTCGCCCTCGAACTCGCTCTCCCAACCGTCGTCGTGGAGCCGGCGCTCGAGCAGGAAGGCCAGGGCGATGTCGTCGGCGGTGAGCTCGAGCTTGGCGATGGTGCGCTCCATGGTCGAGCAGTGGGCGGCGATGTCGGAGAGCTCGCCGGCGCTGAGCTCGAGCCCGTCGTCGCCGAGCTGGGACAGCAGGGCGCGGTGCACGACGAGGTCGGCGTACCGGCGGATCGGCGAGGTGAAGTGCAGGTAGCCGGCGCTCGCCAGGCCGAAGTGGCCGAGATTCTCGGGGTCGTAGCGCGCCTGCTTGAGCGAGCGCAGCAGGAGCTGCGGGAACGCGAGCCGGCCGCGATGCTCGCGGGCGCTCACTTTGGGCAGCGTCTCGGAGAGCCGGCGCAGGGCGGCGGCGATGTCGCGCGCGGTGGCCGACTGGCCGCCGGGAAACGGCGGCGTGGGGATGTCGAGCTCCTCCATGGCGTCGAGCAGCGCCTCGGTGGCCGCCGCCTCGGGCGGTTCGTGCACGCGGTACACGGCCCGCGCGTGCCGTGCCCAGGAGGAACTGGGCGACCGCCTCGTTTGCGGCCAGCATGAACTCCTCGACGAGGCTGTGCGAAGGACTCTCGAGGCGCTGCTCGGCGGCCACGAGCTCGCCCTTGGCGTCGAAGCGATACTCCGGTTCGAACGAGCCGATCTGCAGGGCGCCACGCGCGAAGCGCGCGGCGCGCAGCTTGCCGGCCAGCTCGGCGGCGAGGAGCAGGTGGCGTCCGGTGAGCGCCTCGTCGCCGGCGGGCGCCTCGTCCGGCGCCGGCGATCCGTCGCCCGGCCGGCGCTCGCCGGCGGCGGTCTGGCGCGCCGCCCGGCGACACGTCGCCGCGCCGGGCGGCGCGAGGCCCGGCGGCACCCTGCCGGCGAGCACGCCGTCGACGAAGCCGTACGTCAGCCGGTGGTCGCTGGCGATGGTCGAACGGCAGAAGCGACCGACGTGCGGCGGCCCTCGGCGTCGAACGTGCACTCGACCGTGACCGACCTGCGGCGCTGCCCCGCGACCAGGCTGCAGACGCCGACGACGAGCTCGGCCGGCAGCATGGGCTCGGCCCACAGCGGCAGGTAGAGGCTCGAGGTGCGCCGTCGCGCCTCGGCGTCGATCGCGCCGTCGGGAGCGACGTAGCAACGAGACGTCGGCGATGTGGACCCAGGCCCGGTAGGCGGCGCCCTCGGCGCGCACCGAGATGGCGTCGTCGAAGTCGCGCGCGGTGTCGGGATCGATCGTGAAGGTGGGCAGGTCGGCGAGGTCGCGGCGCCCGGCGTCGGGGCGGCGGTCGCCGCCGGCGGCGACCGCCGCTGCCTCGTCGAGCGCCTCACCAGGAACTCCCGGCTCACCCCGCGCGCCACCTCCAGCCCCTTGAGGACGGCCGGCAGGTCCTTTCGTCGTGCCCAGCACCTCGACGATCAGCATGCGGTTGCGCTGGCCGGCACGGCGAGCACGATATCGTCGGCGTGCGGCGCCCGGCCGCCCTTCGCCACCGAGGAACCCGCGTTCGTCGCCGAACAGCGGCTCGAGCGACCAGAACTTGCCCCAGCGCGTCACGCGGGCGGCGAGCTGCGGGGGCGGCAGGACGGGCAGGCGGCTCATGAGCGGCGCGGCGGGGTCACGTCGGCGGGAGCGGCGGGCGGGCGGCCCGCACGGCTCGTCCTAACGGCCGCTGACGAGGTACTGCACCGCCCGGTCCAGCGCCTCGTCGCGCGGCGTCTTGGGATCGTCGACGACCGTCACGTTGGGCGTGATGCCCTTGTGGTTGATGTCGCGCCCGTTCGGCGTGAGGTAGCCGGCGATCGTCATGTGCAAGGTGGCCCCGCTGGGCAGCGAGAAGTTGGTCTGGGCGACACCCTTGCCGTAGGTACGCGTGCCGACGATCGTCGCCCGGTGGTGGTCCTGAAGGGCCCCGGCGGTGATCTCGGAGGCGCTCGCCGACCAGTGGTTGACGAGCACGACGAGCGGCAGCGAGGTTGCGGGGTCGCCGGTCGCGTAGTACACCTGCGTCGGCTCGTGGAGACCGTGGGTCGAGACCACGACACCGCCGGCCAGAAAGTCGCTCGAGACGTTGCGAGCCTCTTCGATCCAGCCCCCGAGGTCGTACCGCAGGTCGAGCACGAACGCCTGGGCGCCCTCGGCCCGCAGGCGAGTCACGTCGCGGCGGACGCTGGCTCCCGCGCCGGTGGCGAAGCTCGGCAGCGCGATGTAACCGATCGTCTTGCCGCCGCGGTGCAGGAGCTTCGTGGTGGTCTCGGGCGCCGCGATCCTGCGCCGCGTGAGCGTGACCGAGCGGACGCTGCCCTTGCCGCCCACGCGCAGCCCGAGCGTGACCCGCGTGCCGTCGGCGCCCCTGATGTGGGCGGCCGCGGTGGCGGCCGACTCGCCGCCCACGGCGACGCCGTCGACAGAGACGATGGCGTCGCCGGGGGCGATGCCGGCCGCCTTGGCCGGCGTGCCGGCGAACACCCGGGTCACCACCAGAGCCTTGCCACGCTTTTCGAAGGCGGCGCCGATCCCCGAGTAGCTGCCCGACAGGGACTGGGCAAGCGCCTGGGTCTGCTGGGCCGTCAGGTACACGGTGTAGGGATCGTGCAGCGACTTGAGCGTGCCGGCGACGCCCGCCTGGTCGAGTCGTGTGGCATCGACGGGCTTGTAGTAGTGCGCCTCGAGCTCGGCGATCACGAGAGCGTCGAGGCTGGCGGCACTTGCGGCGTGGCCGGTGTTCGTGGCGCCGCGCAGCGTGTAGCCGGCCACGAACGCGGCGGTCACGGCGAGCACGGCGAGGAGCAGGGCGAGGATGGCAAGGAATGGTCGCATTGGACGACCATGGTAGCCCCCGCGGCGCCGGGGTTACAAGCCGGCCGCCCTACGGGGCGCCGCCAGCGACGCGCCGTAGGGCGAGTGACGCCAGAGAGCGGCGCCGGGCGCCGGAAGGCTCAGACGCGCAGGTAGCGGCGCAGCGCCAGCGCGCTGCCCAGGGCGCCGAGCACGGCGCCGACCAGCACGAGCGTCGGGATGAGACCGAGCGGCCAGGCGCCCGACTGCACGACGAGCGGATACTTGATCGGCCGCAGGAAGTCGAGCTTGGACTGGTGGATCCAGTTGTAGACGAGCACGTTGGCGCCCCACACGGCGAGGGCCGCGATGAGCGAACCGACGAGGCCGGTGATGAAGCCCTCGAGCACGAAGGGCCAGCGGATGAACCAGTTGGTGGCGCCGACTAACTGCATGATCTCGACCTCGCGCCGCCGAGCGAAGATCGACAGGCGCACCGTGGTCGACGTGAGCAGGACGACGGCGAAGGCGAACAGGACGGTGACGACCCACATGGCCTTCTCGACGAGATTGACGGTGCCCAGCAGGTTGCGCACCGTCTCCTTGGCGTAGCTCACCCCGTCGGTGGTGCCGGGGTCGTTGTCGACGTTCGGGTCGTTGAAGAAGCGCGCCGCCACCCTGTCGACGTCGTTGGGGTTCTTGACGAAGATCTTGTACGAGGCCGGCAACGGGTTGTTCTGGAGGTTCGACACGATCTCCTTGTAGTTGGAGCCGAGCATGTGCTCGAGATCGATCAGCGCCTGGGCCTGCGTGACGTAGGCGAAGTTCTTGACCTCGGGCATGGCGCGGATCTTGGCGTGCCAGCGCGTCGATCGCCGACTGCTGCGGCGGCGCGCCCTTGATGAAGACCTCGATCTCGACCCTGTTGGTGAGGCTGGTCGTGCCCTCCTTCAGGTTCTTGTCGGTGACGAGGACGACGCCCAGGATGGCCATGGTCACGAGCACCGTGAGGACGCTCGCGATCGTCATCACCCAGTTGCGGCGCAGCGAGTCGAACGCCTCGCCAAGAAAGAAGCTAAGTCTCACTGTCGTACACCCCCCGACGCTCGTCGCGCACGAGCCGGCCGGCGTCGAGCCCGATCACGCGCCGGCGCATGCGGTCGACCATCTCGCGGTCGTGGGTGGCGATGACCACGGTGGTGCCGGTGCGGTTGATGCGCAGCAGGAGCTGCATGATGCCGATCGAGGTCTCGGGGTCGATGTTGCCCGTGGGCTCGTCGGCCAGGAGCAGCGGCGGATGGTTGACGAAGGCGCGGGCCACCGAGACGCGCTGCTGCTCGCCGCCCGAGACTTCGTGGGGCAGGCTGTTGGTCTTGTCGGCGAGCCCGACGAGGTTGAGGATCTCGGGCACCTTGCGGCGGATGGAGCGGCGGTGCTCGCCGACGACCTCGAGGGCGTAGGCGACGTTCTCGTAGACCGTCTTGTTGGGCAGCAGCTTGAAGTCCTGAAAGACGCAGCCGATGTTGCGGCGCAGGAGCGGGACCTTGCTGCGCCGCAGGGTCTGCAGGTTGCGACCCGCGACCAGGATGCGGCCCTCGGTGGGCTCGAGCTGCTTGAGCACGAGCTTGATGAGCGTCGACTTGCCCGAGCCCGACGGGCCGACCAGAAAGACGAACTCGCCCTTTTCGATGTGGAACGTCGCCTCCTGCATGCCGGGGACGTTCTGGTCGTACATCTTCGTGACGTTCTCGAAAACGATCACACGGTCACCCTGTGGGGCTGGAAGGGACGTTGCCGGAATGGCGCGGAGCGCGGCTCAGACACATGGGCACTATAGGCTCCAGTCCGGTGAAGTCAAGCTGGGAGACATCCCGCAACAGATACTACCATCGCCGCCAAACCCCTTCCGGCCGGGCCGAAACGGTTTCCGAGGAAGGAGTGCGGCAAGCGCCGGAGCAAGTGGTGCCCCGGCTCACGCCTTGGGGTTACCCTGCGAAGCGCGCGAAGCGGCGGCCGCCCTCCGGGCGGCCGCCGCTTCGCTTCTCTCAGACTTGTGGCCGCCGCCGGGCTGCCGCCCGGCGGACGCTCGACCCCGCGACCCTATGCCGCGCGGTAGAGGCTGCTCTCGGGCTTCATCGACTGGCGAGTCGACTCACGCAGCTCGGGCGTGTCCGTCTCGCCGTGGACCGTCACGGCGTGAATCACAGCCGCGTCGATCAGGTGCTCCTCGTTGCCACTGCAGATCGTAAGGTCGCAGTTGCTCTCGCTTGGGTAGTCTCGACAATCGACGCACTGACGTGCCATCGGTCTGCCCTCCGCGTCAAGGGTGTGGATTGTTGGCGATCCCTCAGAGGTTGACCCTATGGTGGCAGTGATAAACCCGTTGCCCGGGGCCGGGGTGCGGTGGCGCGAAAGGGGTTTGGAGCGCAGCGCGAAGGCGTTTGGGACGCAGCGCTGAAGCAGCGGGACCGGGTGGGCGACCGGCGGGTCGAACCTTGGGCGGCGGGACGATGCGCGGTGGGCAGGGCGACCCGTGGGCGGCGGGGCGGGCGGCCTTGCGGCCGCCCGCCCCGCCCCCGCCGCACTAGGCCAGGACCTTCGAGAGGAACAGCTTCGTGCGGTCCTCTTTGGGGTTGACCAGGACGTCCTGGGGCGGGCCTTTCTCGACGATCACGCCGCCGTCCATGAGCGCGACGCCGTCGGCGACCTCTTTGGCGAAGCCGATCTCGTGAGTGACGACGACCATGGTCATGCCGTCGCGGGCGAGCTGTTTCATGACGTCGAGCACCTCGCCGACGAGCTCGGGGTCGAGCGCCGAGGTGGGCTCGTCGAAGAGCATCAGCTTGGGCTTCATGGCCAGGGCCCGGGCGATCGCCACGCGCTGCTGCTGGCCGCCCGAGAGCTGGGCCGGGTAGGTGTCGAGCTTCTCGCCCAGACCGACGCGGCGCAGCAGCTCCTCGGCTTCCTGGTCGGCCTGCTTGTGCGGCACGTGCTGCACGCGGATGGGCGATTCCATGACGTTCTGGATGGCCGTCATGTGCGGGAACAGGTTGAAGCGCTGAAAGACCATGCCGATCGTGGAGCGCTGCTTGGCGACGTCGCGGGCCTTCATCTCGTGCAGCACGGCGCCCCGCTCGCGGTAGCCCATGAGCTCGCCGGCGACCCAGAGCCGCCCGGCGTTGATCTTCTCGAGGTGGTTGATGCAGCGCAGCAGCGTCGACTTGCCGCCGCCCGACGGCCCGAGCAGCACGTAGGTCTGCTGCGGCATGACCTCGAAGTCGATGCCCTTGAGCACGTCGAGCTTGCCGAAGCTCTTCCAGACCTGCTCGGCCTTGACCATCGGTTCACCGGTCGCGAGCTCGAGATCGGCCTGCGCGGCGATGTGCGACTCGGTCTCAGCCATGAGCCCTCGCCGCCCTTCGCCCGGCGCGCTTCTCGGCGGCCTCGGCCTCCTTCTGGCCGAAGCCCCGGCCGAAGTACCGCTTCGAGGTAGATCTGACCGACGGTCAGGACCGTCGTGATCGCCAGGTACCAGAGGCAGGCCACGATGAGCAGCGGGATGATCTGGAAGGTCTGCGAGTAGACGATCTGCAGCCGGCCGAACAGCTCGACGCCGCCGCCCAGGACCGCGAGCAGCGAGGTCGTCTTGAGCATGCTGATGGTCTCGTTGCCCATGGTCGGGATGATCACCCGCATGGCCTGCGGCAGGACGATGCGCCGCATGATGAGCGTGGGCGACATGCCCAGCGACGAGGCCGCCTCGGTCTGGCCGGCGTCCACCGAGATGATGCCGGCGCGCACGAGCTCGGCGGCGTAGGCCGCCTCGTTCAGGCCCAGGGCGAGGATCGCCACCACGATGCAGGTGGTTGACGAGTACTCCGGTGTCCGTCGAGCCGAGCGACAGTCCGGTGAACGGCAGGCCGGCGTAGAAGCGGCTGTAGAGCACACCGATGTTGCCCCACAGGATGATCTGCACATAGCACCGGAGTGCCGCGGAAGAACCAGATGTAGGCCCAGGCGATGGTCGAGAGCACCGGGTTCTCGGAGAGGCGCATGACCGCGAGGATCGTGCCCCCCACGGCGCCGACGATCATGCAGACGAAGGTCAGCTCGATGGTAAGGAGGACGCCCCGCAGCACCAGGGGCTTGAAGAGGTAGTTGCCGACCACGCTCCAGTCGGTGTTCGGGCTCTTGATGAACGAGTAGAGCAGCGCGACCACAATGTAGATCACGACGGCGGCGCTGATCCAGCGGCCCCAGTGGCGGACCGGGATGGCCTTGATCGCCTCGGGGCGTGTGTCGGTCGGGGCCGGCAGACCGGCCCCGACCGGCAGGCTCTGATCCTGAGTTGCCATCACGCGCCCCTAGATCAGGAGGAAGGGCTCGCCGCCGGGCTCGCCTTGGTGGCCAGGTTGATCTGAGCCGAGGTCACCGGAGTCAGGCCGTACGAGTTGACGATCTTCGCGTAGTTACCGTCGTTGATCAGGTCCTGCAGCGCCTTCTGCACGGTGGTGACAAGCGCGGTGTCGGATCGCCACCATGCCGATGCCAACGAGCGTCGGCTGGTAGCCCTTGGGCGCCGCCGGGTCGACGACGACCTGGAGGGTGTTGCCGTTGCCGATCGTCTTGGCGTTGTAGACGGCGGTCGAGTGGTCGGTGAGGTCGGCGACCGCGCGACCGCTCGTGATGGCGAGCAGTGCGGCGGGCTGGTTCGGCAGCGCCAGGACGGTCATGGCTTTCTTGCCGCTTGCGTGAACTGGGTGTTCAAGGTCTGCAGCCAGGCCTGCTGGGTCGTGCCGCTCTCGCAGCAGACGGTCTGGCCGGCCAGGCTGTCGAGGTTGGTGATGCCCTTGGGGTTGCCCTTGGGGACGAGCATCGAGGTGGCGTCGTACGCGTAGTCGACGAAGGTCCACGCCCTGCGACTCGCGCTGCGGCGTTGTCGTACATGTCGGACATGATCATGTCGCGCCGGCCGCCCTTGATCGCCAGGATGATGCTGTCGAAGGGCGTCTCGTTGAACGACGTCGGGATGCCGATCTTCTTGCCGATGGCCTGGAGCCAGGTCGTAGTCGAAGCCGGTCACCTGCTTGCTGGTGGGGCTGACGTAGTACTCCCACGGGAGCGTACGGGATGTCGCTGGCGACCCGCAGGTTGTTGGCGCTGACGATGGCACTCGGCAACATCGCCTTGAGCGACGAGTCCGTCGTGACCGCGGCGAGATCCGCCGGCGTCCAGGTGGCCGCCGCCATCGGTGCGCGCGGTCGCGCTCGGGCTGGTGCTGCTCGACGTGCTGCTACTGCTGCCGCACGCGGCCAGCAGCGCCACTATGGCGATCACGAACAGGGTCGCGATCGACCACAGGGCGAGGCGTCGCGTTGACCTCCGCGACACCCGGTGAAGTGGGACACTCATCTTCCATCCCCCTTTCGGTGGCGCCGAGTGGCGCCGCCTTCGGATAACAAGCACACGATACTACGCCACGCGCGCCCCGCGCGTCCGCGGGCGTTGACGACAGGCACCGGTCTGCTGATCCGTGGGCACCGTCCCGGTCGGCGGGAACGCCGACGACGGAAGCGAAGCCCCCTTGCATAAGAATGATGCAAGAGGTTATACCGACGCCGGTTCTGATGCAAGACCCAGGCCGACCCCGGCGCCGCGCCGCCTCAGCCCAGCGGCCCGACGGCGGCCTCGACGGCTTCGAGGACCTCGCCCGAGGCCACGAGCGCCGCCATGGCGTTGTGGTCGGAGTAGAGCGGCCGGTCTTCGGCCAGGTGCTCGACGTGGCGCCGCACGACCTCGTGGGCGGCGCGCACGCCCACTCCCGGCGTGAACTCGCGAAAGTCGAGCGCCTGGGCGGCGGCCATGAGCTCGATGCCGACCACGGCCCATGCGTTCTCGAGGATCTGGCGGTTCTTCAGGGCTGTGTTCATGCCCATCGAGACGAAGTCCTCCTGGTCGGCCGCGGCCGGGATCGACATGGTCGAGGCCGGGGCCGAGAGGATGCGCTGCTCGGTGATGAGCGTGTCGGCCGTGTACTGGCTGAGCATGAGCCCGCTGTAGAAGCCCGGCTCGGCGGTGAGAAAGTCGGGCAGGCCCTGGCTCAGGGCCGGGTTCTCGAGCCGGTTCATGCGCCGCTCCGACAGGACGCTCACCATGGTGATCGCCTGGCCGACCAGCTCCATGGGCAGCGAGACGGGCGTGCCCTGGAAGTTCGCGCCGGTGAGCGTGAGCCTGTCGTCGGGGATGAAGATCGGGTTGTCGCCGACCCCGTTCAGCTCGATCTCGACCTGCGTGCGCGCCCAGGCGACGGCGTCGTGGGCGGCGCCGATCACCTGCGGCGAGGAGCGCATCGAGTAGGCGTCCTGGACCTTCGTCTTGATCTTACCGGTCGCCAGGTCGCTGCCGTCGATGCAGCGTCTGATGGCGGCGGCGCTGCGCACCGCCCCGGGGAACCCGCGCAGCTCGTGGAGGCGCGCGTCGTAGGGCTTGAGGTTGGCCAGCAGTGCTTCGAGCGACATCGCGCAGGCGATCTCGGCCTGGCGCAGCCAGCGGTCGGTGTCGTGGAGCAGCAGGGCGCTCATGGCGGTGAGCACGTTGGCGCCGTTGATCGTGCCCAGACCGTCGCGCGCCTGCAGTCCCGGTATCTCGATACCGGCGCGCTCCATGGCCAGGCGCGTGGCAACGCGCTCGCCCTGGTAGAAGGACTCGCCTTCGCCCATCAGCGAGAGCGCGAGCTGGGCCATGGGAGCGAGGTCGCCGCAGGCGCCGACCGAGCCCTTCTGGCAGACGACCGGCGTCACGCCGCGGTTGAGCATCGCGACGAGGGTCAGCGTGATCTCGGGACGGATGCCGGAGTTGCCGTGGGCGTGGACGTTGATGCGGCCGGCCATCGCCGCCCGCACGACGTCGATCGGCGCCGGCTCGCCGATGCCGGCGGCATGGTTGTAGACGAGGGCGCGCTGGAACAGCCCGACCTGCTCGTCGGTGAGCACGACCTCGGAGAACTCGCCGATCCCCGTGTTGGTGCCGTACATGATCTCGTGGGCGGCGAGCTTCTCTTCGAGCATCGCGCGGCACACGCGGATGCGCTCCAGCGCCCGCGGGTCGAGCTCGACCTGCTCGCCGTCGCGGGCGATGCGCACGAGGCTCTCGATCTCAAGCGACCGGCCATCAAGCGTGATCGACACAGGGCACTCCTTCCGTTCGCCACGGGAGACACGCGGCGGCGTCCGTTTTCATGGTCGTAGACTACCGCCGCTGGGGGCGAGCGCAACCGCCACGCTCCGGTCGAGGCGCCGTGCTCCGGCGACGCCCGACGTCGGGACCAGTCGCGTCCATCATTGTTGACAAAACCGTACTGTGGGGAAAGGAGTCATCGAAGCGGCCACGCGCGGCCGCCGTCGACCAACACATCATCAGGAGGTTGACCCCATGAGGTTCTTGACACGATCGTGGACGGGCCGCGCCGCGCTTGCCGTGTGCCTCCTTTCGTTGCCGGTGCTCGTCGCCGCCTGCGGCAGCTCGTCGACTGCCGCCTCGACGAGCCCGACGCCGAGTCCCTCGATGAGCGTCTCGCCCACGGCGGCGATCACGAGCGCCTGGCAGACGTTCTTCTCCGGCGCGACGCCGGCGGCGACCAAGATCACGCTCCTGCAGAACGGCCAGCAGTTCGCGACCGTGATCCAGGCGCAGGCGAACTCAGCGATCGCCAAGGCGACGACGGCCAAGGTGACGGCGGTCACGGTCACCTCCCCGACCACCGCCGACGTGACCTACTCGATCGAGCAGGGCGGGCAGGTGGCGCTACCGAACGAGAAGGGACAGGCCGTGCTCGAGGGCGGCGTCTGGAAGGTCTCGGCGCCGAGCTTCCAGGCCCTGCTCAAGCTGGAGCAGGGACAGGCGAGCCCGTCGCCTTCCACGTCGCCGTGACCGAGAGCGCCTAAGGGCGCCCGATGGCACGTCCCGAGCTCGAGGGCGGCGGCGGGGCGGCGGCCGCCACAGGCGGCCGCCGCCCCGCCCTTGCGACCCTCACGGCGGTCCTGTTCCTGACGTTCCTCGACACGACGATCGTCAGTGTCGCTCTGGCCGACGTGCAGTCGAGCCTGCACGCCGGCGTCGCTCAGCTGCAGTGGGTCGTGAACGGCTACGCCCTGACCTTCGCCGCCCTGATGCTGGCGATGGGCACCCTGGGCGACCGTCTGGGGCGCAAGCGCGTGATGCTGGGCGGTCTCGGCGTGTTCATCGGCGGCTCGCTGTTCGGGGCGCTCTCCCCCACCGTGTCCACGCTGGTCGCCGCCCGGGTGATCATGGGCGTCGGCGCCGCCGCGAGCGAGCCGGGCACGCTGTCGATCATCCGCCACCTCTACCCCGAGCGCGCCCTGCGCGCCCGGGCGCTGGGCATGTGGGCCGCCGTCGCCGGCCTGGCGCTGGCCATGGGGCCGGTGATCGGCGGCGTCCTCGTGGGTATCGGCGGCTGGCGCACCGTGTTCTGGTTCAACCTCGGCGCCGGTCTCCTCGTCTTGCTCGCCGCCCATGTCACAGTGCCCGAGAGCGCCGACCCGCAGGCCGGCCGCATCGACATCGCCGGCTTCATCCTTGGTCCGCTCGCGCTGGGCGCCGCGATCTTCGCCGTCATCCACGGCGAGACCACCGGCTACCTCGACCCGGCCGTCGTCACGCTGTTCGTGCTTTCCGCCGTGGCCGGCGTCCTGTTCGTGGTGGTCGAGCAGCGCAGCCGCTCCCCGATCTTCGATCACCGCTTCCTGTTGCGGGCGCCGTTCACCGGCGCCCTGACGGTCGCCTTCGCCGCCTACTTCGGCATCTTCTCCATCTTCTTCTTCACGGCCCTGTACCTGCAGGTCGTGGTGGGTTACTCGGCCTACCGCACGGCCACCCTGTTCGTGCCCATGGCGGTCGCCATGATCGCCGCCTCGGCCCTGACGGGGCGTTGGGTGGCGCGCGCCGGGCCGCGCCTGCCGACCGTGCTCGGCTGTCTCGCCGCCGGGGTCGGCATGCTGACGACCGACGCGGCGCTGCGGGGCCACGTCGGCTTCGCCACGCTCGCCCCAGCGCTCGCCTTGGCCGGCCTCGGCTTCGGCACCGCCGTCGTGCCGGTCACCTCGGTGGCGCTCGCGGTCGTGCCGGCCGAGCACTCGGGGATGGCCGCTGGAGCCACGACGACGGCCCGCGAACTGGGGTCGGTGGTCGGCGTGGCAGTGCTCGGCTCGCTGCTCAACGGCACCCTGACGGTCGACCTCACCCGGCGACTGGTCGACCTCGGCGTACCCACGGCGTTTCGCACGACGGTGATCAACGCCATCGAGACCGGTCAGGTGTCCCAGGGAAACGGCGCGGCGGCGGCCGCCGAGAAGGCGTTCGGACCGATCGTCACTCACGTCATCGACGCCGCCTACGGCGCCTTTCGCACGGGCCTGTCCATCTCGCTCGTGGTGGCCGGCGTCGTGATCCTCGTGTCGGGACTGATCGCCTGGGTCACGCTGGGCGGCCGCCTCCCCGAGCTGCGGCCCTAATCCAGGCGGCCGCGCCGCCGTCCGATCACGACGCTTGGACGGAGGACCTCAGGCCGCCTTCAGCAATGACTCTGCCTCGAGGGCGCCCGCCGCGGTCTCGTCGTGCTTGAACACGAGGTAGACGTCGAGCCCAGACGACAGGAACCGGCGCGCCCGCGCCGCGATGTCCGCGAGCTCGTCGTCTGTGTAGGCGGGCTTGCGCAGACGCTCGTAGACGAAGCCGGCGGTGACCACCTCGGGCACCACGATCTTGTCGGATTCGGCCACGCACAAGGCCACGCTGTGCTTGCGCAGCAGGTCGAAGACCTCGTCGGTCAGCCACGACTCGTGGCGAAACTCGACCGTAGCGCGCAGCCAGTCGGGCAGCAGCTCGAGAAAGGCCGCCAGGCGAGCCACGTCGCGGTGCAGGTAGGGCGGCAACTGAAAAAGGACAGGACCGAGCTTAACCGCGGCGCGCAGCGGCTCGAGCGCCGCAAGGAAGAACGCGGTCGCCTCGCCGGCGTCCTGCAGGCGCGCCACGTGGGTGATGCGCTGGTGCGCCTTGACGGCGAACACGAAGCCTGGCGGCGTGCCCCGCACCCAGGACTCGAGGGTGGAGGCCCGCGGCGTGCGGCGAAACGTGTAGTTGATCTCGACGCAGTTCAGCCGCGCGGCGTAGTGCTCGAGGAATCGCGACGCGGCAACGTCGGCCGGGTAGAACTCCGGTTTCCAGGCGGGGTAGGCGAACCCCGACGTCCCGGCAAACAGCGTCGCCATGGATGGTCAGGTTCCCCGAAGAAGGCCGGTTGAACGGCGGCCGCCGTTCGGCCGCCCGCGACGAGCGCGGCGGGGCGGCCGTCAGGCCGCCCCGCCGCGTTTCACACGTTGATGGAGCGCGTCCTACTTCTCGTGCTTGCGGGCGCCGAAGGCGTGCTTGAGCTGCTCCTCCTGCTCCGCGGTCAGGTTGGACCGGACGAGCTTTGCGCCCGTGCCCGTGATCGCAGCCTCGAACTTGTCGTCGGTCTTCTGGCTGATGAGGAGGAACCAGCCGGCCTTGCCCGGCGGCACGGCGTCGCCCATCTCCTGCAGCACCTGACTGTCGATGCCGGTCTTGCCGAGCTTGCCGAACAGGGCGCCCATGCCGGCGCCGATGGCAAGACCCAGGAAGGGCACGAAGAACAAGAGGCCGAAGAGCATGCCCCAGAAGGCGCCGCCCATGGCGCCCGCCCCGACCAGGTGGGTGTCGTGCTTGACGTGCGGCTTGCCGTCGGGGTCGCGTACGACCTCGGCTGCGTCCTGCAGCTGGACGATCATGTCCTTCTGCATGTCGGCCAGCTTGAGGCCGAAGGCGTCGGCGGCGGCTTCGTTCTCGAAGCCCAGGACCATCAGTTCACTCATACGCGCTCCTTTGGGTCGGTGGTCGCACATTGTCGCCTGGATCGAGCGCCGAGAGGCTCCCGACCCGGCGTCACCCCTAAGGTATCCACAGAGTCGGAACGCCACACCTGCCCCGCGGACCGGCGACGGACGGGCCGGAAGGAGCGCAGAGACAGCGTGCGGGCGCGGCGCCGTGACGAGTCGCGGCTCGGATGAGTCGCGGCTCGGGACCCCGGGCGGGCGCCTGCGGGGCCCGCGCCCGCTACGCGCGAACGATCGTGACGGGGCAGTGGGATCCCTGAACGACCTGGTGGCTGGTCGACCCGAGAAGCAGGGTCGTGAATCCGCCATGGCCACGGGCACCCATGACGATGTGGCTGCACTCGCCCGTGGCGTGCGCCTCGGCGACGATCGCTCCGGCCTCGGACAGGGCTGTGAACACTCGCGTCTCGATCGGCAAGGAGTCGTTGCCCATCACCTCTCGAACGTGTCCGGCCGCCTCCTTGACCAGATGCTCGCCCGCTTCTATCTCCGCTGCCGTGGCCGGCACAACGCCCACGTGCGACGTGTGCTCCCGGATCACCGTCACGATGACCACGGCGCTGGCGTGTTCGGCCACGGCCATCTCGGCGGCAAACTCCTCTGCCGCCTTCGCGGCCGGAGAGCCATCCGTCGCCACCAGGATTCTTGATGGAAGCACGATCCCTCCCTCGATCTGTACCGCTCGTGCGCCACGTCTGCGTTTCTCTCGTCAGACGACCTTGGCCGACTCGACCGGCGTCTCGGTCGGCTCGACTGGCGGCTCGGTGGGTCCGCCCGGCGGCTCGGCGTTCCGGCCGCCGTAGATGCGCTTGAAGATGACATACGCGACCGGGCCCGCGAGCGCCGCAAGGGCACCCCCGACGAAGTAGGCCGGCAAGCCGAACAGCTCGATGCTGGTGTCGGTCGCGTTCTGGTAGATGGTGAACGCCATGATGGCGACGGCCGGCGCGGAGATCAGAGCAAGTGCAGCCGTGTTGCCCCAGATGCGGAAGGGACGCGCGAGGTCGGGCTCTTTGTGGCGCAATATCAGAGCCGAGGCGAAGATCAGGAAGTAGTAGAACATGGTGAGGAAGATGTCGATGACGACCAGGTTGGCGAACGTGGTGATGATGAGAATCGCGTTCACCCCCGCCAGAACGAGGATCGCCACCCAGGGTGTGCCGTACTTGCGGTGAACCTTGCAGAACACCGGCGGCAGCAGTCGGTCATGGGCCATCATGTAGGTGGGCCGTGAGCCCGGGCCCATCCAGTCCTGATACAGGGCCATGTTGCTGAGCACGGCAGCGCCCAGCATGATGTAGCCGAGAATCGGCCCGCCGAGGTGCTGAGCGAGCTGCACGAACGAGGTGCCGCCACTCGAGGCCCAGTCGTTCCAGTGGCCCCAGCCGGCCAGTCCGGCAATGGTGGGCAGGATGTACGAGAGCGCGACCACCGGCACAATGATCATCAGCGCCCTGGGGATGACGCGCTGCGGGTTGCGGATCTCCCCGGCCATGGTCCCTATGCCATCGTAGCCTGAGTACATCCACACTCCTACCGCCAGGCCGAGGTTGGCCGAAGAGAAGAAGCTCTGGCCCGTAGGGATGAAGGGCGAGAAGGGGCTGCCATGCCAGTGGGCGAAGCCGAGGATCGTCAGGACCGCGAAGGGCGCCAGGATCACGATCGTGAACAGCAGTGAGCCAAAAGCGACGATATCGAGGCCGCGGATGTTGACGTAGGCGAAGAAGGCGATGAGAGCGGCGCCGATGAGCCAGAGCTCGAAGCCGTTCAGTTGCGGCCACCAGCCGCTTATGTAGGCTTGCACCAGAGTGATGTACACGGCCGAGTCGACCCACGATGAGGTCCACGACCACCAGCCGGACTGGAAGGCCCAGAACTCGCCCATCGTGCGGTACGCCCAGCGGTAGTAGCCACCCTCCTCGGGCAACGCGGAGCCCAGCTCCGCGCAGACGAGAGCAACGGGCAGGGCGAACAGAACGGGCAGGGCCACCAGCATGAGTATGGTGAACCCCGGTCCCGAAGACGACACCATGTCCTCCAGGCCGAAGGCGCCGGAGGACACGAGGATGAAGAGGATGACCACCGTGCCGAGCAGCCCGACATGGCTGACGCGCAGACCCTCAGGCTCAGACACAGGATGTTCCGTCATGCGACACTCCCCCCAGAAGAATCTGTCTCGACGGGACCCGTAGCTACTGCTCGAGCGGAAGGTCCATGACACCCCACGGCGTGCCGTGCTCGGTCATGAGGTCGAGGAACGGCGCGGGATCGATCTGCTCGGGCGCAAAGACGCCCGGCTTGCTCACGATGCCCTTGGCCAGCAGCAGGGCGCCGCAGGCCGCCGGGATGCCCGTCTGATAGCCGGTGCCCTGCACGCCCATCGCCCGGAAGGCCTCGTCGTGCGAGGTGATCTGGTACATGTAACGACGCAGCCGCTTGCCGGCGATCGTGCCGTCGCACAGGGCCCCGACGCACACCGCGCCGTGCATGCGGCCGATCAGGTCGACGGCCTTGGGCAGGCGACTGACGAGCAGATCGAGCGGCCGGAAGCGGGCGCCCTCGAACTGGATCTCCTTGTTGTGGTCGAAGCCGAGCTTGCGCCAGGTGAGCAACAGGTTGACCCACTGGTCGTCGAGGGCGATGAAGAAGTCGGCGTCGCGCAGACCCTTGTCGCCCAGGAACATGGGCATGAGCTGCGCTTCTTCGTGGTCGACGTTCCACACCTTGAGCCTGCCGACCGGCGCCGGAAAGTCGAACTCGCGGGTGGTGGTGAGCGACTTGCGGCGGATCATCGTGCCGTTCTCGAAGGCGTGCGGCGGCAGGATGAGGCACTCCTCGACCATGGTGGTGGGCGAGAAGCTCGGCGCGAAGTCGACGCCGTCGACGGAGCTGTTGTCGCCGTCGAGCACCGTAAGCCGCTCGACGGTGTCGAACTGGTCGTACAGCGCCCGGGCGAAGACGTCGCTCGCGCCGGGGTCGATACCGAAGAAGACGAGCGCCGTGAGGCCCTTCTTCTTGAACTCGGCGTCCATGGCGATCTCTTCGTCGACGTCGGCCGTGCCGACGATGTCGCGCGGTCCGGCGGCCGCCATGTCGAGGTAGTTCGTGCCGGTCTCGAGGCAGGCCTGCATGATGTCGGGGTTGTACTCGGGGATCAGCGCATTGAAGCACAGATCGACGCCGGCCAGCGCCTTGACCAGGGCCTCCTTGTCGGTGGCGTCGAGCTGCAGCGACTCGACCTTGCCGGGCGGCAGCTTGGCGGCCACCTCGGCAAGGCGTTTTTCGTCGACGTCGGCCAGCACGACGCAGCTCACGTCGGGGTCGGGGGCCATCGTGCGCGACGTCACTTCGCCCACCGAACCGACGCCCAGTTGCAGGACCCGCATGTCGATCACCCTTTCGCCCGTTCCGAGCCGTTTGACCGGAGATGTCGAACTTGCAGTAGAGGCGACCGAAACTTGCTCGGATGATCGGGCTCCGGTCGCCGATGGTACCGGCATTCTCCCAGCTATCAAGCGAAACCGACAGGCTGATTCCTTGTTCGAACTTCCTCACGACAAGGCTTCGGAATTGCTCGAACTTGACCATCGTCCCGGCGCCGGATAGGTTGCCGACATGAGCGCCTACCTGAACGTGCAGCGCGCCGCCCGGCGTCTCGGCGTCTCGCCGGTGACCATCCGCCGCTGGACGGCGACCGGCTTTCTGCCCTGCACGCGCACCGCCGGCGGCCACCGGCGGATCGCCGTCGACGACATCGAGGAGCTCGCCCGGGCGATCGGCGGCAGCTCGCAGCTCGCCGCCCGGCGCGCCCGCGAACGCGAGCTCGACACGATCGTCGAGACCTCGATCGCCGTGGCCAGCGAGGTCGACCTGCAGCCGCTGCTCGCCGAGATCGCGCGCCGCGTGACCCACCTGCTCGACTGCGACTTCTGCGCCGTGTCGACCTACGACGGCGAACGCCGGCTGGTGCGCACCCTGGCCGAGTACGACGCGACCGGCAAGCGCCTGCCCGACACGGAGACCTACGACGTGCGCCAGTACCCTCTCACGCGCAAGGTGCTCGAGGAGCACATCGCGGTGGTGGTCAACGTCGACGACCCGCACGCCGACGCGGCCGAGGTCGCCACCCTGCGCGCCGGCGGCGACCGCAGCCTGCTCATGCTGCCGCTGGTCTTCCGCGGCGAGGCGATCGGCCTGCTCGAAGCGAGCGACGCCCGGCGCGCCCGCTCGTACTCCCGCCAGGAGCTGCGGCTCTGCGAGGCGGTGGCCGGGCAGGCCGCCGTGGCCTTGCACAACACCTCGCTGCGGGCGGCGTCGCGCTCAGGCCGCGACGACCTGAGAAGATTGTCCGAGGCGCTCCGGGACATGCGACCCGCTCTCGCCGGGGCGCTGGCCGAACGCGACCAGGCGGCGCTTCTCGAGCGCCTGGCGCAGGCCGTCTGCGACGTTCTCGGGGCCGTCTCGTGCGTCGTCTCGACGCCGCACCGTACGGCCGGGGCGGCGCGACCCTCGGCGCCGGGCGCCGACCCGGGCGAGGGTCACGTCGTGGTCGGCCGCGACGCCGGCGAGGCCGTGTCGATCACCGCGACGCTGCGTCAGGCGCCATCGGAGGGTGTGGTCGAGCTCCTCGACGTCCTCGCCACGGCAGTCGCACCGAGGGTCGAAGAGCCCCCGGCGCCGTCTCTCGCCTAGCTGAGCACGCGCCGCCGGAACCCGTCGATACCCACCCACGACAGCACGGCGGTGAAGAAGATCATCCCCAGGTAGATGGCCCACACCGGCATGTGCACGATGCCCGAGGTGAGCGACAGGCGAAATCCCTCGCACATGTAGACCAGGGGATTGATCAGCACGAGGATCTGCAACCAGCGGATCGGCGCGAGCGAGGCCCAGGGGTAGTAGACCGCGCCGAGGAACGTGATCGGCAGGATCACGATGGCGAACAACAGCGGCACCTGCTGGGGCTTCACCCGGGTGCCCATCGTCAGGCCGAGCGCCGCGGAGAGCACCGCCCCGATCGGCGCGATCGTCAGCAGGAACAGCCAGTGCACGTGCAGGTGCACCGGCGTCGCCGGGATGATCGCCGCCAGCGGGAACACGACGAGGCCGGCGATCAGCGCCTGCACGGCGCCGGCGGCGATCTTCTCGACCGCCACCCCCCACACCGGCATCGGCGCCATCACCCGGTCCTCGATCTCGCGCGTGTAGCCGAACTCCTGCACGAGCGGCAGGGCGACCGCCTGCACCCCCTGGAAGATCATCGAGGTCCCCACGACCCCGGCCATGAGCAGCGTCGAGAAGTTCGCCTCGGAGGCCGACGAGCCACCCACGCCCTGGCCGATCCTGGGAAAGACGTAGGTGAACACGAAGACTAGCAGCAGCGGCTGCATGACGGTGCGGATGGCAAACACGACGATCGTCTTGCGCAGGACGCGCAGGTCGCGCAGCAGCAGGGCCCAGAAGGCCACGAGGGCGGCGGCGCGCGATGGGCGAAAGCCCATCGCGCGCCGCGTCTCGAGCTGCTCGGTGGCGGCGCTCACTCGCGCAGCTCCTTGCCGGTCAGCGTGATGAACACGGTCTCGAGCGTGGGCTCGTGGACCGAGAGGTCGGTGATGGCAAAGCCGCCCGACTCGGCGTGGGCCACGATCCGCGGCACCACGCCGTCGCCGCCCTTGAGGAAGATCGTGACCGCGCCGTCGCCGCTCTCGGCCCGGGCGCTGCCGCCGAGACCCGCCGTCAGGGCGGCCGCCAACGCGGCCGGATCGCCGGTCGTGGCGACGTGCACGATCGTGTCGGCGCCGACCGAGGCCTTCAGACCGGCCGGCGTGTCGAGGGCGAGGATGTGGCCGTGGTCCATGATCGCCACGCGGTCGCAGAGCTGGTCGGCCTCCTCCATGTAGTGGGTCGTGAGCAGCACGGTCAGGCCCTCGCCGTGCAGGGCGTGGAGGATCTCCCAGAGGGCGAGCCGGCTCTGCGGGTCGAGGCCGGCGGTGGGCTCGTCCAGAAAGAGGATGTGCGGCCGGTGGGCGATGCCGCGAGCGACCATGAGCCGCTGAGCCATGCCGCCCGACAGCGCGTAGACGTCGGCTCCGGCCCGGTCGGCCAGATGGAACTGCTCGAGCAGCTCGTCGGCCCGGGCGCGCGCGCTGGCCTTGTCCATGCCGAAGTAGCGGCAGTGGAAGTAGAGGTTCTCCCAGACCGTCAGGCTGCGGTCGAGCGTGTTGGACTGGGCCACGACACCGATCGCCTGCTTGGCCAGGGCCGGCTCGGCGACCACGTCGACACCGCCCACGCAGGCCTGGCCGGCGGTGGGGACCACGCGCGTCGAGAGCATGCCGACGGTCGTCGTCTTGCCGGCCCCGTTGGGCCCCAGCAGACCGAAGATCTCGCCGGCGCCGACCGTCAGGTCGAGCGACTCGACGGCGTGGATGCCGCCCGGGAAGGTCTTCGACAGGCCGACTGTCATGATGACGTCGTCGAGATTGCAGGCCAGACCCTGGTCCGCCATCGCCGTCTCGGTGGGCGCGAGCCCTCGACTGCCGCTCGGTACGCTCGTCTCTTCTCCCTCCTTGGCCTCCAGGTTTGTCGCCCCTTGCCCGCCGCGGCAAACCTGGCGGTCGTCGCCGTCGGCGCCGTGAGCTTCCTCGTACCGGTGACGGCGCCGCCCTCGGTCACCCCGACTCGAGCAGCCGCCCCAGGGCCGCCTTGGGATCGTCAAGGAGCGGCACGCCGTGATCGAAGCAGAGGATGGCGAACGGCAGTTCGAGCAGCCGCTCGACGCTGCGCCGGGTCTCGGCGGGATCCTCGTGATACTCGGGCGGGATGAAGTGCAGTACGCCACCGCCCTCGTGGCCGATGAGGTCGGAACAGAACAGCACCCCCGGCTCCGTGGCGCGCAGGAACGAGTAGTGCGGCCACTCCGGTCCCGGCGTGCGGACCGCCACGAGGCCGCCGGGAAGCGTGTCGGCCTCGCCGTAGCGGTGATCGGGCTCCTCATCGGCGGCCGCCGCGTCGGCCGGCAGCCAGACCTCGGCGCCGAGCTCGCGCCGGCAACGCCAGGCGGCGCGCTGGTGGCAGCGGGCGGTCAGCACGACGGCGTCCGGCCGAGGCAGGGCGGCGAGGGCCTCGGCGGCGAGGCGCACCGGGTCGATGAAGACGCAATCGTCGCCCTCGACCAGGGCGTGCGAGCTCGAGATGGCGCCGCCGATGTTGGCGTTGTGGATGTGCCAGTGGTACAGGCCGCCGGCGACCTCCTCGGCCTGGTCGGCGATCTCGCGGGGTTCGGTCATCGCATCCTCCTTTGATACTGGCGGCCCGCCGGGGCGGGCGCCGCGGCGCCCGCCCCGGCGGTGTTCGTCAGCGGCGCGCGACCAGTTCGAGGTCGGCGGTGAGAGTCGCCACGTCGATGCCCGGCGGGTCGTGGCGCAGCCAGACCGGCGACAGCAGGGCGTAGAGCTCGTCGCAGTAGGCTGTGTGAAAGCCCCACGACGCCTTGACGGTCGTTCCCCAGGTGACCACCGTCGGGCCGGTTGCGTCGTAGGCGGCGTACACGACGCAGTGGCCGTTGTGTGGGTCGGGCTTCGTGCCCGGCGTGCCGTCGGGGATGACCGTCCAGGGGGGGAGCTCGCCCGGGCGGTTCGGCAGCACGGCGTCGGGCAGCGCGACGCCGACGTAGAGGCAGCCGAACAGGTCGATGGCGAGCTTCGCGTTGTCGACCGACTGGGTGTCGACCTCGACGAAGGCCTTGATCGTCTGGCGGTCGATGCCGCGCTTGCGCCAGAACTTGAGGGCATCGAGCAGCGACGTGCCGCGATCGGTCGGGTTGCCGCCGGGGCCGCCGTCGTCGGGATCGTAGCCGGTGACGGCCGAGTAGGCGGTGAGCACCATCGCCGTGGTGATGGAGAGCTGATGGTGCTCGGCGTTGGCGGTCCACAGCATGTCAGCGTGGGCCTGCCCGGCAAAGGCGCAGTCGCCCACTGTGTCGTTGCCGAGCATGCCCCAATCCTTGACCGCCGACGCGTAGTCGACGGCGGCCGGCGGCGTCGGCGCCGCCGGCGTCAGATACCGGGCCAGCATCAGGTTGCGATCGTCGTCCTGTTTGGGGAGCTTGCCGAGCTTGTAGACCGGGTCTGGCATGACGCTCCTTTTTTCCGTTCGGGTGGACGGCTCTCGTGGCGGCAGTCAAGCAGCGGCCGGACGACCGGTCAAGAGTCGGCCGTTGCGCCGTCGGTCGCGGCGGCGGCCGCGACCGACGGCGCGCCGACGCCGAGATCGGCTTCGAGCGCGAGCAGCGCCTTGCGCTGCTCCAGCAGGGCCACCTGGCGCTTGAGCTCGGCCAGCTCCGCGTACGACCCCGCCGTCGCCAGCAGGCCAGCCTGTGCGATCTCCTGTCGCTTGAGCTGCAGCTGCCTCGTCAGCACGGAGATCTGCTGGTCGAGCCCGGCGCCGCGCAGGGCGGCGACCCGATCGACGATCCGCTTGGAGCGCTCGAGCCCGAGGCCGACGGCGCCCGGCAGCGCGGCGGCCGTGTCGGCCGCACCGGCGGCCTCGGAGGTGGCGGCGATGCGCAGCGAGGCGAGCGCGCTGCCGGCCGAGAAGCCGAGCTTGACGTCGCGCTTGCCGAACAGGGTCTTGGAGATGCGCACGACGGTGTGGCGACAGCGCCCGTCCATGACGAGCGCCGTGGTGGAGGATCGCTTGACGAGCTGTCCGGTGGCACCGAGCTCGTAGGTCGTGAGCCGGACGCGCCGCGGCAGGCGCACGAGGATCTCGTTCTCCTCGACCGGCGGAGGGACGACCCCGGCGCCGGCTGCGCCGGCGCCGGGGTCGTCCTCGACGATCACGACCAGGCCCAGCGCCGCGAAGGCGGCCTGCACCGCGGCCATGGCGGCGACGTTGGCCTCGTCGCCCGCGCCCGACGAGCGCAGCCGGCCGTCGGCCAGCTCA
This sequence comes from uncultured Actinomycetes bacterium, assembly GCA_963799395.1. Taxonomy (GTDB): domain Bacteria; phylum Actinomycetota; class Thermoleophilia; order UBA2241; family UBA2241; genus Bog-752. Next base: position 23,377 of record CAWCWZ010000048.1, read on the forward strand.
GGCAGCGCCTGCGCGGCGACGAGCGTGTCGAGCTCGAGCAGGAACTCATAGTCCTCGAGCCGCTGGGCGATCGTGCCGGCTCGCCAGGCGCGGAAATGCTCGTCGAGGGCGCCGACCTGGGCGCGCGCCGAGGAGAGCGCGCCTTCGAGAGCGCGGACCGCGCCGAGCGCCCCGGCGCGCGCCTTGTCGTCGGCGCCCGCCGGCACCCGGCGCAGGGCATCGGCCAGGCCACGGACCAGCTCCGGCACGACGGCGGCGCAGGTATCGAGCGCCTCGCTCTCGTCGGGATGGGCCGAGCGGTAGGCGACGCCGACCGCCAGAGTGTCGGCGGCGGCTCGCGCCTCGGCCGAGGCCGCCGCGGCGGGGGCCGCGGTCTTCGCGGCGCCGGCGGCCCGGCCGCCGGCGCCGACCAGCCGGTGGGCCGTCGCCGCCGCGGCGCCGGCGCACGACAGCGCCATGGCGGGGCTGCCCAGCAGCAGGCCGACGATCGAAGCGCCGGCGCTCACCGCGCCCACGGCGATCGTGCCGGCCCGGCCTGTCAACTCGACCGAGCTCGTCACGAGGCGGCCGTCGTCGGTCCACTCGAAGGCCACGCCGGTGTCGACCAGAAGGCCCTCGGCGACGCGGAGCAGCGAGGGTTCGTGCCGGCCCACGACCTCAAGGGTGACCGCGGCCTGGGCCGACGTATCGTCGCGCTCGAGGACGGCGTCGTGGACGAAGGCACGCGTTCCGGCGATGCGGACGCACGACACAGGCAGGCGGAACGGCAGCTCCAGGTCGCTCATGCGGCTCTCCCGAATCGAGACTCCCCGACAAACCTGTCAGAGGCAGCAACGTGCCCTGACGTACTGTAGCGTAGATAGACGTACGAGGCGACTGCCGGAGTGGCCGCCCGCGACCTTCGGAGGACTTCGCCAGCGTGGGCGGCGGGAGCGCTGCACTCTCCGTGACGCCTCGCCGGCCTTCGCGGTGGTCCTGATCTACAGGGCCTTCCGCAGCGCCGACTCGAACTGCGCCCGTGTCGAGGCGCCCACCAGGCGCGCCTTCTCGACCCCGTCGGAGTCGAGAAACACGGTGGTCGGCACGCCCTTCACGCCCCAGGCCATGAGGATGATGCCGCCGGGGTCGGAGATCACCGGGTAGGTGAGCCCGTACTTGCTCATGAAGGCGTCGGCGGCGGCCTGCTGGTCGTCGGCGACGCCCACGAAGGTCACCTCCTGGTGAGCCGCGGCGAAGGCCGAAAGCTCGGGCGCTTCCTGGTTGCAGGGTCCGCACCACGAGCCGAAGAAGTTGATCACGACCGGCTTGCCGCGCTCGGCGGCGAGGCTGAAGCTCGTGCCCCGGGTGGTCGTGGCGTTGAGCCGCCCGGGCGTCGAGCTCGTTCTCGCGCTCGTGCGAGACCGCCAGGGCCACGGCAACGACGACCGCCGCCACGGCGATGATCGCCGCGAGTCTTCTGCCGCCCATCCGCCGACCTCGCCTCTCGTCGCGCCCCCGGCGGGGCCAGACGCTTGCGGCCGCGCCGCCACGTCCAATATAACAGGACGTGATCACAGGGGATCCGCGGGCCAGGGGGGGTCATGAAACGTCGCATCTTCGTATTCGTGGTGCTATGCGTCGTCGTTGCGGCGTCGCTGCTCGGCGGCGTCATGCGGGCGCGCGCGGCCGGTTCGTCCGACAAGCCGACACTCAAGGTCATCGTCGTCCTGAAGGCCGGGGCCAACGCCGGCGAGGTGGTCGGCAAGCTCGCCCGCGGCCACGCCGCGGGCGTCTACCGCTACCGCTACTTCGCGGCCGTGGCGGCCACCGTCTCGCAGTCCACGCTGCAGGCCCTGCTCGAGGACGGCAACGTGCAGAACGTCGTGGCCGACCACAAGGTACCCGCGCCCAAGGTCCCCGGCCGTGGGCAAGAGCACGGTCAAGGGCGCGCCACAGTCGGTCGGCGCCTCGGCGGCCGCTCCGCTCGAATCCGAGGCGCTGCAGCTCACCCACGCCCAGGACGCCTGGTCCATCAAGGTCAAGGGCCAGCCCGTCACGGGCCAGGGCATCCGCGTCGGCATGCTCGACACCGGCGTCGACACGACCCATCCCGACCTCAAGGGCGCCATCGCTGCCTACCGCGACTTCACCGGCGACGGCCTGCAGGACAACGACGGGCACGGCACGGCGACGGCGAGCTGCGTGGCCGCCCAGGGCCTGCCGGTCTACAACTCGATGACGGGCACGACCATGCGCATCGAGGGCATGGCCCCCCGGGCGAAGGTCTACATGGCCAAGGTGATCGACATCGGCGGCGGCTGGGACTCCAACATCATGCGCGGCATCGACTGGCTGATCTCAGCAGAAGGTCGACATCATCTCGTGCAGCCTCGGCGCCACCTACATTCCCCCGAACGGCGCCGACCCGTCGGCCCTGGCCTTCCAGGCCGCGATCGACCACGGCATCACCGTGGTCAACTCCGAGGGCAACGAGGGACCGGGTCAGGGCACCGTGGAGTCCGCCCCCGACCTCAAGAACGTGCTGGCCGTCGGCGCCACCACCGGCTACCGCCTCTTCTCGCAGATCGGCTATCTCGCCAGCGGCCACGCCTACAAGGGTGATCAGGTCATCACCTGGACGAGCCGCGGACCCAACTCGCTCGGCGACTTCCGGCCCGACATCATGGGCTTCGGCGCCTGGGGCTGGGCCCTCGCCCCCAGCGGTCGCGGGCGACGTCTACCAGGATGTCGACGTCCAGATCTTCGGCGGCACGAGCATGGCCTGCCCGGTGGTCGCCGGCGACCTCGCGCTCGCCGAGTCGGCCTGGAAGATGAAGCATCCCGGCCACCGCCTGCCGGCGCCGTCGTACTGGAAGAACCTGCTGGCCAGCACGGCCACCAACCTCGGCTACCCGGCTCTCGACCAGAGCAGCGGTCTCGTCAACGCCGCCGCCGCGGTGCGCGAGGTCCTCGGCCAGGGCAGGTCGTTCCTGGCCTCGGTTTCGGCCGACCCCAAGAACCCGTCGAGCTGGTCGGCCAGGGTCGCCGGAGGCGCCAAGGCGACGACGACCATCGCCGTCAGGAACACCGGCGCCACGATCGAGCGCGTCACGCTCAAGCCGACGACCTTCGCCACCCTCAAGACGATCACCCACGCGCCCATCACCCTGACCGGTCCCGACTACACCGACGCCGAGAACTTCACCGTACCGGCCGGCACCGACTTCGTTCAGGCCCGGGTGACGTGGCCGTCGGATCCCGACGTCTCGCTACGAGTCCGCCGTGTACGACTCCAGCGGCAACTTCGTGTCGTACGGCGAGACCGACGGCGGCTACGGTCACCTCTCGTTCGACCAGATCGCCCTGCGCGGACCGGCATCCCAGCGCCCGGTCGTGGCCAAGGGCGAGCCCTGGGAGATCGACATCTACCCGCGCGACGGCATGGCGCCGAGCGCTCCCCAGACCGTGCACCTCTCGATCAGCTTCATGCACCGGGTGGGCGCCACGTCGATCGCCCTCTCGCGCAAGAGCGTCACGCTCAAGCCCGGAGCGTCGGCTCGGGTCAAAGCCACCGTCACCGCTCCGCAGGCGCGGGCACCTGGTTCAACGGCATCGCCGTCAGCAACGGCTACTCGACCACGACCATCCCGGTCGCCGTGCGCGTGCCGGTCAAGGTGACGCACGGCGTCGGCAGCTTCAGCGGCACGATCAAGGGCTCGACCGTCGAGTACTCGGGCGGTGAGTTCTACTTCTACGACTTCCGCGTGCCGGCGGGCACGCGCTCGATCACCGCGTCGCTGCACTGGCCCCACACCGGCAACCTGGTCGATCTCTACCTGATCGACCCGAGCGGCAACCTGCGCGACGCCAAGGGCGGCGATCTCGTCTGGTACCCGGACTACTCGTCGTTCACCGTGCCCGACGAGGCCCTCACCCACACCTCCGAGCAGGTCATCTGGAACGCGCCCAAGGCCGGCACCTGGCAGGTGCTGGTGTGGGCGGCCGGCTTCAACGGCAAGTCGTTCGCCGAACACTACAGCGGCTCGGTCGTCCTCGACACGCCCGTCGTCGCGCCCGCGAGCTGGACGGCCACGGCGCCCGCCCGGCGGGCAGGCGAGCGCCGACTTCACCGTCACCGACGGCGGCACCACCGCGCTTTCGGCGTACGCCGAAAGCCAGGCGACGAGCGACGGGACGCCTCTCTACGACGACGTCGCTCTCGCCCCGGTGACCGGCACGCTCGCTGGCACGCTCGATGGCATCTCCCCCATCCTCACCTTCACCCTGCCGCAGAACGTCGCCCTGGTCACCGCCGCGGCGACCTGGACGAGCTCCGACCCGAGCACGCTCGTCGACCTCGGTCTCTACGACCCGAGTCAGACCGACAAGGCCGAGAGCCTCGCCTCGACGAGCCAGGGCAACGCGGTGGTCGTGGCCAACCCGATGGCCGGCCTGTGGACCCTCATCCTCGGCTACGGCAACCCGGCGCTACCGTCGGCCGACGCCGACTACACGGTCACGGTCGACTACGTGGCGCCGACGGCGATCGACGGGTTCACGGCGTCCGGTACGGCCGACGACCCGGTCGTGGTCGCCCCCGGCGACACCGGCACGATCCACGTGTCGATCGACGTGCCGGCCGACGCCCAGCCCGGCGACGTGATCACCGGCACGCTGCACTTCTCGACGGTCGCGACGGGACCCAGACCGAAGGCGGCGACCACCTCGGCTCGGTGCCCGTGACGATCACGGTGGCGGCACCCGACTGACGCGCACGAACGAAGAGAGGGGGCGGCCCTGCGGGCCGCCCCCTCTCTTTTGCCCTCAGGCCCGCGGGCGAGGCCTTGCGGCCTCGCCCGCGGGCCCTGTCTGCTTTCTAGAGCCGCAAGCCGCAGTCGTCGAGCCAGACCATGGCGGCGTCGAACTGCTCCATGTAGGCGGGCACGCCGTGGTAGCCCTCGACGGGCACGGCGTCGGCGACGGTGAGCCACACCGCGATGCCCGCTCCGATCACCGCACCGGCGAAGGCCCGCACGGACACGTCGTCGGCGGAGCGCCCCACGCGGGCTGCGAGGGCCTCGGTGAATCCGCGGATGGTCGTGGCAAGGTCGTCGAGCATGCGGGCGCGCAGCTCCGGGACTCCGAGAATGAGGTCCTGCCGTTCGCGCTCGAGGGCCAGCTGATCGGGTGTGAGCGCCCCGAAGACCGCGGCCATGCCCGCACGCATGGCCTGGATCGGGCTCAGCTCCGGCGGCTGTTCGGCGAAGGCGGCGAACAGCAGCGGGTCGAGGGCGTCGTGGATGACGACGTCCTCCTTGGTCGGGAAGTAGCGGAAGAACGTACTCGGCGAGACCTCGGCGGCCGCGGCGATCTGCTCGACGGTCGTCACCTCATAGCCCTGCGTGCGAAACAGCCGCAGGGCGGCCTCCTGGATGGCTTCGTGCGTCCTGGCCTTCTTGCGCTCACGTAACCCAGACAAGCCGCTTGCCTTTCGTCTCGCCCACCTATCTGCCGCCCGCAGCCGGCTGCACCGATTCTGCACCTTTGGCGCCGGTCGCCGCAACGACCGCGGGACCGGGCGGTGTCGCCGACAGCTCGGGCGGTGTCGCAGCCGACGGCTCGGCCGCCTCGCCCGCCTCCGAGCGGCGCGGCAGGAACACGAGGGCGAGCACGATACCCGCGACCGCGATCGCGGCGCACACCGCGAGCATCACGTCCATCGCGTGCACGAAGGCGGTGCGCACCATCGCAGACAGCGCTGCCGAACCGATCTCGTGGGCCACGGCAACGCCCTCGGCGACGCTGTCGCGCACGACCGCGCCAAGGGCGGCGGGCACCACTGCCGCGTGAAGGCCGGAGCGGTAGGCGGAGCTCAGGATCGAGCCGAGGACGGCCACCCCGAAGGTGCCACCGACCTGGCGCAGCGCCATGATCACGGCCGAACCGACACCGCTATGCTCGGCCGAGAGCGCCCCCAGGGCGGCGTTCATGGCGCCGGGCAGGGCGAAGCCCAGCCCGGCGCCCACCACCGTCACCCACACGGCCGAGAAACCGTAGCCGCTGCCCACTCTGGTGAGAGAGCCCATGAAGAGCCCGGCGGCGATCAGCGCGAACCCCCAGGCCACGGTGATCTTGGCGCCGGCCGGGCGGGTGAGCCGGTCGGCGAGCACGGCGCCGACCACGAGACCGCCGATCATGGGGAGCAGCCGCACGCCGGCGCCCAGGGGGTCGAGGCCGACGATCGCCTGGTAGTACGTCGGCACCGTGAACAGCAGGCCGAACATGGCAAACGAGACCACGGTGGCGAGGATCGTGCCCCAGGTGAAGCCCCGGGAGCGAAACAGCGTCAGATCGACCAGCGGCCGTCCGGCCGGGCGCCGGGGTACGATGCGTTCCCAGGCCACGAATACGACCAGCACCAGTGCACCGGCGACCATAGCGAGAAGGTCGACGGCATGGCTCCAGCCTTCCTGCCCCGCCTCGATCAGGCCGTAGCTGAGCACGGTCAGACCCGCGCTCGACAGGAGCACGCCGACGTAGTCGATGCGGGCGCGGTGGGCGCTGCGCGATTCGGGCATGAGCAGGGCCACGGCGACCAGCGCCACGGCGATCACCGGCACGTTGATGAGAAACACCGAGCCCCACCAGAAGTGGGTGAGCAGCCAGCCGCCGAGTATCGGCCCGATCGGGTAGGCCACCATGGTCATGCCCATCACGACGGTGATCGCCCGCTGGCGCTCGTCCTCGGAGAACAGCACGGGGATCACCGCGATCGACAGCGGCACGATGAAGGCGGCGCCGAGGCCGAGGAACGCGCGGGCGGCGATCAGCTGTCCCGCCGACGTAGAGTAGGCGCAGGCCAGCGAGGCGATCCCGAACACCACGAGGGCGACGAGGAGGAGCTTCTTGCGCCCGTAACGATCGCCCAGCAGCCCGGCGGGCAGCAGCATGGCCGCAAAGACGAGGCTGTAGGAGACGACGAACCACTGGAGCACGCCGCCGTTCGTGACGTGCAGCGAAACCGCCAGGGTGGGCAGCGCGAGGTTGAGCACGGTCAGGTCGAGACCGACCACGAGGCCGCTGACGGCGAGCGCCCCGAGCGCCCACCATCGACGCCGGCCGGCGGCCATGGTGGCTGCATTCATGGCAGGGACCACCTTTCAGTAGTTGCTAACTACTGACAGTCTCTACCATTTAAGTGTCGCTGTCAAACGGCTCGCGGGAGATCCGTTTCAGCCGTCGGCGGGCGCCACCTCGACGCGGTTCTTGCCCTTGCCCTTGGCCACGTAGAGAGCCTCGTCGGCGGCGCCGACCAGGCCGTCGACCTCGGGCGCCACGCCCGGGTAGACGGCCACGCCGATGCTCACGGTGACGCTGCCGAGATCGGTCCCGTCGGCGGCCGTGAACGTGGTGCCCGCGATGCGCTCGCGCAGCCGTTCGCTCACGCCCGCGGCCGCCGTGGGCGTGTGCGGCAGGATGACGGTGAACTCCTCGCCGCCGTAGCGGCAGGCGATGTCGAGGTCGCGGCGCACCTCGCGAGCGATGAGCGCTCCGAGGACCCTCAGGACCTCGTCGCCGGCCTGGTGTCCGTAGCGGTCGTTGTAGTGCTTGAAGTCGTCGACGTCGATCATGAGCAGCGAGACCGGCGTGCCGTAACGCCGGGCGCGCACGAGCTCGGCCTGCAGGCGCTCATAGAAGAACCGGTGGTTGAACAGGCCCGTGAGGCCGTCCCTGATCGCCTGCTCCTCGATCGCCTGGTAGAGGCGGGCGTTGTTGATGGCGGCGGCCGCCTGTTCGCCGAGACCCTGGGCGAGGTCGAGCTCGTCCTCGCCGAAGCTCCGCGGCTCGACCTCGCTCAGTCGCAGGATGCCGAGAGGCCGGCCGCCGAAGCGCAGGGGCACGCTTACGCAGGTCTGCCGGCACGCCATCGAGTTTGACCCCAGCGTGCCTCAGAACTATTTTGACTTGGCCCTGGTGGACCTTGCGGAAAAGCGTGTTGAAGCCTCCCAGCGGCTCGAATCCTACCTGCACCTTGATCCGATGAATGCCCAGGCGCACCTATTACTGGGCCGCGCGTATCACAACCAGAACCAGACCGCGCCCGCCATCGAGCAATTCAAGAAGGCGCTGTCTCTCGATCCCGCCTTGCCGCTGGCGCACTATCATTTGGGATTCGCGTATCAGAGCTTGGGGAACCTGCAATCGGCATTGGAACAGTGCGAATTGGAGATACGGCTCAACCCGAATTTCCCGCACGGCGCACTGGCTGGCCGGAAACATCGAGCTCGAACATGGGAAATTGCCGGAGGCGGAAAAGCAATTCCAGGAAGCCACGCGCTTGAATCCGCAGGCCTACCAACCCCATTACGGCTTGGCGCGGGTTTACGCCGAGCAGAAGCAATTCCCGCAAGCGCAGGCGGAGTTCACCGCCGCGCTGCAATCCGATCCCGGCAACCTGGAGACCTCGGCGATTCGCTGCTGGTGATGACATCGCTGGCCGAGAAAGAAGGACTCAAGGGGAAGGTGCAGACCATCTACATCGACCCGCCCTACGGCATCAAGTTCGGCTCCAACTGGCAGGTCAGCACGCGCAAGCGCGACGTGCGTGATAGAAGGCAGAGGACGCCACTCGCCAGCCCGAACAGGTGCGCGCCTTCCGCGACACATGGAAGCTCGGCATCCATTCATACTTGGCCTATCTGCGCGACCGGCTGGCGGTCGCCCGCGACCTGCTCACGGAGACTGGCAGCGTCTTCGTGCAGATTGGCGACGAGAATGTGCATCTCGTGCGGAGCGTGATGGATGAGGTGTTTGGGAGCGAGAATTTCCTGAGCGACATTATTTTTCGCAAAACAGGAGGCGCGGCCACAGACTATCTAGCCAACGTAGCCGATCATATTCTCTGGTTTGCCAAGAACCGTGATGCAGTGAAATTTCGCGCAATCTACAGTGAGCGCGTCAACAAGGAAGGGATTCCGGATTCGTATCCGCTCTTGGAGCTCGCTGACGGCAGCACGACCCGATTGACGGAAGAAATGCGACTTCGCGAAGAACTTCCGAAACAGGCGCGCCCTTTCCAATCGGTTTCTCTCGAATCGGAAGGGCGCCGCTCCGGCGACCTTTGCGATCCCTATTCTTGGCAAGGAAAGTCCTACCGGCCACGAGACGGTGCCCACTGGAAGACTGGCCACGCAGGCCTTCGGCAATTAGGTATTCAACGCCGGATTCTGATTTCAGGAAACTCACTTCGCTACAAGATGTATCTGGATGACTTCCCGGTCATGCCAAAGTCAAATATTTGGGTCGATACGATGGGCGCTTCGGACCTCATTTACGTTGTCCAGACAAACACCAAAGTCATCGAGCGTTGCCTCCTCATGACCACCGACCCCGGCGACCTGGTACTCGACCCGACCTGCGGAAGCGGCACCACCGCCTATGTAGCCGAGCAGTGGGGACGCCGCTGGATAAGCTGTGACACCAGTCGCGTCGCTCTGGCGCTGGCGCGCACGCGCCTGATGGCCGCGAAGTATCCCTACTATCTTCTGACGGACTCGCCCGAGGGCATCAAGAAGGAAGCGGAACTAACCGGCAAGATTCCTCCTGAATACAAGACCGAAGACGACATCAGGAAGGGTTTCGTCTACAAGCGCGTGCCGCATGTCACGCTCAAATCCGATCGCGAACAATCCGGACATCAAGCAAGGCATGACACGCCAGCAGATCGACGCGGCCATCGCCCGCAATGCCGAGACCGAAACGCTGTACGATCAGCCTTACGAAGATAATAAGCGCGTCCGCGTATGCGGCCCGTTCTCGGTGGAGAGCCTGTCTCCCCATCGCGTGCTCTCCACCGCGGACGAAAATCAGGACGGCGCCGTCACTGAGCAGGAAGCACACCAGCAGCAAGACTTCGCCACGATGATCCTGGACAACCTCAAGAAGGCTGGCGTGCAGAACACCCGCAAGAACGAACGGCTAACCTTCGACCGGCTCGACCCTTACGCCGGGACGTGGTTGCACGCCGCCGGCGAATACACAGACGCCGGCGGCAAGACCCGGCGCGTGGCCGTCACGATAGGCCCGGAGCACGGGACGGTCGGGCCGCAACAGGTGAAGGAAGCCGCCAAGGAAGCCGTCCAGGGCGTCGGCTTCGACATGCTTATCGTCTGCGGCTTCGCCTTCGACCCGCACGTCGCAGAAGAGGCGAAACGCTACGGCAAGCTGACCGTGCTGCCCACCAAGATGAATCCCGACCTCGCTATGGGCGATGAACTGCTCAAGAAAACCGGCGCCGGGAACCTATTCATGGTCTTCGGCGAGCCGGATGTGGAGATCAAGAAGCAGAAGGACGGGCAAATCGTCGCCGAGATCAAGGGCGTGGATGTTTACGACCCGACCACCGGGCAGATTCGCAGCGCCTCCACCGACGACATCGCGTGCTGGTTCATCGATACCGATTACAACGGCGAGAGCTTCTTCGTTCGCCACGCCTACTTCACCGGCGCGGACGATCCCTACGACAAACTCAAACGGGCGCTACGGGCGGAGATCGACGAGGCCGCATGGAGCACCCTCTACAGCACCGTGAGCCAGCCGTTCGCCAAGCCCACGTCCGGCAAGATCGCCGTGAAGGTCATCAACCACTACGGCGACGAAGTGTTGAAGGTATTTCAAATATGAGCCCATTCCAGACTGGTAAGCCCAACGTGCCAGATAGTGACCGGCTTCGTGCGTCCCACCACAAAGCCAGGGGGAGATAGTTCATGCCAGCGCGGCAACTGAAAATTGCGGACCTGCTTCTCGACCTAGAAAATCCGCGTATTAGCAAAGCAGGCGGTCAGAATGACGCGCTCCAAAAAATCCTCGAAGATCAGGACGCCAAATTAGTCGCGCTTGCCGACAGCATCATCGAAAACGGCGGCCTGAATCCTATGGATCGCCTCCTTGTCATTAAGTCGCCAGGCAATAATGGCAAGTATATCGTCATTGAAGGAAACCGGCGACTTGCAGCGATTAAGATTCTCAATAATCCCGCCGTCCTAACCGGCATCGAAGTGCGCTTGCCGCTTCAGAAGAGACTTGAGGACCTTGCTGCCCAAGTTCGACCTCTACCAGCGTCGAACCGATCGACTGCTATGAAGTCGAGGACCGCGCCGAAGGGGCAACGTGGATTCACCAGAGGCATACCGGGGAAAATGAAGGCCGCGCGGGCGCGAGCTCCGTGAGCGTCGCCGCCGTCGAAACAGCGATCGCGCCGCGCTCGACGGCCTCGATCAACGCGCTCTCGCCATGCTCGAGCACTCTGCGTCCAAGAATCACCGACTCGCGCGAGACGTTCACCAAAGCCGCCGCCTGTGGCTGTGATAACCTTGTGGAAATTTCCACAAGGTCGGTCCTCTCGCCCTGCCGCATGCTGGCGATGCGTGCGGCCACCATCGCGCGCTGGCTCTGGTCCAGGTGGCGCCGATGCAGATTCAGACTCAGAACGAATTCAAGCAGCGAACCCTCGCCGTTCCACTCGCGATAGACCGGCGCGATACCCAATTCCGTGCAGGCCAGATAACGGTTGCGTCCGTCGATGATCTTGCCGCGATATGTCCAAATCGGCTCGCGCAATCCGTGCTCCGCGATGTTCGCCTTGAACGCTTCAAATTCGACGGCCGTCATCGGGGGAAAGAGTCTCGCAATCTCGTGGCATTCGATCTGCCCCTCGCCAATCTTGATTGTGCGTTTTTGGTCGCCCATGTCCTCGGTCCCATTCAGCACTCAGCGGTTATTTCCGGCTCGCGCTTCTCTCTCCTGCACGACCCGCGCGTGTATGTCGGAGCTCCTCTCAGCCTAAGCCGATTCGCTCCCACGACACGCCCCTTTTTTGTGATCAGCCGTTTCAGCGACAGCGTCCGAAGTGCGGCAAGCTTGCCAGCGCGCCATAGGGGGTGACTATGCAAGCCGCAAGATCGCAAACGCGGCCGTAACCGCGACCTCCTCGCCCTCTCTGCACGGCCATCGTCTGCCGCTTGCATTCGTTCCTTTCGCCGGTTTCCTCGAACGATCATCCGCACCCCTAGCCGAACGCGCCGCCGCGTCAACAGGCGGCCCGCTCCGAGAATCCGTGTTGCCTGTTCCCCTTCGGTGACACGGACGGCTTTTCCGTCCGGCTTTTGGTTTCGCGTCTTCGAGGAAACCAACAGCGAAAGGAAAAACACCCATGCAAGACGACGATTACAACCCGTGCGACATCGAGGCTCTGGAAATTCTGCGGCCCGCATCCGACTACCTTCTGCAAATGGCCACGTCAGGCCAGATCGACCTGAACCAGCTCGCCCGCCTTGAGCTGCGCGCCCGCCGCCGTCACGAGGCGACACAAGTGATCGCCGCGATGGACCGGAGGGCGCCATGACCGACAGCATCATCCACGGCGACTGCGTCGAGGCGATGCAGCGCCTGCCCGAGGGCAGCGTCGGTTTCATCCTCACCGATCCCCCTATCTCGTGAACTACCGCGACCGGCATGGCCGCCGCGTCCGGAACGACGATAATGCGGCGTGGCTGAAGCCCGCCTACCGGGAGATGTTCCGCGTCCTCGGCCCGACGCCTTCTGCGTCACCTTTTACGGCTACACGAAAATCGATCTGTTCATGGACGCCTGGAAATCAGCGGGTTTCCGCGTCGTCGGTCATTTCGTCTTCCGGAAAAAATACACCAGCAGCTCGTATCACACGCAGTACCGGCACGAGCAGGCCTATCTGCTGGCCAAGGGCTGGCCCGCGAAATCCGCGCGCCCGCCGCCGGACGTGATCTACTGGACCTACACCGGAAACAAACTGCATCCCACCCAGAAACCACTCGGCATCCTGAAGCCCCTGATCGAAGCCTTCAGCCGACCCGGCGATATTGTCCTGGACCCCTTCTGCGGGCTCAGGATCAACGCTCGTCGCCGCCCGCGAGCTGGGCCGCAACTTTATCGGCATGGAACTCGATCCCGATCATCACGCCACCGCGCAGCTTCGTCTTGCGGCAATCAAATCTCATTTCGGAATCAGCGAGTTAACTTCCCTTTAAGCCCATTTTACCTAAGATTGTAAGATGGGCACCGGAGACCATATCCGGGGTCATGAATGATCCCCAAAGGCAATCAGCGCTCCGGTGGTCAGCAACTGGCTACCCACCTGCTCAATTCCTACGACAACGACCGTGTCGAAATCGCCGAAGTGCGCGGCGCGATCTCGCAGGATCTTCACGGCGCTTTTGCCGAATGGTACGCACAAGCCAAGACCACGAATTGCGTCAAATATCTCTACTCCCTGTCGATCAATCCCGACCACCGGCAAGGCCCCTTCAACCGCGAACACTACTACGACTTCATCCGCCGCACTGAAAAATCCCTCGGCCTCTCGGCGCAGCCCCGCGCGGTCGTTTTTCACGTCAAGCATGGGCGCGCGCACTGCCATGTCGTCTGGTCACGCATCGACAGCGAGAAAGGAAAAGCTGTCCAGCTCTCCCACGACCGGCAGAAACTGCGCGCCGTCGCGCAAGGATACGCCCGCGACCATAACCTCACGCTCCCGCCGGGCATGAGCAACAACCGGGGCGTCGCCCGCTTTGCCTTCAATGAAGCCGCCGAAAATCTGGGCGAGAAACAGCAACAGGAGCGCAGCGGGATCTCGAAGCAGGAACGCAAGGAACAGATCACCAGGGCATGGCGCGAGAGCAGCGACGCCCCGACCTTCATCAAAGCCCTCGACGACAGCGGCTACACGCTCGCGCGCGGCGACAAGCGCGCCTATGTCGTGGTTGACCTTTACGGAGAAATCCACAGCCTGTCACGCCAGCTCATCGGCGTGAAATCCAAGGAGCTGCAGGCCCGCCTCGCCGACCACCCGATCGATCAACTGCCCACCGCCGCGCAGGCTCAGGACCTCGCCCGCGAGCGCCGTCAGGCCCTCATGGCCGAAAACGGCCAGAAAAAACCCGATGGCCAGCCCACGCCGCAGCAGCGCCGGGACGCTCTCGCCGAGCTTCATGCGCAGCGCCGCGCCGAACTCGAGACCAAACGCGAGCAACTGATCGAGCGCCACAAGGCCGAGCGCAAGGCGCTTGCCGATATGCAAAGCGCCCGCAATGCGCAAGTCGCCCGCGACCGCGCCGCCCGGCAGCCCAAAGGCGTCGTCGCGTTCCTTTCCCGCATTACCGGCTTCGATGCCCTCACCGCTTTCCGCCGCCACTGGCAGGACCGCAAGCGGGAGGCTCAATATCTCCAGCAATATGCCGCTCTGGCCCGCAAGCATGAACGCGAGATGGAAAACTTCAAGCACCGGGACCACGGGCTGACATCGCTCGACAAGCGCGAGCGCCGCTCCCTCGAGATAGCCATTCGCCGTGACGCGTTCCGCACCATCGCCGCTCCCCAGCGGACACAAGACGAAATGGCCCGGATAGAGCGCGCACGGCAACTGGCCGCCGACTTCCGCCGGGCCTCGCAGCCGAAAACGCCGACGCCGGAACTAAAACCCGCATTCAGCGAAGCCGCCGCACCGCCCGCCACGCCCCCAGCCACGCCCCAGAAGCCCGAGGCGGCTCCTGAAACCCTGTCGCCTAAATTCAAGGAAGCTGTCGAAAGCAAGGAAGCGCCGCAGCCGGAAGCGGAGGGCGGCGGAAAGAAGCGCGCCGAGGAACTGACGCCAGAGCAGAAGCGCGCCCTCGACCTCGCCGAGGAATTCCGGCGCGCGGCGCGCGAGCACAAGAAGGACTTGAAGAAGGATCGCGGCGGCAAGGACCGCAACTACCGGCAGCCGCCGCCTGATTACTCCGTGCGGCGCTGAAGTCGGGCGCCGGTGACCGGTCGTTGAGCTCTTTGTAACAATTTGTGATTAGACAAAATGTACAAATGTCCTGTACGGCTCATTTGTGAGCCTCGGGGATCGGCCCCGGCCAAAAAGGTAAGAGACCTTCGACGCCGCCGCAGAGAAAATCAAAAACTGGCTGAAAAACGAATGGCCATCTCCCTCTTCCGCATCCTGATTGACGCCAGTGGCCTGTCACTCTCGCAGGCCAGCCACTTCCTCGATGCCCGCGAGGACAGCGTCATGTCGTGGTCATCCGGGCGGCGTGGAACACCCGACGGCGTCATTGACGAGTTGCTCGACCTCGTCACCCGTCAGCGCCTGGCAGCCCAGCATGGCGCGGACACGATAGTCAAAAAAATAAAGAAACACGGCCTGCCGGCAGCCGTCGAGATCGGCATCTCCGCCGATGACCATGAGGCGCAGTCCCTCGGCTGGCCGACCGTGTCGGCGCACGCCGGCGTGATCGGCATGATGTTGCCATCCCTGCCCGCTCGACATCGCCCGCCGCGCCGTGATTGTCCCGCGCGGATCGACGGCCGCTACCGCCAAGGCTGCCGACCAGCATTGAAAGGCCGGGGCTTAACGCCCCGGACCCGCCATCTGCGCGCGCCGCGCCCGCGCGATGTTTTCCAGAGACGCCAGAGCGTTCCTGCGCTCCGGGCTGCCGCGCCGCGTCAGCACCAGCCCCCTCGATACCTGGCTGAACAGGGCAGAGAGTTCATTCGCGCTGCGCCGGTGAAGTTCGTATGCGGAAATCAGTTTCATGTTTTTTCCTCCTCGCGTTTTCAGGCCCGCAACGGGCCTTTGCGCCACCGGAAGAAACAGCAAGGCCGCACCGGAAACAGGCTCTGCCGTTTGCGGAGGGTCCGCCCTTTCCCCCTTGGCGGAAACCGTGAACGCAAGCCTGTCTGACGACGGCCCTGTTACCGTGGCTTTTGAAAGGCCAGTGAGGAATGAAACGCCGGAGAAAATGAAAACTGTTTCGCAGAACTCTTCGGTGCTGCGGCCCTTGATGAACCAGCCGCCGCCGGCATCACGCAGCTTCGCCGCAACAAGCCGCACCTGAAACCCTCTGATGCGCCGGAAGAGATCGTCGACCGCGTGGCCGTCAGCCCCTGCCGGACATCGATGTTCCGCGCCCTTACCGCAGCACCGCCGCCGAACATGGTTTGCAGGTCCCTCCCCGCCCCTTCCAACGGCCGGCCGTCTGCCTCTTCACTCTCGCGCCGGGCGCTTTATGGTTTTCTGGCCGGTTTCGCTGTCTGACACGTTTCTCCGCCCCTTGCCGACCATGCACATGCCTGTCTGTTTTCCGTGATCCCATGCACAGCCGCGCATGCCGTCAATCTCCGGCCCGCTCCATTCGGCCCTTCGGGCCTCCCGTGTAGTCGTTGACAGCCCGCTTATCCGGCCGTGCGAAGGCGGTTCACGAAGACAGGCAATGGTGCCGGTCTTAAACAAAGGAGAAACTACAATGTCAGACACCACCGAAACCAAGAAGAACGCCCCGGCCGCCAAAGTCAGCGTTGGCTTGCAGACGGCCAGCATCTGGAAGAACGAGAGCGAGGGACGGGCTTTCTACAACGTCACCTTCGACCGCCGCTACCGCGATGCGAAGGGCGACTGGAAGTCAACCGACAGCTACGGCAGGGACGATCTTCTGGCCCTCGCCAAACTCGCCGATCTCGCGCACACGAAGGTTCTGGAACTCCAGAACGTGACGGGCGACAAACCGGCAGAGTAACCCGGCAACGGCGGCGGCTCCCGACGAGCCGCCCCTTCCCGCCTCTCACCCGCGCGCTTTCTCTATCGCCAGCTTTATGACAAGTTTGCGGCAGGCGCACGCCGCCTGCTAATGGCCGTGGATGACGAGCCGATCAAACGCACGACCTCGCACGCGAAGTCGGTAAAGGGCCTCTATCAGCCCGAAAACGCACTCGACCGCGCGCGGTCGCTGAAAGAGGATTTCGAGCGCGCCGCCCGCCACGACACCAACGAGAAAACCCTCCCGCAGGAACGCACTTCGGAAACGCCCGACACCTCACGCTACGCGCCCCGGCCCGAACCCCATCTCAGGCCGGACGGCCCCGCGCGCCGCGCCGTAGACCGCCAGATCGACAAGAAGGAACGTAGCAAGGAAGCGCAGCGGGCGCTCGAACTGGCTCAGGATTTCAAACAGGCAAAACAGAAGAGCCCGCAGCTGAACCAGCAGAAGACGCGGAGTCACAGCCGCTGACATCTCGCCCGCTATCATTCGTCGTCAGATTCGTCCTCGGGATCTTCCTCTAAATCTTCCTCAAGATCTTGCCTCAGGAGCTTCCTCCGAATCGTCCTCAGTATCCTGCTCCAGAATCCTCCCTCATCTTCCCCAGCATCTTCTTCCGAATCTTCCTCGGAATCTTCCTCAGTGTCATCGTCAGCCTCTGACGGCTCGACCTCTTCCTTCTGCTCGCGCGAATAGACCCAGAATTTATTTCCGCAGTAGCCAATAGGCGCGAGCAGCGCCACACCCACTACCATCCCCACGATGCTGTGCGTCACCAGCACCACTCCGGCATCGGCCATCAGCGCAAGGCCGGCGCCGCCACCGGCCACCAAGCATTGGCGCTTTTTCTTCTCGAACCACGCCTGCTGGCTCTCCCATTCCTCGTGCGCCTCTTGCCGCTCTTGTCTTTCTTCCTCTTCCTTGCGCAGGCGCTCGGCCTCCGCCTCACGCTTGCGGCGCTCGTCCTCCAGCCTGAGGCGCTCGTGTTCCTGCCCTCGAGCTTCCATCTCGCGGCGCTGCTCCCTCAGGTCGGCGAAGGGATCAAGCGGCGGGACCCGGCTGTCGTAATGCAGGATTTCGAAGTTGCCGGCGAGCACATTCTCGAAAGACCCGAAATTTATTCCGGGGAAGTCTTTCGAATTTAAGTTCGAGAGCAACGGCCTAAGGTCCTGAGGAACCGGAACGCCGACGACCCGCCCGTCCACCGGCGCGCGGATTGGAGCGGAAATTAGTCCCATCGCGCCTGCGGCATGACCGAGCACATCGCCTCTGCGCACGACGGCACCGCGGTCGACAGTATCTTTCCATTTCAGTTTGATCAGAAGCGAATCAAACCGTTTCAGCCCGTCCTCGCTGATTTCCAGCTTCTTCGGCCTGGAAAACCCGTAGTCCGGATGCGGCATGAAACAGCCGATGAATTCCGGGTCCTCGAAGTAATTCGACCGCCGGTAGACCACGGGAGCCTGCCCCGACACGAGCGCCAGGCCGAAGCCCGGATAAGCCGGATTGCCGCGATCATCGCATCCGCGAAAAAAACCGTCCGATTTCGTCTGGCGCTACGAGCGGCCTTTTATGGACAGTCTCCGCCGTCCCCGTCGTCGAACCCCGCGTGCTGCCGCGCGTCGCTCCCTTCGTGGTTCCGGTCGTCCTCCCGGCCGTTTCGCTTTCGCTGCTCCCGAGCGTGCGCGAAGCCCCTTCGGTGAGCGATTCGGACGATCCCCGCGAGCTGCCCTCAGACTGCGAAACCGACGTGCTGTCGGACGTCCCTTGCGAACCCGAGCTGGTCGTGCTCGTGCCCCTGGTCGTGGAGAAATTCGTGCTCATGCCGCCGCGCCCGAACGACACGCCGGTGCTTATGCTGCTCGATTCGGTATAGCTGCCGCCGCTGGACCTGTTCTCCCCGTGTGTCTTCGACCGGCTCACCGAGCGGTTCGTGCCCTCCGAAACGGTGCTGCCATGGGACACCGATGCTCCCCGGTTCTCGGAACGCGACCTCGCCAGGCTTTCAGACTGGCCCTCGGACAGGCTCTCGGAACGGCTGTCGGACTCGGACGAACTCGCCCCTTCCGAGCGCACCTCGCGCATGACTTCCGTCTCGCCGATCAACTTGCAGACATACTCCCGCGTGAAATTATCGTCGATATTGAAAAACAGCTTCAGCCCGCAATTGGCGAGGAACGTTTCCCAGTTGTCCTTGTAAACGGCCTTCAGTTGCGTCAGGGCCTGCACCACGAAAAACATCTTCACGCCGAACCCCGCCATCTGCGCCACGCCGTGCTCGATGGACTCCATGCGCCGCAGGCCGGCGAATTCGTCGAGCAGCATCACGACCGGGTATCCCGTCGCGGGCCGACCGGGGATCGCCTCCATCTCGCCCACGGTCAGGTTCAGCATCATCCGCAGCCAGCGGTAATGCGTGTTCATGAACCGCGAGGGCAGGCACAGATAGAGGCTCATCCCGTGGGCGCCGGTTTTCAGATCGCCCAGCTCAAAATCCGACTCAGCCAGGCAGTCCTGCATGTCCGGGCTGTCAAGAAACTCGGTGTTCGTCTGCGCCACTTGCAGGACGCCCTCGAACGTCTCGGCGGCGTTGGCCGCCATGTCCCGGAACTTAACGCCGATGCCCGACACCACGCCATTGAGGGCCGGATTCTGCGCCATCGCCGACCAGAGCAGACCCTGCGCCGACGCCCCCGCGGCCTCGCCCATTTTCCGAAGCTCCTCATGGGCCTGCCATTCCCCCCGCGTCAGCAGCTCCCGGACGGTAGTCAGGTTCCGCCGCCCCTCATATTGCGATGCGGTCACGACATGCAGGATCAAGCCTTTGACCATTGCGCGCCCGGCCTCGTCCCAGAACGGATCTTTCGCCTCTTCCCGGACGATGACCACCGCATCGGCCATCCGCGCCGCCAGGTCGCCGCATTCCCGGCTGCCCGGATCGAGGGCATCGAGCGGGTTGAACCGACTGCGGTAGCGGTCCTGCACGTTCGCCGCCTTGAAGGGATCGAGCACATGGACCGCCTGTCCCATGCCCTCACAGATCGCCGTTCCTGCGCCCCGGCGGGCGGCGGTGACGGTCGCATTCTCTCCCTTGGGATCGATGACCACGACCGAGCCGGGCCAGAGGCAGAGATTGTTGATGATGGAGCTGGCCCCCTTCCCGCCCCGCGTCCCGCTCACGAGGCAGACATGCCGGTCGTCGCCAAAGCCTAGCGCCTCCCCGTTGCTGGACGAATTGCCCAGCCACACATCGCCCGGCTGATAGGGGTAGTTCTGATCGATAAAGGCCGGATCGGCCCAGCTGGCGGTTCCCAGACGCATGCTCATGTGGCATACCTCGGTAACGATTTCCGTAGCACAATTCCGCGCAGTAGAGCTAATGATCCCTGCCCGCTTCGCACCCCGTTTCCGGGCCGCCCGAGGCGGCCTCTGGATGCCCTTGTCACTTTCCCCCCTCTCGCAGAGGGGTCAATCTTCATGCCCCTGCACGGGCTTCTGTGGCCAAAGCTGAGGCCATTCCGGGTATCCAGAAGCGAAGGCTTCTCTGGTCCGCCATCTTGGTTAATTTCTTAATCTCCGTTGCAGGTTTCAGAGTGGTAAAGACGCCGCACTTCCGTTAATCTGTTCTTAATCCTTGCACCGGCCGTGGGTGCCACCGGAGGTGGAAAACCTGTCATTCGGACGGTGCGCAAGATGTGCGCGCGTAATTCCGCGCGCCCGCCCCTGCGGGCATCTTGGCAAGGGGGTTTTTCAACCCCCCGTTGCATCCCCCCGACCAGGGGGTTTCACCCCGTGGACCCAGACCGGGGCGATTTCATCCCCCGGACCCACGACCCTGGGGGCGTTCCTGCCCCCATGGACCCCCTTCGCCGCGCCGCCGGACCCCCATCCGAAAGGTTGTAAACCTGTCCTTAACCCAACCCGAAGTATTATTAAAAATGGGCAGGTTTGAAATCGGGACGGGGGTCTGACATGGCGCGTCGCAGCGGCAGCGAAAACAGGCAACGCAACAACATCTTCACGGTTCGCTTCACTCCCGAGGAAGCCGCCACCGTGCGCCGCATAGCCGAAGAACACGGGCAGTCCGCCGCCGCACTCCTGCGAAGCAGCCTGCTGCACATCCGCGCCCATCCCTCACGTATCGACCGCGCAGCGGTAGCGCGCCTGCTGGGGCAGCTCGGCAAGATCGGTTCGAACATCAACCAGATCGCCCACCATCTCAACTCCGGCCTCCCCGGCGACCGCATCACCAACATCCTCGAAGAATCCTTGCGCGACCTTCTCGAACTGCGTATGCCGTGCCTTCAGGCACTCGGAGTGGAGCCCCATCGCGAACCGGAAAGCGACGATCACGACGAAGACGAATAAACGGCGAAATTTTCCTTGACCGCACCCTCATAGCCGCTATTGTGAACTTAAGAAGCTATGAAGCTTTGAAACTATGAATTAACCATCACAGGAAACTCGCCCCATGCCCGTACTTGCCCTCCTCAATCAAAAAGGAGGCGTCGGCAAAACAACCCTTTCCATCCATCTCGCCGCCGCTCTCGCCAAAGAACACCGCGTTCAATTGATCGACGCCGACCGCAAGGGTCCGCCCTCGACTGGTCGGCCCGCCGCACTGAAAAGCCACTCTTCAACGTGGTTGGTGTGCCGAAAGCAATCCTTCACCGCGACATAGCCGCCCTGTCAGCCGGCTACGACTGGACCATCATCGACGGGCCGCCCCGCATGGACGAACTGGCAAAGTCCGCTATCGGTGCTGCTGACATTGTCCTCATTCCTGTGCAGCCTTCGCCCTTCGACGTATGGGCAGCCGATGACATCGTCAACATCGTCCGCGAATTTGAAATTCACAAGCCCCGCCTGATAACCAGATTCGTTATCAATCGCCTCTTCCCGAACACCCGGTTGGGCACTGAGATAAGCCCCATACTCGCGAGCTTCAATTTTCCCATTCTGGAAACTGTCGTCCACAATCGGACGGAATACGCTAAGGCCGCACGCGACGGCCTTGTCGCCCTCGAAACCAATCCGAGTAGCCCCGCAACGCGAGAAATCAAGTTGCTGGCTCAGGAAGTCTCAACCCTCACAACGGAGCCGTTACGTGCAGCAGTCTAAACCTGACTGGGGAAAGCGCCCCATCAGCGCCAAGCCCACCGAGGCGCCCAAACCCGACCAGATCGACAAACTCGTCAGGGGAGGAAAGGGCGGCCCTAAAAGGCGGCTCAATGCCCAGATCGACGCCGACCTTCACGCCCGCGTAAAGGCGAAGTGCGCGCTTGCCAACAAGGAAATCAAGGACATCGTCTCTGAATTGCTTGAAGCTTGGGTCAAATGAAATTCGCTTCATAACTTCCCAGCTTCATATGAAGGAAAGGGCAAATATGCCGCCCTCAAGCTTGCCCCTTTGCGCCCTTAGTGGAAAAATTGCGCCCCGGAGGCGACGCCATGCCGGACGAAGTAGATAAATTTCTCAGCGAGACCCAGCAGCTTGAATCCCGCCGCCAGGAGTTGATCAAGGACCTCCTGCGCCAGAAGGAAGCCGCCGTCAAAGCCTTCGATGAAAAGCTGGCAAAGCTAGGCTACCCCGAGGGCGCGCCCCCCAAACGCACCCACCATAAGCGCACATCCGAGCCGAAGGAACCGCCCAAGCCCGCGGCCAGCCAGTTGAAGAAGGGGAGGGGCCTCGGAGTTACACAGTTTGTTTCACAGTTTCACATTTGGCCCAGAAAATAGCCCAAAACATAAGGATTTTCAGGCACCCGCAATAAAC
>CAWCWZ010000049.1:0-30364 GCA_963799395.1 uncultured Actinomycetes bacterium
TCTAGTGTCCTGAGTCGTTGATCCGCTGGCAGTAGGCGGCGAGGCCATCGAGGATCTCGTCGGCGGTCTTGTGCCAGACGAACGGCCTGGGGTCGTCGTTCCAGTCGATGATCCAGGTGCGGATCGATCGCGACGAGCTCTCGGACGCAGCGGTGGGTACCTCGTTTGATCCACTTGGTGGTGAGCTCGGCGAACCAGCGCTCGACCAGGTTCATCCAGGAGCTGTAGGTCGGGGTGAAGTGGAAGACGAAGCGGGGATGGCGCACAAGCCAGCGCTGGATCGAGGGGGTCTTGTGGGTCGAGCTGTTGTCCAGGACCACGTGCACGGCCAGCTGCGCGGGCACCGAGCGCTCGATGAGGTTCAAGAATCGCTGAAACTCCGCGGTTCGATGCCGTGAGCTCGTATCGGCGATCACCTGCCCCGAGGCCACGTTCAGGGCTGCGTAGAGGTTGGTGGTGCCGTTGCGCACGTAGTCGTGGGTGCGGCGCTCGCAGACACCGGGCATGAGCGGCAGCACGGGGGCGCTGCGGTCCAGTGCCTGGATCTGGGACTTCTCATCGACGCAGAGCACCACGGCCGCCTCGGGCGGGTTTAAGTAGAGCCCGACGAGATCGCGGACCTTGTCGATGAACTGCGGGTCGCAAGACAGCTTGAAGCTCTCGGTCTGCTGCGGCTTTAGGCCGAAGGCCCGCCAGATCCGACTGATCGCCGTCTGGTTGAGGCCGGTCGCGGCCGCCATGGAGCGGGTCGACCAGTGCGTCGCGCGGGCCGGGGTCTCCTCCAAGGTCTTGACGATGACCCGCTCAACGTCCTCATCGCTGATCTTGCGAGGCTGGCCCGGGCGAGGCTCGTCATGCAGGCCGTCCAGCCCCATGCGGGCGAACCGACCCCGCCACTTGCCGACCGTGGAGGGCGTACAGCCCAGCCGCTCGGCGATCGCCCTGCTCTGCTCACCGGCGGCCGCAGCCAGCACGATCCGGCAGCGCAAGGCCAGCGCCTGAGAGCTCTTGGGCCGGCGCGCCCAGCGCTCCAGCGTCTGGCGCTCCTCCTCCGTGAGCGTGACATTCACCCGGGCACCGCTCATCGCGACCTCCATCTTCGCCTTCGAAGATGAAGTTTGCCACCCGAGTCCGCCTTCCTGCGAACTAATGACTCAGGACACTAGGGGAACGTGAGCGGTCGGTGAGCGGACCGTGAGCGTCAACGACTGACCACTCCGAGCGCCTCGTCGTCCGGTCACACGAGCGTCGCCTGCTGGGCCATCTCCGGAGGTCGCCTTGCGTCTGCGCCGATGATGGTCGCCTGGTGACCGCCGGGCGGCCCTTCGGAGATCGCCTCGCGGTAGGTCAGTTGCGCGGCGGGGATCGAAAACGCGAAGAAGAGGGCCAACGCCACGATCACCAGCAAGGCGCTTTCGAAGACGTGGCGTGACCGGCCCGTCAACCCGTCGCCGATCCCGTCGACCGCCCAGGTCGTGAGCAGGGCGAGGGCGAGCGCCAGACCGGGAGCAGATGCGGTCACGTAGCGATCAAGGAACACCGGCTTCACCAGTGAACCGGCGACCAGCGTTGCCGTGGGAAGAGCCGTCCACGCCAACAGGACGGCGAGGAGGCGCAGGTCGGGAACAGCGGGTTGCAGGCCGTGGCGTCGGCGCGCCCAGAGGCAGAGCGCGATGGCCGCGATGGCGACGGCCAGAACCAGGATGGCGTAGCGGTCATGCTCGCCCGACGCCGGTCCGGCCACGGCTCTCATCAACTGCTCGCCCCTGAAGGCTGAGGGTATCCAGGCGATCTGACGCCGCTGACCGACTGCCAGAAGGGCAAACGAGAGGGCCGCGGCCACGACGAGCCCGACGGGGGCGATCAAGGCCCGCCACTCGTCGCGGAACAGCCGGGGTTTCGCGGCGATGGCGGCGACCAGAACTGAGAGCGGCGCCAGGACGGCGAACAGGTGCAGAAGCAGAGTGGCGATGGCGGCCACAGAGAACCACCACACCCATCGCGACCCGCCGCCGGCGAGCCATCGCAGAAGCGCGGCGGCAGAGGCCGTGGCCGCGAGGGCCGCCAGAGCGTAGGGCCTGGCGCTCAGGGCGGCCGTGACGAGGAGGGGATTGGTCCCCGCGACGATCGCCGCGAGCACGCCGCACAGACGTCCGCCCAATCGGACCCCGAGGCGCCCCACGAGGAACACCGTGAGCCCGAACGCGAGGAGAGAGAGGAAGCGCGCCCACTCGATGCCGCCGGATAGCGGGATCCACAGATGGAGAACCGAGTAGTAGGGCAGCAGGACCAGATCGACGGCACGGGAGTGCTGCCAGAGCGCGGCCCAGCTCAGACGGGCGCAGAGGAGAGAGGCGCCCTCGTCGGGGAAGATGGGTTTGCCCAGCCACGGCAGCAATCCGACCGACGCCGACCCCGCGATCGCCGCGAGAATCCCGGTGGTCGCCCTGCTTGACTGCGAACCACGCACGGGCGCGACTCCTTCATGTCAGAATCCGGTTCCAGCCGATCCTGGCAGCGCCTGCGAAGAATAGCACCGCCCCGGTCTACGCTTCGGCGGGCGGCTCCCAGAGCGAGCGCACGCTCGCCCGGATGGCGGCGCTGGCGACGCCCTCGAGGGGAGCCTCGTCGCCGGAGGCCGGTTCGGGCGCGGCCTGGATCTGCTCGAAGTGCGCGAGCACGGCACTGGTGAGAAAGCGCGAGGGCTGGGCGTAGCCGTGGGTGTCGGCCTTGGCCCAGGGCTGCGTGTAGTAGCGCAGGGGGTGGGTGACGTAGAGCTGCTCCCGGGCGCGCGTACAGGCGACGTACAGCAGACGGCGCTCCTCTTCGATCTCGGCGACGCTGCCGGTGGCCATGTCCGAGGGGATGTTGCCGTCGGCGGCGTGGATCACGTACACGACGTCGAACTCGAGGCCCTTGGCCGAATGCATGGTCGACAGGACGAGGTAGTCCTCGTCGAGTAGCGGCGGGCCGGCGAGCTCCTGGGTGTAGGCCGGCGGGTCGAGCGCGAGCTCGACGAGGAACTGGGAGCGGCTCTCGCAGCGGCCGGCGAGCACTTCGATCTGTTCGAGGTCGCGCAGCCGCGCCTGGACGTTGTCGTAGCGGCGCTCGAGGAGCGGCCCATAGACGCCGCGCACGGCGTGGACCTGCGCCGGCACGTCGCCGACCCCGGCGCCGAGCCGCGTCGTGAAGAGCGCGACGACGGCCGGCCAGGCGCCGCGCGCGGCCTCGGGGACGCGGGCCTGCGCCCAGGACGCGAAGTCGCCGCCGGCGGTGTCGAGCGCCGCGAGGAGCGCCGCCGCCGTCTTGGGCCCGATGCCGGGAACCAGGCCGAGCACCCGCAGACCGGCCATGGCGTCGCGCGGGTTCTCGGCGAGACGCAGAAAGGCGACGAGGTCCTTGACGTGGGCCATCTCGACGAAGCGCAGGCCACCGTACTTGTGGAACGGGATGTTGCGCCGTGACAGCTCCATCTCGAGGGCCATCGAGTGGTGCTGGGCGCGGAACAGCACGGCCTGGCGCTTGAGATCGGTGCCCTGTTCGCGGTGCTCGAGGATGCGCTCGCAGAGCCATAGCGTCTGCTCGTCTTCGTCGCGGCAGGTGACGAGCACCGGGCGTCCGCCGTCGGGGCGTTCGGTCCAGAGGTCTTTGTGGCGGCGCTCGACGGCTTCGGCGATGAGCGCGTTGGTGGCCGCCAGGATGGGCGCCGTCGAGCGGTAGTTGCGCGTGAGCGTGAGCACGTCGGCGCCCGGGAAGCGCAGCTCGAAGTCGAGGACGTTGCGCGCCGTGGCGGCGCGAAAGCCGTAGATCGCCTGGGCGTCGTCGCCGACGCAGGTGATGCCGCCGCCGTCGGGCCGCAGCAGCGAGACGATGTCGGCCTGCAGGGCGTTGGTGTCCTGGTATTCGTCGACCAGCACGTGATCGAAGCGCTCGCGCACGCGCTCGCCGGCCGCCGCGTCGGAGAGCAGGCCGCGCAGGAAGAGCAGCAGGTCGTCGTAGTCGAGCACCTGCTGCTCCTCCTTGGCGTCGGTGTAGCGGGCGAAGAGCCGCCCGAGGTCGGCGGCGGCCGGCTCGCACCAGGGAAACGTGCTGGCCAGCACCTCGGGCAGCGGCGACTGGGCGTTGACGCAGCGCGAGTAGATGTCGAGGCAGGTGGACTTCTGGGGGAAGCGCGAACCGTCGCGGCCGAGCCCGAGCGCCGTGCGGGCCACGTGCAGGAGGTCTTCGGAGTCGCCGCGGTCGAGGATGGTGAAGTCGGGACCGAGGCCGACGTCGCGCGCGTGGATGCGCAGCAGACGCGCGGCGGTGGCGTGGAAGGTGCCGCCCCAGACGCGGGCGGCGACGCCGCCCGCGCCGATCCCGCGGGCCGCGAGGAGCGCTTCGACGCGGCGCAGCATCTCGGCGGCGGCGCGGCGCGTGAAGGTGAGCAGCAGGATGCGCCGCGGGTCGGCGCCCCGGCCGATCAGGTGCGCCACGCGGTGCACGAGGGTCGCCGTCTTGCCGGTACCGGCGCCGGCAAGGATGAGCAGCGGTCCATCGCCGTGCGTCGCGGCGGCGAGCTGGTCGGGGTTGAGCTCGTCGAGCATGAGCGGACTCCTCTCGAAGGGTGCCAGGAAGGTAGCACCGATCGCGGACAGATGCGAACCTCTGTTCGCTTCTGAGGCTGCACCCTGGCGCCACTGACGGCCGCGGGCAGGCGCCCACGACCCCGCGGTCGCGCCCGGTAGTCGCGGCGGCCGTGCAGGGACCAGACCTCAGCGGGTAGAAGTCTGGGCGCACATCCCGAGGCGGAATCGAGGTCGACATGTCCGATCGCAGGTTGTATGGCTTCACAGTAGTGGCCGCCTTCCTTGCCCTGGTCGCGGTCACGGCGGGTTGCGGGTCCGGCCAGCCGTCGTCGGGCGGCCAGACGCCGACGACACCCGTGACGTCACCTCCGCCTTCGGCGAGCCCCGTCGCAAGTGCTCCCGGCAGTCCGTCGGCGAGCGCGCATCCCTTGCCGGCGGCCCCGGCGGGCTTCAAGGCCACCTCTGCCACGTTCGTCTCGAGCGACGAGGCGTTCTGCCTGGGTACCGCGCCCGGCCACGGCGTGCTTCTGCTTCGTACGCTCGACCGCGGTGCGACCTGGGTCAGCCTGCCGGCTCCGCCGGCTGCGCTGAAGCGCCCGGGCCCACAGAGTGTGTATCACGGCTACGGGGCGGTCTGGGGGACGCGCTTCGCTTCGGCCTCACACGGCTTCATCTTCGGCGACCGACTGTGGGAGACCACCGACGGCGGCAGGCACTGGACGGCCGCACCTGCGCCGAGGGGATCGATCCTCTCTCTGGCGACGATCGACGGCCAGGTGCTCGCGCTGGTCGCGGGCAACCCGCAGTCCGGCTCGGCGAGTCTGCTGCGCCGGCCGCTGGCCGGCGGCTCCTGGAGTGAGATCGCCACGATCAAACAAGTCGATCTGCTCGATGCGACCGACCTGATCTCGACCCAGGCCGGCACCGCCGCCGTTCTCGGCACCGCGAGCGTTCTCGTGACCACCAACGGTGGCCTCACCATCACCCGCGTCGCGACTCCCAGCGTGCCGGGCTTCGGGCCGGGGTCGGTGGCGGTGACCTCCTCCCATACCCTTGCCCTGCTGCTGGTCGGCCAGGGCGCCGCCGGCAGCACCGAGAAGGTGGTCTACACAAGCCCCGACGGCGGCCTGCACTGGACCAAGGCCGGCACACCGAGCACGGAGGGCGACCCCATGACGCTCGCCGGCGGCAGTCCGACCAACCTCGTCCTGGCCACGGCGAGCGGGGCGAGCTGGCTCGTCCGCTCCGCCGACGGAGGTCACAGCTGGGCGACGGTCGTGACCTACGGGGACGGTGGGGTGGGCTGGGCCGATCTTGGCTTCACGACCGTCTCGCACGTTGTCGTCGTGCACGGTCCCGCCGACCGCGCGGGCAACGCCGACGGGCGGCCCGGACAGCTCCTGCTGAGCTCCGACGGCGGCGCGACCTGGAAGGCTGTGGCCTTCTGAGGCCCAGCGACTTCTCCATCAACGAGCCGTCACGCCAGTCGATCGTCGGAGCGTGCTGAAAGAACTACCCGGCTTCTGTCCAGATGGTCGGGCACAGGACTGCTGACACTCTGTTGCTGGCCACCACGACTGCCTCCTCGGGCGGGGATTCGCTGAAGGAAGCTACCCACCAGATTGAGCCAGGGGCACCGTTGACACGGGTCGACCAGATTCGCGGGAATTCCCGCCGGGTACCTTCGTGGCACTTTCCAAGACGACGGAGGCGAGACATGGCGTTCATCGACAAGACGACCGAGATGGCGGCGGATGTCCAGGAGGTCTACGCAGCCTGGACGGCCTTCGAGGACTACCCCACGTTCATGGAGACCATCGAGACCGTGACGGTCGTACAGACCGACCGGCTGCACTGGGTCGCCGTGATCGAGGACGACACGTTCGAGTGGGACGCCGACGTCGTCGAGCACGTGATCGACGAGAAGGTCGCGTGGCGGGCCGTCGACGGTCGCGAGACCGGCGAGGTGCGCTTCGAGAAGCTCGCCGGCGGCAGGACGAAGGTGACCTACCAGCTCGACTACGATCCGGCGGCCTGGCAGGGCAAGGCCGACACCGTACGCCACTGGATGAACCGCCGGGTCGACAAGGATCTCGACGCGTTCAAGGAGATGGTCGAGGCGATCGGCTGAGGCTCGTCGTCGAGTCGGCCGGCCGGGATTCGGGGTCGGCGGGCGGGGGTCTAGGCGCCTGAGTGCGGATGGATGCGGCGCAACTCCTGCAGGCGCTGTCTCGAGAGCAGGACACAGTCGGTCGCCGCCGCCTCGCCGGCGGCGACGTCGTGCGCCAGCGTGGCGCAGGTGGGCGCGCCGCACAGACCGCAGTCGTAGCCGGGCAGCTTGTGCAGGACGGTCTCGGCCTCCTTCACGCGGCGAACGCGCTCCCGCAGGTCGCCGGCATTGGCGCGGACGCGCGGCTTGAAGGGGGCGTCGAGCGAGAAGTCCGCGGTGGGGTAGCGGCGTTCGACTTCGGCGTCGGTCACCGGGTCGGAGTCGGGCAGGTCGGCCATGAGGGTCTGCAGCTTCGCCTGGCCGACGTAGACGTTGTCGACCGTGAGGTTGCCGTTGCCGCACCCGGCCCAGCACGCGTAGCACTCGATGAAGTCGATGTCCTTGAGCTTGCCGCGCTCGACGTCGTCGAACACCCGGGTCACGTTGGGCAAGCCCGTCACCGAGATGTAGCGGTAGCGTCGCATGACGTAGGGAAGCGCGCGTGGGGTCGCCCAGCGGAGCATCCCTCGCGACCGCACCAGCGCCGGCTCCAGGGGCTGCTCGCCGCCGCCGGCCGCCCGGCGAGCCTCGGCCAGCACCGAGTTGTAGACCTGCGGGATACCCACGGTCCCGTCGAGACTGCTCTTGCCGCCTTCGGCCGGCTGCACGATCGAGATGGTGCGGGCCTGGCAGGGCGACACGTAGATGGCGGCGATCTGCTCGGGCGGCAGGCCGAGCTCGCGCGAGTAGCGCCGCTTGATCTCACGTCCGGCGATCTCACGCGGCGGCTCCATCTGGAGCAACTGTTCGGCCATGCGCGGATAGGAGACCTGGATCAGCCGGACGATGACCGGGCACGTCATGTTGACGAGGGGACGGGCGCCCCGCCAGCGCTCGGCGTAGTCGGCGATGGCGCGCGGCTCCGAGCGCGAGGTCGACGCCGTAGTCCCAGACGGCGTCGAAGCCGGCCGCCAGCAGGCCCCGGGCGATGATGGCGGGCGGCACCTCGAGCGGGAACTGGCCGAACAGGACGGGCGAGGGGATGGCCACCTTGAAGGCGAAGTGAGCGAACTCCTCGAGCGTCTGCGTGGTGGCGATGATGGCGCCCCGGGTGCAGGCCTTCAGGCAGGAGCCGCAATCGATGCATAGCTCGGCCTGCACGCTGGCCTTTTCGTGCTTGACGCGGATGGCACAGGTCGGGCACGCCCGCATGCAGGCGAGGCAGCCGTCGCAAGCGTCCTCGTTCATGCGAAAACCGTGGGCGTACTCGATCATGCCGCACCGTCCAGGCTGATCCGCGAGGTAACGACCGTGCCCTCGCCGACCTGTGAAGTCACGGAGAACTCGTCGGAGTTCCTGCGGATGTTCGGCAGCCCCATGCCGAAGCCGAACCCCATCTCGCGCATCTCGTCGGTGGCGGTGGACCACCCCTCCTGCAGCGCCAGGTCGAGGTCGGGGATGCCGGGGCCACGATCGACGACCTCGACGCCGATGTCCTCGTCGGTGAGCACGAAGGTGACGGTGCCTTCGTCGGCGTACATGACGACGTTCATCTCGGCTTCGAAGGCGATCACGACCGCGCGGCGGATGACACCCGGGTCGATCTCGAGCTCCTTGAGCAGCGACTTGATCTCGGTCGAGGCCTCTCCGGCCTTCTCGAAATCGCGCCCCCGGACGTCGAACGAGCGCGAGAGGAGCTCGTCGGGCACCTACATCGCCCCCTTGAGACCCGTGTCGTAGAGGATGCCGCAGGCTTCGAACATCCCCAGCTTGGTCGAGAACACGGGGATCCCCTTGTCGCGCGCGAGCTCGAGGACCGGCTCGGTAGGTTGCTTACCGCGCACGTAGACGATGGCGTGCACGTCGGCCACCACGGCGGTGCGCACCGACTGGATATTGGTGAGGCCGGTCAGCATCACGGCTCCGGGGCTGGGAAAGGCGAGGATCTCGCTCATGCCGTCGGAGGCCACGACGGTCTCGATGTCGGCGACGCCGGCACCGTCGATCGGCGTCAGCGCCTTGCAGCAGAGGGCCGCGGCGATCTCGGCGAGCTTCATTGCGACCGACCTGGGCGGCTCGTCATCGCCGGGGCTCCTACCTCATGCCGAGATCGAAGAGCTTGACCGCGTACGACCATGTGTCGGTCGGCGTGGAGAACAGGGCGATGCCCGCCTTGTCGGCGAGCTCCACCACGTCGGCGGCGGGTCGTTTGCCGCGAGCGAACACGACGGTCCCGACGTCGACCAGGTTGGCGGCGGCGATGAGGCTCTTGTGCGTCTGCAGGGTGAGCAGCAGCCCGCAGCCGTTGGCGCCGGTGATGATGTCGGACACCATGTCGGAGATGTACACGCCCGTGAGTTCCTCGTCCTCCCAGGCGGTGAGGGCCTCGAGCCCGGTCTTGTCGACGACTTCGGAGATCTTCATACAGGGTCCCCTCTCTTTTTGTGACCTCTCGCGCGCAACCGCGGCATCAATAGAAGTCGGTCAGGCCGGTGTCGGCGAGGACGATGCCCGTGCACCGGTCGATGCCGTCGCACATCTTGCAGGGCACGACCACGATCGACCTCCGCCGGGAGTGCAGCCGCTGATTGAAGTAGTCGGTGAGCGCCTTGACCCCGGCGTCGCTGACGCAGGTGCCCTTGGCGTGAGAGGAGTCGGCGCACAGGGCGACGTAGATCGACGTCTTCTTGCCGAGCTCGGCTGACAGGCGGCCGACCTCGCAGCGGGGATCGTCACAGGTCGACAGCATGAGGCCCATCATGTCGCTCAGATCGACAGTCTCGCCGCAGGCGTCGCAACGCAGGTTGAACGTGGTGGCCTGGTAGCCGGCCAGATGCTCCCAGAAGTGCGGGCCCTCGCGGTATTCGTCGACCGGCACGACGGGCTCGGTCGAAAAGAAGGAGCTGCGAGCGCCGCAGTGGTAGCAGCCCTCCACCACCAGGTAACCGTTGCGGACGTCGGTCATCGACCAGCTGTGGTCGCACGTGCTCATGGGACCTCCAGTCCGCGGGAACGGTGCAGCGCGAAGGGTGTCGGGAGAGAAGAGGCGCCGGGCGGGGGGGCTTTGGGCCGCGCGAAGACGCCGGCGCCGCGCCGTGTTCGTGGCTGCGGCGAACCCGTGGAGCTGTGCAACGGGGGCGAGGTCATGCGCTCGAACTCTCCTCCGACCATCGACTACGAGCCGGATCGTTCACAAGGCCAAGGTGAACGTAGCCGCATGGTACCACAGGCCGCTGTTCACTAGGATGGTCGACGCCGAGACCGTCAGTGCGGAGGGCGATACGTCGTGAGCTGCAACAAGAAGACGAATCTGACCGCCTGCAACTGCACCTACGAGCCGTGTCCGCGCAAGGGTGTCTGCTGCGAGTGCGTCCGCTTCCACCTCGACATGCGGGAGCTGCCCGCCTGCGCCTTCGACGCCCGCGCCGAGCGCACCTTCGACCGCTCGTTCGAGCACTTCGCCGCGCTGATGAGCGAGGGCCGCCTGTAGACACGATCAAGGCGGGCGCCGGGGACCCAGAGGCGGCCCTGCGCCTTTGGGCCCCCGTGCGTGACCGGTCGCCACCGGCCCCGCCGCCCAGCCGGCGTGTCGCACGATGAAGGCGATGAAGGCATTGCCGGTCGTCAGGGCGAACCTCAAGACCGAGCTTCGAAAGGCCGACCACTCCGTCTACGGTGGAGGGAACCCATGTCCGGCATCTTCGAGTACGTCCAGCATCCGCATGTGGAGGACCGCAAGGCCGCCGGGCCGCCCACGGTGGCCGCGGCCGTCGCCAAACTGCACGGCCCCGGCCCCATCGGCCGCCTCAACGCCAGGATCGGCCTGAAGATCACGGTCGTGGTCGGGCACGATGTGGTGCGCCTACCTGTTCACCGTGCTCGCCCTGGTCAGCGCCCCGACTGCCTTCAGCAGCGGCAACAAGCTCATCATCATCGCCTGGATCGCCCAGACGTTCCTGCAACTGGTGCTGCTGCCGATCATCATCGTCGGTCAGAACGTGCAGGCCGCCGCCGCCGACGCCCGCTCCGAGGCCACCTACAAGGACGCCGCCGCCGTGCTCGAGGAGGCCAAGCAGATCCAGGCCCATCTCGAGGCTCAGGACGCCGCCATCGAGAAGATCCTGACGACCCTCACCGCGGCCAAGCCCGCGTGACGGATCCGCGCCGTTGACGGGCATGGGGCGCGGTGAAGGCTGACGGGGGGCGTCGGCCGGGGTCGCTGACCGGGGCGCCCGCTGGGGCTCCGGCTGACCGGCGGCGCCGGCCTGGGCGCAGGCTAACCGGCGGCTAACGTTCCGATGTGAACATGAAAGACCCGGAAGAGGCGACGGAAAGCAGGAATGATGGCGGTGACCCGCGGCGCTGACGAGCGGCAGGACGAGCAGAGCGGGGCGGTGACGCCCCGGGTCCGCAGAAAGACGAAGATCGTCGCCACCCTGGGCCCGGCGTCGCGAGACGAGCGCACGCTTCGGCAGTTGATCAAGGCCGGCATGGACGTGGCCCGCATCAATCTCTCGCACGGCACGACCGCCGAGCACGCCGCGTCCATCGCCGCGGTGCGTCGCGCCGCCGACCGATGCGGCGCGCCGCTGGCCGTGCTCCTCGACCTCCCCGGACCCAAGCTGCGGCTCGGCGACCTGCCGCGGCCGCTCGAGGTCAAGGCGGGCGGGGCCGTCACGCTCGGCACGCCGCCGGCCGCCCAGCTGCCGGTCAACTTCCCCGAGCTCCTGCGGCACTTCACGCGGGGCGAGCTTGTGCTCATCGACGACGGCGCGGTGGGACTGCGGGTGCGCACGGTCTCGCCGTCCGCGGTCACGCTCGAGGTGCTGAACGACGGCACGATCGAGTCGCGCAAGGGCGTCAACCTGCCCGACACGCACCTGCCGATCGGCGCGCTCACGGCCGCCGATCGCGAGCTGCTCGCCTGGGGTATGGGACAGGATGTCGACTACGTGGCGCTCTCGTTCGTGCGCCGCGCCGACGACGTGCGCGAGCTCAAGGAGCTCATCACCGCCGCCGGCGGCGACCAGCTCGTGGTCGCCAAGATCGAGAAGAAGGAGGCGCTGGCCGCCCACGACGAGATCATCGCCGCGGCCGACGCGGTCATGGTGGCGCGCGGCGACCTCGGCGTCGAGGTCGACCCGGCGACGGTGCCGATCTGGCAGAAACGCATCATCCACGCGGCCAACCTCGCCGGCAAGCCGGTGATCACGGCGACGCAGATGCTGCAGTCGATGGTCACCTCTCCACGTCCGACGCGCGCCGAGGCGAGCGACGTCGCCAACGCCATCTACGACGCGACCAGCGCCGTCATGCTCTCGGGTGAGACCGCCATCGGCTGCTACCCCGCGGAGGCGGTCCGCACGATGGCCGAGATCGCGGCTGTGGTGGAGGCCGACATCGAGCGCGAGGGTCGCGCCCCGCAGCCGTGGGCGGCGGGACGCACCGGCGTTTCGGGCGCCATCAGCCACGGCGCCTGCGAGGTCGCCCACAGGGTGGGCGCCGCGGCCATCGTCAGCGCCACGTTCTCGGGGGCGACGGCCCGCGCCGTGGCCCGCAACCTGCCCGCCCAGCCGATCGTCGCCGTGAGTCCCAACCGGCGTGTCGTCAATCAGCTCGCCCTCTGCTGGGGTGTCTGTCCGCTGCTCGGCGGGCGTCGCGGCAGCTTCGAAGAGGTCGTGCGCGAAGCCAACGACCTCGTCCTGGCCGACGGCTTCGGGCGGCGCGGTCAGGTGATCGTGGTCACCGCCGGCCTGCAGACCAACCAGTCCGGCAAGACCAACCTCATCAAGGCGCACGTGCTCGACTGACGTCAGCCGACTCTCGATCGACGGCGCGAGCGACCACGACCGTCAGTCCGGATTGTCTGAAGCCCCGTTGGCGGTAGAATAGTCACTTGGACGGCCTGAAACAGCGAACATATCGCTGAACGGCGCCGGTGATGCTGTCACTCGTCGAAAGCGAGCGTGGGCCGTGGTGCGGAGGGAAGAAACGTGAAGATCGCCGCCATCAGGACGACGCCTCTGGCACTTGCCTTCAGGGAGCCCTATCACTGGGCCGGCCGCGTCGACCACGCCGCCGCCGTCGTGCTCGTCGAGGTCGAGACCGACGACGGCCTGGTCGGCGTCGGCGAATCCGTCGCCGCGTTCCCCGCGGAGGGGACGGTGGCGGCGCTTCAGGGCGTCGCGCCCCTCTTCATCGGACAGCCCGTGTTCGACATCGAGCGGCTGGTCACCGGCGCCCGCTATCTGGGCAGCTTCAACCACACCCCGTGGCAGGCGAACTTCGTCCTGTCGGGCCTCGAGATGGCGCTCTGGGACATCCTCGGCAAGGCCGCCGGCTGGCCGCTGCACCGGCTGCTCGGCGGCGCCGTGCGCGATGAGGTCGACTACTTCGGCTTCGTCCAGGGCGACACCACCGACGAGCTCGCCGAAGACGCCCGCGACCTGGCCGCGGCCGGCTACGGCGTCATCTACCTCAAGGTCGGACGCGGCGAAGCCGCCGACCTGCGCAACACGGCGGCCGTGCGCGCCGCGATCGGTTTCCGCCGCCTGCGGCTCGACGCCAACTGCGCCTGGAACGTGGCTGAGGCGATCCACATGATCGCCCGCCTGCGCGAGTTCGAGCCCGAGTGGATCGAGCAGCCCACACCGCTCATGAGCATCGCCGCGATGCGTCAGGTCAAGGAGACGGTCGGCGTGCCGATCGCCGCCGACCAGTCGGTGTTCACCCCGGCCGACGTCTACGAGATCTGCCGGCAGCGGGCCGCCGACGTCATCGTCCTCTCTCCGCACGAAGCCGGCGGCCTGCTCGCCTTCGGCAAGGCCGCCGCCATCGCCGAGGCCGCGGGCGTGCCGGTCTGCCTGCACGGGCAGGGCGTCAGTGGCATCAGCGACTGTGCCCAGCACCATCTCGGCCTGCGCACGGCGAACCTCACCGCGGGCAACCAGATCATGCATCAGCTGCTCGTCGAGGATCTGATCTCGGCGCCCGACCTCACGCCCGTTCAGGGCAGGATCGGGCTCCTCGACAAGCCCGGCCTTGGCGTAGAGCTCGACCGCGCCGCCGTGCGGCGGGCGGCCGAGCTCTACGAGCGTGACGAGCGCTACCACCATTCCTGAGGTCGGCGACGTGGGCGACAACGCCTCCCCGGCGCCGCGCGTCCGGCCGCTGCCGCCACCGATGGCTTCGCAATCATCCTCCCGCCCATCCGCGCAGCCCCGCGCACCGCGAGTCAGGAGACACCGATGACAGACGTGAGCAAGCAGACCGGCGTCGGCCACACGAGCTTTCTGAGCGAGGCTCAGAAGCAGCAGATCTACGACACCGCCCTGGGCATTCTCGCCAACGTCGGCATGAAGGTGCTCCACGACGAAGGCGAGGCCGTCATGCTGGCCGGCGACTGCACCCGCGACGACGCCGGTCTCGTGCACGTGCCGGCCGAGCTGGTGCGCAAGGCGCGCGAGACGGCGCCCGCGAGCTTCACGGTCTACGACCGCGCCGGTGAGCCCGCCATGGAGGTCGGCGGCCGCAACTCCTACTACGGCAACGGCTCGGACAGCATGCATCTGTTCGATCTCGAGACCGGGGAACGCCGCCTGGCGGCGCTCGACGACGTCACCATGGCGGCGCGACTCTGCGACGCCCTGCCCGACATCGACTTCGTCATGTCGGGCGCCTACCCCGACGGCATGGAGGCGCAGGAGGCATATCCCAGGCAGTTCAACGCCATGATCAAGGCGACCACGAAGCCGCTGGTCATGACGGCCGGCGGCGTCGACACCGTCGAGCCCATGTGGCGCATGGCCCGCGAGCTGCGCGGCGGCGCCGAGGAGCTGCGCGCCAGGCCCTACTTCGTCATGTACAACCAGCCGGTCAGCCCGCTCAAGCACCCCTTCGAGACCGTCGACAAGCTGCTCTTCTGCGCCGACCGGGGGATCCCATCGACGTACTGTCCGTCGCCCATCGCCGGCGGCACCGCCCCCATCACCACGGCCGGCCAGGTCACGCTCGGCATCGCCGAGGCGCTGTTCGGTCTCGTCATGCACCAGCTGCGCGCCCCGGGCGCGCCCTTCGTCATCGGCCAGGGGCCCAACGTCTTAGACATGGCGACCGCGCAGTCCATGTACAACTCACCGGAGTTCGTACGCGCCTACGCCTGCGAGGTCGAGATGGCCAAGTGGCTCGACCTGCCCAACTGGGGCTTCAGCGGTCACACCGACGCCCAGGTGATCGACGCCCAGGCGGGCATGGAGGCCGACGAGCTCACCAAGCTGTCGATGCAGCTCGGCTCCAACCTGAACCACGACGTCGGCTACCTCGACTTCGGCCTCACGGGTTCGCTCGAGGAGCTCGTCATGGTCGCCGAGTTCATCGCCCGGGACCGCTGCCTGCTGGCCGACATCGAGGTCTCGCCCGAGACCCTCGCCGTGGACGTGCTGGTCAAGGTCGGCCCCGGCGGCGACTTTCTCGGTCAGCGGCACACGTCGCGCCACCTGCGCGAGAGTCAGTGGCGCCCAGTCCTGCTCAACCGCGCCAGCCACGATCGCTGGCTCGAGGGCGGCGGCCTCGACCTCACCGAGAAGGCCCGGCAGAAGGCGCGCGAGCTCCTGGCGACACACCAGGCGCCGGCGCTCGCCGACGACCTGGTCGCTCGCCTGGACGAGGTGATCGCCGGGTTGTGACCGCGGTCCCGCAGGCCCTGCCGGTTAGAGCACGCTGAAGGTCTTGGCGTTGCTCGTGCCGCCGGTCATGCCGACCGTGACCGACACTCTGCCCGTGGCGAGCCTGGGCACCTTGGCCTCGATCTTCGTGGCGCGCCAGAGAACGTAGCTGGTCGCGGCCTTGCCGCCGAAGAAGACCTTCGCCGTGCCCCGGCTCGCGCCGAAGTTCCAGCCAGTGATCGTCACCGTGGCGCCCACCCGGCCGCTGACCGGTCGCACCGCGCCGATCCAGGGCCCGGTGATCGGCGAGAAGCGCGCCAGGGCCGGCCGCGTCTCGTCGCGGATGGAACTGAACCCGCCGCCCGCATAGACCGTCGAGCCCGAGGCGGCGAGGGCGTTGACATCACCGTTCGCATCGGGGTTCCAGGCCGTGGCCGCGCCGCTGCCGGCACGTAGGGCGGCGACGTGATGGCGTGCCTTCCCACTGACGGCGGTGAAGTACCCGCCGACGTAGACGGTCGAGCCCGAGACGGCGAGGGCGCTGACCCTCCAGTTCGCGCGGGGGTTCCAGGCCGTGGCCGCGCCGCCGCCGGCACGCAGGGCGGCGATATTCTTGCGGGTGTGGCCGCCTATGGCGGTGAAGTACCCGCCGACGTAGACGGTCGAGCCCGAGACGGCGAGGGCGCCGACATCGCCGTTCGCTCGGGGTCTCCAGGCCGTGGCCGCGCCGTTGCTGGCACGCAAGGCGACCACGTAGCGATGTGTATGGCCGCCGATGGAGATGAACCCGCCGCCGGCGTAGACGGTCTTGTGCGAGACGGCCAAGGCTGCGACCGGGCCGTTCGCGCGGGGGTTCCAGGCCGTGGCGAGGCCGCTGGTCGCATCCAGGGCGGCGATGTCGTTACGGGTCTTCCCGCCGATGGTGGTGAACTCTCCGCCTACGTAGACGGTGGGGCCCGAGACGGCGAGGGCGTGGACCCGCCTGTTTGGATCGGGGTTCCAGGCCGTGGCCAGACCGTTGCCCGTATCGAGGGCGGCGATGTGGTTGCGGGTCTGGCCGCCGATCGAGCTGAACTGGCCACCGGCGTAGACGGTCGCGTGCGAGACGGCGAGGGCGTCGACCTCGCCGTTCGCGTCGGGGTCCCACGCCGTGGCTGCTCCGCCGGTATCGAGGGCGGCGATATTCTCGCGGCTCTGGCCGCCGACGGAGACGAAGGCCCCGCCGGCGTAGACGGTCGAACCCGACACGACGAGGGCGCGGACCCACCGGTTCGCCTCGGGGTTCCAGGCCGTGGCGGCGCCGGTGCCAGCATCGAGGGCGGCGATGCGGTCGCGACTCTGGCCGCCGACAGCGGTGAAAGATCCACCGACGTAGACCGTCGAGCCCGAGACCGCGAGGGCGATGACCGTGGCATTTGCGTCAGGGTCCCAGGCCGTGGCGGCGCCGGTCACGGCATCCAGGGCGGCGATGTGGTCTCGGGTCTGGCCGCCGACGGTGGTGAAGTAGCCGCTGACGTAGACCGTCGAGCCTGAAATCGCCACGGCACTGACTGAGCCGTTCGCGTCAGGGTCCCAGGCCGTGGCGGCGCCGGTGTCGGCATCCAGGGCGGCGATGTTGTGGCGTGGCTGCCCGCCCATGATGGTGAAGTATCCGCCAACGTAGACCGTCGAGCCCGAGACAGCGAGAGCGCGGATGATCCCCCGGTTCGCGCTCGGATCCCAGGCCGTGGCCAGGGCGCTGTCGGCATCCAGGGCGGCGATGTACGTGCGACTCTGGCCGCCGATGGTGGTGAAACCGCCGCCGGCGTAGACGATCGAGCCCGAGACGGCAAGGGCGGTGACCGCGCCGTTCGCGTCGGGATCCCAGGCCGTGGCGACGCCGCTGCCGGAATCCAGGGCAGCGACGCAGTTGCGGCTCTGGCCGCCGATGGTGGTGAACGCGCCGCCGACGTAGACGCTCGAGCCCGAGATGGCCAGGGCATCTACCGTGCCGTTCGCGTTGGCGTCGAAGGCGGGATCCACCGAGCCGTCGGCCAGGATGTGGGCGATGCCGTGCCGGGTGAGGCTGCCCACCTTCGTGAAGGAGCCGCCGATGTAGTAGCCGCCGGCGCCGTCGGAGACGGCGGCCAAGACCTGGCCGTGCACCGGCGGAAATGAGACGTTGCGGGCGCCGCTCGTCGCGTCGAGGGCGACGCCGCTGCCCGTGACGGGGCCGACGTAGCCGAACTTCCCGCCGATGTAGGTGGTGCCGTCGCGTCCGATCGCCACGGCGTCGACCGGCCCGTCGGTGACCCAGACCTGGCGGTCGGCCGTGGAGCTGAGCGGCGCTGCCGCCCGGGCGGCAGCCGGGGCGGTCAAGAAGGTGCAAGCACTGCAGATGCACAGGAGACAAAGACTCCGGGTTCGATGCGCCGACATGGTCCCTCCTTGCCGGACGACCGCAGGTCGGGCAACACCGAAGCCGGTCCTTGACCGAAGCCACACGCCTGTGCGTCCCACTACTCTCGTATGGCTTTCCCCTACACCCGGGACCGTCCGCGGTCAAGGGCGGCCCCGCTCGGCCCGGCTGGTAGGCGCATCCCGGCAGGGTCGCGGTCGGCGGCCGCCGACCGCGACCGGTCCCAGAGCCCGCTGCGTGCCTGTACTGCCGTCGGCCTTGAACATAGACTGGAGGCCGATCGTGGCACCGGCAAGGGGGGACGACATGGGCAGCGACACGGAGTTCCAGCACGAGTACGCGGGGCATCTGGTGCGCGAGGTCCTGGCGGGTCGCATGACCCGGCGCGAGCTGCTCGTGCGCGCCGGCGTGGTCGGCCTGTCGGCGACGCTCGTCGGCCAGGTCCTGGCCGCCTGCGGCAGCTCCAGCTCGAGCAACCCCACCGGTGTCTCGGCCAGCACGACACCAAAGAAGGGCGGCGCTCTCGTGTTCGCCTGGGACTCGGAGCCCGCCTCGCTCGACCCAGCCATCGCCTGGAACCTCGTCGACTGGCAGGTCGAGCACGCCGTCTTCGAGAGCCTCTACAAGTATCGCTCCGTCCCCGGCGTGGCCGGCACGACCCTCGAGCCGGCGATGGCGGTCGCCATGCCGGTCATGAGCAACGGCGGCAAGACCTACACGATCAAGCTCAAGCCGGGCATCCTCTTCCAGCCGCCGATCAGCCGCGAGGTCACGGCCGACGACTTCAAGTACAGCTTTGAGCGCATGATGAGCCTGCCCAACGCTCCCGGCACCTACTTCTACACCAACGTCGTCGGCGCGACCGCCTATCAGGCCGGCAAGGCGACCCACATCGCCGGCTACAAGGCGCTCGACAAGTACACGATCCAGATCGACCTCGAGCAGCCCGACCTCGCCTTTCTGAACGCCCTCACGGTCGACTTCTGCGACCCCATCCCCAAGGAGTGGGTCACCAAGTGGGGCAACCGCCAGGTGGCCCGCCACCCGCTGGGCACCGGCCCCTTCGTGTTCGAAAGCTGGACCCCCGGCCAGCAGATCACGCTGGCCCGCAACCCCAACTACCGCGATGCCGCCAAGGTGTGGCTCGACGGCATCAAGTTCGAGCTCGACGACACGGCGCAGTCGGCCTTCCTCAAGCTGCAGGTCGGCGACGTCGACGTGCTCGGCAACAACGTGCCGCCGGCCAACGTGCTGTCGGTCATGAGCAGTCCGGAGTGGAAGCCGTACGTCTACCAGGAGCCGGTGATCGGGACGATCTACCTCTTCCTGAACGTGCAGTTCCCGCCGCTCGACAACGTGCTCGTGCGCCAGGCCATAAGCTGGGCGATCGACCGCGACAAGCTCGTCAAGCTGCTGGCCGGCCAGGCGCAGGCCCTGTACCAGGTCTATCCGCCCGGCATGCCCGGCTACCAGGCCGACAAGAAGTGGTACGGCTACGATCCGGCGAAGGCCAAGGCGCTTCTGGCTCAGGCGGGCCATCCTAACGGCTTCAGGACGATGCTCTACAGCGACAACGTCGACCCGTACCCCAAGCTCTTCCAGTCGATCCAGAACGACCTCGAGGCGGTCGGCATCCAGGCCGGTCTCAGGACGATGAGCAACTCGAGCTACTACACGTTCGCCTCGACCGCCCACAACGCCGCCATCGGGCGCTACCTGTGGTATATGGACTTCCCCGACCCGTCCGACTGGATCTCGCCGCTGTTCTCCAAGGCCGCCGCCGTCTCGGAGGGCTCGAACAACAGCTTCTGGTGGAGCCCGACGCTCGAGGCGATGATGAAGCAGGCGCAGGTCATGACCGACCCCACGGCGCGCCTGGCCAAGTACGACGAGATCCAGGCCTACATCATGAGCCAGGCGCCCTACGTGACCCTGTACTCACCGGTCATGACGACGATGTGCTCCAAGCGGGTCGGCGGCTTCTACCTGCACGAGGTCTACACCTACGACCCGGTGAACTACTGGATCCAGTAGGGGGCGCGGCGGCGGCCCGTCACTGAAAGAGGCTTTCCTCGGCGATCCGCTGAAAGAAGACCCGCAGCTCCGGCGAGATGCTCTTATCGGCGTAGGCGTTCCCGACCGGGCTGCGCCCGAAGATCGTGGCGTAGACCACGCAGGCGGCGAGGTACGTGCCGTCCATGGTCGGGTGACCGTCCGGCCCGTACAGCACGAGATCGGGCCGTTCGGCCAGGGCGCTCGCGAAGGCCAGTCCGGCGGGCGCGACCTTCACTCCCAGGTCGGCGCCGACGGCGCGGTAGGCCGCGGCCAGGTTGGCGGTCGTGACCCCCTCGGCTGCGCTGTCTGGTCGCTGCCAGGTCAT
Source organism: uncultured Actinomycetes bacterium (assembly GCA_963799395.1). Classification (GTDB taxonomy): domain Bacteria; phylum Actinomycetota; class Thermoleophilia; order UBA2241; family UBA2241; genus Bog-752. Next base: position 20,219 of record CAWCWZ010000049.1, read on the forward strand.
GAGCAGGACGGTCCTGGCGCCGCTGGCCTCGATCACCTGGTTGAACCTGGCCACGTACTGGCGAAACAGCGCCGGGTCGAGCACCGGAAGCTGGCTTTGCTCCTGCAGGATGACGTACGCCCAGTGACCGTCGCGGATGGCCCTGGCGGCGCTCCCGCCGTTCCAGTGCATCTGCAGGGTGTAGCCCCCCGAGGCGATGCACGACGTCCTGGTCGACGGCGCGAGACCGGCGAGTTGCGCGGGGATGCCGCCGTTGAAGAACGTGAAGCTGTTGCCGATGAACAGCACCCGCGTCGCCGGTTTGCCGCCGCACGAAGCAAGGCCCATTCCGATGGCGCAGACCAGCAAGACCAGAACGACCTGTCCGGTCCGCGCCCTTGCGCGCATCTCGTCCACGCCTCTCTTTCGCATCCCGGTCAGCCTCAGCGAGGTGAGTCGTCGCAGGCTCCAGCTCTCCCGCCACGGGGGGCGCTGCCCACCGCGGTCTCGTCCCCGTCATCGACAGAACACGGGCGTCCCACAAGTCATCCCACGACCGGCGGCTTGAGGGTGGTCTCGAGCGAGACGTCCGGTGGCGCGCCGCGGGCGGTCGCGTCGTCGGGCGACGGTTGCAGGGTGTGGCCGAGGCCCAGCAGCGCAAAGCCGGCCGCGCCGGTCAGCCCGGCCGCGCCGACCACGAGGAACGCCCGCCTGGCGCCCATCGCGTCCATGGCGAAGCCGCCGCACAGTGGACCGAGGGCGTAGCCGCCCAGGTAAACGATCGTCCAGGCCCCCATGTAGCGACCGCGCAACTCGACGGGAGCGAAGGCGGCCACCACGGTCGAGGCGACGGGGATCAGCACGACGACGCCGAGGCTCACCAGCAGAACGAGCGCGACGCTCGGCCAGCCCCAGGAAAGCCAGGGCGAGAGTCCCAGGCCGAGGCCGATCAGAGCGCTCGCTCCCGAGAGCAGCAGCATCTGGTTCCAGGCGCGCGTGAGGCGCACGACCGGGAACTGCAGTACGCTGAGGCCGAGGGCGTAGACGAGCACGAGCCGCGCCCATTGGCCGGCCGAGATGCCGTGCGACTGCTGCATCGCCACGGGGAACGTCGAGATGACCTGGCCGAACCCGTAGAACGGCAACAGCGTGACGGCGCAGAAGGCCAGGAAGCGCCGGTCGCGCAGGATGTGCGCGTAGCCGGCGGCGGCCGGGCTGCGCCCGGCCGCCGCCGGCCGCGTCTCGCGCAGCGCGCCGAGGATGATCACGAGGAACGCGAGACAGACGGCGCCGCCCACGGCGAACAGCAGGCGAAAGTCGGGGTGCGTCCCCAGGAAGGCGAGCGCGATCAGCGGGCCCACGACCATCGAGCCGTTGATCGCCGTGCGCACGATGCCGAATCCTTCGGCCCGCCGGCGCTCGCCGGTGAGGTCGGCGACCATGGCGTTGGTCGCGGTGAGGAACATGGACCAGCCGAAGGCCGCTTCGATCATCACCACGATCACGACTTGGAGCAGGCTGTGCGACAGCGCGAGGCCGACGTAGAGAACGGTGCTTCCGCACACGGCCAGCACGAGCACGCCGCGCCGCCCGAAGCGGTCGGCGAAGGCGCCGCCGAGGATCTGGAAGGGCAGGCCGGCCAGGCCGGCGACGCCCAGGATGAGCCCGATGACGCCTATCGAGATGTGCAGGCCGTTACGCAGGAAGAGCGTCTCGAACGGAAAGCACATGTCGACGCCGACCACGTACACGAGGATGCCGGCGGTCAGCAGCCAGAACTGCGGCGGGAACTCGCTCAGGCTCCTGGCGGCGCGGTCGAAGGGCCGCCTCACCGGTTCACCGTCCTTGCCCTACCGACCGTCGCCACATGACAAGTATATCGTCGCCCTCTCCAAGCGCCCCCCGGATAGGGCTGCGGGGGAGGCCGGCTCGCGGCGCTCCCGAGCGGCCGGCGCCGTAATGCGCACGGCGCCGCGACCACGTCGTGGAGGAGGTGTCGCGACCCGGCCTCTTGGCGTACGCTTGCCGAAAGCCCTGGGGCGAAGGTCACCGGGGGCGGCAGGGGGGGCTATATGCTTTCGCTGACCCCGGGGATCGAGCTCCAGGAGACCGTCGCGGCGGCATTCGAACAGGGAAGGCTACAAAGTCATCCGGGCAACGATCGGTGGAAGGTGAGCGGCCTGCCCACGCCGGAACGCTTCTTCGACGGCTACATCTTCGACCTGGATGGGACGGTCTACCTGGGGGACGCCCTGCTGCCCACGGTGGGCGATACCCTGAGGGTGCTGCGGGCGCGTGGCTTGCGCACGATCTTCATCTCCAACAACCCCACGCATGCGCGCGAAGAGTACGCCGTCAAGCTCACCCGCCTGGGCGTGCCGGCCGGCGTTGAAGACATTCTGACCTCGACGCTTGTGATGGTGGATTTTCTCAAGCGGCGCATGCCGGGCGTCCGGCTGTTCGTCGTCGGCGAGGAGCCGTTGTGCGCGGAGCTGCGCCGCGGCGGGTTCGAGCTGACCGAGCAGGCGGACGACGTCGATGCGGTGATCGCCAGCTTCGACCGCACCTTCGTCTACCGCAAACTGCAGATAGCATTCGACGCCGTCCGGGCCGGGGCGCGCTTCTTCGCCACCAACCCCGACCCCTACTGCCCGGTCCCCGGGGGAGGTGAACCCGACTGCGCCGCCATCATCGCCGCCATCGAAGCCTGCACCCATACGCAGGTCGAAGCTGTGGTCGGCAAGCCATCCCGCCACATGATCGATGCCGCTCTGCAGCTGATGGACCTGCCGGCCACGGACTGTCTGATGACGGGCGACCGGTTGGAGACCGACATACTCATGGGTCGTGAGGCAGGCATGCCCACGGCATTGGCGCTGACCGGTGTGACCCCCGAATCCGCCCTGGCCGGCTCGTCGATCCAGCCGACCTACGTCCTGCGTCGTCTGAGCGACGTCCTGCCCCCGTCCGCGGTGCCGTCCTCCACCGGTATGTGATACGAAGAAGGCTGCAAGCGCCGCTCGAAAGACCTATCTGAAAGGCGGAGCCATGAGCGAGGACCAGATCAGAGCCGGCGACGACGGGGCGGATGCTCGCCCGGGCGACGGCAGCGCCGACCGGGCGACCAGCTCCGCCGACCCGGTCGTCAAGGACCCGACCCGGTTCGATCCGCGTCGGCCCATCGAGCGTGAGCTCGAGACGAGCGTGCGCGACGGCTTTGCTCTGACGGCCGTCGGCGACTGCATCATCACGCGGCCGCTTAGCGCCTACCTCGGCGACGAGGGCTTCGCCGCGATCGTCGAGGTGCTCAGGCGGGGCGACGTAAGGTTCGGCAACTGCGAGATGACAATCGCCGATCTCGACTCGTTCGCGGGCTACCCGCACGCCTGGGACGGCGACTACCCCATGATCGGCCACCCGGCGGTGGCCGGCGACCTCGCGAACCTCGGCTTCACCCTGCTCGCCCGGGCCAACAACCACTCCGCCGACTGGGGTGTCGAGGGCATGCGCGAGACGTCGCGGCGTCTCGACGCCGCCGGTCTCGCGTACGCCGGCGTGGGCGAGCACCGCGGCCTGGCGCGCTCGCCCCGGTACGTCGAGACGCCCGCCGGCCGTGTCGGGCTCGTCTCATTTGCCTCCACGTTCCCGCCCGTCTCCGAGGCGCTGCCCTACCGCGACGCTGCCCCGGGACGGCCGGGAGTGAGCGCCCTCAAGGTGTCGACGCGCTGGGTGGTCACCGACGAGGTCATGCGGGCGCTCGAGACGCTGCCCGGCGACGACACCGAGCGGCTGCCCGGCAGGTTGACGCGCTTCCGCTTGGAGTTCGAGGCCGGCCCGGAGCCGGGCAACAGCTACGAGGTCGACCCCGAGGACCTCGCCGACATCCTCCGCAACGTCCGCCTCGGCAAGCAGCATTCCGACTTTCTCATCGCCGCGCTGCACACCCACGAGGCCCGCAACGAGCTGCCCTTCCCCGAGGCGCCGCTGCTGCCGGCCGACTTCGTCACGCCGGTCGCCCACGCCGCCATCGACGCGGGCGCCGACGCCTTCATCGCCTGCGGCACCCACAACCTCGGCCCGATCGAGGTCTACCGGGGGCGGCCGGTCTTCTACGGCATGGGCAACTTCTTCTGGAGCGACCTGCAGGAGCCGCTGGCCGCCGACCTCTACCACGTCAAGGCGGCCCGCGAGCGTCTGGCGAAGGCCTTCGTGCACCCCGAGCGGGCCACACACGCCGACTACACCGCCGCCACCGAAGCGATCGACTTCGCCCACGAGTGGATCTTCGAGAGCATGGTCACGAGGACGGTGTTCTCAGGCGGTCGCCTCGCCGCCGTCGAGATCCACCCGGTGTGGCTGCGCTACGGCGAGCCGCTCACCAGGAGCGGCATTCCGATGGCGGCGCCGCCCGAGCGCGCCCAGAAGATCCTCGCCTGGCTCCAGGAGATGTCGGCGCCCTACGGCACGGCGATCGAGATCGCCGACGGCGTCGGCCGAGTGCTCGTCGCCGAGGGTGCTCCGGCCTGAGCGCGGCTTCCGCGGCGGCGCGCCGCGCGCCGGCCGCAGGCGGCGCGGCTCAGGTGTCGCCGCTGGCCGGAGTCGGCGAGCCGGTCTCCTCATGGCGCCGCACGAGCTCGCGAAAGCTATCGCCGGCCCTGCCGCGGAGCGCCCGGCCGTGGGCGAAGCAGGCCACCTCGAACTCGAGGGCCGCGAGCTTGCGCAGGCCGAGCCAAGCGGCGGCCACGTCTTCGTTCAAGGCGCTCAGTCCGGGGTGGAGCAGGTTCGAGGCGGCGTCGCCGACGAACAGCACGCCGCCCTCGCGCGGCAGCAGCAAGGCCAGGTGGCCGGCGGTGTGCCCCGGCGTGTGCACGGCGCGCAGGCCGTCGAAGGGCAGGACGTCGCCATCGCTCACCTCGTGGGCCACGGCGACCGGCGCGCCCTTGGCCGGCGGCATCAGGTTCATGGCCCCGGAGATGGCGCGGCTGGCGCGATCGTAGCCCCGCCCGAAGGGTCGACCGTAGACGCCGTTCCTGATGAGGGCGGCGTCGGCCGGGTGCATCCACACCTCGGCGCCGGTGCGGCGCTTCATCTCGGCGAGACCACCGACGTGGTCGCGGTGGGTGTGGGTGACGACGATGGCGACCACGTCCTGGGGCAGCCTGCCCAGCGAGTAGATCGCTTCGGTGATGCGCGGCGGGCTACCCTTCAGGCCGGCGTCGACGAGCACCAGTCCGTCGCCCGCGTCGATCAGGAACACATTGACGCCCCTCAGACCCACCTGGTAGACACCGCGGGCGACCTCGTTTGCTCTCATGGCGGATCCTCCCTCGAGCGACGACGATGGTACGATCTGCCCCGCACCGGTGCCGGGCTGGCCTGAAGACGAAAGGCGCGGCTGGAATCGTACCAGCTCTCCCTGCCCCTTTGGTCTCGGACTCGACCAACGCGTGCCTGGCACGCTCCCTTGCTTTACACGCGCTTCGCCACACTTAACATGCTCGCAACCTGGCTGCTGTAGGTTTGCGGTCTGACTGCCGCCGGCGCGGCGACCGGTCGTGGTCCGGCGGGCCTGGGGTCTCTTCTGGAGGCATAACGTGGGGCAGACGAGACTGAGGCATGCTCAGCTCCCCCAATCACGTACTGGTGAGCGCGGGCGGCGGCCGTTGCGGCTGCCCTCGGTGGCGGTGCGGGTGGCGGTGCTCGCCGGGTTCGTCATCGTGCTGCTCGGCGTCCTGGTCTTTCGCCTCTGGTTTCTGCAGGTCCTCGACAGCCAGCAGTACCTGGCCCAGGCTCAGGACAACAGCGTGCGCAGCGTCGAGATCATGGCGCCGCGCGGGGTGATCGAAGACCGCCACGGCACGATCCTCGTCGACAACCGCCCCGGCCTTTCCCTCGGCATCCGCCCCATGAACGTGCCGCCCGGCGAGCTCGTGCCGCTGGCGGCGCGACTCTCGCGCCTCGTCCACGTGCCGGCAAGGACGATCCGCGCCCTCGTCGCCAGGCAGGCGTGGCTGCCCTACGACCTGGTGATCGTCAAGCGCGACGCCGGGCAGTCGCTGGTCGACTACGTGCTCGAGCACGAGCAGTGGTTCCCGGGCGTCGAGGTGCAGCAGAGCTACCTGCGCGCCTACCCCCTGGGCGACCTGGCCGCGCCGCTCCTGGGCTACCTGGGGCAGATCGACCCCCAGCAGCTCAAACAGGCCAGGTTCAAGGGCTACCTGCCCGACGACGAGGTCGGCCAGAGCGGCGTGGAGTCGACCTACGACAAGTGGCTGCGCGGCGTTGACGGCGTCGCCAGGGTGCAGGTCGACGCCCTCGGCAAGCCCCAGGGCGTGTTGCCCGGCGGCAGCTTGCCGCAGCCCGGCGACAACCTCGTCCTGACGATCGACGCGCGCGTCCAGCGGGCGGCCGAGAACGCCGTCAGGTCCGGCATCGCCTTGGCCCACGCCGCCCACTTCACGCAAGCCAACGCCGGCGCCGCCGTCGTCCTGGACGCCCGCAGCGGCGCGGTCCTGGCCATGGCCAACTACCCCTCCTACGACCCCGCCTGGTTTTCGGGCGGGATCAGCGCCAGGCACATGGCCCAGCTCCTCAGTCCGCAGGCCGACGACCCTCTCCTCAACCGCGCCATCGCCGGCGAGTACCCGACCGGCTCGACCTTCAAGGTGGTCGACACCATCGCCGGCCTGCAGACGGGCGTGCTCAGTCCCTCGACGACCCTCGACGCCCCCGCCACCTATGTGAACCACGGCCTCGTGTGGCACGACTGGAATCCCAACGGCCACGGCGTGATCGACCTGAACGAGGCCATCGTGCAGTCGGCCGACACCTACTTCTATCAGGTCGGGTACGACTTCTACCTGCGCAAGGGCACCGAGCTCGAAAGCTGGGCGCAGCGCCTGGGCTACGGGCGCCCGACCGGGATCGACATTCCCGGCGAGGCCGCCGGTCTCGTGCCCACGCCCGCCTGGCTCCGCCGGACCTACAACAAGAAGACCGACCCCAACTGGCAGATAGACAGCATCTGGAAGCCGGGCAACTCGATCAACCTGGCGATCGGCCAGGGCAACCTGCTGGCCACGCCGCTGCAGGTGGCCGTCAACTACGCGGCGATCGCCAACGGCGGCTACCTCGTGACGCCGCACCTGGGCTTGCGTATCGACACCTCGCAGGGCGCGCCCTTGCAGAAGATCGTCTTTCCGGCGCCTCGCAACCTGGGCATCGACAGCGGCTACCTCACATTCTCTGCGCAACGCCTTGCGCCAGGCGGCCTCGACGCCGGCCGGCACGTCGTACGGCACCTTCGGCAACTACCCGCTGGCGGTCGCCGGCAAGACCGGCACGGCCCAGGTCGCCGGCAAGGGCGACTGCTCCTGGTATGCGAGCTTCGCACCGGCCAGACGACCCCAAGTACGTCGTGGTCGTGATGATCGAGCAGGGCGGCGAGGGCGCCGATGCCGCCGCCCCCGCCGCCCGCCTCATCTACAACTCTCTCTTCAACGTCAAGGGCGGCGGCGTCGGCGGCATCGGCCACGGGGACTGACGCGGTGACGCTCTACGACCTCGCGGTCGTGCTCCTCGTCGCCCTGCTTGCCTGGCGCGGCTTTCGCGTCGGTCTGGTCGCCGCGCTGCTGGCCTGGGTCGCCTTCGGCGTCGGTCTCGTGCTTGCCTTTCGCTTCGATCGCGTGGTCGGGGGCTGGTTCGCCCACGTTCACGCGTTCGCCCCGACCACGTGGCGTGTCGTGGCGTTCATCGTCATCCTGGTCGTCGTCGAGATCGTCGCCGGCTGGCTTGCCAGCCGGCTCAGCCGGGTGCTCGCCCACATCCCGATCCTGGGCAGCCTGAATCGTGTCGGCGGCGTCGTCGCCGGTGCCGTGCTCGCCCTCGTCGCCGTGTGGCTGGTGACGGCGGCCCTGGTCCTTGCGCCGCCGTCACTCGTGCCGTTCTCGAGCGCCGTGCACCACTCCGAGACGGTGCACCTCATGCGTACGCTGACGCCGCGCTGGCAGCAGAGCCTGCGGACCTACCTCGACCACTTCACGACGGGACGCCTGAGCCCCGGGCTGCAGCAACGGCTGCGAAGGCTCACCAGCGGGGGCTGAAAGCGCGGCCCTACGAACGGTCTGCGGTCCGCGTAACCCGCCTGGGCGAACTCGCGCACGGCGGACTCCGTCAGGGGGTGCGCCGGCAGGCTCTCGAGCACGTCGAGCGGCGCGGTCACGTCGTGGGCGCCGTGAAGGATCGCGTCGACCACCTGGGGAGCGCTCTTCAGGCTGGCCGCCAGAATGCGGGTGCTGCTCTGCAGACGCTCGAGGACCGCCGCCAGGGCATCGACGACGACGAGGCCGCCGACCGACTGGCGGGCCGCCCGGTCGACGTAGGGGATCACCCAAACGCAGCCCACCTCGTGGGCGAGCAGCGCCTGCGCCGGGGAGTACACGGCCGTGAGGGCGCAGCGGATGCCCTCGCCGGTCAGGATGGTGGCCACCCGCACGGCGTCGAGGGTGGCCGGCAGCTTGATCACGATCCGTTCCGGGGCGCGAGACCAGGCGCCGCGGGCCTCGTCGGTCATGTCCGAGACGGAGCTGCTCGTGGGCTGGTAGCACAAGGGTCCCCGAGGGAAGGTCGCGAGCAGGCGGTCGAGGTGGGGCAGAGGTTCGCCCGTCTCGCGGGCCATGAGGGTGGGGTTGGTCGTGATGCCGGAGACGAAGCCGAGCGTCGCTGCCGCGGCGGCGTCGTCGACGGATGCAGAGTCAAGCAGGATCGCCATGGCGCCGTTCAGCCTCCTTGCGGGTCACCCGGGCACGGGGTCGGGTGGCTCCATTACGGGTCGTGGTGCGCGCTCACGGGCAGGCGCACCCGGGTGCGGGTCAGTGTACCCGCAGGACGTCGTTGATGGCGTCGACGACCGCGGGCCGCAGTTCGTCGGCCGCACGTTCAGGAACGCCTTGCCGGCCGCGAAGCCCAGGACACCCATCACGAGGCCGACGGCGCCGGCCATGCGCACACGGTCCGCGAGCGGAATCGCCTCGTTGGTGAACACGGCGTTGATGCGATCGTGCATGACTTCGTGGACGTCGTTGACGTCGGACTCCGCCATCATCTTCTCGGCGATCGCTCGTGACCGGGCCCTGGTTGTTCTCGAAGAGCTCGAACAGGCGGCGTTGAGGGAGAACATGGTCCACGAGGGCGGTCAGGCCCACGCTCCACTCTTCCAGGGTCGGATGCTCCTGAAGAAGGGACATGGCCTGCGCCTGGATTTCGAGGGTCGGCAGCATGAGCGTGCGGAAGATCTCGTCCTTGCTGGCAAAGTGGTAGTACAACGCGGCCTTGGTGACGCCGACGCGCTCGGCGATCTCGCGCAGCGACGTCTTGTCGTAGCCCTTCTCGATAAAGAGGTCGAGGGCGGTGTCGAGGATGCGTTGTCGCGTGTCGTTCATCTCGCGACGTATCTTCGCGGGGGCCGCGTCACCTTGTAGTGCTGGCGCGGGCGGCCTCTGACATTTCCGCTTGACATGCGTTAGAGTCTCACTTACCTTACGGTCAGTCAATTCTACTGACCGACCGGTAGGTGAGCGATGAGCGAAACGAACATGATCGAGGCCGCGGCGCTGTCGAAGCGCTACGGCGAGACGCAGGCGTTGGACAAGGTCGACCTCGAGGTGCCGGCGGGCTCGATCCTCGGCGTGCTGGGCCCCAACGGCGCCGGCAAGACGACCGGCGTGCGCATCCTGACCACCCTGACCGCGCCCGACAGCGGCCGGGCGTGCGTGGCCGGCCACGATGTGGTCACCGAGGCGGCCGCGGTGCGCCGCAAGATCGGCGTGACCGGCCAAGACGCCACCCTCGACGACATGCTCACCGGCCGCCAGAACCTGGTCATGGTGGGTCAGCTCTGCCGCCTGCGCCGTTCGCAGGCGCGTCGCCGGGCCGCTGAGCTGCTCGGCCTGTTCGAGCTGGACGACGCCGCCGACCGGGTGGTCAAGGGGTACTCGGGCGGCATGCGGCGGCGCCTCGATCTGGCCGCCAGCCTGGTCATGCGCCCCCCTGTGCTCTTCCTGGACGAGCCCACTACCGGTCTCGACCCGACGAGCCGGCAGCGCATGTGGGGCGTGATCCGCGGCCTGGTCGCCGAGGGCGTCACCCTCTGGCTCACGACTCAGTACC
>CAWCWZ010000050.1:0-94616 GCA_963799395.1 uncultured Actinomycetes bacterium
CGCATACCACGTCAGAGAGGAAGGCTAAGCGCCCCTTAAAAAATAAATAAGTGTAGCAACTAACATTAGACTGGCTTAAATTAGAAAACGTGATTGTGCATAAGGCATATCGGCTGGAGTTGGATCCAAACAACGTTCAGCGAAGTAGTCTGAACCGGGCGGCTGGCGCCCGGCGATTTGCCTTCAACTGGGCGTTGGAGCGCGTCAGCAAACGAGAACTAAAGCCCAACCAATTTGTCCTTATCAATGCCTGGAACCAGTGGAAGCACGAAGGCGCTCCCTGGTGGAACGAGAACTCCAAATTCTGTTACGAAGAGGCGTTTGAGGACGTGACGATGGCCTTCAAGAACTTCTTCCGCGATCCGGCAAAGTTCAAGTACCCTAAATTTGCCCGGAAAAACGTCAACGATCGCTGCCGCTTTCGCAGCGTCCAGGTTGAGGGACGCTACCTCCAACTGCCCAAAATCGGGTGTATCCGGTACAAGAACAAGCCTTTGGAACTTCCTCCTGGAATCAAGCTGTTGGATGCCACGGTCCGGCGCGTGGCGGATCGCTGGGAAGTCTCCATCGTCACGGAGCAAAATATCCCCGATCCGGAACCCATCATTGGACCCATCGTGGGAGTTGATTTGGGCCTGACCACCTTTGCTACAGTTGGCTCCCAAAGTGGAGAGGTGGAGCGGTACCAAGCTCCCAAACCACTCAAGAAAGCCCTTCGAAAGCTCCGGCGCTGCCAACGCCAGTTATCCCGGTCGGTTAAAGGATCGAATCGGCGAAAGAGGCGGATTCTACGAGTAGCCAAATGTCACCGAAGGGTGTTCAACATTCGAAACGATTTCCTTCATAAAACCACCTCCAAGCTGGCGAGAACCAAGTCAGCTTTGGTGGTGGAAGACCTGGGCGTAGCCAACATGATCCGGAACCATAAGCTCAGCCGTTGCATTGCCGACGTGAGCTGGGGTTCTTTCCTGAACATGCTGAATTACAAAACCAGGTGGCACGGCAGCGAGCTGCAACGGGTAGACCGTTTCTACCCCTCCAGCCAAATCTGCTCCGGCTGTGGTCATCGCCAGCCCATGCAGTTAAGTCAGCGGACTTACGCCTGTCCGCAATGCGGAGCGATCATGGATCGGGATGACAACGCAGCAGTGGGCTTGGCCCGGTGTTACACCGGCAGCCGCCAGCATCAAGAATTCATACCCCCGGGACGGGGAAATTTACGGCCGAGGAGAGCCTAGAGCATCAGGGTGACTCAACGAACCGGCAAGTTAATGCGCTGCAAGTTGCGACGCTTAATCTTTAACAGTCCCTAACCGTTTAAACAATAAAATATGTCCGCTGAACAAGCCAAGCCGCCGATCGAATTGCTGAGCCGCTATGACGAGTACCTGGCGCTCAAGCACCCGCTTCAGGTCCTCGAGACGAAGGACCCCTGGCGCGTTGGCTGTGGTTTGGTTCTGGCCGCGCATTGCAGCGATGCGGCGGTCAACAAAGCCGCCCCAGGATTCTTCAGTCAGTACCGGACTGGAAGTCGGTCACGGGAAAGACGCGAAACGACCTGATCCCATTTCTCCCGGGCATCTCGCACAGCGGCAACAAGTCTGACTACATCATCAACTGGGCCGATTACCTGGATGCTCACGGAGGCAATATCGAGCCGACCATCGAGACCCTCACCCAAGTTAAGGGATTCGGCCGGAAAACGGCAGGCATCCTCCTTTTCATCGTCAAAGGCATCGATGAAGCCATCCCCCTGGATACGCACGCGCTCAGGATACTCGACCGCCTGGGGTGGTTCCCGGCAACCAAAAACCCGGAAGTACGGCAAAAGCAACTACTACCGTGGACGCCCATTGGCCGCCGTTTCGCCACATTTACCATTCTGACGCAGCATGGCCGGCGCGTCTGCGGGGCCAAGGCCGCCAAGTGCGGGGAATGCCAGTTGAGCGCAAAATGCGCCTTCTTTGCCGCCCAAGCCCGCGCCGGGGCCGCGCCGGCATGATTTGCGCTGTACTTCCTGCTCTGCGAGGGTAAAAAAAACGCGGCCCTGATGGCAAAATTGCCGCGGCAAGCCACGCTGAAAACCCTACAATAATTGGCATCGCGGCCATGCTGCGCAATTGAACATAAATGGCGAGCATTAGAATCTAGTATGAACAAAGGTTTTAAGTTCCTGATTGCTCTTGCCTGTAACCTCCTGTTTGCGGGGTTCTTCGGGTTGGGTTGCGCCATCCTAAACATGGTCTGGCTTGAGTTCGCCATGAAGCACTTTCCGGCCGTAAGCTACACTCCAGACTACCAGATGACCTTTGGGACTGCTTGCGCCGCCGGTTTCATCATTGTGGCCCTTTTCCGGATGATGCAAAGCAGGTTGGACAGCATGTTTCCTCAAACCATCGATATCGGCATCCTTCTGGTTTTGATCAGCGTTTGCATGATCGCTTTCACGCCGGTGCCCAACAGCCACTTCTTCAAGTACCTCGTTGATCGCAGCACCCTGCAGTCCCAGAGCGCCGCTCCGTCCCCGGACCTGCCTCCAAAATCTCCTGAGACAAAGTAAGCCCAGCGTGTTGCAAAACCCCTGGTGAAACCCCACAATGAGTAGCATGGAAGTATTGCGCCCTAAACCTGCCCGCCAAGCTGGCTATATTCTAGTCGGGGCGCTAGCCCTCGCCGTTCTCATAGCCGTAGCCTCTTCCATGGCCATTTTGAGTTCCCAGCAGAAAGTCGACGAGGAGCACAGCAAGGAGGCCAACATCAACGCGCGCCTGGCCATGGACTCTCAGGCGTCCCGCATTTTGACCCTGGTGGACAGGGTGATGGAAACCAATGGGATTTACCAGGCTGGGAGCGTGATGAGCGTGCCCCTGGGCGATATCACATCCGGCCCCTTCCAGGTCAACAGCATGCAGGTTTTGACCACGGGCACGCAGCTGGGGCCCGACAGCATCTATTTTCAGCCGCTCAGCTTTCACCCCAACGACCCGTACCTCCAGGATCTGCGCATGAACCTGGCCCAATTTCAGGTCCAAATATCGGCCACGAGCACCAACACGGCCTATCCGAGTTATGTCGGGACCTACACTTTTCAGGTCAGGACTATTCCGATCGGCGATTTCGGGGTATTCAACCCTGGGACCCAAACAGAGGTTATTTCGCTCGGCAACGTGGCCAACCTCACGGACGGCGTGCGCCTCCAGGCCAATGCATGGGCTTACGCAGGCTTCCAGCAGGGGAGCTACAGCTTGCTGGCAGGCTCTTACGGGCCGCTGGACGTGATCGTAGCGTCACAAGAGGCCTCCGACCCCAACATTCGCTTGTTCCGGCAGGATGGCTATCCCAACTCCACGGCGACCGGCATTCCCAAGTGGGTCAACGGACCTTCCTCCGGCTTCGGAAGCATGCTGGGCCGATACGAGAATTTCTCCGGCAGCTATGCGGACATCGATGCGGGCTGCACGGCGTATGGCATGATGTTCCAAAACGGACAAGGGCTGAATCTGTCGTCGGCAGACCCGGTTGCTACCTACAGTTCCGTCGCCCAATCCATAACGGGCGGCGCGCTGGCCACCCCATACCAGATCATGCAGGTCACGTCCGGGAACCCCCTCTACAACCTGGAAAATCAGGGGTTCATCGCCACCCTTGATCTCGGCATGGTCAACTCGGGGCCTTCCATGACAGGGCCGGTCGATCGCACTGTTCTTCTCGGGCCGCCTCCCGCAACCAACGGCATTTCCATCAACACCATCGTCGTCACCAACTGCGGAACCATATCGGGGTCGCTCAATGTCACCTTTCCTCCGAGCATTGACGTCTTCTTTGCCGACAACGTGAACACCAATCTGGCGCAATTCCGGGTCGAGGGAGACCTCGGCTTTCTGCCCATCATCGGAACCGACGTCACCACGATCACCAACGGCACGCAAGCCAACCGGCAGCCCATTCAAACCTATACCGTCTCGATGTCCACGAACGTCATCCGCCCGACCATCCTGGTGGACCTGACCAACGCTGATTTCATTTACACTCCGCAATACAACGCCCTGGCCAACCAGCTTTACCTCTGGTCCTCGAATGTGCAGGCCCAGCTGCTCTCGGACCCGAGCGGAGTATGGTACATCCCCAATGCCAACTTGGTGAACTACTTCACCGGCCAGATCATGCAATTTGGGCTCAACCAGTCCAGCGCCCCGCTGATCACCTTGCAAACCGGCTGGGCCACCAACTTGATCCAGGGGCTGCACACCAACACCTACAACGAGTACAGCTTTGGCGGCTACTCGCAGGATGGAGGCCTGTGCGGCACGCCCGCCAACTTCTACGTGCTCAACGGCGACCCCGTCATGCTCGATCCCCTCCTGCCCTCGAACTCGATCGTCATCGTGCCGTTGTCGCCCCTTCAGCTTTTGGAAACCATCGTCACGGGAGACACCAACAATACATCCGTGAACTACGACAACGCGGACCTGGCTCAATTTCACTCCGACGTGACGGATCCGGTTCCGGGCAATTACATTGTCTACGGGACGCTTTACGACTGGACGCCCAGCAACGCCACCCCGGCCCAGCTGGCCGCCCAGTTGGAACCCAACGGCAACCCGCTCGCCAGCCCCTACTTTGCCATGGCATGGATGACACTGGAACCGGTCCAGGAATACGCTGAGGATTTTACGGAAGACTACGAGCTCGCGCAGCCCACCGGCGAGACGGCGGTGCTTTCCACCAACGCGCCCATCTTGACCGACTTTTCCATGACGGACATGCAGCCCACCGTCACGCCATCCATTGACTGGTATGATTACTTGGCGCAAAACTGGGCTGCTAACGTCACATCTCCCGCCATACCGCCCCGGCCCACCTTCCGCTTTGATGCATCGGGGAATCTGGTGACGAACCTCGGCGCCTGGAAACGAACATCCTCTTCCGTCACTCAGGACACCTATGACCTCAGCCAGAATGTTTACCGCTATTACACCGATCTGAGCACCAACGACTGGGCCATATTCAACCTCCGCCAGGTGGTCTTTCATTATCAGACGCTGGGCTGGACGATGACCAACATCATCGTTGCCAACGGGCCTGCCCCCCAATTCAACGGACGCGCTGTGACCGAGAACGGATTCAACCAAGTCCTTACCCTCAACCCGACCAACGTCTTGATCAACGGGCAGGTCACCTATACCCACCGCATCCGAAACACTTTGGAGCCAGAGAACGTGATGGGCATCGGCTCCTATGCCGTCAGCCACAACCAGGCCACTTATCAAACCAACCAAGCAGAAAGGATATACGATGTTCGCATTTCGCGTGTGGATACTCATAGCCAGTAGCGCCCTGCTTGGCTTGGCGGCCGCGGCCGGCCCTTTGACGGCCGAGGATGTGCGCCAGGAAAAGCAGGCCATCTCGCAAGAGAGCTGCTTTGAAAAGGCGCACATTTATCCGTCGCTTCAGGCCACGGGCAGCGCACTGGCCCGATGGGTGTTGCTCAGCGGCACTTCCACGATTCAAAACAAGCTGTCCGCTGTCGACAGCTCGACCGTCGTTTTTCCTCGGGAAGAGCGGTTCGGAACTCTAGGATCCAAGCTCCAAAGCTTCAGCGATGGGGTCTCCTGCCGCCGGTTCTACACGCACTTCCCGGAAAACGGCTACCGGAACGTCCTTGATGCGAAAGGAACGCCCAACCCTGAGAGGTACCTGCCGCAGAGTGACCTGGCCGCCGGCGTGAATGTGCT
The DNA here is from genome assembly GCA_963799395.1 of uncultured Actinomycetes bacterium. Lineage (GTDB taxonomy): Bacteria > Actinomycetota > Thermoleophilia > UBA2241 > UBA2241 > Bog-752. The sequence continues at coordinate 5,736 of CAWCWZ010000050.1, forward strand.
CGTCCGGTTGAAAACCATCCAAGCGCCCGTTTGCCTCTCGGCCGCGGAACTGGAAGAGTACATCCACCTGCGCGTGGAACTCAAAATCAAGCCTGGCAACTACTGGGCCTATCTGCACTTGAACAAATTTAATGATGAGCAACTGGCGTTGCTTCGATATTATGACTACCTGGATACAAGCGCTCCGAAACGGCCTGTGGCTGTTTATCGCTGTTCCGAGCTTATTGCGCGCGGAAAGCATTGATCACCTGAACGCCAGGTGGACCGGATCAAAATGGGAAGCCAACCGGCTGGTGATGCCCAACCTGGCGAACCAGCGGGCATTCTTTCCCCTGGTCACGCAGGGACCGGGGAGGGTGCAGCTCGCCCGAGGCGAACCGTGCATCCTGCGGATAGCCCTCCTGTCCACCAACAGCGGACACGAGGAAAAGATCGCCCAGCTTTGGGGCCGGATCCACGGCAAGACAGACGTCCCCTTGGCGGCCCTTAGCCAGAAGAACGGCAAGCTGATCTGGCGCTGTCCGATCAGCAGCGATGGCGACAGCCTTTTTGACGCTCCCACGAACGTCGAGCTTCCAACCGCGCTGTCTGCGAACGTCTGGCAGGTTTTCGATGTCATCATCAACCCGCAGGCCTACCAGCAGATGTTTGGCTGGAGCAGCCAGAACCTCTCGCCGATAGACCCGGCCAAATCCACCAAGGGCATTCCCCGGGTGGCCCGCCAGCTCTCGCCGGCGGCCTGGCAAATCAGGCAGATCGATATCCAGAGTTTGAAGACCGTCTGGATCGGCCGAATCGAGATACTGCCAATCGACGCCGCTCCGCTGGCCATCGCCCCCAACATCACCGCCAAATGAAGACGCATCTTGCCATTCTGATTTTGCTTCTCGCGGACGTCAGCCATGCGGGCACTTCCACCATCCGCCACTTTTTTCTGCCCTTGTGGTTCGAGGGAGAGGCCACCCAAACATGCCAACTGCGCCTGAAAGGGATCGAAGGCCCTTTAGCCCGGACGGGGCCCCGCGATGCCACGCCATCGACACCTCTCGCACGGCGCCTGCCTGCGGGCCGTCCCCTCCCTCCGCGACGACGCGCTCACCGGCGGGATCCGCTACTACGACGCCCAGGTCGACGACGCTCGATTCTCGGTGATGCTCGCCCGCACCGCGGCCGCCCACGGCGCGCGCTGCGCCCCCGCCGTCGCCGTCATCGCGTTTCTCAATGAGGGCGCGAGGATCTCGGGAGTCCGGGTGCGAGACCTCGAGTCGGGCGCCGAGTTCGAGGTGCGCGCCCGAACGGTCGTGAACGCGACCGGGGTGTGGACCACGGAAGTGGAGCGTCTGGCGGGAGTCGAGGCTCCCCTCACGGTCCGACCGTCGAAGGGCGTCCACATCGTCGTGCCGAAGGCGCGCATCGACTCCACGTATGCGCTGATCATCCCCACCGAGAAGAGCGTTCTGTTCGTGCTGCCCTGGGGCGACCAGTGGATCGTCGGTACGACCGACACCCCCTGGAGCTTCGGTCTGGACCACCCCGCGGCCACGCGCGGCGATATCCAGTACCTGCTCGACCACGTGAACGCCGTGCTCAAGGACCCGCTCGAGTTCAACGACATCACCGCCGTGTACGTCGGTCTTCGCCCTCTGGTCGACGAGGGGGCGAAGGAGACGGCGAAGATGTCCCGGGAGCACGCGGTGCGGCGCAGCGCGCCGGGTCTCATCAGTGTCGCCGGCGGCAAGTACACGACCTACCGGCTGATGGCCCAGGACGCCGTCGACGCCGCCGCCCGGGAGCTGCCCTTCGCCGTCGACGCGAGCCGCACCGCCGACACGCCGCTCCTCGGCGCCGTCGGGTTGTCGGGCCTCGGGTTCCGCCTGAGCAGCCATCCCGGCGCGGCGTTCCTCGCGCCCGAACAACTGCGGCATCTGTCGCAGCGATACGGTACGCTGGCCGCGGACCTTCTGGACCTGATGGTCGACGAGCCGCCCCTGGCCGATCCCCTCGTCGGGGCCGAGAAGTACCTGAACGCCGAAGTCCGGTACGCCGCACTGTACGAAGGAGCGCTCCACATCGACGACGTGCTCACGCGCCGCACCCACATCGCCTTCGAGGCGCCCGACCGCGGCCGCCTCGCGGCCGAGCACGTGGCCCGGCTGATGGCCCCGGTCCTCGGCTGGGACCCGGCCGCCATCGCCCGCGAAACCAGCCACTACCGGGCGCGGCTCGACGCCGAGCGCGCCGCTCAATCGATGCTCGACGACGCCGCGTCGGATTCGGCTCGTTCGGTGGTGAGCGACTTGCGACTCTCGGCCGGTCCGGCGGCGGCCCGTACGCGCACTGCCACGGGGCCCGGACCGGCAAACGAGACCGGGGCGCCGACCGGGAAGGATCGCACATGAGTCAGAGCGCGCAAGGACGGGCTCGGGGGGCCGGCATCGGCTCGTTCGCGCCGCCCACCCGCAGACTGCTGGGCCCGGGTCCGTCCGACGTGCACCCGCGGGTGCTCGCGGCGATGGCCCGACCGACCATCGGCCACCTCGACCCGGCCTTCGTCGGCATGATGGAGGAGCTCAAGGAGCTCCTGCGGTACGCCTTCCAGACTGACAACGACGTTACCTTCCCCGTCTCGGGGCCTGGCTCCGTGGGCATGGAAACGTGCTTCGTGAACCTCGTCTCACCGGGCGACACGGTGATCGTCTGTCGCAACGGGGTGTTCGGCGGCCGCATGATCGAGAACGTGCGGCGCTGCGGCGCGACAGCCGTCGTCGTGGACGACGACTGGGGCGCGCCGGTGTCGGGCGAGAGGCTCGAGACCGCGTTGCACGAGCATCCCGAGGCGACGCTGGTCGCGTTCGTCCAGGCCGAGACCTCGACCGGCGCGCTCACCGCACCCGGACCGCTGGTCGCCCTGGCCCACCGGCACGGGTGTCTCGCGATCGTCGACGCGGTCACGGCGCTCGGTGGCTGCCCGGTCAAGGCCGATGAGTGGGACGTCGATGCGATCTACGCCGGCAGCCAGAAGTGCCTGTCGTGCCCTCCAGGCCTCTCGCCGGTGAGCTTCAGCGCGCGCGCCGTCCAGAGGGTCCGGGAGCGCACCTCGCCCTGCCAGAGCTGGTTCATGGACCTCGATCTCCAGCTCGGGTACTGGTCGACGGGTTCGAGGACCTATCATCACACCGCGCCCGTCAACGCGCTGTACGGGCTGCACGAGGCCCTGCTCATGCTCCGTGAAGAGGGCCTCGAGCACGCCTGGGACAGACATCGACGAAATCATGCTGGCGCTGGCCGCCGGCCTCGACGCCATGGGACTCTCGCTCTTCGTCGATGAGAGCCACTGTCTGCCGCAGCTCAACATGGTCGTCATCCCCGAGGGGATCGCCGACACCCCGCCCGCGCCCAGATGCTCGAGGAGTTCGGCATCGAGATCGGCGGCGGCCTGGGCGCCCTGGCCGGCAAGGTGTGGCGGGTCGGGCTGATGGGCTACGCCAGTCGCGAGGAGAACGTGCTCGCCTGCCTGCGGGCGCTCGAGTCGGTCCTTTCGACGCAGGGCCATCGCGTCGCGCCGGGTTCGGCGGAGAAGGCTGCCCGCGGGGCGTACGACCGATCACCGGGGCCAGGGGGCGATCACTGAACCGCGGCAGCGGACCGGTTTCCCGAACGTCCCGGCGATGAGCGGTCGCACCTCGCGACGCCGCGCCGGTTGACTGGTCTGATAGGATGGCAGTCGAGCTAATCGACCGGTCAGTCAGCCGCCCATTCCACACCGGGCGACGGGCCACTGTCAAGCGCCGAACGGCGCTCGGCTCGCGCCGCACGGCGCCGAAGCGGTGCGGGTCGGCCGACAGGAAGTGAGGGGGAGCGATGACAGCCGAGCGGAGTGGGGGCACGATGCCGACGACCCGCCCCCAGACACCCTACGCCGACCGCGGCCGACCGCAGATCGCCTTCGACGATCCGCTGCCGGCGCTGCCGGAGACGGCCCAGAAGCTGCTGCTCGCGGCCAAGCACATCATCGCCACCTACGGGTTCGACGCCCTCACCCTCAACGCCGTCTCTTCGGCATCGGGCGAGAACAAGGCGATGATCGCCTACTACTTCGGCAACAAGGCCGGGCTCGTCGCCGCGGTGCTCGATTCCGTGATCCACGATGAGTACGTCTCCTCGCAGAACCGCATGCAGGACGTCGCCCCCGAGCAGCGCTGGTCGCAGTTGATCGAGGAGATGCGCCGCATGGCCGGCGCCGCCGAGGAGTTCCGCGTGTTCTTCGAGATGCTGCCCCACGTCCTGCGCGACGAAGCGCTGCGGCGGCGCATCGCCTTGCTCTACAGGTGGTACTGGAGCGTGAAGCTCGAATGGCTGGGCATCGGCAGCCCGGCGAGCGCCCTCGACGACCCCGACCTTCTCGGGCTGACCCAGCTTCTCTCCGCCGTCATCGACGGCCTCGCCGTCCAGGCCGCGATCGACCCCGCCCTCGACCTCGCGAACCCGTACCGGATCTTCGACCGGATGCTCTCGGCGTTCGTTCGTTCGGGCGACTCCGGTGAGCCCGCACCGGCCGTCGCCGAGCGCCGCTCCCGGCCCGCGCCGGCCTGACTTGGCGGGGCGGGGGGCGGCGGTCGCGCCCCGCCGCGGCGCTAGTCCGGCGGTGGCCTGTCGCGCTCCGCTAGGCGACGCCCAGCAGGCCCTTGGCGGCCACCACGGCCTCGATCGCGTCTTCGGCGTAGCCGTCGGCGCCGATCTCGTTCGGCCCAGGCGCGGGTCGTGGGGGCGCCGCCGACCATGACCTTGATCTGCTCGCGCAGACCGGCGGCCTTTAAGGCCTCGATCGTCTTCAGCTGGTTGGGCATGGTGGTGGTCAAGAGGGCGGAGAGCAGCAGGAGGTCGGGCTTGACCTCCTGGCAGGTGGCGACGAAGGCCTCGGGGGCCACGTCGCAGCCCACGTCGGTGACCTCAAAGCCGGCCGCTGAGAGCATCGAGCAGACGATCGTCTTGCCGATCTCGTGGATGTCGCCGGCGACCGTGCCGGCGACGGCGATGCCGGTCGCCTTGCGGCCCTCCTTGGAGGCGTCCAGGGCGGGCTGCAGGACCCTAACTGCGGCCTTCATGGCCTCGGCCCCCTGGACCAGCTCGGGCAGGAAGAACTCGCCCTTGCCGAAGAGCTCGCCGACCTCCTCGATGCCCTTGACGAAGCCCTTGTCGAGGATGTCGGCCGCAGGCAGGCCCATGTCGAGCCCCTTCTGGGCTAAGGCGGCGGCGCTGTCGTCCTCGCCGTCGATCACCGCTTGGGCCATCTGGGAGTAGATCTCGTCGGTCACCAGGTCCTCCTTCTGGGAAGCTCGATCGTCGTGGCAGGTGTCACCCGGGCGGCCGGCGACCTGTCCGGCGCCTTGCCACCCCTCTTTGTCGTCTTCGGCAATGCCGTGATCAGTCCAGGCAGTACTCCTCGAGCTGACGTCGGGTGAGCGTGTCGAGGTCGTCTGGGGCCGTGTAGGCGGCCAGCAGCTCGGCGACGCGCTCGTCGGCTCTGGCGGCGAGGTCGCGGCTGCCGAGCGCCACCCAGTTCTCGTAGGGATCGCGGTTCATGAGCCCGTCGGCGGCGGCCTCGCGCGCGTGCCTTCTGGTGTGGGCCTGACCCAGCAGCGAGCCGCCCGGACCGACGGCCGCCACGACGTCGAGCGCCAGTGTCTCGTCGTCGACCACGATCGGACGGTGAGCCCGTCGCAACGCGCCCAGCAGCTCGTCGTCGAGAACGAGCTTGGCCGTCGAGAAGCAGTTGAACGACGAGAGGATGCCGGCCGCGTGCAGAATGAAGTCGGCCCCCGCCCGCAGGGCGGCGTCGAGCCCGAGAGCCGACTCGGCCCCAGCCTGGGCGTCGGCCACGTGGGCGTCGGTGAGCGCGCCGCCCGTGCGCACCGGCAGGCCGAGCCGGTGACCCAGCGCGACCGTCGCGTCGACCACCGCCCAGTAGTCGGGCGCGCCCATGAGCAGCGCTCCGCTGCGCATGGAGGACACCGACGACGTGCCCCCGTACAGGAACGGGCAGCCCGGTTGGGTGAGCTGGGTCAGCACCAGTCCCGCGAGGAGCTCGGCGTGCTGCACGGCGAGCAGGCCGGCCAGCGTGAGCGGCGCCGTGGTGCCGCCCATGGCGGCGGCGGTCAGGCAGACCGGCTGACCGAGGCGCGCCAGACGCAGAAGCGACCGGCCCGCCTCGAGCGAGAGCCGCAGCGGCGAGGTCGTGTTGATCACCGTCCACAGACGGGGCCTGTCGTGCCAGCCGGCGCCGTAGAGGATCTCCGCGACGTCCAGCGCCACCTGTAGCTCGAGCGCCGTGGTGACATCGACGCGCGACGGCTTGTCGGTGCCGGTGATGGTGGTGTGAGCGATGACCCCGGGGCGGCGCTCGTCGGGCACGTCGAGCGCCTCGATGGCGAGGCCGTAGACGTCGAGGTTGGCCGATTGGTGGGTCAAGGCCACCGCGTCGCGCACGTCGGCGAGCGTGCCGTAGCGGCGCCGGCCGCCGTCGAGCACGAAGGCGGGGCCCGACGCCGTGGCCAGCACGGGCTCGGAGCCGTCGCCCACGTGCAGGTCGAAGGCGGGGCGCCGGCCGGCTACGGTGTAGCCGGCCGGCGCCGTCGCCAGAGCCTCGAGCGACGAGCTCCTCGCCGATGCGCGCCCGCACGCCGTCGACGGCGGCGCCGTGGGCGGCGAGCAGGGCCAGCGCCTCGGGTTCGAGGACGGCGCAGCCGACCTCGCGTAGCAGACGCAGCGCCCCCTCGTGGATCGCGTCGAGACCGGCGGCGCTGATCACAGCGTCGCCGTCCCCGCGCCGACGACCACGGCTGGACGGGCCGCGAGCGGCACGATGGGAGCCCTCCTGGTCACTGGGCCGGTCTGTACCCGTCGGTGAGCTGGTCGATCGTCGCCATGACGGCGGCGGCGATCGGCGCCGGCTTGTGGTTGGCGAGGATGCCGAGGGCCTTGCGACGCGCCTTCTCGCGCAGGTCGGGCGCGCCGTCGGCCTTCCAGTTCTCGCGGGTCTTGCGGTTGAGCATGGTCGGCATCCACTGCTGGCTGCGGACGTGCCTGGCGGTGTGCTTCTCGCGCAGGAACTCGCCGCCCGGACCGACCTTGGCGATGACGTCGACGCCCAGCGTCTCGTCGCTGACCTCGATGCCTTCGAGGGTGCGGCGGTTCAGCGAGATGATCTCGTCGGTGATGACGACCAGCTCGAGAGCGCCGACGAGGCCGAAGGCGAGGTAGCCGATGTCGTGGTTCAGGTTGGAGCCGGCCTGCATGGACAGCAGGGTGAGCTCGGCTGAGTCCATGCCCGCCTGCGCGTCGACCAGGTGCGAGTCGCTCGAGCCCGCGTAACCCCAGTTCGGCAGGTCGAGCCACTTGGCCATCTCGCAGATGCCGAGGATGGTCGTGTAGTACTCGGCCGAGTTGTAGAGGGCCTGTACCGTGGACATGTCGATCTTGACCGGGCCCATGCCGAAGATGAACGGCGCCCCCGGCTTGCGGAGCTGGTGGATGACGAGGCCGAACAGCGACTCGGCCACGGCCAGCACGATGTGGCCGGCCTGCGTGATCGGCGCGGTCGCGCCGGCGCTGGGCGCAGGCGAGTAGATCGCCGGAATCCCCTTGTCGGCGCAGAAGAGCAGCTTGTCGAGCACCTCGCTGGCGTGCCGCAGGGGGCTGACCGGCTCGCCGTACATGATGAAGTAGGGCTTGGCGCGCAGCGCCTCTTCGCCGCCGCGCAGCTCGCAGGCGATCTTCCACATGACCTCGAGGTCGGCGCCGCCCTCGGCGGTCATGACCATCGGCTTGGTCGTGTTGCTGATCATGGCCCGGAAGCTCTCGAGGTAGGCGCGCGAGGCGGGCTCGACGTCGTGCGGGTAGGCGCACGACATGATGAAGTCGATGTTGGGCAGGCCGTCGCAGAGGTGCGCCGCGCGGGCGACGTCGGCCAGACCGCTCGGGCGCGGCGCGCCGCTCTCGAGGTCGTAGATCTCCATGAGGTCGGAGCCGGTGCCGAAGTAGCTGTGGTACCTGCCGACCTCCATGGCCGGCTCGCCGTCACGGTCGTAGACGCTGAAGATGGCCGGCGCCGTCGTGCGGGCCGCTTCGATCATCTCGCGCGACACGTGCACGAGATCGCCTTGTTCGACGGTCGCGCCGGCGGCGACCAGGAGGTCGCGCGACACGGCGTGCGGCACGCGCATGCCGATCTCGCTCGCGATCCGCACGGCGGCGTCGTAGATGTCCTGCTTGCCCTTCTCGGACAGCATGGTCAGCCGGCCGGTGATCACAGGGTCACGCACGTCTTTCATCGTCTTGTCTCCTCCACATGGTCGTGGTCACCGGTCGGTGCTGGTCGAGACCCGGGTGCGGTCGTGTTCGCGTGGGGCAAGTGGAGCGGTCACTCCCGCCCCTCGATGAAGGCCTTGAGCTTCTCGAGACCTTCGCGGATGCCGTCGGTGTACAGGCCGGAGTAGGCGAAGCGCAGGTAGCGCTGCGTCTCGCCCGGCAACGCCGGCCCGAAGTGCAGCCGCGTGCACATCGACACGCCGGTGTGCTCGAGAATGGCGCGCCGGAAGCCCTCGTAGCCGTCGGCGTCGGCGTGCCCGGTGCGCGCCATGGCCTCGGTGACGTTGGGATACAGGTAGAACGTGGTGTTCGGCGTGACGCAGTGCACGCCCGGGGTGGCGTTCAGCACGCCCAGGCCGCGTCGCGTCGGCGCTCGAGGGTCGGCCAGGATCTCGCGCGCCCCGCTCTGGTCGCCGGTGAGCGCCTCGACGCCGGCCCACTGCACGAACTGGTTGGTGCACGACTCGCCGTTCACGTTGAGCGTGTTGCACGACGTCGATGAACCAGCGCGGCCCGATGGCGGCGCCCAGCCGCCAGCCGGTCATGGCGTACTTCTTTGAGAACGTGTAGAGGATGACGCAGCGCTCCTGCATGCCGGGCAGCGACGAAAGCGACGGCTCGCGCCGCTGAAGCGCACGTCGAAGTAGGCCTCGTCGCAGAGCACGAAGAGGTCGTGGGCGCGCACCAGCTCGGCCAGCACCTGGAGCTCGTCGATCGAGCACTCGACGCCGGTCGGGTTGTGCAGGTCGTTCAGGATCAGCAGCCGCGTGCGCGGCGTGATCAGGCGCTCGATCTGCTCGACGTCGAGCGAGAAGCGGTCGGCGCCCTCGACGTACGTGTAGGGCACGGCGCGTCCGCCGAAGAACTCGATGAGCGAGCTGTAGATCGGAAAGCCGGGGTTGGGGTAGAGCACCTCGTCGCCGGGGTTCATCATCGTGAGCAGGAACTTGCCGATGACCGGCTTGCCCCCGGGCTGCACGCTCACGTTGTCGACGCCGTAGCTCAGACCGCGGGCGCGACCGACGTCGAGCGCGATCGCTTCGCGCAGCTCGGGGATGCCGGCGTTCGGGCAGTAGGTCGTCTTGCCGTCGCGCATGGCCCTGGTGGCGGCCTCGGCGATGTTCGCCGGGGTCGGGATGTTGAGGTCGCCGAGGTGGAACGGGTAGACCGTCTTGCCCTGGGCGGCCAGCGCCGCAGCGTCGGCCGCGACGGCGAACACCGTCTCGGTGCCGAGGTGATCGACGCGCCCGGCGAGGGCGGCGGCGCCCGGCGCCGGACGAGTCTCCCGAGTCAGGGCTCGTGCAGGTGTCGTCGGGCCGCGCGACCCCGCCGGCGCGCTGGCGCCGGAGACCTTCACCCGTCCTCCCCGGCATAGCCCAGGAAGCGCTCGTGCTCACCCTCGAGCATGTGGTAGCAGTGCTGCTCCTCGGGGAACTTGCCGCCGCGAACGTCGGCGACGTACTGGCGGAGGGCGGCAGTGGAGACGCCGGCGAGATCCGCGTACTTCTTGACGAACTTGGGAGTGAAGGCCTGGAAGGTGCCCAGGACGTCGCTCACGATCAGCAGTTGGCCGTCGACCTGCTCGCCGGCGCCGATGCCGAGCACCGGGATGGGCAGCTCGGCGGTGATGAAGGCGGCCACCTCGGGCGGCACGGCCTCGACCAGAAGGAGCTGGACGCCGGCCTCGCAGAGGGCGCGAGCGTCTTCGACCACGAGCTTGGCCGACTCGAGCGTGCGGCCCTGGGCCTTGTGGCCGCCGAGCTGCCCGGAGCTCTGCGGCGTGAGGCCGATGTGGCCGCAGACGACGATGCCGGCGGCGAGGATCGCCTTGACGCGGCTGATCACCGAGACGCCGCCTTCGAGCTTGATGGCGTCGACGCCGGCCTCCTTGAGAAAGCGCCCAGCATTGCGCACGGCCTCTTCGTCGGAGACCTGGTAGCTCATGAAAGGCATGTCGCCGACCACGAACACATCGGGCGCCGCCCGGCGCACGGCCTCGCAGTGCACGATGCACTGGTCCATCGTGACCGGCACGGTGCCGGGATAGCCGTAGACGCACATGCCGAGCGAATCGCCGACCAGGATCATGTCGACTCCGGCCTCCTGCTCGAACGTGGCGGTCGGGTAGTCGTAGGCGGTGAGCCAGGCGATCTTCTCGCCCGCGCGCTTCATCTGCTGAAGCTCGAGCACGCCCTTCTTTGCCGACATGTTCGTACCTCCTCGTTTCTACGGGTCGCACGGATTGCCGGCGCGAACGCACCGGCGGCCCGTCATTCCTCGGGAAAGACCGGCCAGCCCTCGTCGGCCACCGACTCCGCCATGATCAGCATGGTCTCGAACTGCCTCACGCCGGGGATCTTGGCGAGGTCGACCCTGATCATCTGGGCAAGGTGCGTGAGGTCGCGCAGGGCGAGCACCATGATCATGTCGAACTGCCCGGTGACGTGGTAGCAGGCGCGCACGCCGACCACGTCCTTGATGGCCTCTTCGAACTCCCTGATGGCCTGCTCGCTGTGCTCGCGAAGCTTGACAACGGTGAGCGCCTGAACGGTGATGTCGAGGGCCGCGGGATCGACGATCGCGCGGTAGCTGCGGATCGCCCCGCTCTTTTCGAGGCGTCGCACGCGGCCGAGCATGGCCGAGGGCGACAGCTCGAGATCGCGCGCGAGGGCGCCAGATTGGACTTGCGTCCTTCGTGCTGCAGCGCCATGAGGATTTCACGGTCGAGCTGGTCCACGCCGCCTCCCGTCGTCGATTCAGGCCAAACACAGTCTTTCAGCCGAAAGTTCTTCCCGCCAAGAATAGCACAGAACATTCTGTCGCGGCTGAGGACAATGGGGCTCCATACTCACCTCGCGATGTTCTCGCGACGTCTAGCCGCCCGCGCCCAAGCGGAGCCCTGCGCCCCTACGGCGACGCCGCCGGCGAGATGACGCAGGTGCGTCTCTACGAAGACATCGCGCGGACCGAGCTCAGGCTGCCCCGCGAAGAGTGGGCGCGGCGGTCCGCCTGCCGAGCGCAGGCGACCCCCCCCCCCCCCCGCCCCGGACGGGCGCCGGCGGGCCCCGGGCGGCGAGAGCGCAGGCGATCCCCCGGGCGACGAGCCGCCGCGGCGGTCGATCGGGGCCGTTCATGCCGCCTTCTTTACGCTCCCGCGCGCGAAGATCGACGCCGCGGCGGCGACTCAGCCGGGCGGCGAGCCGCCGGCGAGCCCGTCGCCGGCGGCGGCAGGGGAGAGGCTCGCCGAGGCGCCGCGATCGGTCGTGGCCAGCGTGAACGGCCGCGAGCGCACGCCCACGCGAGCGAGCGCCCCGACCATCGCCGCGGCGACGTCGCCGACCGCCGCTCCCGGCGCCGGGAAGGCGATGAGACTGGGCCCGGAGCCCGAGACCGCGACGGCGGCGGCGCCGGCCGCGCGGGCCGCCGCCATGGCGTCCATGCCGCCCGGCATGTGCTCGAGGCGCTGCGCCTGATGCAGCCGGTCGTCCATGGCCTTGCCGAGCAGCTCCAGGTCGCCGCGCCGCAGGGCCTCGACCACGAGCGCGGCTCGGCCCATGTTGTAGACGGCGTCGGCCAGGGCCACGTAAGTGGGCAGCTCGGCCCGCGCCGCGCTCGTCGAGTACTCGATCTGGGACACGGCCAGCGCCACCTCGACCGGCCGGACCTCGATGCGCTCCGTGAGCAGGCCTTCCTCGCCGTTCACGACGACGACGAGGCCGCCGTCGAGCGCCGCCGCCACGTTGTCGGGATGGCCCTCGACCTCGACGGCGAGCGCCAGGATACCGGCGGCGCTCACCGGCCGGCCGAGAAGCTCGTTGGCGCCGAGCAGCCCCGAGACGATGGCCGAGGCGCTCGAACCGAGGCCCGAAGAGAGCGGCACTGCGACCTCGCAGTCGATGCGCAGCCCGGCCGGCATGGGCGCCCCCGTTTCGTCCATGAGCCGCCGGAAGGCGCGCACGACGAGGTTGTCGGCGCCGTGCGGCAGCACGGCGCTGCCCTCGCCGGCGACCCTCACCGCGACGCCCTCGCCGGCGAGCCTGAAGGTCGCGACGTTCCACAGGTCGAGCGTCAGGCCGAGGCAGTCGAATCCCGGACCGAGGTTGGCCGTGGTCGCCGGAGCGACGACCCTCACCGCGTCGGGCCCGGCGCCGAGGGACGGCAGCGGCGGCCGTCCGGGGGATCCCGCGCTCACCGCGGTCACGCGCCGCCGGCGGCGTCGCCGGCCGCTCCCGACCGTCCGCCCCGCCGGCGGCGTCGCACGACCATCCACACGACCAGGCCGACGATGGCCACCACCACGGCGTAGTCGAGGTAGTGGAGCAACGGGTCGATCTTCGCCCAGTTGCTGCCGAGCTTCTCGCCGACGAAGCCGAGCAGCGTCACCCAGACCGTCGAACCGAGCACGGTGTACAACGTGAACTTCCAGAACGGCATGCGACCGAAACCGGCGGGCAGCGAGATGAAGGTGCACACGATGGGCACCATGCGGGCAAAGAACACGGTGATCGGCCCGTAGCGCGCGAAGAAACGCTCGGCCAGAACGAGATGGTGCATGCGCAGCAGCACATACCGGCCGTAGCGCTCGACGAACGGCCGGCCGCCGTAGTAGCCGACGCCGTAGCTGATCCACGAGCCGACGAGGTTGCCGGCCACACCGGCCACGACGATGCCGAACAGGCTCATGTGCCCCTGGCTCACGGCGAAGCCGGCGAACGGCATGATCGCCTCGCTGGGGATCGGGATGCAGGCGCTCTCGAGGAGCATGAGCACGAAGACGGCCGGCAGGCCCCACTGGCCGATCAGGTTCGTGCAGAAGGTGACGATGGGATCGATGATGTGCTGCATGACGTCGCCGTACCCTACCACAGGGCGGCCGGCGAGCGGCGGTCGTGCGCTCGCGGGCGTGTTGGTTTGCCGGCTCACGCTGTGCTAGCGTTCATGGCCCGGCCGCGCGCGCCCGCGCGCGGCGACGGCAGCGACGAAAGCCAACCAGGAGGCGGAGACGTGCCGATCGGTCTGATGGACATCAAGGGGCAGATCGCCGACGTGCAGGACAGGTCGAGGCCGGCCGTCCTCGCGGTGCGTGCGCGGCGGCCAGTTCATCCTGGGGCCCAACGTGAAGGCCCTCGAAGCGGAGATCACGGGCTATCGTCGACCACCGGCTGCCGTCGGCGTGGCCAACGGCACCGACGGCCTGACGATCGCCCTGAAGGCGGCCGGCGTCGGCGAGGGCGACGAGGTCATCACCACGCCCTTCACCTTCTACGCGACCGCCGAGGCCATCGTGCAGGCCGGCGCCCGCCCGGTGTTCGTCGACATCGACCCGGAGACGCTGAACATCGACCCGGCGGCGCATCCCCGGCGCCATCACCGCCATGACCAAGGCCATCGTGCCGGTCGACCTCTTCGGCCTGCCGGCCGACGCCGACGCCGTCAGCGCGATCGCGAGCGAGCACGGCCTGACCGTCGTCGAAGACGCCTGCCAGGCGTTCGGCGCCACGCTACAGGGGGCGGCGCGCCGGGGCCTCGGCGATCTCGCGCGTCTTCAGCTTCTTCCCGACCAAGAACCTGGGCGGGTACGGCGACGGCGGTCTGGTGACCGGCCGCGATCCCCGAGCTCGTCGAACGGCCCGCATGCTGCGCTTCCACGGCAGCCGCGACAAGCAGGACTTCGACGTACATCGGCTTCAACTCGCGGCTCGACGAGATCCAGGCGGCGGTGCTGCGCGTCGGCCTCACGAAGGTCGACGACTGGAACGCCCGGCCGCCAGCGGGTCGCGGCCTGGTACGACGCCTGCCTGCCGCCGGCGTCCGCCGGCCGGCCGTGCCGGACGGCCTCACCCACGTCTATCACCTCTACGTGGCGCGCACCGGGCGGCGCGACGAAGCCGCCGCCGCCCTCAAGGCCGCCGGCGTGGCCTGCGCCGCCTACTACACGACGCCGCTGCATCTGCAACCGGCGCTTTCGTTCCTCGGCTACCGGGCGGGCGACTTTCCGGCCACCGAGGCGGCGGCGGCGACCAACCTGGCCCTGCCGATGCATCCCCACCTGACCGAAGGCCAGGTCGCCGAAGTCGCCCGCGTGCTCGCCGGAGCGAGCGCCTGACAGGCCGCCGTGCGCGTCTGGATCGACATCACCAACTCGCCGCACGTGCTGTTCTTCGCGCCCATCATCAGGCGTCTCGAGGCCCAGGGCCACACGGTCACCCTGACGGCCCGCAAGTACGCCCAGACCGAGCAGCTGCTCTCGCGCTACGGCCTCGCCGCGGTGATCACCGGCCAGCATGCCGGCAAGAGCGTGCCGGCCAAGGCCGTGGGGCTCTTCAACCGCTCGGCGCACCTGGTCGCCCAGGCGCGCTCCGCCGGCTTTCACGTGGCCGTCGGGCACAACTCGAACGACCTCGCGCTGGCCGCCTGGACGCTCGGCATCCCTCAGCTCACCATGTTCGACTACGAATACGCCACGGTGTCGCACCACCTGAACGTCCGGCTGGTCGACGAGATCGTCGTGCCCGACGCGATCCCGCTCGCTCGCCTCGCGCCCTACGGGGCCCGGCCGCAGAAGGTGTTTCGCTACCCGGGGCTCAAGGAGGAGTACTACCTGTACGACTTCCAGCCCGACCCGACCGTGCTCGAGCAGCTCGGCATCGACACCCGGCGGGTCGTCGGCGTGCTGCGGCCGGCGCCCCATGTGACGCTCTACCATCGTCACGAGAACCCGCTGTTCGACCAGGTCGTCGAAGGCCTTGCCGTCAGACGCAACGTCACCCTCGTGATCACGCCGCGCACCGACGAGCAGCGCCGGTACTACTCCTCGCTCGGCCTGGCCAACGTCGTCGTGCCCGAGAAGGCGGTCGACGGGCTCAGCCTCATCGCCGCCGCCGACTTCGTCATTGGGGCCGGCGGCACCATGAACCGCGAAGCGGTCGCCCTGGGTACGCCCGCCTACACGATGTTCGCCGGCCGCCTCGGCGCGGTCGACGAACGCCTGATCGCCGAAGGCCGTCTCGGCCGCGCCACGTCGGCCGACGACGTGACCGTCAAGAAGAAGCGCCGTCACACCGTGCAGGCCGAACGCCGCGACCCGCAGCTGTTCGTCGACGAGATCGTGCGCGTGGCGCGCCGCCGACTGATCCGCCGGCCGCTGGAACCGGTGCTATGATGGGAGGCGCCGGCCGCGGCGCGGCGCGTCGCCCGCCGGCTCGTCCCAGGGTCGCCAAGGCCGGGAGACCCCTTGAGAGAACGCCTCTTCGTCAGCCGTCACCGGATCTGGCAGATCGCCATCGACGCCGTGCTCGTCTCGGTCGCCCTGATCGGCGCGTACGCCCTGCGGTTCGACTTCGACATCCCCCGGGCCTACTGGCACCAGCTCCTCCAGGTCATCGTCCCGATCATGCTCGTGCAGCTCGCCGTGTTCGTGCTCCTCGGCATGTACAACAAATGGTGGCGCTACTCCGGCGTCCGCGACCTGGCCAGCCTCTTCTGGGGCACGCTCGCCGGCGTCGCCCTGTCGATGATCGTCGGCGAGCTCGTGGTGCACTACCTCCAGACCCCGATCTACGGCCGCTGGCACAACGTGATCACCGCCGACTTCCTGCCGCGCTCGGTGATCGCCCTCGACTGGGTGCTCTGCTTCGGGCTCATGGGCGGCGCCCGGATGCTGTCGCGCATCGCCTGGGAGCGACCCTGGCGCGAGGAGCTCAGCCGCGACCGCAAGAAGGTGCTCGTCGTGGGCGCCGGCGACGCCGGCGAGCTCGTCGTGCGCGAGATGCAGAAGACGCGCCGCATCCGCTACCGCCCGGTCGGCTTCGTCGACGACGACCACAAGAAGAAGAACCTGCGCATCCACGGCGTGCGTGTGGTGGGCACGACGCGCCACCTGCCGGCCCTGATCGAAGAGTACGCGGTCGACGAGGTCATCATCGCCATGCCGTCGGTGAGCGGCCGGCTGATCGAGGACATCGCCATGTCCTGCAAGAAGGCCAACGTGCCCGTGAAGACCCTGCCCGGGGTCTACGAGCTCATCAAGGGCTCGGTCACGATCGAGCAGCTCCGCGAGGTGCAGGTCGAAGACATCCTGGGCCGCCATGAGGTGTCGGTCGACTACAACAGCATCGGCTACATCGCCGGCAAGGTGGTCATGGTCACCGGCGCCGGCGGCTCGATCGGCAGCGAGCTCAGCCGTCAGCTCGCCGCCATGGGCCCGCGGCTGCTGGTGCTGGTCGACCACTCCGAGGGCAACCTCTTCCAGATCGAGAACGAGCTCGAGACCGAACGGCATTTCACCGCCCTCGTGGCCTGCCTCCTCGACATCCGCGACAAGGTCAAGCTCCGCGCCCTGTTCGAAAGCCATCGTCCCGACATCGTCTTTCACGCCGCCGCCTACAAGCACGTCCCGATGATGCAGAACAACCCCGCCGAAGCCTTCGACAACAACAGCTTCGGGACCATGTCGATGATCGAGAACGCGCTGCGCTTCGGCACCGGCCGCCTGGTGTTCATCTCGACCGACAAGGCCGTCGAGCCCGAGACGGTGATGGGTCTGTCCAAGGCGCTCTCGGAGCGCATCGTCGAAACGATGGCCCGCGAGGCCACCGACACGAGGCTGATGACGGTCCGCTTTCGGCAACGTACTCGGCTCCAGCGGCAGCGTCGTGCCGCTGTTCAAGCGCCAGATCGCCGCCGGCGGGCCGGTGACGGTGACCGACGAGCGCATGACCCGCTTCTTCATGACCATCCCCGAAGCGGTGCGGCTCGTCATCCAGGCCGGGGCCATCGGCGCCGGCGGCGAGACCTTTGTGCTCGACATGGGCGAGCCCATGCGGATCGTCGACCTGGCACGCGAGATGATCAGGCTGTCGGGCCTCGAACCCGACCGCGATATCGAGATCGTCTTCACCGGCAACCGCGGCGCCGAAAAGCTCGACGAGAAGCTCTTCAACGACGGCGAGCAGGTCGTGGGCACGACCCACCCCAAGATCGCCATGGCCGTCCGCCGGCCGCTGCCCCGGGCGCTGCTGCGGCAGGAGCTCGCCCGCATCCGTGAGGCGCTCGACGCGCACGACCTCGAGACGGCCCAGCGCCTCGCCCACGAAGTCGTGCAGCTCTCGGCGCCGGCCGGCTCGGCGCCGCGCCGGCGCCGGCGGCCGAGCCGCCGCGCCCGGCCGTACCCGACGGCGGCCAGCGCGGCGCCACGGCGGCTCAGTCCGCCTCGCCGGCGCCGGCGGCGCCGCCAACGCCGGCCACCCCGGCTTCGCGCGGGTAGGCTCGCGCTGACCAGCCTTCTCCTCGCCAAGCTGAGTCTCCTGGGCGTTCTCGCCACCTTCCTCGCGCTGTTCGTGGGCATCCCGCGCGGCGCCGCGTGGCGACGTCTCATCTTCGGCGCCCTCGTGGTCTTCACCGCGCTGCTCGGGGCGTTCTCGCTCGGCGCCCTGCGCTCGTCGGGCGGCACGGCCAGCCGACTCACCCATCACCTGCCGCTGCTCGGCGCCGCCGGGCTCGTCTTTCTCGTGTACCTGGCGGCCGTCACCTGGCTCGTGTGGCGCTACCCCGACTGGGCCATGCCGGCCGTGATCGTGCTGGCGCCGCTGCGTGTGGGCCTGCCGCTCGGCTCGAGTACGAGCAACCTGCTCGTCCCGCTGTACGTCGTGCTGCTGGCGATCGCCCTCGCCGAGATGGTGATCCGCGACCGGCTGACGCTGCCCGAGGGCTGGCGGCCCGACCCGGTGCGCGTCGCCCTCGCCGTGATGATCGCCGTCGTCGGCGTCTCGGCGTTGTGGGTCGGTCAGCGCTACGCGCCGCACCCGAAGGCGTTCGCCGACGCTCTCATCGACTTCTTCGCCTTCTTCCTGCCCTTCGCCGTCCTCTACTACGTGCTCTACCGCTACACGCGCGACGCCGCCCGCCTGGCGCGCCTGCTGATCACGTTCCTCGGGGCCGGTGTGGTGCTGGCCGTCATCGGCATCGTCCAGTACCCGCTGCGCCAGGCCATCTTCAACCGCGCCGGCGTGGCCCACGAGATCGCCCTCGGGCAGCCGTTCCGGGCGAGCTCCCTGTTCTGGGACCCCAACATCTTCGGCCGCTTCCTGGCGCTCGCGATGCTTGTCGGCACGGCCTTCTTTCTGACGGCGCGCCTGCGCGCACCGGGCGAGGGGCGGCGGCGAGCCATGTGGCTCGCCGTCGCCGCCGTCGCCCTCGCCGCGATCGCCTTCGTCGTGACCTTCTCGCGCTCCAGCGTGGCGGGCCTGCTGCTCGGCGCTCTGGTGCTGGAGATGGCCTGGCTCGGCCGGCGCAAGGGCTCTCCTGGCGGTGCTCGTGACCGTGCTCGTCCTGGCCGTGGGCCTCGTCGGCATCACCGAGCTGCGCGGCCCGCACCACCTGCACATCAAGCTCGACACGACCAGGGGCACTGAACAAGCTCACCAGCGGGCGCGTCTTTCTCGTGAAGGCCGGGGTGCGCATGTTCGAACGGCACCCCGTCGCGGGGATCGGGCTCGGCGGCTTTCCGCTGGCCTTCCCTCACTACCGCACGACGCACGCTGCGACCCTCAGCCTGCGCGACAGCCACACGACCGTCGTGACGGTCGCCGCCGAGCAGGGGCTGATCGGCCTGGCCGCCTTCGCCGCTCTGCTCGCGACGTTCTTCGGCACCACGCTACGCAAACGGCGCTTCGGCGCCGACCGCCGCCTGTACCTCTGGCAGGCCGCGCTGGTCGCCTGCGTCCTTGCCATCTTCGTCCACAGCCTCACCTACAACGCCTTCTTCGAAGACCCGTACATGTGGGTGTTCATGGCGCTGGCGTCGGCTGTGGCGACGCGCATCGTCTGCGCCGTGCCCCCGGCGGCGACCCCTTCCACCGCGTCGGCGGACGGCGACTGGACTCCGGCGGCGGCGGCGAAGGCGGCCGTCCGGGTCGGCCGGCGCCTCGCGCCCGGGCGTCCGTCAGTGCGTGGCGATGATCACTGAGCAGACCCGGGTGCCGGCCTCGATGTTGCCGGCGTTGTCGATCGAGTAGTAGGTGATCGTATGGGTGCCGTCGTTCGAGTGGTTGGCCGGCGCCGGCACCACCACCACGTTGCCCTGTGTCCAGACGCCGCCGTCGACCTGGTACCAGGTATGGCCGACGCCCGAGTAGGTGTCGTGACCGGTGAGGTGGACGGTGACGTCGGTTGACTGGGGGCCGACCGGAGCATCGTCTGTGGTCACCGGCCGCGAGGTGTCGATCAGGACGACGCACGACTTCTCGGCCTCGACCAGGCCGGCGCCGTTTGTCGAGCGGTAGTAGACCGTGACCTCGCCGCTGCCGCCGCCGCGCTTCCAGGCGCTCGTGAAGGGCACGCTGGTGCCGGTCTGCCAGTGTTGGTCGTCGCCGATCGAGTACTGGGTGGTGGTGCCCGAGATGTCCGTGGCCGTAAGCTGCAAGGTGAAGGGCACCGCGTGCCAGACACTGCCGGCGTTGTCGACGGTGACCGGCTGCTGGGTGTCGATGTTGACGGTGCAGCCACGCACGGTCTCGGTGTTGCCGAGGTTGTCGACCGAGTAGTAGTCGATCGGGTGGACGCCGTCGTTCGAGCCGTCGGACGGCGCCGGGATGGTCACCGAGGTGCCGGTGCTCCAGGTGTCGCCGCCGTCGGTGCTGTACTCGGTGCGGGCCGACCCCGCAGCCGGCGTCGGTCGCCGAGAAGTCGACCGTGACGGCGCTGCTGTGCCAGGCCAGGTCGGCGCCCGTCTCGGTCGTGGTCGGCGGGGTGTTGTCGATCTGCACGCTGGCGCTCTTCTGCGACTCCGTGTTGCCCGCCAGGTCGGTGGAGCGGATAGAGGAGCGTGAAGGCGCCCGAGCCGCCGCCATGCTTCCAGACCGGGAAGGTCACGCTCGTGCCCGTCGTCCAGGTCGCGCCGCCGTCGGTCGAGTACTGTGTCGATGCGACGCCCGAACAGGTGCCGAACGTGTCGAGCGGATCGCTCGGCGCCAGCGTCACCGTCAGCGGTCCGGCGTGCCAGGTCGAGCCGTCGAGGGCGAGGCCGTCCGACGAGGTGGCGACCGTGACCGGCGCCGTGGCGTCGATCTTGACGGTGCAGGACTCGACGGCGCTTGCGTGGCCGACGTTGTCGATGGCGCGGTAGTCGTAGGTGTGGGCGCCGTCGTTTGAGCCGTTGGCCGGGGCCGGCACGATGAACTGGTTGGCCGCGGCAGCGAGCCAGGTGCCCGAGCCGTGCAGGCGGTACTGGGTCTGGGCGATGCCCGAACCGCCGGGGTCGGCCCCGGTCAGGGTGACGGTGACGTCGCTGTCGTGCCAGAGGCTGTCGGTGTTGTCTGAGACGGTCGGCGCCGTGGTGTCGATGCCCACATAGCCGGTGTGGGCCGGCTCGATGTTGCCGGCGCCGTCGAGCGACCAGTAGGTGACCGTGTGCAGGCCCTCGGCGGAGATGCTGAAGGCGCCGCTGTAGGTCTGCGTGCCGCCGCCGTCGAGCGTGTAGTAGGTGACGAGCACGCCGGAACGGGCGTCGGTGGCCGCCAGCGAGACCGTCTGCGGGGTGACGCTCGTCCAGCTTGCGGCGGCGCTCGTCGCGAGGCCGGTGGCGGTGGTGGACGGCGGCGTCAGGTCGATGTTGACGTAACCGGTGTTCGTCGCCTCGGTGTTGCCGACGGCGTCGACCGACCAGTAGGTGACCGTATGCTGGCCGTCCGCCGAGATCGTGAACGGGCCGCTGTAGGTCTGCTGGCCGCCGCCGTCGATCGTGTAGTAGGTGGCCGCCACGCCGGAGAGGCCGTCCTCGCCGCTCAGGGTGACGAGCTGGGGCGTGTCCTCCCAGCCGGAGCTGCTGTTGGCGGCGAGGCCGGTGGCCGCGGTGACCGGCGGCGTCGTGTCGATGTTGACGTAGCCGGCGTGCGGACTTTCGACGTTGCCCACATTGTCGACCGACCAGTACGTCACACGATGGCTCCCGGAGCCGCTCACGGTGAACGACGTGGTGAAGGTCTGCCGGGCGCCGCCGTCGACCGTGTAGTAGGTGGTGGCGATACCCGAGCCGGCGTCGCTGGGAGTCAGGCCGACGATCTGGCTCGCCGACCGCCAGCCGGACTCGTTGTCGGTCTGCAGGCCCGTCGCCACGGTCTGGGGCCCCTGCGTGTCGATCTTCACGACGCAGCTGCCGATCGTGCTGACGTTGCCGGCGTTGTCGGTGGCCTCGAACTGGTAGGTGTGGGCGCCGTCGCCGGAGCCGTCGGAGGGAGCCGGCACGACGAAGGCGTTGCCGGCCGCCGCCGTCCAGGTGGAGGCGCCCAGCAGGCGGTACTGCGTGCCGGCCAGACCGCTGCCGCCGGTGTCGGCGGGGGTCAGATGGACGGTCACGGCGCTGTTGTGCCAGAGGCCGTCGCTGTCGCTGCCCACCGTCGGCGCCGTCGTATCGATGTTCACGTAGCCGGTGTGGCTGCCCTCGATGTTGCCGGCGGCGTCGACCGACCAGTAGACGATGGCGTTGCTGCCCGCGGCGGAGACGGTGAACGAGGTGCCGGTCTGGGTCGTCCCGCCGTTCACCGTGTAGTAGGTCGTACCCATGCCGGAAAGCGCGTCGCCCGGTGTCAGCGTGACCGTCTGGCTCGAGTTCCGCCAGCCGGAGTGATTGTCGGTCTGCAGACCGCTCGCCGTCGTCGTCGGCGCGGTGGTGTCTATCTTCACGGTGCAGGTATGGGTCGCGCTGACGTTGCCCGCCACGTCCTGAGCCTGGTACTCGTAGGTCCACGCGCCATCGCCGGAGTGATCGGCCGGGGCCGGCACGACGAAGGTGTTGCCGGTCGCCGTCAGCCAGGTCGTCGAGCCCTGCAGGCGATACTGCGTGCCGGCCACGCCTGAGCCGCCGGTGTCGGCGGGGGTCAGTGTCACGGTCACAGCCGTGTTGTGCCAGGCGCTGCCGGCGTTGTCGGTCACCGTCGGCGCCGTGAGATCGATGTTCGCGTAGCCGCTGTTGGTCGGCTCGGTGTTGCCCAGGGCGTCGACCGACCAGTAGGTGATGAGGTTCGAGCCCTGAGCCGACACGGTGAACGGGGTCGAGTAGGTCTGCGTCGCCCCGCCGTTGACCTTGTAGTAGGTCGCCGCCACGCCGCAACCGGGACCGTCGTCGGCCGACAGGGTGACCGTCTGCGGGGAGTCCTGCCAACCGGAGGAGGTGTCGGGCATGAGGCTGTCGGCGGTCGTGACCGGCGCGCGTGGTGTCGATGTTCACGTAACCGGTGTTCACGGCTTCGGTGTTGCCCAGCGTGTCGACCGACCAGTACGTCACCGGGTGCTGTCCGTCGTCCGAGATGGTGATGGCGCCCGAGTAGACCTGGGGGTCGCTGCCGTCGACCGTGTAGTACGTTGTCGCGACACCCGGACCGCCGGCGTCGGTCGCGCTCAGCGTGACGGTGGGCGCGGTGTTGGTGGTCCAGCCCGAGTCGTCGTCGGCCGCGAGACCGGTGGCGGTGGTGACCGGCGCCGAGGTGTCGATGTTCACGTAGCCGGTGTGGCTGGGGGCCTCGATGTTGCCGGCGGCGTCGACCGACCAGTAGGTCACGGCCTGCGAGCCGCTGCCGCCGACGAGGAACGGCGTGCCGATGTAGAGCTGCTGGGGCCCGCTGTTGACCGTGTAGTAGGTGGCGGCCACGCCGGAGAGGGCGTCGGTCGGAGTGAGCGTCACCGGCACCGACGTGCCGGACGCGACCCAGCCGGAGCTGTTGTTGGCCTGCAGGCCCGTCGCGGTGGTGGACGGGGCCGTCAGGTCGATGTTGAGGTAGCCGGTCTGGGTGGCGCTGACCGTGCCCACGCTGTTCTTGGCGTAGAAGGCGACGGTGTGGTTGCCCGCCGTCGAGACCGTGACGCTCGCCGGACTGGCGACGGTCGTCCAGGTGGCCGCGCCGTCGACCTTGTAGGAGATGGTGAACGGACCGTTGTCGCCGCCGCCGGTGATGGTCACCGTGGTGGCGGCGTTGTGCCAGCCGGAGTGAGTGTCGACCGCGAGGTTCGTGGCCTGGGCCCAGGGGTTGGAGATGTTGACCCAGCCGGTCTTCTGCGCGGTCACGTTCCCCACGGCGTCGGTCGCCCAGTACACGACGGGGTGCTGCCCGGTGCCCGAGACGGTGAACCCGCCGGAGTAGGTCTGAGTCGCTCCGCCGTCGACGGTGTAGTACGTCGCGGCGACTCCCGAGCCGCCGTTGTCGTTGGCCGAGAGGGTCACCGTCTGAGAGGTGGTGCGCCAGGCCGAGAACTGGTCGGCGGCAAGGCCGGTCGGTGTGACGACCGGTCCCTGCGTGTCGATCTTCACGGTGCAGGTGCCGATCGCGCTGGCGTTGCCGGCGTTGTCCAACGCCTGGTACTGGTAGACGTTCGCACCGTCGCCGGAGCCATTCGAGGGAGCCGGCACGACGAAGGTATTGCCGGCGCGCCGCCGTCCAGGTGGTGGCGCCCAACAGGCGGTACTGCGTGCCCGCCACGCCGGACCCTCCGGTATCGACCGGGGCCAGACTCACGGTCACCGCGGAGTTGTGCCAGGCGCCGTCGCTGTTGTCGGTGACGGTCGGCGCCGTGGTGTCGATGTTCACGTAGCCGGTGTTGTAGCCCTCGATGTTGCCGGCGTTGTCGACCGACCAGTAGACGACGGTGTTGCTGCCGCGGCGGAGACGCGTGAAGGGTGTGCCGTAGGTCTGCGGGGTCCCGCCGTTCACCGTGTAGTAGGTGGTGGCCACGCCCGGAGAGCGCGTCGCTGGGCGGTCAGCGTCACGGCCTGGCTCGAGTTGCTGCCAGCCGGTGGTGCTGCTGGTCTGCAGGCCGCTCGCCGTGGTCGTCGGCGCCGTGGTGTCGATGTTCACGTAGCCGGTGTTGTAGCCCTCGATGTTGCCGGCGTTGTCGACCGACCAGTAGACGACGGTGTTGCTGCCGGCGGCGGAGACCGTGAAGGGTGTGCCGTAGGTCTGCGGGGTCCCGCCGTTCGACCGTGTAGTAGGTGGTGGCCACGCCCGGAGAGGGCGTCGCTGGGCGTCAGCGTCACGAGCCTGGCTCGAGTTGCTGCCAGCCGGTGGTGCCGCTGGTCTGCAGGCCGCTCGCCGTGGTGATCGGCGCCGTGGTGTCGATGTTCACGTAGCCGGTGTTGTAGCCCTCGATGTTGCCGGCGTTGTCGACCGACCAGTAGACGACGGTGTTGCTGCCAGCGGCGGAGACCGTGAAGGGTGTGCCGTAGGTCTGCGGGGTCCCGCCGTTGACCGTGTAGTAGGTGGTGGCCACGCCGGAGAGGGCGTCGCTCGGCGTCAGCGTCACGGCCTGGCTGGTCTGATCCAGCCGGTGTTGTTGCTGGTCTGCAGGCCGCTGGCCGTGGTGATCGGCGCCGTGGTGTCGATGTTCACGTAGCCGGTGTTGTAGCCCTCGATGTTGCCGGCGTTGTCGACCGACCAGTAGACGATGGTGTTGCTGCCCGCCGCGGAGACGGTGAACGAGGTGCCGGTCTGGGTGGCCCCGCCGTTGACCGTGTAGTGGGTGGTGGCCACGCCGGAGAGGGCGTCGCTCGGCGTCAGCGTCACGCGCCTGGCTTGAGTTGATCCAGCCGGTGGTGTTGGCTGGTCTGCAGGCCGCTCGCCGTGGTGTCGGCGCCGTGGTGTCGATGTTCACGTAGCCGGTGTTGTAGCCCTCGATGTTGCCGGCGTTGTCGACCGACCAGTACGTGACCGGGTGCGAGCCGTTGCCCGCGACGAGGAAGGGTCCGCCGTAGAGCTGCTGGGGACCCCCGTCGACGGTGTAGTAGGTGGCGGCTACCCCGGAGAGAGCGTCGCTCGGGGTAAGCGTCACGGACTGGCCGCTCGTGATCCAGCCGGTGGTGCCGGTGAGCTGCAGGCCGCTGGCCGTGGTGACCGGCTTGGTGGTGTCGATGTTCACATAGCCGGTCTGGGTGGCGCACTGCACGCCCACGTCGTTCGTGGCGTAGAAGAGGACCGTATGGCTTGCCTTCGCCGGAGACGACGAAGCTCGCCGGGCTGGCGACCGTCGTCCAGCTCCCCGCGTCGACCTTGTAGGAGACCGTGATCGGCGAGTGGTCGCCGCCGCCGGTGATGGTCACCGTGGTGGCGGCATTGTGCCAGCCGGAGTGAGTGTCGGCCGCGAGGTTCGTGGCCTGGGCCCAGGGATTGGAGATGTTGACCCAGCCGGTGTGGACCGTCTCGACGTTGCCGGCGGCGTCGGTCGACCAGTAGGTCACCGGATGCTGACCGATGCCCGACACGACGAAGGCGCCCGAGTAGGTCTGGGGGGCGCCGCCGTCGACCGTGTAGTAGGTCGCCGTGACGCCCGAGCCGGTGCCGTCGTCGGCCGCCAGGCTCACCGTCTGGCTCGTGGTCCGCCACGCCGAGAACTCATCGGGGGCGAGCCCGGTCGCCGTGGTCGTCGGCGCGGAGGCGTCGATCCATACTGTGCAGCTGCCGGTCGAGCTCACGTTGCCGGCATTGTCGAGGGCCTGATACTGGTAGACGTGCATGCCGTCGTCGGAGCCGTCTGGGGGGGCCGGCACGACGAAGGCGTTGCCGGCCGCCGCCGTCCATGTGGACGCGCCCTGCAGGCGGTACTGCGTGCCGGCCAGACCGCTGCCGCCGGTGTCGGCGGGGGTCAGATGGACGGTCACGGCGCTGTTGTGCCAGAGGCCGTCGCTATCGCTCGTCACGGTCGGCGCCGTGGTGTCGATGTTCACGTAGCCGGTGTGGGTCGCCTCGATGTTGCCGACGGCGTCGACCGACCAGTAGGTCACGGTGTGGACGCCCTGGCCGGATACGGTGAACGGACTCGTGTAGGTCTGGCGAGTGACGCTGTCGAGGGTGTAGTAGGTGACGGCCACGCCGGAGAGCGGGTCGCTCCCGGCCAGACTGACGACCTGGCTCACGTTCTGCCAGACCGTGTGGTTGTCGGCCTGCAGACCCGTGGCCGTGGTGACCGGCGCCGTGATGTCGATGTTCACGAAACCCGTGTGAGTCGCTTCGATGTTGCCGGCGGCGTCGACCGACCAGTAGGTCACGGTGTGCGTACCGTTGCCCCCGACCAGGAAGGGTCCGGCGTAGAGCAGCTGGGCGCCGCCGTCGATCGTGTAGTAAGTGGTCGTGACCCCGGACTGGGCGTCGGTGGCCGACAGCGTCACGGTCTGGCTGGTAGTGGCCCAGCCGGTGTGGTTGTTTGCCTGCAGGCCCGTGGCGGTGGTCGCCGGCGCCGTCGTGTCGATGTTGACGTAGCCGGTGTGATGGGCCTCGGTGTTGCCGGCGACGTCGACCGACCAGTAGACGATGGTGTGCGTCCCCGCGGCGGACACGACGAACGGCGCGCTGTAGGTCTGCTGGGCGCCGCCGTCGATCGTATAGTAGGTGGCCTTGACCCCCGACTGACCGTCGGTGGCCGACAGCGTCACGCTCTGGCCGGTCGCTCGCCAACCCGTGTTGTTCGCGGCTTGCAGACCGGTCGCGGTGGTGACCGGCGGGGTGGTGTCGACCAGGTAGTTCAGGACGACCCCGCCGTTGCCGCACGTCCACAGGTTCCCGGCCGCGGAGGTGATGTCGCGCTGGGTCTGCGTGCTCGGCGAGGTCTGGTTGCTCCACGCCGTGCCGCCGTTCGTGGTGTGCGGGATCTTGGTGCTGGTGGCGCCCACGACCCAGCCGTTGTTGACGTCGGTGAAGCGCACGCCGTAGAGGGTCACGGTGACGCCCGACGTCTGTGCGGTCCAGGTGGTGCCGCCGTTCGTGGTGTGGCGGACGTAGCCGCGACTGCCTGCGACCCAGCCGTTGTTGACGTCGGTGAAGTAGACGCCGTAGAGGGTGCGCGTGACCCCCGACGTCTGCGAAGTCCAGGTGGTGCCACCGTTGGCCGTGTGGCGGATGACGCCGCTGTTCCCGACGGCCCAGCCGTTGTTGGCGTCGGTGAAGTAGACGCCTTCGAGGTTCGTGGTGACCCCCGACGTCTGCGTCGTCCAGGTCGTGCCGCCGTTCGTGGTGTGGAGGATGACGCCGCCGCCGCCGACGAGCCAGCCGCTGGTGGCGCTGGTGAAGTAGACGCCGTACAGGGTCTGGGTGGTGTTCGATGTCTGGGCGGTCCAGGTGGTGCCGCCGTTCGTGGTGTGGCGGATGACGCCGCCGGTTCCCACGCTCCAGCCGTTGTTGGCGTCGGTGAAGTAGACGCCCTGCAGGGTCGTCGTGACCCCCGACGTCTGCGCGGTCCAGGTGGTGCCGCCGTTCGTGGTGTAGCGAGTGGTGCCGGCGGCCCCTACGAGCCAGCCGTTGCTGGCGTTGATGAAGTTGATGCCGTAGAGGGTCGAGGTGGTACCCGAGGTCTGCTTGGTCCAGGTGTTGTAGGTCGCGGCCCTTGCCGCGCCCGGACTGATCGCCGCGGCCGCCGTGAGTACCAGGAACAGGGCCAGGGCCGACAGATACGCCGCTCGCCAGACGCGCGCGCGGCCGTGCCGGTCGCCGCCGGGTACGGCAGGTGTTGCCTTCAAGCCCTGCATCGTCGCCTCATCTCCAGGTCGGTCTGGTCTGCGCCGTCCGGGCCCCTCCGCCCGCACTGTCGACAGCGACGGCACACAGCCGTCAGC
This sequence comes from uncultured Actinomycetes bacterium, assembly GCA_963799395.1. Taxonomy (GTDB): domain Bacteria; phylum Actinomycetota; class Thermoleophilia; order UBA2241; family UBA2241; genus Bog-752. The sequence continues at coordinate 33,691 of CAWCWZ010000050.1, forward strand.
GATCCCTCTCACTTAACCTTCTAGTTTCGGCAATCCGGGCTCGAACTGGAGCCCGGAACACGAGCTTTAGACGAATTGGCACCCTTCGCCGTCCGGCCCCTCGCGTGCTGTATGCTTCGAGTCCCATACCGAGCGTGCCGGGAGACTTCAATGCCGAGCCACGAGACCCTGCCCGGGGACGGGGCGTCGTCCCTCCGGCCGACGCCGTCTACGGGGTCGTCGCCGATGCCGCGAGGGAGTGCTACCTGCGCGCCCTCAAGGTGCTGCCGCCCGACCTCAAGGCGGCGCTGCGCCGCGCCCGCGACACCGAGACCGACCCCACCGGCCGCGGTCTTCTCGACATCATGCTCGAGAACGTCGCCGTGGCCGAGCGCGACACCAACCTCGTCTGCCAGGACACCGGCACCGTCGTCTTCTGGCTCGAGGTGGGCGACGAGTGCCCGCTGAACCTCGGCGCGGTGACCGCGGCCGTCAGGTCGGGCACCGAGCGCGCCACGCTCGAGCACCCGCTGCGGCCCAACGCCGTCCATCCGGTCACGCGCAGGAACACCCTGACCAACACCGGCCGCCACCTGCCGGTCATGCACTACGAGTTCGTGCCGGGCACCGACGCCTTTCCGGCCGATGGGCTGCGCCTGCACTGCCTGCCCAAGGGCTCGGGCTCCGAGAACATGAGCTTCCTGAAGATGTTCGTCCCGGCCGACGGCGTGAAGGCGGTCAAGCGGTTCGTGCTCGAATGCATCGTCGACGCCGGGCCCAAGCCCTGCCCGCCCACCGTCGTCGGCGTCGGGCTGGGCGGCACGAGCGACCTCTGCGCCGCCCTCGCCAAGAAGGCCGTGCTGCGGCCCCTGGGCACGCACAGCGACGATCCGGTGATCGCCGCGATCGAAGACGAGCTCTTCGCCGCCGCCAACGAGCTCGGCATCGGGCCGATGGGCCTCGGCGGCCGCAACACGGTGCTGGGCGTGAACATCGAGTACGCCCACACGCACATCACGCAGAACCCGGTCGCGGTCAACCTGCAGTGCTGGGCGGCGCGACGGGCGAGCGCCCTCATCACGCCCGGCGGCGACGTCAGCTACGGCTTCTAGAGGAAGGAAGGGACCGTGACCGACGAGATCAGGCTCCGCTTCCCCGTCGACGATCCCGCCGCCCTGCGCGCGCTCGAGGTCGGTCAGCGGCTGCGCATCGACGGCCACGTGATCGGCATCCGCGACGCCACCCAGATCGCCATGTTCGACCGCGGCGAGAAGCCGCGGATGGACCTCACCGGCGCCGCCCTGATCCATACGGCGCCCAACGTGCGCCGGCTCCCCGACGGGCGCTACGAGAAGGTCTGCATCGGCACTACGACGAGCGCCCGCATGAACCGTTTCACCCGCGGCCTCCTCGCCCAGTACGGGGTGCGCGCCATCATCGGCAAGGGCGGCCTCCTGCCCGACTCCCTGCCCGTGCTGCAGGAGTTCGGCGGCGTCTACCTGGCCATCTGCGGCGGCGCGGCCGCTCTCGAGACCACGCAGATCGAGGAGATCGAGGACGTCGAGTTCGAGGAGCTGCTGCCGGAGTGCCTGTGGAAGTTCCGGGTGAGGGACTTCGGCCCCCTGATCGTGGCCATGGATGCGCACGGCGCGAGTCTCTACGAGACCGTGCGCGACCAAGCGCTTCGCAGGCTCGACGAGCTTGCGGGACGGCTCTAGCGCAACCTGCGACCCGGGTTTCCCACCCAGACCTCGCCGGGGCCCACGTCGTCGCGGATCATGGCCCCCATGCCGATCACGGCGCCCTCCCCGACCGCGACCCCGTTGGCGATGGCGGCGCTCTGCCAGACCACGGCACGCCTGCCGAGACGGGCTCCGCCGCCCAACTGCGCATGGCCGGCGATGAGGCAGTCCTCGCCCACGTCGGCGTTGTGTCCGACGTTCACGTGCGGACCTATCTTGGCGCCCCTCCGGACGATGGTGTCGCCGATGGCGCCCCGCTGTACCATCGCCTGCGCGGCGACGTGTACGTCGTCCTCGAGGACTGCCCGGCCGAGCTGAGGGAAGGGCACGAGACGGCCTTCGCCGTCGCGCTCGTAGCCCATCCCGGAGCAGCCGATCGTGGCCAGAGGCTCGATGCGTACGTTGCGGCCCACCACGGCGTTCCTTACCCAGGCACGGCCATCGTCGACGAGACGGGCGGTCGCCGGGTCGGCATAGACGGTCGGCCGGTCGTCGGTGAGATGCACGAAGAAGCGGGCCACGACGAGCGCCATGGCCAGCCGCGGTCGCTCGCAGACCACGACCACACGACCGGGCACGGCGGGCTCGTCGAGCTCCGCGGCCGCCTCGGCGGAGCAGATCAGCAGGGATCCCCGGAACCGCGCCGCCGCTCCCGGACGCCTGGACCAGGCGAGGTCTCCCGGCGCGGCCTGGCTATCGGTGGCGACGGCGGTGATCGGTGCGCCGGCGCCCGAGGGCGCCGGCGCAGCGATCACCGCCGTCGCCATGCCGAGCTCCCGCAGGTGTGCCACGATCTCGTCGGCCTTGACGGTCGGCATCATCGGCCCTCACTTCACGGCCGTGTCCGGGTCGGGCACCGCGTGAGGGGAGGTACCGACGCAGCAGCTCCTCGTCGAACTCGTGCGGCACGTAGTCATCGGGGATCTCGATGTAGAACGCGTCGTCGGGTCGCTGCACCGACTGTAGCGTCGCCCAGGGGTGGGGATTGTTGTAGTAGATGCCGTGCGGTGTCGCGAGGTCGACGACGACGTGCGATCCGTAGCCGACGATCGAACCCGGGGCGATGGTGATGCCCGCACTGGTGTTGGTGCGGCTGCCGATGATCGAGCCGTAGCCGAAGCGGGTGATGAGCTCGCGTCGCGGAGCACGAGGACGGCCGTGATAGACGTTCTTCGTGTGCGAGCTCATGACGCCGGCGGCAATGAAGCACCAGTCGTCGGCGATGACGGATTTCGAGATGCACGAGCCGGTGCGGATCCGCACGTGGTTGCCGAGCAGCGAAAGACCGGTGGTGACACAGTCGTCGGCGATCTCGACGTCGCTCAGCACCCGTGTGCCGGAGGCGAGGTGCACGCGATGACCGAGCTTCACGTCGTCGCCGACCACGACATCGGGATCGATGATGCACTGGAGCCCGTGCTCGAACCTGGCACCGTGGATGAGATCGTTCGCGATGAACGAGCCGCTGGGCGCGTGGAGGGTGTAGGCGTCGAAGTCCAAGATGCCTCGCTTTCGCCATGAATGCCCGCGGACTGGACGCCACGGCCAGAGCCTATTCGAGGACGTGAGCGCGCAGGCCCAAGCCCGCCTCGAGGAGATCGCCGCCGCCTTGTAGCCGGGGTGGCCGGCGCCGGCCGCTACGCCGCCTTGCCGACCCGCTCGCGTTGCTGCCGCCCCTGCGCGAACAGGCGGAGCATCTGCGCGCAGAAGGCGGGCAAGTCGGCGGGGTTGCGGCTCGAGAGGACGGCGCGGTCGACCACGGTCTCGCGGTCGACCCAGTGGCCGCCGGCGTTGCGGATGTCGGTCTTCAGGCTCGGATACGAAGTGATCGTGAGGCCGGCGACGACGCCGGCCTCGACCATGGTCCACGGACCGTGGCAGATGACGGCGATCGGTACGCCCGCCTCGAAGCAGCGCCGCACGAAGGCGACGGCGTGCTCGTTCATGCGCAGCTTGTCGGGGTTGGAGACGCCGCCGGGCAGTACGAGCCCCTCGTAGTCTTCGGCGCTTGCCCGGTCGACCGTCTGGTCGACTGTCACCGTCTCCGCCTTGTCGCCGTGTTCCACGGCCTGTACGAGGCCGTCGTGGATCGACAGCAGGTCGATCTGGGCGCCTGCCTAACGCAATTCGCCGACCGGCGGCGAGATGCCGGCCCGCTTGACCGGCTGCGGGCGAATCTCCACCTCGACTTCCCGTGCGCTCTCGGACTGGGATCCTCAGGCGTGCTGCGCGAGTTCGGCGGCGTATCAACCTGGCACGTCGGACCCGACGGTTGCGGCGACTTTCGCCCCATGGCATCGTCGCGTGCCGCTGATGCGTCGCATAAGATGTGGTCATGGAACTCCGCAACCTGCGGCTCTTCTGCGAAGTCGTCGACCGGCGCAGCTTCTCGCTCGCGGCCGAGCTCATGCACATCACCCAGCCGGCCGCGAGCCTGCAGGTGCGCTCGCTGGAGCGCGAGCTCGGCACCGAGCTCCTCGACCGCTCGGGACGCGCTGTGACGCCGACCGACGCCGGCGAGGTGCTGTACCGGCACGCCCGGCAGATGCTCGATCTCGACGATGAGGCCCGGGTCGAGATCATGAACCTCGGCGAGCTCGCCGGCGGGCGGGTGACGATCGGCGCCTCGACCGGCCCCGGGGAGCACCTGCTGCCGGGGCTCATGGCCGAGTTCAAGCTCGCCCACCCCGGCATCGACCTGACCCTGCGCGTGACCGACAGCCACGACGTGATCGACCTCGTCCTCGGCCGCGAGCTCGAGCTCGGGGTCGTGGGCGCCGTGTCCGGCCACCCGGAGCTCACGGTGGCGCCCTTCGCCCGCGACGAGATCGTCGTCGTATGCGCGCCGACGCACCCCTGGGCGGACTCCGGCGAGATCGGGTTCGACGAGTTCCTCCGCGAGCCGCTGGTCATCCAGCAGCAGGGGGCGGGTATCCGCGCGGTCGTCGAGGCCGCTCTGCGCGAGCGCGGCGTCAAACCGGCTCAGCTCAACGTGTTCCTCGAGCTCGGCTTGAACGAGTCGGTCAAGCATGCCGTCATGGCCGGCGCCGGCGTCACCTACCTGAGCAAGTTCGCGGTCCGCACCGACGTGAGGAACGGCATGCTCGCCACGGTGCGCGTGGCCGGTTTTCAGATCACGCGCGACTTTTCGATCGTACGCTCCCGCACCCGTTCGCTGTCCAAGGCCGTCGAGGCGTTCCTGCACTTCCTCGAGGCCCAATACGAGCGCCTGTAAGGGAGCGGCCGGGCGGGCGCGTGGTCGCAAGGCGCCGTACTCGTCGTCACCGCTGAAGCCGCCTCTGTCGAAGTACGAACAAGGGGGATCGCCGTGATCCAACCGAGCTTCTCCATCCTGGCTCTCGCCGGCAGCCTGCGGCGCGAGTCGTTCAACCGCGCGCTGGTACGCGCGGCCGTGGGGCTCGCCCCGCCGGCGACGACCATCGGCGTCTTCGAGCGGCTGGGCGAGATCCCGCCCTACAACGACGACACCCGCCTGCGCGGCCTGCCCGACCGGGTCGCCGACCTCTGGCAGGCGATCGCCGGCGCCGACGCGCTGCTCGTCGCCACCCCCGAGTACAACTATGGCGTCCCGGGCGTGCTGAAGAACGCCATCGACTGGGTGTCGCGACCGCCGGCCGAGTCGCCGCTGCGCCGCAAGCCAGTGGCGATCATGGGGGCGAGCACCGGCAACTTCGGCACGGCGCGGGCGCAGCTCGCGCTGCGCCAGACGTTCCAGTTCATCGAGTCGTACGTGCTACTGAAGCCCGAGGTGATGGTGTTCAGGGCCACCGAGCGTTTTGACGACGCCGGCGAGCTCACCGACCAAGCCACGCGCGAGCACGTGGCGCAGCAACTGCGAGAGCTCGTCGCCTGGGCGCGGCTGCTGCAGAACGCCCCGGGGCGCGGGGGCTCAGGGCTGGGGCAAAGAGCCTCCCGACCCGTCGTCTCGTAGGAGGTCAGCGATGTTCGTGAACCTGTCCATCCATCACCCCAGGCCCGGTTGCGAGGCCGACCTGATAGCCTCGATGCACCGGTTCGGCGCGGCCGCCGTCGGAGCGCCCGGCCTGCTGCAGGCGGCGACCCTCAAAGACGAGGGCTCGGGGCGGCTGATCGGTCTGATGGTGTGGACGTCGCGTGAGGCGTGGGAGGCCGGCATCGGCCCCTCGCGAGCGGCGGTCGCAAACGACGACTTCGACCTGTGGGAGGAGCGCGAGCCCGAGGGCTTCGCCGCCGACGAGGTGTGAGCGCCGGCGCAGGCGTCGAGGTGTGAGCGCCGGCGTGACCGGGTAGGACGAGGCCGCTCCAGGCGCCCCCCTCGTCAGCGGCGCCCACCTTCTTCGTCCTCGGAGGGCACGCCATGAAGAAGCTACCCGATCAGCTCCTCGACCTGCTCTGGGGCGGCCACAACATCTGGGTCGCGACGGTCGCGCCCGACGGCACGCCCAACGTCTCGATCAAGGGCTCCGGAGCCCTGCTCGACGACGGCCATCTGTACTTCGCCGACATGTTCTCGCACAAGACCCGCGAGAACCTGCAGCACGATCCCCGGGTCGCGGTGGGCATCCACGACCCGGAGCGCAAGATCGCCATGCAGGTCAAGGGTCGGGCCGAGCTCATCGACCACGGCGAGGTCTTCGACCAGGTGAGCGACCGCCTGAGCAAGCTCTCCGACAAGCTCAGCCTGCCGCCCGTGAAGTACGTGGTGAAGATCGAGGTCGAGTCGGTCTGGGACATGGGGCCGGGGCCGCACGCCGGCGACGAGCTCTCCTGACACACGGCGGCCGGCCAGACGTTCCGGCCGCCGTCCGGGCACCGGCGAGACGTTCCGTCCGGCGGCGGCGAAGGCGGCGCGCGGTCTGGTAAGATGACCGCGCGCCGTCGCCGCGCAGGAACGGACCGCCCAACTGGAGGCCGCCATGCTCGACTTTCTCACCCTCCCGGAGCGGAGCGCGAAGCCGCGCCAGAGCGGGCTGACCCACGTCCTCGACAAAGGCCTCGGCCCCGCCCAGATCGGCGACCTCATGGCCGTCGCGGCCCCCTTCATCGACATCGTCAAGCTCGGCTGGGGCACGTCGTACATCACCTCGAACCTGGCCCAGAAGATCGAGCTCTACCAGAGCCACGGCATCCCGGTGTGCTTCGGCGGCACCCTGCTCGAGGTGGTCGTGCGCCAGAACAGGATGGACGAGTACATCCACCAGATGCGCGAGCTCGGCATTACCCACGTCGAGGTCTCCGACGGCACCATCGCCATGCGCGAAGAGGACAAGCTGGCCCTGCTGCGCCGTCTCTCGCGCGACTTCATCGTGCTCTCCGAGGTCGGCAGCAAGGACGCCGACGTTGTGATCGCCCCCTACAAATGGGTCGACTCGATCAAGCGCGAGCTCGACGCCGGCGCCTGGAAGGTCATCACCGAGGGCCGCGAGTCGGGCACCGTCGGCGTCTACCAGCCGTCGGGGCAGGTCAAGGAAGGCCTGATCGACGAGATCGTGAGCGCGATCAGCGCCGAGAACCTGCTGTTCGAGGCGCCGGTCAAGCAGCAGCAGGTCTGGTTCATCAAGAAGTTCGGCAGCAACGTGAACCTCGGCAACATCCCGCCCGACGAGGTCATCCCGTGCGAGACGCTGCGCCTGGGCATCCGCAGCGACACGCTGCTCGACTTCCATTGAGCGCCGGCGCCGCGGCAGGCGGCGGGGGCGGGCCGGCATGCCGACCCGCCCCCGCCGCCGCGCGGGGCCACCCTCTACGTCGTGCGCCACGGCCAGACCGACTGGAACCTCGAGCCGGCGCGTTGCCAGGGTTGGGCGGAGGTGCCGTTGAACGACGACGGGCCGCCGTCAGGCTCGTGAGGCCGGGGAGCGACTGCGAGAGGCCGGCATCGAGGTCATGGTCACGAGCCACCTGCTGCGCGCCCGCCAGACCGCCGAGGAGCTGCGCGACGTGCTCGGCCACGGCATCCCGGTGAGCATCGACCGGCGCCTCGCCGAAACCAACCGCGGCGCCTGGCAGGGGCGCACGTTCGTCGCCATCAGGCGGAACGACCCCGACGGCTGGACGGCCTACCGCGAGCACCCCGAATCGTTCCGGTTCCCGCACGGCGAGAGCCTGGCCGAACAGCAGCGCCGCGTACTCGAGGCGGTGCGCGACGCGGCCCTTGCGGGCCGCGTCGCGCTCCTCGTGACCCACGGCGGCTGCATCAGGCTGATCGGCGCCTTTCTCGACGGGCGCGGTATCGCCTCGTTCCACGACCAGGAGGCGCCGAACGGCGCGGCGCTCGAGCTCGACTCGGGCGGCCTCGCGGCGCGCATCGACGCGTTCCTCGAACCGCACGTGCGTCGTGATGACTGATGAAGAGTAAGCCGACACGCGCTGACGGCCGGCCGATCGTCGTGCTGGGAGCTCCCCTGGAGTCCGAAGCGCTGCTCCAGGGTGTGAACCTCATGCCGGCGGCGCTGCGCGCCGCCGGCCTCGTCGAGGCACTCGGCGCCAACGACGTCGGCGACCTGCCGATCGAGATCTCAGACGCGCGCCGCGATCCCGCGACGGGCCTCATCGCCTATGAACAGGTCCGCGCCGCCACCGCGGTCATACGCGACGGTGTGCTGCCCCTGCTCGACGGCGACGGCGCTGCCGCTCGTCGTGGGCGGCTGCTGCGGGATCCTCGTGGGTGTCTTCGCGGCGCTCACCGCGACACACGGCCGCGTGGGGCTGGCCTTCATCGACGGCCATTACGACTTCTACGACGGCGCGACCTCACCGGCGGGAGCGCTGGCCGACATGGAGCTGCGCGTGCTGACGGGAGCGGGGCCGGCGACGCTCGCCGAATCCGGGAGCCGCCGGCCCCTGCTCGAGCCGCGCGATGCCTGGATACTCGCCTGCCGCGACGCCTGGGAGATGGCTGCCGCCGGCGCCCCCGACCCGCTCACCGAGATCGGTGAAGCCCACGTTCGCGACGACCGGGCCGTCAAGACCGCCGGCCCCTCGGCGGTCGGCGCCGAGGCGGCCGCAGCGCTCGCCGCCGGCCCCGGAGCTTCTGGGTGCACGTCGACCTCGATGCCCTCTCGACCGAGGCCATGCCGGCGGTCGACTACCTGCTGCCGGGCGGTCTCGACTGGGAAGAGCTCACCGCCCTGCTGCGACCTCTGACGGCCTCGCCGGTCCTGCTCGGCGTGGACGTCACTATCTACAACCCGAGCCTCGACCCCGAGCGGCGCCTGGCGCCGGACATCGTCCGGATGCTCGCGAAGGGGATGGGGGTCGCCTGACGAGCGGAAGGCCGTCCGCGAGCACACCGATCGGTGCCTCCGATCGTCGTATGATCGTCCGGGCCGCGGCCATGCCGGGCGACCACAGGATGTCGTCGCAGACGAACACTCCGCCGTGCTCCAGAACGAGGCCGGCGTCTGAATGGAGTGCTGCGACGACGGGGTCACAGCGACCCCCGGGGGGCGAAAGGCCGGCTACTGACTGGTCGAGACGCTGCCCTGCGTCTGACCGTCGACGGGCGCCCGCGAGCCGCTGCTCGCGCCGACGTCGCGCGGCCGCACCGTGAACTGGAACGGCGCCCCGCCGTCGAGCAGGGTCAGCGTGTGGCCGTCGCCGACGATCAGCCAGCCGTGCCAACGGCTCGAGCTTGACGGCGCCGGTGAACAGCCGGTAGGCGCCCGGTTTGAGGGTGATGTCGGTGGCCGAGCCGAGGTCGCGTTCCTGGTCGCCCGGCCCGCGGGCGACCAGCGTGACGATCGCCCAGGTACCCGTCTGGGCGCCGTCGTTGCGCAGCGTGAAGTTGGCCTTGAGGGTCGCGCCGCGCACGTAGGGGCCGGGCGAGAGCTGCACCGGGCCGATCACGTCGAGCGACTCGCAGCTCCCTGCGGAGCGCCGGGACCGGTCCAGGGCACCGCGGACGCGCTCGCCGCGGCGCCGCTCGTCGCGATCGTGCCGCCGGCGACGCCGGTGAACTGCGCCCCCGGATAGTAGTAGTCGAGGATCCAGATGGTCCTTGCCCTGCGCGGCCCAGTACTGCGAGCCCCATTGGGTCATGTGGTTGCCGTCGGTCGCCGCGCCGGAGTAGACGCCCGCGTAATAGGAGGACTGGAAGATCTGCCCGTCGCGCGTCATGGTCGTGCCCCAGGTGCTGTTCACGGCGTCCCAGTAGCGCTGCCCGTAGTCCCAGTCCATGTACTCCTGGTAGTTGGTCGTGTCGTCGACGTCGGCGCCCCAGGCGGCCACGTCGGGCAGCTTGGTCGGGTGTGTGGCCCAGTACCAGGCGTAGTCCTTGACGGCCAGGGCGCCGGCGCGCAGCGCCTCGTCGGAGAAGGCGCCGGGCGGCGCCCACTCGTGCGAGAGCACGCGCACGCAGTACGTGCGAAAGTCGACCGTGTCGACCGCGACGATCACGCCGTTGGGGTCGTTGGCCGGGAAGCGGCGGGCGACCTTGATGGTGGCCGGCGGGGTGAGCGTCGCGGAGGGCGCAGCCGTGGCGGCCGTGGAGACCTGGGTGTCGGCGGCGGCCGCGCCGGAGGCGAACGCCGTCGCCGCGCCCAGCGCGAGCCGGCCGCGAGCGCGAGGCATACGACGAGCGCAAGGCGCGCCCGCCCGGGCATAGCATGGCGGCCCGCGCGCCGCGCCGCAAGCGGTCTCGAGTGCATGTCGGTCGTCTCTTTCGTCGACTCCCCCGGTCTTCGCCAAGTGTCCAAGATTATCCTGTCGGCAGGGAGACGTCGCAACCATAGGGCTGGGTTCGGTCGTTCCGGCCAACCGCGGGCCTTCGTCCCGCCGGCGAGGCGCGCGCGGGCGCCGGTGTAGAATCCCTCGGATGGCAAGCAAGCGCCGCAGGCTGCTCATGGTGGCCAACTACTTTCCGCCCATGGCGAGTGGCGGCATCGCCCGGCAACTCAGGTTCCTGCGCTACCTGCCCGAGTGCGGCTGGGATGCGACGGTGCTTTCGGTCCGCACGCAGGGCCCGGTGCCCGACCCTCCCGGCGTGCGTATCGAGCGGGCCGCCTCGCTCGACCCGGAGCGCCTGTACGCCCTGGGCCGGCGACTGACGGCGTCGGCGCGGCGGCTTGCTCCCGCCGACGGCACCGAGGTTCCGGCGGCCGCCCCGACGGCGCCCCGCTTCACGAGCCGGCGCGTTCGCGTGAACCAGTGGCTCCAGGTGCCCGACGAGTACGTGAGCTGGATCGTCCCCGCCGTCCTGCTGGGTCGCCGGCTGCTGCGCGAGGAGCCCTTCGACGCCATCTTCTCGAGCTTCCCGCGCGCCTCGTCGCACCTCGTCGCGGCCGAGCTCGCCCGCGAGAGTGGCATTCCCTGGATCGCCGACTATCGCGATCCCTGGCCGACACACCAGTACCGCCGCTACCCCACGCCGCTTCACAGGGCGCTCAACCTGCGGCTCGAACGGTGGGCGCTGTCGCAGGCGAGCGCCGTGACGGCCGTGAACGAACCCATTGCCGCCGACCTGCGTCGCCGGTACCCGGCGACTTCGGCGGCGACTAGCGTCATCGCCAACGGCTACGACGCCGAGGAAGACGTCGACGACGTCGACCTCGGTCCCGGCTTCTGGCTCGTCCACACGGGCCGCATCTACCGGCGCACCCAGCAGCTGGCCGCGTTCCTCGAGGCGTTCGCGACGCTGCCCGACGACGTGCACCTCCTGCTGCTCGGCACCGACGGGCCCGAGATCACCGGACGGGCCGCGGCACTCGGGGTGGCGCACCGGGTGCAGGCAGAGCCGTTCGCGGCCGCGCGCCCGGGCGCGCGGCGTGCAGCGCGCCGCCGACGCCCTGCTTCTCATCACCGGGCGCGCGCCCGAATCGCTGTCGAGCAAGCTCTTCGAGTACCTCGTGGCCGGCGCGCCGGTGTTCGCCGTCACGCCGCCCGACTCGGTCGCCGCCGCGCTGATCGCCGAAGCCGCCGCCGGTCGCTGCGTCTCCCCCGACGAGCCGCTCGGGCCGGCGCTCGCCGCGTTTGTCGCGGACGCTCGGGCCGGACGCCTGCCGCCGCCCGATGGGGACGTCGCACGCCGCTTCGATGGTCGCGTGCTCACAAGGCAGCTCGCCGACCTCCTCGACAGCCTCGCGGACCGGCATGGTTGAGCCCGTGGAGACGGCCACCGGCCGGGCGCCGAGCGCCGCCGGCACGGCCGCGCTGCTCGTCGTCGGCGCCCTGGCCACGGCGGTGCTCACTGCCTACGCCCTGCGCGGCCACGAGTCGCCGCGCCACCTCACCATCGCCCTGGGTTTGCCCATCGTGGCGGGCGCCGCCCTCGTCCTCGTGCTCGCCCGCGACCGGCTGGCCCGGCTGCCGATGGGCCGGCTCCTGGCGGCTGGGGTGATCGCGTTGCCGGCGCTCGCCCTCTTCGGCACCGCGTTTGCCCTGCCGGGGTTCAGAGAGCTGTTCGCGTTTCGCGTCGTGCTTGCCGCCGTCGGCGTCGCCGGGCTACTGTGGCTCATCTTCGTGCGCCGGCGCTGGCACGTCGAGGCGGCGACCTATGTGTCGCTCTTCGGCGCCTGGGTCTGCTGGCTCATTGTCACCCTAGCTTGGGCGCCCGATCCGCAGGCCGGCCTGCGCTACCTCGTCCTGCTGCTCAGCCTGGGCGCCGTCGCGGCCGCGACGGCCAGCGCGGGGATCAGTCGCCGACGCCTCAAGTACCTCCTGATCGGGCTCGCGATCGTGCTCGGTCTCTCCCTGCTGATCGGCACCGCCGAGTGGGTGCTACGCGTCCACCTGCCGACCGCCGGGGCCTACGTCACCCACCGCCGCCGCCCGGCGGCCTTCTTCGTCAATACCAACGACTTCGGCACCTACCTGGCGTTCTGCTGGCCGTTCGCCCTGCTGTTGCCGGCGCTCCGGCGACGCGGCGACCATCCCGCTGGCCACCGCGGCGCTGCTGGCGAGCTTCGCCGCACTGCTGTTCACGGGCTCTCGCACCAGCCTGCTGGCGGTCGGCCTCGAGACGCTCATCGTCGCCGTCGTGCTGCTCGCCGCGGCGGACGGCGGGGCCGTCTGATCCTGGTCGCGCTCGCGATCGTCGGTCTCTGCGGCGTCGGTCTCCTGCTGCTCGGCCACGGCGGCCGGTTCGGCAGCGCTTTCAGCGTGTCGAGCCTCGCCAGCCAGGCACGCAGCGGCCAGGGTAGCGGCGCGGTGCGCCTCGAGCTGCAGACCGCGGGCCTGCGTGCCGCCGCGTCGCGCCTCTTCCTCGGCGTGGGACCGGGCAACGCCGAGGTAGTGGTAGCGGCCCAGAACCCGAGCTTCAGCGTGCTCAACCTGCACGACTGGTGGCTCGAGGTGTTCGTCGACGGTGGCCTGCCGGCTCTGCTGATCTTCGTCACGATCTACCTGCTGCTGCTCGGCTCGATGGTGCGCGTCGCGCGCTACGCGCACGACGCGCTGCTGCGCTACCTCGGAGCGGCGACCGCGATCGCGCTCGCCGGCTTCAGCGTCGCCATCATCGGGCCCAGCACGGCCATCAAGTTCCCGCCCATGGCCGTCCTCTTCGGCCTCGCGGTCGCGGTCCTCATACGAGCCCGGCGCGAGGCCCTCGAGGCGGACGAAGGCCCCGCTGCGGCAAGCGGCGGCTCCCCTGCGAGGCGTCCGGATTTGCTAGACTTTCGGACTGACGCGGACGAGGTCGCGCGCAGCCGGGGCCCGGCCCGCCGGCCGAGCTCGAGCGGCGGTGACGCCGTCCCTGCAGCGGGAGAACGATGATCGAGCAGTTCCACACGGTTCTGGTGCTGGCGCCGCATACCGACGACGGTGAGTTCGGCTGCGGCGGCACGATGGCCCGCCTCATCGAGGCGGGCGCCGAAGTCACCTACGTCGCCTTCAGCACGGCCGCCAAATCGGTGCCCGAGGGTTTCCCGCGCGACATTCTCAGGACCGAGGTGCGCGAAGCCACCGCCATCATCGGCGTCGACGAGTCACGCCTGCGTGTCTACGACTTCGAGGTGCGCACGTTCCCCACGGTCCGCCAGGAGATCCTCGAGGAGATGATCGTCCTGCAACAGGAGCTCGATCCCGATTGCGTCTTCATGCCGGCGCTGATCGACCTGCACCAGGACCACAAGACCGTCGCCGAAGAGGGTCTGCGCGCCTTCAAGCGCACGACCGTGCTCGCCTACGAGATCCCCTGGAACAACCTCAACTTCTCGCACCAGGCCTACATGCGCCTCGAGGAACGGCACGTGCAGAAGAAGGTCGACGCCCTTGCCTGCTATCGGTCGCAGCAGCACCGCAACTACGTCCGCGAGGACTACATCCGCAACGTCGCCTTGACGAGGGCCATCGACGTCGGCTGCGAATACGCCGAGGTCTTCGAGGTCTACCGCTGGATCGTCTGAACCGTTCCGTGACGCCGCCGCCCCTGAAGCTCGCTCTGACCGCGGCCGGCTGTCCCGGCGCGGCCACGCTCATCCGCATGTTCAAAGCCAATGGCGAGCGCGAGGTCGAGATCTTCGGCGTCGACGCCCGAGCCGACGCCATCGGCCGGTTCCTTTGCGACGGGTTCGAGACCGTTCCTGCCGGCGCCTCGCCCGACTACATCCCGGCGCTCCTCGGCATCGTGGCACGCGAGCGTCCCGACGTGCTGTTCGTGCAGTCGAGCCATGAGGTCGGTCCCATCGCCCGCCACCGGGGAGCGTTCGAGGAGCTCGGGGCCAAGGTGCTGGTGGCCGGGCCCGAGGCCATCGACCTGTGCAACGACAAGGCCGCGATGCACGCCGCCATGGCCGGGCTGCCGGTGCCCCAACCGAGGCTGCTCCTGCCGGCCGACCTCGATGCGTTCGTCGCAGGCGCCCACGAGCTCGGCTACCCCGGCCTGCCGGTCTGCTTCAAGCCGCCGGTGAGCAAGGGCTCGCGCGGTTTCCGCGTCCTTTCGGCCACCATCGACAAGGTCGACCTGCTGCTCCACGAGCGGTCGAACAGCCTCTACCTGACTCTGGACGAGTTCGTCTCGCTGTTCACGGGCGTCGAGCCGTTCCCCAGCCTCATGCTGATGGAGTTCGTCGAGGGCATCGAGCTCACCGTCGACGCGCTGGTCGACCACGGCGAGATCGTGCTCGCCCAGGTCAAGACCCGCGAGGCCATCGACACGGGCCTCGCGATGTCGTTCAGGACGGTCGACCGACCCGACCTGATCGAGGTCTCGCGCCACGTCTGCCGGCGCCTGTCGCTCGACTGGTTCGTCAACATCCAGTTCAAGGGCGACCACCTTCTCGAGGTCAATCCGCGGGTCTCGACCTTCGTCTTCCAGGACGACTTCATCCTGCCGTACCTGGGTGTCAAGTACGCGCTGGGCGAGCTCGACGCCGACGCTTTGCGGGCCGCCCAGGCACGGGTTCGTCCGTCGCGGCGCACCGTGCGCTACTACGACCAGGTCTTCTGGGACGTCTGAGACGGCCCAGGCCCAGTGGCCGCACCGGGTAACGCGGCCGGCCCGAGCGGAGCTCGGTCGGAGCGCGGGGCCCGCGGAGCCGGTGGTATGATGCGCTGTCGTGAACATCCTCGTGGTCTCACACCTGTATCCCTCGCCGGCCCGGGCCGGCTCGCTCTTCGTCCACGATCAGGTCCTCGCGCTGCGCGAGCTCGGCGTCGAGGCCTGCGTCATCGCGCCGACGATCTCCACGCCGCGACTGCTGCGCATCAACGACCGTCTGCGGGCACGCGGCGCCACGCCGCCGGCGGCGCTGATCGACGGTATCGCCGTGGAGTACCCCCGGGTGGTGGTGCCGCCCCGCCGGCTCCTGGCCCACCGTCAGGGCGACCTGTTCTACCGCGGTCTGCGGACCGTCCTGCCCTCCTTGCGGTCGCGCGGACTCGACCTCATCCACGCCCACCAGGCGCTCCCCGACGGCGCCGCGGCGCGGCTGCTCGCGGCGGACCTGGGCGTCGCCTACGTCGTCACCGTCCACGGCGCCGACGTGAACGTGAACCTCAGACGGCCGGGACCGGTGCGTGACACCACCGTGTGCGCTCTCCACGGCGCCGCCGCGGTCATGGCCGTCAGCAGCGCGGTCGCCCGCCGCCTCGAGGGCGACGTTGCCCGCGGGCGGCTGCACACCGTGCTGAACGGCGTGACGGGACACGATCAGGTGGCCCCCAGCGAGCTGCTGCCCGGGCGCCCGCTCATCCTGTCGGCCGGCAACCTCTACGCGTCCAAAGGGCACGCCGTCGTGCTCGCCGCCCTGGCGCGCCTCGACGCGCAGCGCCGCGACGTCGCCTACGTCGTGGTCGGAGATGGGCCCGAGAAGGCCCGCCTCGAGACTCGCGCCCGCGAGCTCGGCCTCGCGGCGCAGGTCACGTTCCTCGGGTGGCGGCCGCACAACGAGGTGCTCGGTCTCATGGCGCGCGCCGACGCCTTCGTCCTGCCCAGCGCACCCGAAGGCTTCGGGCTCGTCTACGCCGAGGCCATGGCCCAGGGCACGCCGGTGATCGCCTGCCGCGGCGAAGGTCCCGACGACTTCGTCGAAGACGACGTCAGCGGCCTGCTCGTGCCACCGGGCGACGCCGACGCGGTGGCCCGCGCCATCGCCCGACTGCTCGACGACCGGGCCGCCGCCGCCCGGCTGGCCGAGGCCGGCCGCGCGGCCGTGGCCGCCCTCACCTGGCGGCGCAACGCGGAGCGTCAGCTCGAGATCTACGAGCGTGTCTTGTCCGGCCGGCCGGCGGCGACTCGGGCGCGGGCATGACCGGGCCGGTCCCCGTCGTCCACGTCTCGGTCGTCCACCCGCCGGACGAACCTCGGATCTACGAACGTGAGTGCCGCACCCTGGCGCAGGCCGGCTACGACGTGACGTATCTCGCGCCGGGCGCGCCCGCCGGCCGCGACGCCTACGGCGTCCGCCGGGCGGCCCTGCCGGCGCGCTCGCGGACCAGCCGCTGGCTCAGCTCCCGCGAGATCTGCGCCGAGCTGCGCCGGCTGCGGCCCTTCGTGGTGCACATTCACGACCCCGAGCTGCTCACCCTGTTCCCCCTGCTGCGGCCCTTCGTGCCGCGCCTCGTGTGCGACGTGCACGAGTACGTGCCCGAGCAGATCATGGCCAAGGAGTACATCCCGGCGGGCGCCCGGCGAGCCGTGTCGAGAGCCAGCGGCTTCGCCTGCGCGGGCTCGCGGGCTGGTCCGACGGCGCCGTCGTCGCCTACGACGGCATGCTGGGCCAGTTCGGCAGCCGGCCGCGTCTGCGCATGGTCGTCCCGAACTACCCTCGCCTGGCGCACTTCGAAGGCGCCGAGCCGATCGCCGAGCTCGCCGCCGATCCCCGGCTGCGCCTGGTCTACATCGGCGGCCTGTCGCCGATGCGCGGCTGCACGCTCATGCTCGACGTCATGGAGCGCCTCGACCGCGACGACGCCCTGCTCGTGCTCGGCGGCGGCTTCGCCTCGCCCGAACTGGAGCGCGAGGCAAAGGCGCGCCTGGCCGGCGGCCTCGACGACCGCGTGCGCTTCCTCGGGCGCGTGCCGCGCGACGAGGTGCCGCGCTATCTGGCGTCGGCCGAGGTCGTCTGGAACCCGATGCTGCCGAGCGTCCAGTACGCCCTGCCCAGCGTCGAGACGAAGATCTACGAGGGCGGGGCCGCGGGCCTCGCCGTGCTCACGAGCGACCTCACGGGACGAACCGAGCTGGTCGCCGGCGAGGGGTTCGGCATCGCCGTGGCGCCCACCGTCGAAGGTCACCTGGGCGGCGTCCGCCGCCTCATCGCCGACCGCGCGTCCGTGGCCGTCATGGGCGAGCGGGGCCGCGCGCTCGTCCGCGAGCGCTACTCCTGGGAGGCGTTCGAGGGGCGCTTTCTCGACTTCTACGACCGGGTCTGCGGCGCCCGTACCGGCGACTGACGGCGTGGCTACGCCGCTCGCGCCATGAGGATCCTCTACTTCCATCAGTACTTCGCCACCCGCGAGAGCGCCACCGCGACCCGCTCGCTCGAGCTCGCCCGAAGGCTCGTCGAGCGCGGCCACGAGGTGACCGTGGTAAGCAGCATCGCCGCGCTTCCGCAGGACGGTGGCCCAGGGTCGGGGGCCGGGCGGCTTGTCGTCCGCGACAGAATCGACGGCATCGACCTTCTGCTGCTGAGAGTCCCCTACTCCAACTACTTCTCGTACCCGCGGCGTCTCGCCGCGTTCGCGCTGTTCACCGCCGGGGCGAGCCTCGCCGGGCCGCTCCTGCCGCGCCCCGACGTCGTGTTCGCCTCATCGACGCCGCTCTCGATCGGCATTCCCGGGTTGCTCACCGCGCGCCTCAGGGGAGCGCCGTTCGTCTTTGAGCTGCGGGACCTGTGGCCGGACGTGCCGATCGCCATCGGCGCCTTGCGCAGTGGGCCGCTGATCGTCGCGGCGCGAGCGCTCGAAGATCTGCTCTACCGCGGGGCCGCGCGGATCGTCGTGCTCAGCGAGGCCAGCCGCGACGCCCTGCTCGCTCGCGGCGTACCGGCCGCCAAGCTCGTGTTCGTGCCCAACGCCTGCGACCTCGACCTCTTCTCGCCCGACGTCGTCGACGCCGACTTCAGGCCGCGCCACGGCCTCGAGGGCAGGTTCGTCGCCCTCTACACCGGGGCCATGGGCCGCGCCAACGGCCTCGACCAGCTCGTCGACGCCGCGATCGCCCTGCGGGCCGCCGGCCGCGACGATGTGGCGCTCGTCGCCGTCGGCGACGGCGGCCGGCGGCCGCGGCTCGAGGCGCGCGTCCGTGAGCTCGGACTCGACAACCTGCTCGTCTTGCCGCCGCTGCCCAAGCGGCGACTCGCCGGTGTGGTCGGCGCCGCCGACGTCACGCTCACCCTGTTCGCTCCCGACCCCGTGTTCGAGACCAACTCGCCCAACAAGTTCTTCGACTCGCTGGCCGCCGGCCGGCCGGTGATCGTCAACCTCGACGGCTGGCTGCGGCGCGTCGTCGAGGACGCCCGCGCCGGCGTCTACGTGCCGGCCGGCGACGGACAGGCTCTAGCGGCCGCCCTAGCGGCCTTGGCCGACGAGCCGGCACTGGTGGCGAGTATGGCGGCGAGCGCCCGCCGCCTGGCCGAAGGCGACTTCGACCGCGACGTCATGGCCGGCGGCTGTGCGCGGCGCTCGAGAGCGCCGCGCACAGCCGCCCGGCCGGCGCGCCGCATGCGGACGGCCGCCCTCGCGCAAAGGAAGCCCGGCGATGACCACGTCTCCCGGCGATCGGGCCGACCCGGACGGCGCTTTGCCCGACGACGAAGCGCGCGACACGCGACCCGGTGCGGCCGGATCGACCGGCGCCACGCCGAACCCCGACGGCTTCTATGAGCGCCACGGCAAGCGCCTGATCGACCTGGCGGCCGCCGGGGTCGGCACCGTGCTCGCGGCGCCGCTTCTCGCCGGACTCGCCCTGACCGTGTACGTGACGAGCGGCCGGCCGGTCGTGTTCGTACAGGACCGGGTCGGCAAGGACGGCGTCCTCTTCGGCATGTACAAGTTCCGCTCGATGATCCCCGACGCCGTCGAGCACGGCGCCGGCTTCTACGTCGAGGACGACGACGACCGCATCACCTGGGCCGGCCGCTGGATGCGGGCCTTCAGCTTCGACGAGCTGCCCCAGCTCCTGAACATCCTCAAGGGTGACATGAGCATCGTCGGCCCGCGCCCCAACCTCGAATTCGTGGTCGAGGAGTACCGCGACCGCTTCGAGCGCATCCTCAAGGTCAAGCCCGGACTCACCTGCTTCGTGGCCATCAACGGCCGCAACCGGCTGCAGCGCTCCGAGATGCTCGACTGGGACGAACGCTATGTCGAGACCCTCGGACTGCGCACCGACCTGCAGATCATCCTGCGGACGATCCCCACGGTCATCCTGCGGCGGGGATCGACCAACGACGTGCCGCGGGAGTTCATCGAGGACATCCCGCCGGCCGCGAGCCGCTAGGACGAAGGCTCCGGTCGCGCCTCGCCGCGCCGTACGGTAGGATGCCCCGATGACCGCGCGAACTCCCGCCATCCTCGGGGGCCCAGCCGCCTTCCCCGACCGTTTGCACCTGCTGCGTCCGACGCTGCCGTCGTACGACGAGCTCGAACCCGAGCTGCGACGGCTCAGCGCTTCCGGGATGCTCACCAAGGGGCCCATCCTGCGAGAGTACGAACGGCTCCTCGGCGAGCGCCTCGGCGTGCGCCACGCGTTGGGGGTCTCGTCGTGCACGGCCGGCCTCATGCTCGTCTTCGACCGGTTCCGCGGCGCCGAGATCGTGCTGCCGAGCTTCACGTTCATGGCCACCGCCATGGCCGCGATGTGGGCCGGCCTCAAACCGGTCTTCGCCGACATCGACCCGCTCACATGGTGCCTGAGCCCGGCCGCCGCCGAGGCCGCGCTCACGGCCGACACGGCGCTCGTGGCGCCCGTCCACATCTTCGGCAACCCGGCCGACACCGAGGCGTTCGCCGCCCTCGGACAGCGTCGCGACCTCGCGATCGTCTACGACGCGGCCCATGGTTTCGGCGCCCTGCGCGACGGCGCGCCGGTCGGCCGCCAGGGCCTGGCCCAGGTGTTCAGCACGTCGCCGACCAAGCTGCTCATCACCGGCGAGGGCGGGGTCGTCGCGACCGACGACGACGCGCTCGCCGAGCGCGTCGTCGTCGGTCGCGAGTACGGCAATCCGGGCACCTACGACCCGCTCTTCGTCGGCTTGAACGCGCGCCTCCCCGAGGTGAGCGCGCTGCTCGGTCTCAAGGGCCTCGCGCTGCTCGACCGCGAAGCCGACAAGCGCAATGCCCTGGCGGCCGTCTACCGCGAGCTGCTCGGCGCGCTGCCAGGCGTCGGCTTTCAGAGCATCCGCCCGCAGGACCGCTCGTCGTTTAAAGACTTCTCGGTGCGCATCCGGGCCGCCGAGTTCGGCCTCACGCGCGATCAGGTCGCCGCAGCGCTGGCCGCCGAGGGCATCGACACCCGTGCCTACTACGTGCCGCCGGTGCACCGCAGCCAGGCCTTCGCGACGCTGGGACCTGCGTTCGAGGATCGTCTGCCCGAGACGGCGGCGCTGTGCGACGAGGTCCTCACGCTGCCCGACTACGGCCTGCTCGCCGCCGAGCTCGTCGAGCGCGTGGCCGCGTGTATGATTGCCCTGCACGAGCGGGCGCCCGGCGTCCGCCGGGCGCTGGGCGCTTGAGCGAGCGCCGCCGCAGGGCGCGCCTCGCGCCGCCGGGCCCCCTCGAACGGAGGCGACTGTGACGACAGACGAACGCTACGACATCGATCTCGGCGCGTACGTGCGCGGCCTGCTGCACTGGTGGTGGGTCATCGTCGTGCTCGCCATCCTGGGCGCGGTCATCGGCGCCGGCTTGACCGTCACGCGCCCCACGGTCTACCAGGCGATGAGCTCCGTGTACCTCGGCCAGCCGACCGACGCCAACGGCAACCCCATTTCGGCCATCAACACCGATCCTCGGGCCGCCATCCAGATCGGCAATGCCGAGAGCACCCTGGCCCAGGTCGCCCGACAGGTCGGGGACGGCGAGACCGTGCGCCGCCTGCACGCGAACGTGTCGGTCACCACGCCGGCGCTGACGACCAAGACCGCGACCGCGCCGATCAACATCGTCGACGTGAGCGTCCGCGACAGCAAACGGGCGCGCGCCGCGGCGGCGGCGAACGCCATCGCCGCTCGCATCGTCGACCGTCTCGGGGTCTTCGACACCGCCAAGATCGCCCTGCTGACGGCCCAGGTCGCAAGCGACGGCAAGCGCCTGACGCAGCTCACGGCGCAAAACGACGCCGCCCAACGGGCGCTCGGCGCCGTCGCCGCCGGCGGCGGAACGGCTGCGGACAAGGCCATGGCGAGCGCGCCCTACCTGGGCATCGCCCAGTCGGCGAATGCCGAGATGCAGACCCTGCTCGACGACAGGCGCTCGGCCGCCCTCGCGCTGCTCGTGGCGCGCGGCGTCGAAGCTCCCGCCGTCCTCGCCCCGGCCGCGCCGCCCTCGAGCCCCCAGCCCCGTTCGGTCAAGGTGAACACCGCCGTCGGCCTGCTGGTGGGCCTGGTCGTCGGGCTCGTGGCGGCCGCCGTGCTCGAATGGCGGCGGCGCGAGGGCGCTCCCGCCTGACCGGCGCGGCGGCGCGACCGGCGGCGCGGCCTCAGCCGCTCGCGCCGCCCTCAGTCCCAGGAGCGATAGAGCCCGGCGCGCCGGTGGCCGAGCACCGGCAGCTGCTCGCGGACCCGGTCGACCGCCCCCAGGTCGAGCTCCGCCTGGCAGAGCCCGACACCGTCGGCGGCGACGGTCAGCACAGCGCCCCACGGATCGACGATCATGCTGTGTCCGTAGCAGTGGCGGTCGGCCCCGTGGACGCCCCACTGGCCGGCGGCCACCACGAAGCAGCCGTTCTCGATCGCGCGGGCGCGCAGCAGCACCTCCCAGTGGTCGCGTCCGGTGGCCTCGGTGAAGGCCGAGGGCACGAGGATGATCCGCGCGCCGTGCACCGCGAGCGCCCGGTAGAGCTCGGGAAACCGCAGGTCGTAGCAGATCGTGAGGCCGACGGTCACCCCGTCGACCTGAGCGGTGACGAGCTCGGAGCCGGCCACGAGGTCGTCGGATTCGCGGTACGACTTGGCGCCGGCGACCGCATCGAACAGGTGGATCTTGCGATAGACGGCGAGCGGCGCGCCGGCCGGGTCGAACAGCACGCTGGCGTTGGCAAAACGGTCGGGGCGGTCGCCGATCTCGTAGATCGAGCCGGCCAGGACGTAGACGTCGAGCTCCGCCGCGAGGCCGGCCAGCACCCTGTTGCTCGGGCCGTCGGTGGCCTCGGCCACACGCGGGAGCTCGGCGTGGCTGCCCTTGAAGGTCCATGTCTCGGGCAGCACGATGAGCCGGGCGCCGGCGGCCGCGGCGCGGCGGACCAGCTCCGCCGCCGTCGCCACGTTGGCGACCTTGTCGGCGCGCGAGTTGAGCTGCACGCAGGCGACCTTCACGACGGCGCCCCCGCCTCGGGACCGGCGGCCGCGGGCAGGCGCGGGAAGGTCGCGATGCCGGCGCACCGCGGCGAGACGAGCGGGTCGGGCGGGCCGTATCCTTTCATGTCTGTCCTGCCGCTCCTCGCGATCGCCTGCCTCGAGTCCAGTATGAACGACGCGCGCCGCGGCGAGAAGCCGCGAGGGCGCGAGCTCTTGACCTGCGTGGTAGAATCCCCAGCACGATGAGCAGGATGATCGCCACCACGACTGCTTGGCTCTGGCGCGCCTAGCGCGCCCTCTCTGACATCCCTCCGCGGGCTCTGCCCGCCACGCCCCCTCAAGCGCCGTCGCTGTCGGCCTGCCCGCACAGCGGCACACTGCCGACCCGAGAGAACAACGACCGGCCCCAAAGCCGCTCCAGCCAGAAGGAGGTGCGTCATGCAGAAGAAGTACCTGTTGGACGAAGAGAGGATCCCGCGGCGCTGGTACAACATCGCGCCGGACTTTCCCGAGCCCCCCGCGCCCCCGCTGCACCCCGGCACGGGCCAGCCCGCCGGACCAGACGACCTGGCCGCGTTCTTCCCCATGGGGCTGATCGCCCAGGAAGCCTCGATGGAGCGCTTCATCGACATCCCCGACGAGGTCCGCGACATCTACCGCATCTGGAGACCCACGCCGCTGATCCGCGCCACGGGCCTCGAAAAGGCGCTCGACCTGCGCGACGACCAGCGCATCTTCTTCAAGTACGAGGGCGTGAGTCCCTCGGGTTCGCACAAGTCCAACACGGCCGTCGCCCAAGCCTTCTACAACCACGAAGCGGGGGTCAAGCGTCTGGCCACCGAGACCGGCGCCGGTCAGTGGGGCAGCGCCCTGTCGATGGCCTGCCAGATCTTCGGCATCGACCTGACCGTTTACATGGTGAAGGTCAGCTACGAGCAGAAGCCCTATCGGCGCGTGCTGATGGAGTTGAACGGCGCCATCCGTGCACGCCAGCCCGACCGACTTCACCGAGACCGGCCGCAAGGCGCTCGAGGCCGACCCCGACAACGTCGGCAGCCTGGGGCTTGCCATCTCCGAGGCGGTCGAGGACGTCATGGGCCACCCCGGCTCCAAGTACGCCCTCGGCAGCGTGCTCAACCACGTGCTCCTGCATCAGACCGTGATCGGCGAGGAGGCCATCGAGCAGGTCGGCGCGGCCGATGCCTACCCCGACGTCGTGATCGGTTGCGTCGGCGGCGGCTCGAGCTTCGCCGGCATCGCCTTCCCCTTCATGCGCGAGGCGCTCGCCGGCAAGGCCAAGACCCGGTTCGTCGGCGTCGAGCCCACCGCCTGCCCCTCGCTGACCAAGGGCGTGTTCACCTACGACTTCGGCGACGTCGCCCAGACCACGCCCCTGCTCAAGATGTACACGCTCGGTCACGACTTCATGCCGGCCGGCATCCACGCCGGCGGTCTGCGCTACCACGCCATGGCGCCGCTGCATCAGCCACGCCTACCATCTCGGTCTGATGGAAGCCGTCTCGGTGCCCCAGACGAAGGTCTTCGCGGCCGCCCAGCTCTTCGTCCAGACCGAGGGCATCCTGCCGGCGCCGGAGTCGGCGCATGCCATCCGCACGGCCATCGACGAGGCGCTCGCCGCCAAGGACACGGGCACGCCGAAGACCATCCTGTTCAACCTGACCGGCCACGGCTTTCTCGACCTCGGCGCCTACGAGACCTATCTCGCCGGCAAGCTCGAGGACTACGACCACCCCGAGGAGGCCATCAAGGCCGCCATGGAACACGTTCCGTCCGCCTGACCCGGCCGGCCGCCCGAGCAAAGGAGACGGGGGGCGCGAGCGCCCCCCGTCTCCTTTCTGGTACCATCGCCAGGCGAGTGGCGAGCGACCGCGTTGCCCACCGCTCCTTATCTGCTTCGACCAATGCGGATCAAGACAGGGGAGGCCATGCCCGACCTGAGGCTCTACCGCGTGGCCTTGATCGTCGCCTTCGTCCTCGCCGCGGCTTCGCTGCTGGCGCTGCGGCCGCTCCAGACGGTCGCCCTCTCGACCCAGCCCAGCGTCTTCGACGGCCAGGCGGCCACGACCTACCTGCAGACTCTGGTCCAGGACTTCCCCGGCCGGGTCGCGGGCTCCAGCGCCGATCGCCGGGCCGGCGCCTGGGTCGCCCAGCAGTTCGCCGGCCTGGGGCTCACGACCCACGTCGAACCCTTCCCGGCGACCGTCGCCGGGCAGCCGGTCTCGCTGAACGACGTCTGGGCCGTCTCCAACGGGAGCGTCCAGGGCGCGATCGTGGTGCTGGCGCCACGCGACTCACCGCCGCTCGCCACGCAGGGCGCCAACGACGATGCCTCGGGCACCGCCGCCCTGCTGGAGCTGGCGTCGGTGTTCGCCGGAGCCGCTCACACGCACTCGATCGTCTTCGTGTCGAGCGACGGCGACACCAGCGGCGCGCTGGGCGCGCGCCACTTTCTCGACAGCCATCGCGACCTGTCGATCTTCGCGGTCGTGGGCCTGCGCCGGGTCGCGGGCCGCGACGTCCACAAGCTCGCTCTCGACGGCTGGAGCGACCAGCCCCGGCTCGCGCCTCCGTGGTTGTGGTCGCTCGCCCGTGCCGCCGGACGCGCCGGCGGCGAGATGAAGGTCCCCCTGCCGCCGGTGACCTCGCAGCTCCTGCGGCTGGCCGTGCCCGAGCGGCGGTGGGGTCCAGGCGCCGTTCGTCGCCGCGGGACTGCCGGCCATCGAGCTGTCGGCGCCCGGCGCGCCGCATCCCGCCGTCGCCGACACGCTCGACACCGTCTCGTCGGACACGCTGACCCGCACCGGACGCGCGGCGGAGGCGCTGGTCGCCAGCCTCGACGGCGCGGCGCTGCCGCTGCAGGGCAGCAGCAGCACGGTCTTCTTCTCGCGGTTCCGGCAGCTGCCGGGCGGCGTCGTCGTCTGGATGCTGATCGTCCTCACGGCGCCGCTCGCGGTGGTCACGATCGACCTGCTGGCGAAGGCGCGCCGGCGGCGCCTGCCGCTACGTCACGCGTTCCTGCGGCTCGCGCTGCGCGCCGCGCCGTGGCTGCTGACACTCGTTCTCGTCTACCTCGCCAACCTGCTGACCCTTCTGCCCGGACGGTTCGGCGGCGTTGTCTCGCCGGACGCGGTCGTCAGCCACGCACCGCGGTACCTGCGCGTGCTCCTGATCCTGCTGTTCCTGGCGCTCGCGTACCACTACGCCATGGCGATCGAGCGCCGCTTGGCGCGACGGTACGCCGACCGACACTGACGCGGTCGTGGCGGTCGCCCATCTCGCCCTGCTCGTGGTCGCGATCCTGATGCTGCCGATCAACCCCTTCTCGCTCCTCCTGGTGCTGCCGGCCGCCCTGCTCTGGCCGCTCGCCCGGCCGGGTTCCTGGGCGCGCTCGCGGCTGCCGGTGTGGGCGGGCCTCGCCATCGTCGTCGTCGCCCTCGTCTACTTCGGCGAGAGGCTGCATCTCGGCTGGGGAGTCTGGTGGTATTTCTTCCTGTTGCTCGAGACCCGGGCCATCCCCGTCGGGGCGGTTGTCGTGGCGGTGGTGTTCATCGCCTCGGCGGCCCTGCTGGGGCACGAGCTGCACTCACCCCTGACCGAGCCCCGCCTCGGCCGCCGGGCGTTGCACGGTCGCTACCCGATCGCGGGTAGAGCAAGGCGGACGACGATGACCGGCGTTGACGGTCGCGGAGAGCGAGGCCACAGCGGCCCGAACGCCGGCGGCAACAGTCTGAGTTCAGCCTCGCGCCGGCCGGCGCCGAGTCGCGACGCTCGACCCGTTCCCCAGGGGGCGGCGGTCGGTGACCTGCGCGCAGCGGGCGGGCCGCCTTCCGGCGGCCCGCCCGCGTACGACCTCGCTCGTCTCAGGCCGAAGCCCGAGGATCAGTAGTCGTCTTGCGAGAGTGACTCGTCGAGCGTCTCGGCGACGTCGCTGTCGACCGGCACGTCGACGGCACGCGGCACGGGGCTCTGACCGGAGTCGCGAGCCAGGAGCGCCGCCTCGCCGCTCATCATCGCGTCGAACGCCTTGGCCTTGAGCCGGGCACGCGTTTCTTCGATGCGCCGGCGCATCTCGGCCTGGTCCACGGCTCCCGGAGCCATCTCGTCGGCCGGCGCGGCAGGGGCCTCTTCGGCCACCGGCGTCACGGGCGCCTCGGCGACAGGTTCTTCGGCCACGGGCGCGGCAGCGACGGGCGCCTCGACGACGGGCTCCTCGCGACGGCGGTGGCGGCCGGTGCGGCGAGCGGGCTCTCGGCCACGGGCGTCTCGACGCGGGCTCCGGACGACCGGCGTGTCCCAGGCGGCCGGCGCGACGGCGACGGGCTCTTCGGCCACGGGCTCCTCGGCCGCGGGCTCCTCGGCCGCGGCTCCTCGCGACGGCTCCTCGGCCACGGGCTCTCGGCCACGGGCTCCTCGGCCACGGGCTCCTCGGCGACCGGCGTGTCCCAGGCGGCCGGCGCGACGCTCTCGGCGGCTTCGGAAGCCTTGGCGAGCTCGGGCTCGAAGGTCGCCGGCACGGGCTCGGCCGACCAGACCTCGGACGATGGCGTCGGCGGCGTCTCGGAGACCTCCTCCGGGGTCGTGGCAACGGGCGCGTCGGCATAAGGAGAACCCATCGCCTCCGACGTCAGGGCAGGCATGGCCGGCGACGTGGCTGCGGCATCCTCGGGTTGGCTCGGTCCGCCTTCTTGGGGCTCTTCGGCGAAAGCGCTCGACACGCCGCTGGCTCCGGCCAGCTCGGCCTCGAGTCCGACGCCGGCGTCTTGCGGCGCATACGCCGGAGGCGATCGGTTCGGGCTCAGCTTCGGCGATCGGGCTCGGGCTCGGCTTCGGCGATGGGCTCGGGTTCGGCATCGGGACGGGCTCAGCTTCGGCGACGGGCTCAGTTTCGGCGACCGGCTCGGGCTCGGCGAGGGGCTCGGTTCGGCGAGGGGCTCGGCGTCGGCCTCGGCGACGGGCTCATCGGGGACGGCCTGGAAGGGCCTCTGGATCTCGCTTTCCAGGGCGGCCTTTGTCTCCTCGATCCGGGCACGCAAGTCTTCGTCGGGCGCAGACGGCTCGGCTTCGGCGATGGGCTCGGGCTCGGCTTCGACGACGGGCTCAGGTTCCGGCTCAGCTTCGGCGACCGGCTCGGGCTCAGCTTCGGCGATGGGCTCGGGCTCGGCGACCGGCTCGGGCTCGGGCTCAGTTTCGGCGACCGGCTCGGGCTCGGCTTCGGCGATCGGCTCGGCTTCGGCGACCGGCTCGGGCTCGGCTTCGGCGACCGGCTCGGGCTCGGCTTCGGCGACGGGTTCGGCTTCGGAGACGGGGACGGGGACGGGCGTGAAGATCGAGACGGGTTCGGGCTCGGCGACCGGGACGGGCGCGACAAAGGGCTCCGGTTCGGCTTCGACGACGGGGGCGGACGGGACGGGCGGTTCGGCTACGACCGTCGCCGCGCCGAAGTCTGAAGTCTGGGCTTCGTCACGAGACCTCGTGATCTGGGCGATGCGCGTCGGCATGAGACCGCGGACCTGCGGTCCGGCCAGCATCTCGCGCACCTCGCGGCCGGTCTTCGGCGTGACGAGCAGCGCCGCGCCGGCGCCGATGCCCAGGCCGAACAGGAATTTGAAAAGCCGTCCCATGGAAGCCTCCTTGAACGCCCCAGCGTCTCGCCGCCCTCTCAAGCCGGAGCGGACCGGCGGAGTGTTCTTCGACACAAGAGAAGTGTTCCTTTAACAGTGTACAACTTGGTATACACCCCCGACAGGGACACCGGGACAAGCGGCGTCGGAGGCTCAGGCGAGGCGTTGTACGGAGACCGATCCGTCCTGCGCCGGGATGACGAGAGCGGTCCAGCGCGCACCGTACTCCCGGCTCGCCCCGGCCACGATCTCGCGCAGGGCGGCGGCGGCGGCGCGGTCGGTGAGGATGGCGATCGGCACGAGCGGCCGGTTGTCGAGCTGCACCCGCAGGCCGTCCTCGGCCTGCTTGATGAGGATCGGCTCCTGCGAGAGGTGCGCGAGACTGGCCACGCTCGCGTCGGACAGCGCGAAGGTGAGCGGAGCCTGGGCCGCGAGCGCCGCCGTCGACGAGGAGTCGAGCCCTTGCTTCACGCGTCGCGCGTACCAGTACAGGATCACGCAGAGGAAGACGATCAGCGTGGTCGTACCGACCGTGACTATCACCAGGCCCATCTAGCTCTCCCTCGCACCGTCAGGTGACGCGCTCTCGCCGCCGCCCTTGTCGTCGGGCGACGGGCGATCCGGCCGGCGCTTGACCTCGGCGAGCCGCCGGGCCAGCTCGAGCTCGACCCCGCGCTGCGCCGCGAAGTACGTGGCGCCGAGCATCGCGTCGGGCAGGTACTGCTGCTCCACCCAACCGCCGAAAGCGTGCGGGTATCTGTACCCCATGCCATGGCCCAGGTCCTTCGCTCCCCGGTAATTGGCGTCGCGCAGGTGAGGCGGCGGCGGCTCGTTGCCGCGGCGCTCGACGTCGGCCATGGCCGCGTCGACCGCCTTGTAGGCGGCGTTGCTCTTGGGCGCCAGGGCCATGTAGAGCGCCGCCTGGCTCAGGTTGATGCGGCACTCGGGCAGGCCGACGAACTCCACCGCGCGCGCCGCGGCCACCGCCAGCTCGAGCGCCCGCGGGTCGGCGTTGCCCACGTCTTCGCTCGCGAAGATGATGATGCGCCGGGCGATGAACTTGGGGTCCTCGCCGCCGGCGAGCATGGCCGCCAGATAGTACTCGACGGCGTCGGGATCGCTGCCGCGCATCGACTTGATGAAGGCCGAGATCGTGTCGTAGTGGGCGTCCTGCCGATCGTAGCTCAGGGGCTTCTTCTGGGCCGCGTCCTTCAGGTCGTCGAGGGTGATCACGGCCGCGCCCGAGCCGGCCCGCGGACCGCGAGAGCGCACCGCGGTCTCGAGGGCGTTCAAGGCCACCCGGGCGTCGCCGTGGGCGACCGAGACGAGGAACGGGAGGGCACCGTCGCCCAGCGTCAGACCAAGCTCGCCGAGGCCGTGCTCGCGGTCGTCGATCGCGCGACTCACCAGCGCCGCGACGTCGTCGTCGGCGAGAGGCGCGAAGCGGTACAGCTGGCAGCGCGACAGAAGCGCGGAGTTGACCTCGAAGTAGGGGTTTTCGGTGGTCGCCCCGATCAGGGAGACGACGGCGTCTTCGATGGCCGGCAGCAACGCGTCCTGCTGAGCTTTGTTGAAGCGATGGATCTCGTCGATGAAGAGGATGGTGCGCCGCGACGACAGGGCGCGCGCCTCGCGCGCGGCCTTGATCGCGGCGCGCACGTCGGCGGTGCCCGAGCTGACGGCCGAGAGCTGCTCGAGCCGGGCGCCGGTCTCGCCGGCGATCGCCCGGGCGAGGGTCGTCTTACCCGACCCCGGCGGGCCCCAGAAGATCATCGAGAACAGCTCCCCGCGCTCTACCGCGGCACGCAGCACGGTACCGGGTCCCACGATCTCCTGCTGGCCCACGAAACCGGCCAGCGTCCGGGGACGCATGCGGGCCGCCAGCGGCGCGTCGGCGGCGATCTGCTCGTCGGATGGGTCGAACAGGCTGTCCATCAGGCACAGTCTACCCCTCGCCGCTCCGCCGGCGCCCTCCCACGCCACCGGGCGTCCTGCTAAAATGGAGCGCGATGCTCAAGGTCCTCGTGCTCAACACGACATACGAGCCGCTCAACGTCTGTTCGCTGCGTCGTGCCCTCGTCCTGATGCTCAAAGACAAGGCCGAGGTCGTCGAGCACTCGGGCAAGACGGTGCACTCGGAGCGCTTCGCCTTCGCCGCCCCCCACGTCATCCGCCTGCGCACGTACGTGTCCGTCCCGCGAGCCGCGACCAAGCGCATCTCGCGGCGCGCCGTCTTTGCCCGCGACCGGTTCCGCTGCCAGTACTGCGGCGCGCAGAAGCACCTCACCGTCGACCACGTCGTACCCCGCTCCAAGGGCGGCGCCGACAGCTGGGACAACGTCGTCACGTCGTGCGCCCCGTGCAACCTGCGCAAGGGCGACAGCCTGCTGCCCGCCGACGGCCTGCGCCTCGCCCGCAAGCCGCGGCCGCCCGAGCCGTTCAGCTTCGTGTTCATGGAGGTCGACCACATCCACGACTCGTGGCGGCCCTACCTCTCCTGGGCGGCCCGCACGGCCTGAGCGGCCCCCGGCCGCCGGTCTCCCGGGCGCGGCTCTCGTGACTGGCGCGGGGGCGGGTGCGGCGTACGCCGCACCCGCCCCCGCGCACCTGGCCGGCCGCCCGGCCGGCCACCGCTTTGGTCGACGGCTCAGACGGTCTCTTCGACCTGCCGACCGCGGCCGCGCAGCGTCACCACCAGGGCGACCACCGCGATCACGACGATGATCGCGACGATCACGCCGATGAGCAGCGTCTTCGAGCTCGAACCGGTCGCGGCGGCGACCGGGTGGACCGTGACGTAGCTCGCCATCACCGGCGAGGTGAAGAACACGCCGCCGCCCTTGCTGGGCGTGCTCTGCCAACCCTGCCAGTCCTTGGAGTTGTAGGCCTCGACCGACTCGGGGTAGACCGTGGGGATGTAGGGCGACTGCTGGTAGATGATCTGCTCCATCTGGTGGACGATGTCGGCCCGCTGGGTCGGGTCGACCGTCGTCTGCTGCTCGAGGAACAGCTTGTCGTACTGCGGGTCTGACCAGGCGCAGTCGCTCCAGCTGTTGATCTGGGCGGTCGTGAAGATGCTCATGATGAAGTTCGGGTCGGGGTCGCCGCCCCAGCCCCACAGGAACATGTCGTAGTTGGGTGTGAACGTGCTGCCCTTCATGTTGTAGAGGCCGTCGTTCATCGAGCCGTCGTCCATCACGGAGAGAACGATCTTGAGTCCAAGCGAATCGAACCACCCGGTGATGAGCTTGCCCGCTGACTGTCTGCCATCGATGTCGGAGTTGGCCCAGAGGCGCAATACGATCGGTTTGCCCTGCTTGTTCAGGCGCACCCCGTTCTTCAGCGGATAGCCGGCAGCTGTCAGCATCTGGCTCGCCTTGGCTAGGTCGAACGTGTACATCTGGTCGGCCGGCGGCTGCCAGTGCCAGTCGGGGTTGCTCCACAGGTGTGACACCAGGACCGACGTCGCCGGCTGGGCGAGCCCGCCGTAGGCGATCTGCGCGAGCTTCTGGTGGTCGATCGCGTACTGCAGCGCCTGGCGGAAGTGCCAGTCCTTGAGGACCGGGTTGCCGAGCGAGGGGCCCGCGTAGCAGTTGAAGCCAAGCTCCTCGAGCTCGGGGTCGACGTAGGCCACCGACTTGTAGGTCGGATCGTTCTGGAGCTGGCGATACTCGGCGGGGAGCAGACCCCAGCACCCCTGCAGCGAGCCCGACTTCATCTCCTGCACCATCGTGTCGGCGTTCTGGTAGTAGACGAAATCGACCTCGTCAATCTTGGGCGCGCCACCCCAGTAGCTCTTGTTGGCCGTCATGACGGCGTAGCTGTCGCGCTTGTACTGTGTGAGCTGGAAGGGGCCGCTGCCGACGATCGGCGGGTTGTTCGGGTAGCTCGCGCCGGCGGACTTGCCGGAGATGCCGCTCCAGATGTGCTCGGGGAGGATGTAGACCCACATGTTGAGCATGTTGGCCTTTGGCCGGGAGCAGGTGAACACCACCGTGTTGTCGTTGGGGGCGGTCACGCTGGTGATGAAGTTGGTGTACGCCGTGTAGTTGGAGAGCTGGTTCTTGATCACGTAGTTGTAGGTGAAGGCGACGTCCCTGGCGGTCAGCGGCACGCCGTCCTGCCACTTGACGCCCGACCTGATGTGGAACGTCCAGACCTTGCCGCCGTCGGACACCGCCCAGTGGTCGGCCAGCCCGGTGGCGGCGGCGCCCTGCGGGTGCCCGTAGTCGCCGGCGCTGAAGCCGACCATGAGGTCGTAGTTGAGCGACCAGATCTCGTAGCACGACGTCATCTGGCCGACGAACGGGTTCAGGTTGTCGGGGATGTTCGTCATCCCCAGCTTCAGAACGACCTTGCCGGCAGGCGCCGGACTGCTGCTCGTGGCAAGCGCTCCGGTCAGCCCCCAGACCAGGCCGGCGCTCAGCAGAGCGGCCACGCCGACGCAAAGAAGGCGTCGTCGAGACCCACCCCGAAGTGCAGCACCCATGGCGATCCCCCTTGTACCGGAGACGTGCGCCGGTCGCGCCGTCCCACAACCGCAAGTAAACCTTCTCCCCGGCGGCACTTCAAGCTGCGGGCTCGGGTACGGCGTCGGCGCCGGGGGTGCACCCGGCCCTCCCGCTCCTTGCCGTCGAGCGCCCGCTGGACTTCAAAGCGGAGCTGCTATACTTCCGCGAAAGGTGAACATCGACAAGGACAGACAGCCCCGCCTGCAGGTCAACGACGATGACCCGCTGCCGATCGATTCGGCTGAGGTCACGCGCGACGTAGAGCACTCCACGCTCACGAACGTGCTGCGCGGCGGGCGCGCCGTCACCTTCGTCGCGGGCGACCGCGTCACTCTCTGGGTCGGTCCTGCCGAGAAGACGAGCATCGTCTTCATGGGCAAGGCGGTCGACGAGCACGACGTCCTCGACCTCATCTCCACCGAGACCGACGACGAGCTCGACGACTACGAGTCGATCTAAGCCCGCGCCGCCGTCGGGGGCGCCGGCATGAAGGGGCTCATCCTTAGCGGCGGCGCCGGCACCAGGCTGCGACCCATCACCCACACCTCCGCCAAGCAGCTCGTACCGGTCGCCAACAAGCCCATCCTCTTCTACGGCCTCGAGGCCCTGCGCGAGGCCGGTATCGACGAGGTCGGCATCGTCGTCGGCGACACCCACGCCGAGGTCGAAGCCGCGGTCGGCGACGGCGGGCGCTTCGGCCTGCGCGTGACCTACCTCCGCCAGGCGGCGCCCCTGGGCCTGGCCCACGCCGTGCTGATCGCCGCCGACTACCTCGGCGACGAGCCCTTCGTCATGTACCTCGGCGACAACCTGTTAAGAGACGGCATCGTGCCCTTCGTCGAGCGCTTCACGGCGAGCGCGCCCGACGCCCTGATCCTCCTGCAGCACGTGCCCGACCCGCAGGCCTACGGGGTGGCCGAGATCGTTGAGGGCAGGGTCGTGCGCCTGGTCGAAAAGCCGCCCGAGCCGGCCAGCGACCTGGCGCTCGTCGGTGTCTATCTGTTCACCTCGAAGGTGTTCGAGAGCGTCAGGTCGATCTCACCGTCGGCGCGCGGCGAGCTCGAGATCACCGACGCCATCCAGGACATGGTCGACCGCGGTCTCCAGGTCGAGCCCCAGGTCGTCACCGGCTGGTGGAAGGACACCGGCCGAGCTCGAGGACATGCTCGAAGCCAACCGCCTCATCCTCGGCACCCTGGTGCGCGACGTGCGCGGCGAGACGATCGACTGCTCGATCGAGGGGCCGGTGGCGATCGAGGCCGGCAGCCGGCTCACCCGCTGCACGGTGCGCGGCCCGGTCACGATCGGTCACGGCTGCGAGCTCAGCGACGCCTTCATCGGCCCCTACACGGCCATCTACCACGGCGTCGTCGTCGACCACGCCGAGATCGAGCACTCGATCATCCTCGCGGGCAGCCATATCTCGGGCCTGAACGCACGGCTCTGCGACAGCCTGATCGGCAACGACGTCACCATCTGCCGCGCCGACGGCCGGCCGCGCGCCTACCGCTTCATGGTCGGCGACTCGAGTCGCATCGGCGTGGTCTGACCGCGGGTCGCGCGAAGGAGGCACGATGATCGACGGCGTGATGACGAAGGAGCTGCGGGTGATCCCCGACGAGCGCGGCCGCCTGATGGAGTGCTTGCGCGCAGACGACGAGCTCTTCCTCAAGTTCGGCCAGCTCTACATGACGACCACCCTGCCCGGCGTGATCAAGGGCTGGCACCTGCACCACGTCCAGTACGACAACATCGTGTGCGTCAAGGGCATGATCAAGCTCGTGCTCTACGACGGCCGCGACGGCTCGCCCACCCGGGGGCGCGTCGACGAGTTCTTCATGGGCGACCACCACCCCCTGCTCGTGCGGGTACCGCCCGAGGTGCAGCACGGCTGGAAGTGCGTGAGCCCCGATGAGGCCTTCATCGTCAACGCACCGACCGAGCTCTACCGCTACGACGACCCCGATCAGGACGAACTGCCCCCCGACACCGACCTCATCCCCTACGACTGGGGCCTGCGGCTGCGCTAGCGCGCAGTCCGACGGCCACCCCAGCGTCCGACCGCTCCATGGGCCCGCGGAAGCGCTGGTTTCTCACCGGAGGCGGCGGTCAGCTCGCCAGCGCTCTCGAGGGCCTGCTCGACGGCGAGGTCTTCGTCGCCCGCGAGGAGGCTCTCGACCTGCGCGACGGGGCGGCCGTCGCGGCGACCATCCGCGCCTTCCGTCCCGACGTCGTCCTGCACACCGCGGCCTTCACCGACGTCGACGGCGCCGAGCGCGACGAACCGGCGGCGCGCGCCGTCAACGTGCTCGGCACCCGCCATGTGATCGCGGCCGTGCACGGCACGCACGCCCAGGTCGTCTCGTTCTCGACCGACTACGTCTTCGACGGCCGCAAGGGTGCGCCGTACGTCGAGCACGACGAGCCCCGTCCGCTGAACGCCTACGGCCGCACCAAGCTGGCCCAGGAACGCGAGACCCTCGTCTGGCCCCACGGCATGGTGATCCGCACGGCCTGGCTGTTCTCGGCGACGGGCAGGAACTTCGTGAAGACGATCCTGGCGGCGGCGCGCGAGCGCGCCGCCGCCCACTCCGCGGAGCCTCTGCGGGTCGTCGACGACCAGATCGGTTCGCCGACCTACGCCGGCCACCTGGCGGCGACGGTCGTCGAGGCGCTGGGCGGCGGCCTCGCCCCGGGGATCTACCACATGGCCGGGGGCGGCGCCTGCAGCTGGTGCGAGCTGGCCCGCGAGGTCGTGGCGCTGGCCGGCCTCGCGGTCGAGGTCGCGCCGATCACGACGGCGCAGGCGGACCGCCCGGCGCCGCGACCGGCCTTCAGCGCCCTGGCCAGCGAACGGGCCATTCCGCAGCCGCCCTGCTGGCAGGACGGCGTGGCCGCCGTCATGGACGAGCTGCTCGACACACGATGAGGCGGGCCGGCGGCGCCGCAGGCGCCGCCGCCGGCCCGCGCGACGGGAGAGGACAGGCATGAGGATCGTGGTCACCGGCGGCGCCGGCTTCATCGGCTCCAACTTCGTGCGCAACCTGCTCGGCCGAGCACCCGGCGCGAGTTCGTCGTCCTCGACAAGCTCACCTACGCGGGCAATCCCGCGAACCTCGGCCACGTGCGAGGCCGACCCCGCGCAGGCGCGCCGTTGCCGGCTTCTGGTCGGCGACATCGTCGACCCCGACGTAGTGGCCCCATCGCGCCGACGCCGACGCGATCGTCAACTTCGCGGCCGAGACCCACGTCGACCGCTAGATCCAGCGACCCCGACCGACGTTCCTCCGCACCGACGTGCTCGGCGTCCACATGCTCCTCGAGGCGGTGCGGGCGCCGATCACGGCGTGGCCCGTTTCCTGCAGGTCTCGACCGACGAGGTCTACGGCGACGTCCCCGCGGGCGCATCACTCGAGGAGCGACGCCACTCCGCCCGTCGCAGCCCCTACTCGGCCGCAAGGCCGGCCGGCGACCACCTCGTACTCGCCTACCGGCGTCACCTACGGCTCGCCGGTCGTGATCACGCGCAGCTCCAACAACTTCGGCCCCTTCCAGTACCCCGAGAAGCTCGTGCCGCTGTTCGTCACCAACGCCCTCGACGGCCAGCCGCTGCCCGTCTACGGCGACGGCCGCAACGTGCGCGACTGGATCTACGTCGACGACAACTGCCGGGCTCTCGATCTCGTCTTGCGCGAGGGCCGCGACGGCGAGATCTACAACGTCGGCGGCGGCCATGAGGTGGCCAACCTCGACCTCACGCGCGGCATCCTCGCCGAGCTCGGCCTCGGCGGAGGACGCTCGTGCGCCACGTCGCCGACCGCCCCGGCCACGACCGCCGCTACGCCCTCGACTGCGGCAAGCTGCGAAGGCTCGGCTGGGAACCGCGCGTGGGGTTCGCCGAAGGCCTCGCGCGCACCGTCGCCTGGTATGCCGAGCACCGCGAGTGGTGGGAGAAGATCAAGTCGGGCGAGTGGCGCCGCTACTACGAGCGCCAGTATCGGGGGCTCACGATCTGACCGCGCGCCGCCCGCGTCGCGAACGGGCGGCCGCCGGGCGGGCTGCTACGTGGGGCGCGTCGTCGTCGCCGTGACGCCGGCGGCTGCGGCGGTCGCGGGGCGCAGCACCGTTTCGGACGCGAAGGTCGTGGTCAGCCCGGAGCCGTTACGCACCTCGACCGTCACGGTCTTTTCGCCGGCGCCCGGAGAGAGCTGCCAGCGAACGCTGAAAGAGCCGCTGGGCGACGGGCTCGGGAAGCCCTGCCAGGCGCTCCAGGTGACGCCGTCGTTGCTGAGCCGCAGCTCGATCACGCCGCTTTCCTGATCGGCGACGGCCACGACGACGTCGACGTGGACGGAGCGCACGACGGCCGGCAGCGAGACGTGGCCGACCGGCGGCGTCGTGTCGTCGATGCCCAGCGAGCGCGCACGCTCGGTGGCCACCAGGACCGCGGCGGCCATGACGACCGCGAAGCACACGAGGACGACGGTCTTCTTCACGACTGCGGCGCGGCGGCGCCCGGCGGCGTGAACTCACCCTTCTTGAGCACCCGCCGACCCCAGGCAAAGGCGGCCTTCCAGTAGGGGTCGGTGTTGAGCGACGACAGTCCGACACCGTCGAGCGAGCCGGTCGACTGGATGAACCAGCCGTTGCCCAGGTAGAGCGCGGCGTGGTAGATCGACGCGGCGGTCGACTTGGGCCCCTTCGGGCCGAAGAAGATGAGGTCGCCGGGAACCAGTTTGGCGCGCTTGATGCGTGGCTTGGCGGCGCCGGCCATGCCGGCCGCGGTACGCTCGTCGATCGTGTAGCCGAAGTGCATCTTCATGACCCACCAGTCGAAACCCGAGCAGTCGAAGCCGCCGTGGGCCTGCAGGCCGTAGGGTGAGTATCTGGATGGATACTCACCGCCCCAGACGTACGGATAACCGATGTACTTGAAGGCGAAGGCGACGATCTGCTTCTGGCGCGCGGTGAGGGTGGGCAGCACCACGCTGTCGTACTCGCTGAGACCGGCGATGCTCCACGACGACAGGTGCCGGGCGCGGTAGAGGATCACGGCCGTCTCGGCGCGATCGATCGGGTCGCGCGGTGAGACCTCGAGGGCGTCGCTCTTGGCCGGATGGTTCAGGCGCAGGCCCAGGTAGCGGGCCGCGATCTCGGTCGGCAGGTACTTCGGGGCGCCGGTCTTCCAGTCCGGGTTGGGTTGCCACTTCGCCGGACCCAGCGTGCTCAGCATGGTCCAGTCGGCGTTGGGGTTGAGGGCCCGCAGCAGGCGCACGGCGCCAGCGTCGACCTCCCACGACGGCTCGACCGCCGTCGGGTGGAACCCGTCCTTGAACAGCGTCAGCAGCCGCAGATGCACGGCGATCTGGATGTAGGCGTAGTCGGGGTCGCTCGACTTGACGTCGGGCAGCGCGACCGGGCTCACCTGCTCGTCCTGGAGGCCGCCGATCAGGACCAGCGCCCGGGCGAGCTGCTCCCGGGTGACGAACTGGCGCGGTTTGAAGAGGTGCCCGGGATAGTCGTCGAGCGCCTTGGCGCCCGTGGGGCCCTGGTTCGTGACCCAGGCGATGTCGGCGCGGGCCCAGTACCCCTTGTGCACGTCGGTGTAGCTCTTGGCGAAGGCGGCGGGAGCCAGGATGAGGACGAGGGCGCCGGCGGCGGCGCACAGCGCCGCCGCCGGCGCCCTCGTCGCGAGGCGCCGCCAGACGGGACGGTGGGGGTGCCCATCGGCTCGTGTCGGTCGAAGATCCATGCCTTCCCTTGTGTCGGCCGAACTCGAAGGGTCTTGAGACCCTACAGGATTCGCCGAGCCGCTCGTCAACCCCTCGGCGGACACCGTTGCCAGATCGGGCGACACGAGTGCTAGGCGTTGCCGCCCGCGCAACGTTCATGAAGAGGGGATCTGCTGCCGACAGCAAACAGAGGAAGACGGGCGGGCCGCGGACCCGCCACGGTTGCCTGCAGAGGCGACTGGCCGTAGCATCAGGGAGGTCCCGAGACCTTGTGAGCACGCGCCAATGACCTGCTCCCCCACGACATCCCCCCGCTCACCCCGACGCCGCGCGACCATGGCGGCCCTGGCCGGCGCCTGCGCGGCGCTGGCCGCCACGCTCGCCCTGTCCCTGGCGCCCGCCGCCGGCGCCGCCTCTACGACGACCATGACCATGGAAGGTCGCGGCTGGGGCCACGGCATCGGCATGAGCCAGTACGGCGCCGACGGCTACGCCCTGCACGGCTGGAAGTACGCCGCCATCATCGAGCACTACTACACCGGTGTCACCCTGGGGAAGGTCGCCAACGTGACCATCCGCGTCCAGCTGCGCAGCGGCGTCGCGTCGGCCGCCGTGACCGACGTCGCCAAGTTCAAGGCCACCTGGGGCACGAAGACCGTGAATCTCGCCGCCAACACCACGGCCACGGTGACCTGGTCGGGCGGGGCCTACCACCTGCGCGACGGCGCGAGCTCGTGGACCGCGAGCGCCCCCGTCACGTTCGTGCCGGGCAGCGCCCGCCTCAAACTCCTCACCGCCAACGACAACGGCCACGTCGGCCGCTACCGCGGCAAGCTGCGCATCGTGCACTTGAGCGACGGCCTCGAGATCGTCAACACGCTGCCGCTCGAAAGCTACCTCCTCGGCGTCGTACCGTGCGAGTCGCCGGCGTCGTGGCCGATCGAGGCTCTCAAGGCGCAGGCGGTCGCGGCGCGCTCCTACGCCTACCGTGCGACCGGCGGCGGGGGCAGCTTCGACGTGTACTGCACGACCGCGAGCCAGATGTACGGCGGGCTCGACAGCGAGACGGCCGCCACCGACAAGGCCGTGACCTCGACCCGGGGAGTCGTGCCCAAGTACAAGGGCACTCCCATCGTCGCCTACTTCTTCTCGACGTCGGGCGGCCACACCGAGAACATCGAGAACGTGTGGACCAGCGCCGCTCCCGTGCCCTATCTCAAGGGCGTGCCCGACCCCTACGACACGACCTCGCCGTACCACATCTGGCCCGACAACCCCATCCGTCGCACGCCCGCGCAGATCGCGGCCGCGATGGGCTTCGCCAAGGGCCCGCTGCGGGCGGTCTACGTGGTCAAGCGGGGCACGTCGCCGCGCGTCGTCAAGGCACTGCTGATCGGCGACCAGGGCTGGGCGATGACCAGCGGCGCCTCACTGCGCGCCGCTCTCGGGTTGCGCGACACGTGGGTCTACTTCACGTCGCTGTCGATCGCCAGGTCCTCCGCGACCGTCGCCTACGGCTCGGCGGTCACGCTCAGCGGGCGGCGCTATCCGCGACTCGCGGCGAGCAAGGTGGTCACGCTCCATCAGCGGCCGACCGGTGGCTCGTGGTCGACGCGTACGATGACGACGACGGCCGGAGCGAGCACCGTCGACGGCTACACGGTGAAGTTCACCGGCTTCTCGGCCAAGGTGTCGCCGACCGCCAACACCCAGTACTACTTCACCGCGCCGGCCGCCATGGGGGCGACGGCGATCTCGGCCCGCGTCACCGTCGACGTCAGGCCGGTCGTCACCATCCAGCCGGCGAGCGAGACGGTGGCAAGCGGCGCCCAGGTCGTCTTCAGCGGCGTCGTCACGCCGGCCACGGCCGCCAAGACGGTCTCGCTGCAGACGCAGAGCGCGTCGGGTTGGACCACCATCGCGAGCGCCGCGCCCAAGAGCGACGGCAGCTACTCGTTCTCGTGGACCGCCGCCGCCACCACGACCCTGCGGGTGTGGGTGCCGGCCTCGAGCACGCTCGCCGCGGGCTGGAGCGCGCCGGTCACGATCACCACGAGCTGACGGCCGGCGGCGATCCGCCGCGCGGGAGGGCCCTGGCCCGTCCCCTCACCCCTTCATCTGCGGCAGGGAGACGCCGTTCAGGCCCATCGCCTCGGCGACCGCGCGCTTGACCGAGTGGCGCGGGATCTCGCCCTCGGCCATGTAGATCACGTCTTCGGCGATGCTCGTCGGCATGGTCGGCTATGCGTTCGATGAAGCGCGAGCACCTGCAGGAGCTGGATGAGCGGGTCGAGCCATTCGGGGTGCTCGCGGGCCGCGGCGTCGAGGGTCGCCGACAGCTCGCGGTCGAGGTCGTCGACCTCGTCGTCGGCGAGCAGCACGGCGCGCGCGACCGCGCCGTCGGAGCTGCACGAGGGCGTCGAGAGCGCTCGAGACCATGCGCTGCGCCTTGGCGGCCATGGCGGCCATGTCGAAGGCGACGACCGGCTGCTCCATGGCCGCCAGCAGCCGGGCCCGTTCGGCGATGTTGACCGCCAGGTCGCCGACGCGCTCGAGGGTGGTGTTGATCTTGATGGTGGTGACGATGAAGCGCAGGTCGCCGGCCACCGGCTGGTAGAGCGCCAGGGCCTTGAGGCAGTCCTCCTCGACGTCGACCTCCATGAGGTCGATGGGGAAGTCGCGCTCGATGGCGTCGGTGGCCAGCGCCTCGTCGCGCCGCTCCACGGCCGTGAGCGCGCGCCGCAGGTTGTCCTCGACCAGGGCGCTCAGCGTGAGGATGCTCTTCTTCAGGTTGCCGATCTCGCGTTGCAGCTGTGTCGCCATGAACGCCCCTCGCTAGCCGAACCGGCCGGTGATGTACTCTTCGGTCTGCTTCTCGGTGGGGTTCTCGAAGATGTGGGTCGTGGAGCCGAACTCGATGATCTTGCCCTCGAAGAAGAAGGCGGTGTAGTCCGACACGCGGGCCGCCTGCTGCATGTTGTGGGTGACGAGGGCGATCGTGTACGACGACTTGAGCTCCTGGACGAGCTCCTCGATCTTGGCGGTGCCCACGGGGTCGATGGCCGAACAGGGCTCGTCCATGAGGATGAGCTCGGGCTCGGCGGCGATCGCCCGGGCGATGCACAGCCGCTGCTGCTGACCGCCCGACAGGGCGAGGCCGGGTTCGCTCAGCTTGTTCTTGACCTCTTCCCAGAGGGCGCCGCGCTTGAGCGCGTCCTCGACCCGCTCCGACAGCTCCGACTTGGACAGCTTGAAGTGCATGCGCAGGCCGTAGGCGATGTTGTCGAACACGGTCATGGGGAACGGGCTCGGCTTCTGGAAGATCATCCCGACGCGCCGCCGCAGGCCGAGCAGATCAGTGCCCGGAGCCAGGATGTTCTCGCCGTCGAGAACGACCTCGCCCGTCGCCCTCTGGTCGCGGTAGAGCTCGTAGATGCGGTTGTAGCAGCGCAGGTGCGTCGACTTGCCGCAGCCCGACGGACCGATGATGGCGGTGACCCGGTGCTCCTTGATCTCCAGGTCGTTGGCAAACAGCGCCTGCTGCTTGCCGTAGAAGAAGTCGAGGCCGCGCACCGAGAGCTTGCTCGGCAGCGAGTCGAACTCGGCCAGGCCGTCCTGGGATCCGGGGGTCACCTCGAGCCGCGGCGGCAGCGGCCTGGCGACCTCGGACTCGGTGCCCGGGTCGATCGTGTCCATGATGTCTACCATTCCTTGCCTCGCTGAAAGAGAAGCCTAGTGACGATGTTGACGCCCAGCACCGCGACGATGATCAGCAGGGCGCCTCCCCACGCCAGCTGGATCAGATGCGGGTACGGTTGGCCGGCGAAGTCGTAGATGGTCTTGGTCAGGTTGGCGGTGGGTCCGCCGAAGTAGCCCGACGAGCCGAACAGGCCGCTCAACCAGTACTGGCTGGAGAGCGCGGTGAACAGCAGCGGCGCGGTCTCGCCCGACACCCTGACGACGGCCAGGATGGCGCCGGTGATGAGGCCAGCGCGGGCCGCCTTGACGACCACGCCGAGGGTCGCCTTCCAGCGCGGCGCTCCCATGGCGAGAGCCGACTCGCGCAGCTCGTTGGGCACCAGGTTGAGGACGTCCTCGGCGGTCCGGGTCATGACCGGCAACATGATGAAGGCCAAGGCCACCGAGGCCGAGAACCCCGAGAAGTGATGGCTGGGCAGCACCGAAGAGCGCGTAGGCGAACATGCCGGCGATGATCGACGGCACGCCGAGCACGATGTTGGTGACGGCGCGGATGCCGGTCGCGATGCGACCGGCGCGGCCGAACTCGGACAGGTAGACCGCGCCGAAGAAGCCGAGAGGCAGGCCGACGATCGCGGCGCCGAAGGTGATCACCAGGGTGCCGATGATGCAGTTGGCCAAGCCGCCGCCGGTCTGGGTACCGGTCGGGGGAAGCTGGGTGAAGAAGGCGATGCTCCAGGCGCCGATGCCGCGCACCACGACGGTGACCACGATCCAGCCCATGACGAAGATGCCGATCGCGGCCGCCACCCAGGCGCTGGTCGTGACCGCCCTAGTTGGCCAGGCGGCGGCGAGCCACCGAGCGCGGCGTCATGGGCGGGCGCGGCAGGCCGGTCGTCGCCGCGCTCACGCCCGGCTCCCGGTCATGCGGCGGGCGCGGGCCAGCCAGAGCTGGGCGATCACCTGGAACACCATGGTGATGACGAAGAGGATGAGCGCGAGCTCGATCAGCGAGCTCGTCTCGAGCTTGCCCTGGGCCTCGGGGAACTGCAACGCCAGGGTCGCCGAGACGGTCGTGCCGCTGGCAAACAGCGAGTGCGGGATGCCGAACAGGGTGCCGCCGATCACCATCGACACGGCCATGGTCTCGCCGAGCGC
The DNA here is from genome assembly GCA_963799395.1 of uncultured Actinomycetes bacterium. Classification (GTDB taxonomy): domain Bacteria; phylum Actinomycetota; class Thermoleophilia; order UBA2241; family UBA2241; genus Bog-752. The sequence goes on from CAWCWZ010000050.1 coordinate 77,048, forward strand.
CCGCCCGAGACCGAGGAACACGGCGCCGGCGATGCCCGACAGGGCGTAGCGCATGCTGATCTTGCGCATCACCTCGTAGGTCGTGGAGCCCATGCCGTAGCCGGCCTCCTTGACGACCGTCGGCACCATCTGCAGCACGTCACGGGAGACGGCGGTGATGAACGGCAGGATCATGAGGCTCAGGACGATGCTGGCCGTGAAGATGTCGACGCCGACCGGCGAACCGGAGAAGAGCGGCAGTCGGCCGAGCGGCGTCGACTGGATCCAGGGCTCGATGTGGTTGCCCATCAGCGGCACCACCACGAAGATGCCCCACATGCCGAAGATGATGCTGGGTACCGCCGCCAGCATCTCGATCGCCGTGCCCACGACCCGCGAGATCAACGGGTTGACGAGCTCGACAAGCAGCAGGGCGGTGGCGAGGGCCAGCGGCACTGCGATGAGCATCGCCAGGATCGTCGTCACGAACGTGCCGTACAGGCTCGAGAGCGCCCCGTACTGGTTGGTGTCCGGATTGTACGACACCGACGTCAGCGGTTTGAAGCCGAGCACGTGGATGGCCAGCCACGAGTTCTTCACCAGCACGCCGATGAGCAGGAACATGGCGCAGGCCACGGTCGCCGCGCAGACGATCGTGAACCAGCGGAAGAGCGGGTCGCCGAAAGCGAAATGGTGGCGGCGCGGGCGCGCCTGCGCGCCCGCGCCGCCGGCCGGTGTTCCAATGTCAACTTCTGCCGTGCTCACTCGCGAGTCCCCCGCAATGGGACGTGGTTTACGATGCTGTCGCCGGCGGCGGGGCCGGACAGCCCCGCCGCCGGCCGCGACGGTCAGATCGTCAGTCGGGCCAGACGGCCGTGCCGCTGACCGTGATCTGCGTCCACTGCTGTTCGACCACGTTGTAGACCTTGGCCGGGATCGGCACGTAGTCCAGGCTCTGGGCCTGCGTGCCGCCGCTCTTGTACCCCCAGTCGAAGAAGTTCAGCACCATCTGCGCCGTCGCGGCGTCGGTCTGGCTCTTCTGCATGAGGGCGAAGGTCGCGCCGGTGATCGGCCACGCGGTCGCGCCCGGCTCGTTGACGAGCGCCTGCGCGAAGCCCGCAGAGGCGTCCCACGTGGCGTTCTTGGCGGCCGCCGCGAAGCCGGCCAGTGTCGGGGCAAGGACCTTGCCGTCCGCGTTCTTCATCATCACCGTGCTCATCTTGTTCTGCTCGGCGTAGGTGTACTCGACGTAGCCGATCGAGCCGCTGACCTGCTGCACGAGGGCAGCGACGCCGGCGCTCTTGGCGCCGCCGGTGCCCACCGGCCAGGCCGGCAGGGTCGCGGCGCCGATCTGGCTCTTCCAGGCGGGCGAGACCGCGGAGAGGTAGCTCGTGAAGATCCACGAGGTGCCCGAGCCGTCGGAACGGTGGACGACGTTGATCTTGCTCGATGGCAGCTTGAGGCCGGGGTTGAGGGCCTTGATCGCCGCGTTGTCCCAGGTCGTGATCTTGCCCAGATAGATGTCGGCCAGCGTGGGCCCGTCGAGCTTGAGCGTGCCGGACGGCACGCTGCTCAGATTCACGACCACGACGGTGCCGCCGACGGCGGTCGGGAACTGCAGGAGCCCGCTACTCTGCAGCTGGGCCGAGGTGAGGGGCGCGTCGGTCGCGCCGAACTGGACCGTCTTGGCCTCGATCGCCGCGATCCCGGCGGTCGAGCCGGTGCCCTGGTAGTTGAGCTTGACGCCGTTGGAGACGCCCTGATAGGTCTGGGCCCAGGCCGTGTAGAGCGGCTGGGCGAAGGTCGACCCGGACGCCGACGAAGCTGTTGCCCGAGGGCGCCGAGCTGCTCGACGAGCTGCTCGAGCCGCCGCACGCCGCCGCGGTGAGCGCGATGCTCACGACCAGCACGGCGAGCGCCGCTCCGTACCAGAACCTTCTCGATCTCTTCATGTGGGGTCTCCTTGGTCCTTTCCCTGGACGAGGGCGGCCTGCGGCCACCTCGTGGTTTCTACCGGCGGCGCGTTAGAGGACTGGTTAGGACGGAGTGTTTTTGGCGTGAGGCGGCCCCGGGCCGAAGCCGCGGGGCGGGCCGATCGGGCCCGCCCCGCAGCGGACCGGGCGGCCGCTCACGCGGCCGCCCGGGGAGGCGCTGTCATCTGTCCGGTTGTCGTCCCGGGCTCGCCGGCCGCCGACGGGGCCAGATCGCGGGACCGGCCTGATCCGGGAGGGGATCCACCAGGGAAAGGAAACCCGGGCAGGCAGCCGCGGCAGCGCCCCTCACTCGACGGCAGAGCCATCCAACGGGGCTTGCTGCCGGCCTAGCTTTGGTCATACCTCTGTGTCCTCTCACAGGCCGAGCGCGCGCACCCTGGCCACCCGACAGACTCTAGACAGCGGATGTGAGCGGGTCGTGAACGGCCGGTGAGGGGGCCGATAGGTGTCGGTTGGCAGCACGCGAGCAAGCGGTGCGCGCAGCGTTCAGACGGGCAGGGTGATGGTGAACGTGCTGCCCAGACCGGGAGCGCTCTCGACGGCGACCCAGCCGCCGTGGGCCACGGCGATGTGCTTGACGATGGACAGACCGAGACCGGTGCCGCCCATGTCGCGGCTGCGCGCCTTGTCGACGCGATAGAAGCGCTCGAAGAGCCGGGTCAGGTGCTCTCGGCCGATGCCGCGCCCGGCGTCCTTCACCCTGATCGACAGCCCCGCCGTCTCGACCCCGGCCGAGACGTCGACCGACGAGCCTTCGGGACTGTACTTGACGGCGTTGTCGATCAGGTTGACGACCGCCTGCTCGAGCAGCGGCGGGTTGATCTCGGCGTAGAGGTCGTCCGGACAGGTGAGCGCGAGGGTGATGTGGCGGGCGGCGGCCTTCATCTCGCAGACGTCGAGCGCCACCTGGAGGACGTCGCGGATGCTGCCCCGCTCGAGCGAGATCGTGGCGCCCTCGGAGCCGCTCTCGAGGCTCGAGAGGCTCAGCAGGTCTTCGATGATGGCGCTCAGGCGGTCGGCCTGGCCGACGATGATGCGCAGGAACCTCTCGGCGTCGTGACGATCGTCGAGGGCGCCGTCGAGCAGGGTCTCGGCGAAGCCCTTGATCGTCGTGACCGGCGTCTTGATCTCGTGCGAGACGTTGGCCACGAAGTCGCGCCTGATGGCTTCGTAGTGCCGCATGCGCGTGATGTCGTTCAGGACGACGACCGCGCCGCGGCCCTCGCCGGCGTCGCCGGCACCCACGTCGCCGTCCTTGAGCTGGGCGCCGTGGACCCTGAGCTCGCGCGGGTCCTGCTCCGCGTGCACGACGACGTCGCCCTCGACCGGCTCTTCGCCGGCCAGTACGGCGGCCACGAACAGCTGCAGCTCGGGGTTGCGCACGATCTCCTGGATGCTGCGGCCCTGCGCCTGCTCGGGTTCGACCCCGAGAAGGCGGGCCGCCGCGGCATTGATGGTGATGATGCGCTCCTGCTCGTCGACGGCCAGCACGCCCTCGGTCATGCCGGCCAGTACCGCCTCGCGTTCGTTGCGCTCCTCGGTGATGATGCGGATCGTCTCGCTCAGGTGCCGGCCCATGGCGTTCAGACCGACCGCCACCTCGCCGATCTCGTCTGCAGTCGAGACGTGGATCTCGTGGCTGAAGTCGCCGCCGGCGAAGCGCTCGGCGCCGCGCTTGATGTCGCGCATGCGCTGCGAGATGCCGCGCGACACGACGAGGCCGAGCAGCACCACCACCAGGGCCACCAGCAGCGTGCCCACGACGATGCGGCGGATCATGGCGTTCAGCGCTCCGTTGACCTGGGTGACCGGCAACGCCGTACGGATCACCGCTACCACCTGATGAGCGCCGATTGAAGACCGGGATCGCCACGTAGAACATGCGCAGGTCGAGCGTCTCGCTGTGACGCGCCACCTCCCCTACGCCGCCGTTCAGGGCCGTCTGCACCTCGGGGCGCGAGGGGGTGTCGTGATTCTCCATGGTCGCCGGGTCGGCTTCGGAGTCGGCCAGCACATGGCCCTCGACGGCGACCGTGGAATCGGGTCCGGCGATCACGGTGAGACGGGTGTCGGCGGTGGTGCCGAAGGTCTTGACGAGGTCCTGGAGCTCGACCGGCCGGTCGAGCAACGGAGCGATCTGGCTGCTGGCCAGCTCGGCGCGCGCCTTCAGATCTCTGAAGGCCTGCTGATGGTAGAGGTCAGAGGCGGTGCCGACGGCCAGCCAGCCGACGACCCCCGCGCAGAGGACCACGGCCAGCAGGTAGGTGATGTAGAGCTTCCAGAACAGACGGGTGCGGCGCATGACTCATTCGTCTTTGAGCCTGTAGCCTACACCCCTTACCGTATCGATGTAGCCGCCGCACGGCCCGAGCTTGCGGCGCAGCGAGACGATGTGGACGTCGACCGAGCGGTCGGTCACGAAACGCTCGTTGACGTAGACGTCGTCGCCCTGCGCGGCATCGACGATCTGCTGACGCGTGAAGACCCAGCCCGGCTTGCGGGCCATGAAGAGCAGGATGCGAAACTCCGAGGCGGTCAGGTCGACGGGCCTGTCGGCCACCAGCACCTGGTGGCGGCCCGGATGGATGACGAGGTCGTTGATCTTGATGGTCGCCTGACCGTCGCCGTTCTCGGACTGGTCGCGGCGCAGCACCGCCTTGACCCGGGCCGTGAGCACGCGGGGGCTGAACGGCTTGGTCACGTAGTCGTCGGCGCCGAGCTCGAGGCCGGCCACGATGTCGGCCTCGCCGCCCTTGGCGGTCAGCATGACGACGGGGATCTCCTGGGTCTTGGGGTCGGCCTTGAGCTTGCGGCAGACTTCGAGACCGTCGACGCCCGGCAGCATGAGGTCGAGCAGGACGAGGTCGGGAAGCTTGAGTCGGGCGGCGTTCAAGGCGTCCTCGCCGGTCTCGACACAGACGACGCTGTAGCCCTCTTTGGCCAGGTTGTACTTGACCAGCTCGAGGATCTCCCGCTCGTCGTCGACGACGAGGATGGATTCCTTGGCCATCGCACCCCTCGTTACGGTTGCCGCGCTACGTCGCCGGCCAAGTATAGCGCCGACACGTTAGGACTTCGTGAGCGTGCGCTCGGCGATGACGACGGTCCGGCGCACGACCGTCTCGTGTTCGGCCAGCAGCTCGGGCAGAGCCGGCGCGCGCATCCGCCGGATGGCGGTGACCCCGCCCAGCGACGTGACGAACAGGGCGAGCGCGAGCATGTTGGGCTGCGGCAGGTCGTCGCGACCGGCGATCCCGCGACCGACCTCGACCGCGGCCGCACCGACGAGGCCGACGCCGACGAGGACGCCGCGGCGCGCGAGCAGCATGGGCAGCGGGATGCCGACCTCGGCCTGGGCGATCTGCGCGACCGGGGTGGCGGCGGCGGCGGGCACGCCCGCCGCCGCCGCCCGCCAGGCCTCGAGATAGGGGAACGGATCGACTGCCGGACCGCCGCCGGGGTGGATCTCGAAGTGCAAGTGCGGCGAGGTGCCGGCGGCGTCACCGGTCTCGCCGACGTAGCCGATCACCTGGCCCCTGGCCACGTGGTCGCCCGACTTCAGGCCGGCCGCGAACCGCGACATGTGCGCGTAGTAGAAGTAGTCGCCGCGCGCGTCGGTCAGGCGGGCGTTGTTGCCGCCGATCCCGTACGTGCTGTACTGGATCGTGCCGGCCAGCACAGCGACGATCGGCGTGCCCATCTTGGCGAAGATGTCGTTGCCCTCGTGCTTGTGGTTGGGCATGTCGGCCCGATAGGCGCCGAACGTGTCCGTGTAGTCCACCGGGCCCCGCACCGGGAACACGGCGCCCGGGAACCGGGCCAGGATCTCCTTGCTGGGCGGCGCGGGCGGCGGCATCGTGCTGTCGGAGACGGTGCCTCCCACGGCGCCGCCGCCGGAATGGCCGGCATGCGACTTGCCGGTCTTGCCGGAAGAGGACTTGCCGTTCTTGCCCGGCGACGACTTGCCGGGGTGAGTCGTCGCCGTCGGCGTGGGCAGAGGCGCCGGCAACGGAGTCGGCCCGGGCGGCTGGGCGGCCAGGGCGGCGAGCTGCTGGGCGGTCGCCGAGTCGGACGACGCGGCCGCCCGTCCGACGAGGATCACGCTGCCGGCCGCCAGGTCCCCCACCTGCTGGTCGAGGGTCAGCACGAGGCCCGTGACGACCGCGCTCGGCGACGGCGAGCTCTGGTCGACGGTCGAGTCGAGGACCGTCAGGGTGCCGACTCCGGGAACCGGGATGGGTCCCGTCTGATCGGCCACCGGCTGGCCGGCGACCTCGAGACCGGTGACGAAGTCCTCGCCGACGGCGGCGTCGGCCGACGAAGGTCCGGCGTCGGCCGTCGCGACCAGCTCGACCGAGGCAGCCTTGACGACGCCGCCGAGCAGGCTCACGTCGCTCAGTGAGACGCTGGACTCGGATACCAGCGCGGTGCCCACGACATACGAGTCGACCGTCGCGACGCTGTTCGTGAAACTCAGATCCGCCGACTTGAGCGAACGAGTCGCCGTGGCGTCGTTGGGCGTGACCGACGGAGCATCGAAGATGACACCGACGCCGTCGCCGGCGATCGAGGCGAGTGTGGCGCCGGCGCCCGGCGCCGGCGCAGCGCCAGCTCGCAACGCTCCGGCAGCAAGCAGCACGACCGTCGAAACGCTCACCACCGCGACGGAAAGCGCGACAAAGCGCCGGCGGCGGATCTGCGCCTCTCTTCTGGCGCTGCGCCGGCGGCGCTGGGCGGTTGTGTCTCACCAGGTCGCGCGTCCCCTGCGCCGCCTCCATCTCGTCCCTCTTCACCGTCGCCTCGTTCATACCAAAGGGAGAGAGTAGCCGCGAAGTGTGAGCGCTCCGTGAGGTCGGCGTGAGCGTTCCGAGAACGGTGGGCCGGGACCCGTACGGGTCCCGTCCCACCGCGCGTCGAGTCGCGCCCCGGTGATGATCGGCGATCGGCCATCCGCGAACCGGGAGCGCGCTACTTCACGTGGATGAAGATCGGGTTGCTGTAGAGCCAGAGGTCGGCCCACGCCTGATGCGGGCGTGTTGATCGTCACGTCGCCGGTCTTAGTGGGATCGGGGTTGGGGACGGTCACGTAGGTGAGGGTGTCGATGAGCGGGTTGCCGCCGATGTCGGTCTGGTTGGGGGTATCGGGTGCCAGATTGGTGCCCCGCAGACGGAAGTACATGTTCACCTGCGGTTTGAAAGCAACGGTCATGACTTCCCAGCCCTTGATCAGGTGCATCCTGGTCCTGGGGAAGGTCTTGACCACGTGCGCCGTGGAGTTCGTGTCGTTGCTCGTGTAGGCGGCGCTCGACGGGCGGATCCTCCCCGTCACGTTGCCCTCGATGAGGTCGATATGGTTGACCCTGACGCGGTCGCCGTTGTTGTTGGTCTTGGGGCTCTTGAAGCGGATGGTCACCACGATCTCCTGACCCTTCTTGATGGTCAACGTCTGACCCATCGTGCGTGAGGTCTTGCCCAACGTGGCGTGGAAATCGAGCGCGTCGACGAGGTCGCCGTTCACGATGTACGAGTCGCCCGACTTGATGGCGGCCACGAGGCCGTCGTAACTGCGCGTACGCTGGTAGGTCCAGGTCTTGTCGTACTGACCCGGCCAGAAGTCGTCGAACGAGGCGCCGACAACGTTGCCGGCGGCGTCCTTGTACTTCGTCGTCCACCAGTGGAAGTCGCTGTTGCCGTAGACGTACCAGGGGCGGCCTTCGCCGAGCAGCGCGTCCCACACGCCGCCCACCTTGGCGACCATGGGGTCGGCACCGCCATACGTGCGGGCGAGGTCGGTCTCGGCCTCGCTGTAGTTCGGGTCGGTCGGACCGCTGACCGTGGCCGGGTAAGTGGCGCCCGGTGCGACCGCGGCAAAGTAGTTGCCGTAGCCGCCGCGAGCCGCCGCCGCCTGATCGCCGGGGAAGCCCTCGAAGCCGCAGACCACCTTGGAGGCGGCGTCCTGCAGGGCGCGCAAGTCGCCGACAGTCCAGTTCAGGTCGCGCGACGGATGGTCGACAAAGGCGTAGCTTTCGGTCGGGAAGTGTTTCTCGAGAAAGGCCGCCCCATCGAGCGTGTTCTGGGCGGTCATGTTCTCCTTGTCCATCGGCTGAGCCGGAACCACCGTCGGATACGGGCTCGGCTTTGTGGTGTCGAGCACCTCCGGGATGCTCTCACCGGCGCGGCTCGTGTCGGCGTCGGCCGAGTCGAACATGTACTCGAAGTTCGAGACACCCTGGGGCTCATTGGCGGCGCCGACGATCCCCATGCTGACCTGTCCGTGCGCCGGCGCGTCCCACTGCAGGCCCTGGATGAAGTAGCGACCCGGGTAGTCCGACCGGGCCTGCACGATGGTCGGGTAGGAGTAAAGGGCGAGCGTCAGCCAGCGCCAGACCGGGACGGGTGGGATGGTCCCGAATCTGAGGCCCTGGGCGTTGGCCTTCGACTGACCGCCCTGCTCGGCATTGGCGAAGTAGTTCAGGCCAAAACCGGCGGGTGCGGCCGGGATGGCCTTCGCGAGGATATCGCTCTCGGTGCGCTTTCCGTCCGTCAGAAACGTGTGGTTGCTCAGGTCGCCTGAAAGCCAGCGACCTCGAGCTTGTGCCGGGGTGGGCTGCGCCAAGGCGATCGCGAGGGCGACCAGCAAAGCGGTCACAGTCGCGAGCACCAGAGCGGCCCGGCGCCTGCGTGCTCCGTTCGTCTCCATGCCTCTCCCTCGGACGTTTGTCGCCTGACGGCGGCGCGAGTCTGACAAGCTCCTATGAGCGAGAGATGAAGGAAGCGTGAGGCAGCCATAAGGGCCACGTGACGGCGATGTTGCGGGAGTGCGTCGCGGCAGCGAGGTCGGCACGACGCGGGCTGAGATTGTCGCAATCTCATCGGGTCTTCGCGAGCGAGCTCCGGTACTCGGCTGGGCTCACCTCACCGACTTGCGTCTTCTCTACGCGGTGAGATCGCGCACCGCTTGCGCGCGTGTCTCGCAGATGTCGAGCAGGCGATCCAGGCCGCAGATCCTGAAGATGCGCACGAGACCCCGGTGCGGCAAGACCAGGGCGATGGCGCCGGGGCCCAGGCGCCGCGCCGCCAGAACGATCACTCCAAGCCCGGCGGCGTCGATAAAGGAGACCTCGCTCAGGTCGACGACGACCCCTCGGGCGCCTTCGTCGATGCCTTGCGCGATCGCATCGAGCAGGCGCGGCGCCGTGTGGATGTCGATCTCACCCTGAACGACGACAACCGTGATGCGCTCGCTCGCGCGCTCGAGCCACGCGTCGAACGAGAGTCGCGGCCCCCGCAGCCATGCGACCTCGGGCAGATCGACGTCCGGAGTCGCCCCCTGGAACGACTCGACTGTCATGGCAACTATCCTTGCCGTCGTCGGATTGGACCGCGTGAGCCGAGGACGGCTCTCACGAAGGAGAGCCGTCCTCTGCCCGGCAGCCTCCGCCGGCTTCGTCGCGCCGGCTTCGAGGTCTACTCGACGGGCTCGTCGTCGGCGACTCCATCCGGCGCCTCAGTGAAGCTGCCGTCGACCTCGTCCGCATCAGCGGCGAGCGCCGGTTCGCCTGCGGCGTCGGCGTCGGCACGCAACTCTTCCTCAGCACCAAAGTCGTCCGCGGCCTTCTCGAACGGATCGCTCATGCTCGTTCCTTTCTTGTCCGGAGTGCTACTCACGGTGACCTTCTACGCCCCCGCCATGAGGGTCGCGCGAGTCGGCGATTGTGCTCCGATGAGCTCTCGCTGAAGGATTCGAGCTACGAGGCCGACCGGCGGCCCGCCCAGGCCGCCGGCGTGAGACCGCGCGCGCGCGGTGCAGCCCGCAAGACCTCGATGCGCAGTGTCGGTTGCGCGTCGCCGAGGATCGCGCCGTCTGCGGCCTCGACGTCGACCCAACCGCGCCAGACGCCCGCGGCCGGCAGCCGCGCGGTCGCCTTAAAGCTGTACGAGGCTCCGGCCTGCAGGCGCAGCGGCAGCCTCGATCCGAAGGCCAGAGCCTGCCCCGACGGCCCCTCAAGGCGCAGGATCACCGCCTTCCAGGCACCCGCCTTGAGACCGGCATTCGTCAGCGTGAAGCGAATGCGCAGGCGAGCGCCCGCGACTATGGACGCGGGCGCGAGGGCGATCGGAACCTGCAGGACGAGCGCCGCACCATCGCCCGTCGGACCTATCCTGACCGCGCTGTTCTCCGGACCGCTCGCGTCGACCGGCGCCGCGCCGTGCCACCGTGTGTCGTTGGGGTCGGCTCCGAGCGCCAGCATGTAGGCCGTCACGTTGTTGATCCAGGCCTGCGTGCCCTGTGGGCAGTAGATCGGGGCGATGGTGTCGACGGCGTAGCGGCCGGCGCCGTAGTAGAGCGGTCCGCTGAGCCCCGTGGCGACGGTGGCGATCGCCTGGTCCCAGCTCGTAAAGGCACTGCCCGCCCGGGTTGTGGCGAAGAACCAGTTGAAGGCGTTGTAGTCGGCCGTCTGCGAACCGGCGAAGAAGATGTAGCGGCCAAAGCTCGACTCCGCGCCGCTGATGGCGACCAGGAAGGCCGGGTCCACACCGGCCCGCCGGCCCGCTTGGTAGAACACTCCGCCCTCGCCGGCCAAGGGCGAGCCGTGCGCGAGAAGAAAAGCGTCGATCTGCCCTGGACCGACCGTGGCGCCGACCGCGGGAACGACCACGCACCACGCCGTCGCTACCATGACCACCGACACCACACGGACGCGCCAGCGCCTCCGAAAACCCTGCAACAGGCTCCTTCCTTCGTGTGGGGCAGGACCGCCGGGCGAAGCAGACTAACGAATGCCGATGAGCAGATGGTGAAGCGAGCGTTTGCGCTTGGTCAGACCTGATGCTCGCCCCCGTCATCGGACCACGTCCCTCCCTGCGCTCAGTGTGTTGCGCAACACGGCCACTCGTGAGGCCAACCCCAAGACAGACCGGGCGGCCGCTTGCGCGGCCGCCCGGCAGGGGCTGTGATCATCCGGCTCTCGCGTCCCGGGTTTGCCAACGCCGGCAGGCAGTCAGCCCGTAGCCAGGAGTGGATCCGCCAGGGAGAGGGGAACCCCCCGAGACCGATCGCACGGAGCCCCTTACTTTGCCGACCAGATCACCAGCAGGGTTTGCTGCCGGCCTTGACGTCGGCGTGCCAGACTTTCTTGATCGACTTGACCGCAGCCTTCGGCAGGGGCACGAAGTTCGAGAGCCTTGGCGTCCGCGATGCCCTTGCTGCTGGTGAACGCCCAGTTGAAGAACTTGAGCATGGCGTTGCCGGTGGCGTAGCTCTTCTGGGCGCGACGGACCAGGATGTAGGTCTCGCCCGTGATCGGCCAGGCCTTGGCGCCCTTCATGTTGACGAGGCTCGTGGCGAAGCCGTTCGACCACGTGTACTTGGCGTACTTGCCGGCGGCTGCGAACGTGCTCCTCGAGGGCAGCACCCACTTGGCGGACTTGTTCTTCATCTGCGCGTAAGGGATGTGCGCCGTGACGGCGTACGCATACTCCACGTAGCCGATGGCGCCCGCCTTGATCTGGACCTCGTTGGCCACGCCAGCGCTGCCCTTCTCGCCGATGCCGACGGGCCAGGGGCCGGTCATGTCAGCGAACGGCCACGACGAAGTGACGGCCTTCAGGTAGTGGGTGAAGATCCAGGTGGTGCCCGACGAATCCGAGCGGTGCACGGCCACGATGTTGCCCTTCAGCTTGGACTTGATCGTGGGGTTGAGGGCGGTGATGGCCGAGTTGTTCCAGGTCGTGATCTTACCTTCGTAGATCTTGGCGAGGACGGCCCCCGTCAGCTTGAGCTGACCGGCTTTGACCCCGCTGATGTGCACGATCGCCACGATGCCCTCGACGCACGAGGGGAACTGGACCAGTGCCGGCGAAGCATTCAGCACGGCACGCGTCAACGGCTTGTCGCTGGCCCCGAAGTTCACGGTGCCGTTCGTGATCTGCGTGATGACCGGCACCCGAGCCGACGCCGCTGTAGACGATCTTCGCCGGGCTGTAGTTGTAGGCCCACTGCTCATAGAGGAGCTGGGGAGCGGTCGCCCCGGCGCCGACGATCGTGGGCTTGGCGAGCGCCGACGACGCTCCGCCAGCATGGCCAGCGATACGGCCACGACGATGCCGGCCCGCAGGGACCACCTTCTCGTTAGTCTGTTCATGCTTCTCTCTCCTTTGCTTGCTTTCCTTTCGCGCGCCTGGCGCGCCAGTCCCGGCCACAGGCGAGACTCTAGAGAGCGGCCGTGAGCAGGTCGTGAAGGGCTCGTGAGAGGAGCGATAGGTGTGGGTTGCGGTTGTACGAGCAACCGATGCGCGGAACGTGAGACCAACCCCGGCGGCGCGTGGTAGTCACCGAGCGCCCGCTGCCCGGTAGCGATCTTGCGGACAACCGTCGATGCCGCGGGGGAGCGGGCGGCGCCGCAACGGCAGCGGGGCCACTCCAAGGAGTGGCCCCGCTGCCGTTGCCTGTCGCGCCCGGGTCGTTTACCGGGCTCTTTTCATCGCGTCAGCTGAAGGTGAACTCATCGGCCGCCGACGTGGCGCTGGTACCGTTGGGAGTGGTCACGAACACGTCGACGATGCCTATGCCGGCAGGAGTCGTTGCCGTGATCGAAGTGTCGGAGTCCACGGTGAACGTTGTCGCAGCGGTCGCATCGAACGTGACCGCGGTGGCACCGGTGAAGTTGGTGCCGGTGATGGTCACGGTGGTGCCGCCGGCCGCCGGGCCGGTGGCCGGGTCGATGGCCGTGACGGTGGGAGCACTCGAAACGACGGGAGGCGCGGCGTAGGCGTAGTGATCAGCCGCCGTGGGGGCGCTGGTGCCCGCCGGGGTGGTCACGATCACCCCTATGGTCATGGCGACGGTCGACCCGCCGGCAGGAGAAGTAGCCGTGATCGAGGTGTCGGACACCACCGTGAAACTCGTGGCAGGGAGCACACCGAACATGACCGCGGTGGCGCCGGTGAAGTCGGTGCCGGTGATGGTCACGGTGGTGCCGCCGGCCATCGGGCCGGTGGCCGGAACGAGGCTGGTGATCGCCGGTGGCATTGTCTTGTAGACGTACCTGGCAGCCGACACCACGGCGCTCTTTCTGCCGGACTTACTGATCACGCGCACGGTCACGGTACCCTTCGCATGCTTCGGAGCGGAGACCGTGAGCTTGGTCGCGGAACGTACGTGGAGCTTCGTCGCAACCACCGTGCCGAACGTGACCTTCTTGACCTTGCTCTTGCCGCCGGCCATGAAGTTCTTGCCGGTGATGGTCACGGTGTTGCCGCCCGAGGTATAGCCGCTGGCTGGGCGGACATGGCTGACTGCGGGCTTGGCCGCCGCGAACGCCAAGCTGGGCGAGGTCAAGCCCACGACCAACATCGTGGCCAAGGCCAACCCGAGCACGGTCTCCCCAAGCTTGAGCCTGAGTCGATTTCGCGCACTGTCCTTTGGGCCATTCTTACTCATGCTTCTGTCTCCCTTCACTTGCCTTGACACGCCTGGCGCACATTCCCGGCTGCCCGAGTGACTCTAAATAGCGAGTGTGAGCAGGTAGTGAGGGGTTCGCGAAACGGGCGCTAGGTGTCGGTTGAGGCTGCGCGAGCAGCCGGTGAGGGTGCCGTTCAGACGCGTAGCAAAAGCATGCCGATGCCGCCGGGGCCGGGTGTGCAGTCGACCGCGATTCAGCCGTCCGTCGAGTTGTGCTCATGCGTGGCGAGAGGCGTCGTGTCGACGCCCGGAACGCAAACGGCAAGTGGGTCAACGCGGTCGACCAGAACGTCGGCGGCGCCGAGAAGTTCGTCTCCGGACCGTGGAAGTCCGGCTACGGCCTCGGCACCTTCGGCATCGACTCGCACACCCACACCGCGTGGGCGGTCGTCGATCACGCCGGCCAGTTCGCGGTCGTCGGCATCCACTAGCGGTACGGCAAGCGCGCCAGCCGGCGCTTCGTCGGGCGGGCCGCCCCTCTTTCAAGAGGGGCGGCCCGCCCCCGTTTCAGGCCAGGATGGCGGCCATGACCGCCCGCCAGTCGCCGAGATCGGCGAACAGGTAGTCGGGCGCGTACGGCGCGAGCTCGGCGAGGGTATGGCGGCCGGTCGCGACCGCGATGGTGCGTACCGACAGGTCGGCGCCGCAGAGGATGTCGGCCGGCGCATCGCCGATGACCACGACCTCCTTGCCGGAGTAGAAGTCGCCGGTGAGCTGGGCGGCGCGCCCCACGGCGACCGCCGGCAGCTCGGGACGCAGGGCCGAGTCGGAGCCGCTCGCGCGGACCTTGAAGAGCGGCAGCAGACCGGTCGGCGCCAGCTTGAGCGCAAGGCCGCCGGCGACGTTGCCGGTCAGTACGCCGAGCAGGACGCGGCGGTCGGTGGCGAGAGCGGTGACCAGCTCGCGGACGCCCGGCAGGACCTCGACCCCGTCGCCTCTGATCTCGTCGTGCAGAACGTCGACGTAATGCTCGAGGCACGCCTCCAGGCGCTCGCGAGCGAGCGCCTCGGGCGTGCCCCAGCGCGTCGCCAGGTCGACGATGATGGTCGGGTCGGTGCGCCCGTGAAAGCTGTAGCCGTCGAGCTCGCCGCGCACGCCGTAGGTGTCGTCGATCGCCCGGAAGATGGCCCGCCCGCCGGCGCCGTGGGCGTCGATCAGCGTGCAGTCGACGTCGAACAGGACGAGCCGGCGCCGGCCGCCGGCGCGCTCACCGGCGCCGCTCACGTGCCGCCCGCCGGCTCGTCGCCCGGCTCGTCGCCGCCGGCCGAATCGCCGCCAGCAGTCTCGTCGACCCCGCCGGCCTCAGGCTCGTCGGCTGTCGACTTCGCCTTGACCAGTAGGAGCGGCACGTCGGTCGTATGACGCACCTTCTCGGCGAAGCTGCCCAGCACGACGCGCTTGAGGGCGCCGTGGCCGTGCGTCCCCATGGCGATGAGATCGCAGGCGAGCTTCTCGGCCTGCTCGACCGTGTCCTCGGCCGGCTCCCCCCGACCTACCAGGGTGCGCACCGCGAAGCCCCTGCCCTGGAGCCGGGGCGCCACGCGGTCGAGCACCGCCTGGGCGTCTTCGACCTCGTGGGTCATGGTGTCGCGCGTGTGGAAGTGGGCGACGCGCAGCAGCACGACTTCGGAGTGAAAGGCCTCGGCCAGCGCCGTCACGTGCTCGAGCACGGCGTCGTCGACCGGCGAGCCGTCGAGGGGGACGAGGATGCGCCGGTAGAGAGTCATCTCACAACCCCTTCGGGAAGAAGGTCTGATACAGCAGGAACACGTTCAGCCCGATGATGATAGCCGCCAGCAGCCAGCCCGACACCATGGTCCGGGAGCCGGAGCGCATGTCGCCCATCACGCTGGCGCGGCGCGTCAGCAGGAGCAGCGGGATGATGGTGAGCGGCAGCTGCAGGCTGAGGACCACCTGGCTCAGGATCAGCGCCCGGTAGGCGTTCAGGCCGATCATGATCAGCAGCACCGCCGGGGCGGCCATGGCCACCATGCCGAAGCGGTAGAGGCGGCTGTGGGGATCCTCGGGCCGGCCGAGGTAGCCGGTGACGACGTTGGCCGTGGCGAGCGACGAGGTGATCGACGACGACAGGCCGGCGACCAGCAGGGCGAGCCCGAAGAGCAGCTGCGAGAGCGGCCCCACCAGCGGCCGCAGGGTAGCCGAGGCCTGCTGGATGCTCGTCACGGTGACGCCGTGCGAGTAGAAGACGGCGGCGGCGACGAGGATCATGGCCGAGTTCACGAGCCAGCCCATGCCCATCGACAGCGAGGTGTCGATCAGCTCGAAGCGCATGAGCCTCGTCTGGTCGTCGCCGCCAAAGTCCCACTCCCGCGACTGGATGGTGTTGGAGTGCAGGTAGATGTTGTGCGGCATGACGATCGCGCCGAGCATGCCCATGGCGACCACGATGCTGCCGGCGGGGAAGGTCGGGACGATCCAGTCGCGGGCCGCCGCCCCCATGTCGGGCTTGACGATGAAGATCTCGATGATGTAGGCGGCGGCGATGAAGGCCAGAAAGACGATGATCAGGCGTTCGAGCTGGTCGTAGCGCTGACCGAGGATCGCCAGCACCACGAGCGCCAGGGTTAAGCGTTCAGTTGGTCTTCGCTGGATCAGGCTAGCGAGGGAACGGGGTCGCCCCGAATACTTGCGGCGAGGACCTCGCTGAGGTAGGCAAACAGCGAGCGCTTCTGCAGGCGGCAGGTGATCGAGGCCGAGAGCAGGCGCGCGATGGTGCGCTCGCCCTCCTCGGACTGGCTGCCGAGCGAGAGCTTGCGATAGATGACCGCCCCGCGCAGCCCACGCTCCGCACGGTTGTTGGTCGGCTCCACGCCGGGCTCACTGGCAAAGGTCCACAGGGCCGGCCAGCACTTGAGCAGGTTCTTGGCGAAGGTGCGGTGGCGACGGTTGCGAGGGGTCTTGCGCGCCGCCTCCTCAAGCAGCCTCCGCAGCTCGTCTCTGGGGACAGCGAGGTGCTCGGCGAGCTGTTCGCGATCGCCGTCGCTGCGGTAGTCGTCCCAGGCGGCAAACAGCGCCGCCGCGATCGCGAGACCGGCCTCGCCGAACTGCCTCTGTGCTCCGAGGCCCTCGCTGTGTGCCCTGAAGTCGCGCACCAGGTGCGCCCAGCAGAGCTGGCGGCGCTCGACGGCGAGGTAGTTGTAGGCCCACCAGCGGTCCGAGCAGGCGATGCCGCTGAACTCCTCGCCCAAGAGCGCTTGGGCCTCGCGCTGGTGGCGGTCGGCGGCGATGCGAAAGAGCGCCGTGCGCGCGGTGAGGGCGCCCCAGAGGGTGCGCTTGCCGCCCCGGGTGCGCCAGCCGGTCTCATCGACGTTGAGCACCGGGGAGGCCCGGCTCTGGTGCAGCAGCTCCCCGTAGGGCACCGTAAGCGCCGCCGCCGTGCGCTGCAGGATGGCGTCGACCGAGCCGGCGCAGAGCCGGGCGCCGAACAGCTCACCGGCCAGCTCGACCGTGTCCCGGCGGGAGATGCGGTTGCGCACGGCAAGGGTGGCGACCGCCGCCTGCAGGCGCGGGCCGAAGGCACCCGGCGGCACCTCGGCAGGAAGCTCGGCCCGCACCTGGGCGCCGCAGTCAGGGCAGCGCAGGCGCTGCAGGCGGTGCTCGCTCAGGGTGACCGTGATCGCGGGCAGCTCGACGACCTGGTGGCGGGCGGGTCTGCCGCAAGGACGACGCTCCTCCGCGGTGAAGCGGTGGCCGCAGGCGCAGCGCCAGGGCCAGTGGTCGATGATCTCGTCCACCGTCTCGATCGGTGCCAGTCGCCGACCGTGGCCCTTGTGACCGTGCTGGGCACCGCGCTTACGCTCCGAAGACGGTGTCCGCTTGCGTAGCGGTGCCCCGGGCGGATCGGCGCTGGGCGGCAGCGAGGAGTTTTGCGAGTTGCGGTTCAGGCGCCGCTCAAGCTCGGCGATACGCTCCTCCTGCTTGGCGAGCCGCGCCTCCAGCGCGGCGACCCGGGCCGAGAGCGCCAGGAGCACGGCGACCACCGCCTCGCGTCCCTGCTCATAGATCGCCTCCGCCTCGGCGCGCTCCATGGTCGAGGGTTCGCTGCGCACGAGACGGCGCCTGCCCCGTACCCCTCGGCCTCTTCTTCAGCTGCATAGCCAGACCGACTGAA
>CAWCWZ010000051.1:0-106982 GCA_963799395.1 uncultured Actinomycetes bacterium
AGGGCCAGATCGGCGCCCGAGAGCTCGCGCACGGCGCCGCCGGCCAGCACCACGCGCACCGACACGACGTTCTCGGCGAACCAGCCGTACTCGTAGGAGCCGATGCCGGCGCCGCCCTGGGCGAGCCAGCCGCCGACCGACGACGAGGGGTAGCTCGTGGGATAGAGGCGCAGCGTCAGCCCCTGCTTGCCCAGTTCACGGTCGAGCTGTTCCCAGGTGATCCCCGGCTCGACCGTGACCGTGAGCGCCTCGCCGTCGACCGCCACGACGTCGCACAGGCGGTAGAGGTCGACGACGACGCCCTTCTTGACCGGGATGGCGCCGCCGTAGCCCGACGAACCCTTGCCGCGCGGTGTCAGCGGCACGCCGCGGCCGGTCGCCCAGCGCACCAGCTCGACGAGCTTGCTCCTCACTGGTGGGCTGAGCGACCGCGTCGGGCGTCGTGTCACCGACCAGCGGGCGGACGAGGCTCGGCATGGCGGCGATGTCGTGGCCGTACAGCCGGCGCTCACGGCGCTCGAAGGTCACGCGGGGACCGAGCAGGTTCTTCAGGCGATCCCTGTCTGCCGTGGACAGCGCCATGGCGACTCCTTTGTCCTTACGGTTTCGGGTCTTACGACAGGCCGCGGGCGAGGGCGGCCTGCTGGGAGAGCGCGCTCATGAGCACGGCGCGCAGGGTGTCGAGAGCGTCGATCACGCGGGGATCGGCCAGCGCATACAGGACGCTGGCGCCGTCGCGCGCCGTCGTGACGAGTCGCCGGTCGCGCAGCACCTTGAGGTGGCGGGAGACGGTCGACTGCGGCGCGTCGAGCAGCTCGGCCAGCCCGCTCACGTGCCGGGGCGACTCGGCCAGCGCGTAGAGGATGAGAATGCGGGTCGGGTCGGCCAGCGCCTGACAGAGGTTGGCGTGCAGGAGATTGACCTCGTGCCTGAGCTGTTCGTCCACGTCACTCCTCCATGGAGATTCGGATATTCGCCTGACCGAATATGTGCGACAGTCTAGCACCGGGCGACGGGCTCGTGTCAAACCGGCGCGAGCGTCTAAACGTTGCCCTCGAGCAGGACCTGCGGGCACGATAGAAGGGCGCGAGGCAGCGCGGTGTGGGGTTGCCGGACCGGCGAACCTCCCGTCGGCTCGCGAAGCGAGAAAGCCGCCCGGACGGCCAATGACGAGCAAGGAGATCAGGATCGCATGGACGCTGCCACCAACGGCCCTCTCTCGCTCGAACGGTTCATCTTCGAGACCAGCCGCGCCGGCACGCAGACCATGCCGCAGGCCGAGTTCAACGATCTTGCCCTGCGGCTCGACCTGGACGACGCGCTGGTCGGCGCTCACGTCCGCTTCGACGACGACCACTACGCCCGCAACCTCATCTGCCGCACGCCGCAGTTCGAGCTGCTCGTGCTCTGCTGGAAGCCCGGCCAGGCCTCGACCATCCACGACCACGCGGGCTCGCTGAACGTCACCCGGGTCTACTCCGGGGAGCTCACCAGCCGCACGTTCCGGCGCCGCGACGGCGGCCGCGGCGTGAGCGAGATCGGCGGCGCGGCGGCCGGCGAGCTGCCGCGCGGTCCGGTCGACCTCGTGGACGAGCGGGTGTTCGCCGGTGCGGGCGCCGCCACGGTCGACCGCGGCGAGATCCATCAGCTCGCCAACGAGTCGGCCGAGGGCCTGGTCACGGTCCACCTCTATGGGCCGCCGCTCACCGATATCGTGGTCTACTCGCGCACCGAGCCGCAGGCCGAGGTGCTCGCAGCTGCGCTACACGCTGGCCGACGACTTCGCCTGAGCGGCGCGCGGTACGCGGCGCCGACCGGACGCGACCGGGAGACGGTTACCCGGCGGGGCGGGCGAAGGGTAGAACCTCCGGCATGATCCCGGGCGACCGTGACGAAAGCGCCGGCGCCGGCGGCCCGACCGGCGCCGACCCCGGCAGCGACCTGCGCTTCTCTCCCCGGCCCAACCGCGCCCACGAGATCGCCTGGCGGGCGTGGGGCGACGAGGCCTTCGACGAAGCCCGCCGGGCGGGCAAGCCGGTACTGCTTGCCATCTCCGCCGTGTGGTGCCACTGGTGCCACGTGATGGACGAGACGACCTACTCCGACCCCAGGGTCCTCTCCGCCATCGCCGAGGGCTACGTCGCCGTGCGCGTCGACAACGACCGCCGGCCCGACCTGAACCGGCGCTACAACATGGGAGGCTGGCCGACCGTCGCCTTTCTCACGCCCGACGGCGAGGTGCTGACGGGCGCGACCTACCTGCCGCCCGACCGCCTGCTCACGGTCCTCGAGCGGGTGCGTGAGTACTACGCCCAGCACGCCGACGAGCTGACGGGAGCGGCGGCGGGCGGCGCTGTGGCGCCGCCCGCCGCCGCGGCGGCGCACGCCGACTCCGACCTCGGACCGGCCGCCGACGCGGTGTGCCGCGCCGTGGCGGCGCTCTACGATCCGCTCCACGGCGGCTTCGGCTCGGAGCCCAAGTTCCCGCAGCCCGACGCGCTCGGCCTGCTGCTGGCCGGCCGGAGTCCGCCGCGGCGACCGGCGTCTGCTGGACATGGCCCTGCACTCACTCGACGCCATGGCGGCCGGCGAGGTACGCGACCCGGTCGAGCACGGGTTCTTTCGCTACGCGACCCGAGCGCGACTGGTCGGCGCCCCACTACGAGAAGCTGCTCGACGACAACGCCCGCCTCGCCCTGCTCTACCTCGACGCCTACGCCTTCACCGGGCGGGCGGCCTACGCGGAGGTCGCGGGCGACATCCTCGACTACCTGACGACCGTCCTGCGCGCCCCCGACGCACCCTTGTTCTTCGGCAGCCAGGACGCCGACGAGCGCTACTACGGCTACGACGCCGAGCGTCGCCGCACGCATGGCAAGCCGGCGATCGACCGCACGACGTACGTCGACGCGAACGCGCTCGCCGCGCGCGCCCTGCTGCGCGCCGCGACCCTGCTCGATCGGCCGGAGCTGAAGGACGCCGCCCTGGCCACCACCGACGCCCTGTGGGACCAAGGCCACGGACGCCACGGCATGGTCCACTACCTGGGAGGACCAGTCGACGGGCTGCTCGCCGACCAGGCGCAGATGGCCGCCGCCCTGCTCGACGCCTACGAGGTGTCCGGCGAACGCGCCTGCCTGGCGCGGGCCCGTCTGCTCGCCGATTGGGCCCTCGAGCGCCTGCGGGCTCGCGACGGACGGTTCACCGACCGGCCACTGGTGACCGGCGCGGCGCCGGCGGGCGCCCGCGACGCGCCGCTGCCGGCGCTCGACGGCGGCGCCGAGATGGCCGACGACCTCACCCGCCTCGCCGCCCTCGACGGCGTGCCTGCCTACCGCGAGGAAGCCGCCGGAGCGCTCGCCGCCTACGCGGGCGACGCCGCCGCGAGCGGCCCGCAGGCCGCTCCGTGGGCCCTCGCCGTCATGCGCTTCTCCGACCATCCGACCCACATCGTGGTGGTCGGCCGCCGTGGCGATGCGCAGGCCGGCGCGCTGCTGCGCGCCGGCCTGCGCATCGCCGAACCCCTGCGCTCCGTGCAGCTCCTCGATCCCGACGCCGACGCCGAGGCGATCGCCCGCGAAGGCTACACCGTCGCACCCGGCACGGCGGCGGCCTTCGTCTGCCTCGCCGGCGTCTGTCTCGCCCCGACCTCCGACCCCGCCCGTCTGCCGGCACTGGTCGCCCGCTCCGGCCACGACTGAGGCGCTGGCGCCGGCACCCGGACCCGCCCGTCGGTTTGCCGCCGGGGATAGTATCGTCCCTACGACGGCCGAGTCCGCGGCCGCCTCGGCCGGGCGCGGACGACCACGGGGAACTGACGAAGCGAGGTGCGCATGCTCACGCTCTACCAGGCCGAATGGTGCCCGTTCTGCCACCGGGTGCGCCAGGTGCTGACCGAGCTCGAGCTGACGTACACGTGCGTCAACGTCCCGCTGCAGCGCGCCGCACGGACCCAGGTGCGCGAGCTGTCCGGTCAGGACATCGTGCCGGTGCTCAAGGACGGCCGCAAGGTCATCGTCGGCTCAAGTGACATCATCGCCCATCTGCAGGCCGGCTACCCCGCCCCGGCCGACGCCGAGGATCACGCCGAAGTCGGACGGTACCGGGTGGTTCTCGAGCTCGACGAAGGTCCCGAGGAGGCGCTCGCGCTCCTGCGTGAGGTGCTGGCGACCACCGACATCAGCATCCTCTCCGAGACCCGCGGCCATGAGCTCGGCTCCGACCGCCTGCCCGAAGGCTACGTGCTGGTGCAGGCCGCGAGCGTCCTCGCCATGGAGCAGGCGGCCGCGATCGACCCCACCGTGCCGGCCGCGACCACGTTCCCGATCGCCGTGTTCGCCGTCGACGGCGGCAGCGCGATCGCCGTGACCCGCCCCCTCGCGGAGGCCTGGGTCTACGGCGACCCCACCCTGACCAGACTCACCATGGCCGTGACCCAGCTCGTCTACGAGGCGCTCCAGAAGCTGTGACCGCCGGCGGGGGCGGGCGGCCCAGGGCCGCCCGCCCCCGCCGGCCTCGGCCGGAGTCCTACTCCCACTGGAAGATCGCCGCCGCCATGAGCGTGGTGGCCAGGCCGATGCCGCCGACGATCGTGAGCTGCAGCGCGCTGGCGCCGTAGCCGTTCCAGGGATCGACCAGCGAGATCACGACGTGGTAGAGAGGCAGGGCCTTGGCGAGGGCCACCATCCAGGGCGGCAGCTCGCTGAGGGGCGCGCTGGTGCCCGAGATGAACATCATGATGAACCAGATCAGCAGGCCGACGCCCTGCGCGGCGCGCGCCGTGGGCGCGAGCGAGGCGATCAGGACACCCAGCGCCGAGAAGGCGAAGACGGCCACCACGAAGGCGACGGCCACGCCGCCGATCGAGGCCGGCACGACCACGCCGTAGGCGAAGATGCCGAGCACGCTGATGGCCAGGGCGCCGACCAGGCAGACGCCGACGCCGACCAGGAACTGCGAGCCCAGCAGCGCCCACTCCGACATGCCCGAGGCGCGGAAGCGGCGCAGCACGCCCCGTTCGCGGTACGTCGACAGGTGCACCGGCAACGAGACGGTGCCGATCGAGGCGACGACGAGGCCGATGTAGCTGGGCACGTACCAGTCCATCATCTTGAGGCCGGCGTAGGCGCCGCTGTCCATGCGCTGACCGCCGAAGATGCCCCCGAGCAGGACCAGCACCAGGACCGGAAAGGCAAACGAGAAGACGAGCGTCACCGGCTCGCGGGCGAGCAGCTTGATCTCGACCCAGGTCATGCGCAGCAGGACCTTGACGAAGGTCAGGGACCAGCCCGTCGAGGTCGCGAAGGGAGAGGCGTGCTCCTTTCGCGGCGTCTCGCTCATTCGGCCATCACGTGCCCGGTGAGGCTGAGGAAGACGTCTTCGAGGCTGGGCGCCTCGACGTGGAGGTCGGCCGGCGCGATGCCCTGGGCGACGAGGGCCGCGGCGACGTGCGCGAGCACGGCGCCGCGGCCCTCGACGACCACCCGCGGTCCCTCGCGGTGCACCACCTCGACGTGGCGCACGCCCTCGAGGAACGAGACGTCGGCGGCCTCGGTGTGGAACACGACCCGCAGGCCGGCGGCGTGCGCGGCTACCAGGCCCCGCGGGCTGTCGAGCGCCACGACCTTGCCCCTGTCCATGACCGCGATGCGGTCGCAGAGCCGCTCGGCCTCTTCCATGAAGTGCGTCACGAGCACGACGGTCGAACCCCGCTCGCGGATCTCGCGGATGAGGTCCCAGGCGACGCGCCGGGCGGCAGGGTCGAGGCCGGTCGTCATCTCGTCCAGGAACACGACCTCGGGCCCGTTGACCAGGGCGAGGGCGACGAAGAGCCGCTGCCGCTGGCCGCCGGACAGCGAATGAAAGGCGGCCCGGCTCTTGTCGGCGAGGCCCCACTCGGCCATGACGTCGCGCCAGTCGCGCCCGCCGGGCGTGAGCGAGGCGAACAGCTCGAGGGCCTCCCAGACGCGGATGTGGTCGGGCAGGGCCGACTCCTGAAGCTGGCAGCCGATGCGCCGGCGCAGCTCGCGCGACTGGCGTACGGGGTCGAGCCCGAGCACGGCGATCGCCCCGCCGTCGGGCCGCCGCAGGCCCTGCAGGCACTCGACGGTGGTCGTCTTGCCGGCGCCGTTGGGGCCGAGCAGGCCGAAGATCTCGCCGCGGGCCACCGCGAAGGTGGCGTCGCGCAGGGCCGTGAACCCACGGTAGGACTTCTGGACGTGGGACGCGGTGATGACGGCCTCGCGGCCGTCGAGGTCGCGAAGATCGGCTCGGCGCGCCATACAGTTCGCCATGGTAGCACGGCGCGCGGGGGGCGCGAGGAGAGTCAGGGCAGCAGTCCCTCGCCGCCCCAGACGCCGAGCTTGCGGAAGCGCTCGCGGCGCAGCAGGCGGCGCTCGCGCGGCATCAGCGCCTCGAGCTCGGTGAGGGCTTCGTCGATGGCGTCGTGGACGCGCCGTGCCGCGCCCTCGGGATTGACGTGGGCGCCGCCGCGCGGCTCCTCGATCACCCGGTCGACGATGCCGAGCGGCAGCAGGTGCGAGGCCGTCGGTCGCAGCGCCTCGGCCGCCTGCGGGGCGAACTCGGCGTCGCGCCAGAGGATGGCGGCGCAGCCCTCGGGCGAGATGACCGAGTAGGTCGCGTTCTCCTGCATCAGGACGCGGTCGGCCACGGCGAAGGCCAGGGCTCCGCCCGAGCCGCCCTCGCCGATCAGCGTGGCCACGACCGGCACGCTCAGCCGGGCCATGGTCAGCATGGTCTCGGCGATCGCCCGCGCCTGGCCGCCCTCCTCGGCCGCGACGCCGGGGTACGCGCCCGGCGTGTCGACGAAGGTGAGCACCGACAGGCGATGCCGCTCGGCCAGAGCGAACAGCCGCTGGGCCTTGCGGTAGCCTTCGGGCTTGGCCATGCCGAAGCTGTGCTCGGTCTGCTCGTCGAGGGTGCGGCCCTTCTGGTGGCCGACCACGACCACGGCGCGACCGTCGAACCAGCCGAGGCCGCCGATCACGGCCCGGTCGTCGGCCCGCAGGCGGTCTCCTTTGAGCTCCTCGAAGCCGTCGATCAGGAACTCGATGTACTCGCTGGTGCGCGGACGATCCTTGTTGCGCGCGATCTGGACGGTCAGCCAGGTGTCGTGGCGACGGCGCTCATGCCGGCGGCTCTTCAGCAGCCCCTGGAGTCGCTCCGCTTCCTCCGAGAGGTTCACTCCCGGGATTCTTGAAAGCCGCCGCAACTCTTGCAGACGCTGCCCGAGCCAGCCTTCGCGTGCGGCCGCCTCTGGGTCGTGATGCTCCTCGTCGTTCGAGTCCGTCAGGTTGACCACCTCCCTTCAGCAGACGGAGGTAGTTGGCCACCTTGCCCTTGAGCTCGGACCGGGGCACGATCGCGTCGAGATGCCCGAGGACCAGGTTGCGCTCGGCGCTGCCGAAGTCGGCCGGCAGCTGCTCGCGCGTCGTCTGCGAGATCACCCGGGGGCCCGAGAAATAGAGCAGGGCGCCGGGTTCGGCCACGCAGATGTCGGCCAGGCTGACGAAGCTCGCCACGACGCCGCCGGTGCAGGGATCGACCATCACCGCCACGAACGGCACGCGGGCGTCGTTCAAGACGTCGACCGCGCACGTGGTCTTGGCCATCTGCATGAGCGACAGTGCGCCCTCCTGCATACGGGCGCCGCCCGAGCTGGCCACGGCCACGAGCGGCCGGCCTTCGTCGGCGGCACTGGCCGCCGCGCGCCAGAGCTTCTCGCCCACCACGCTGCCCATGCTGCCGCCCATGAAGCCGAAGTCCATGACGGCCAGCACGCAGGGAGCCGAGGCGATCGCGGCCGTGCCGGCGACGATCGCCTCGGTCAGCCGGCTTTCGCCCTGAGCTTCGCGGACCCGCTCCGGGTAGGGCTCGAGGTCGACGAAGCCGAGCGGGTCGAGGGTCCGCAGGTGGCCCCAGTATTCGACGAACGTGCCTTCGTCGGCCAGCTGGGCGATGCGCTCACGGGCGCCGATGCGCTGGTGAAAGCCGCAGGCGGGACACACCGAGAGGTTCTCTTTGACCGCTGCCGGGTCGTGATCGGAGCGGCACTGGGACAGACCCAGCGGCGCTCCTGCGGCCCGGTACCGCGCCGGGCGATCTCGACGGTGACGGTCATCCGCCGTAGCGCCGGAAGACGAGGGTCGCGTTGTGGCCGCCGAAGCCGAACGAGTTGGAGGCCGCCACGTTGACCGTGGCCGGGCGCGCCGTGTTCGGCACGTAGTCGAGGTCGCACTCCGGGTCGGGAGTGGCCAGGTTGATGGTCGGCGGGATGACGCCGCGGTCGATGGTCAGCACCGAGATGATCGCTTCGAGGGCGCCGGAGCCGCCCAGGCAGTGACCGATCATCGACTTGGTCGAGGAGATCGCCACCTTGCGGGCGTTCTCTTCGCCCAGGGCGATCTTGATGACGCGCGTCTCGGCGATGTCGCCGGGCGGCGTGGAGGTGCCGTGGGCGTTGATGTAGTCGATCTCGGACGGGTCGATCGCGGCCTCGTCGATGGCCATGCGCATGGCGCGGGCCTGGGTCTGCCCGGTCTCGTCGGGCAGCGTCAGGTGGAAGGCGTCGGAGCTCATGCCGTAGCCGACGAGCTCGCCGTAGATCGTGGCCCCGCGCTGCTCGGCGTGGCCGAGCTCCTCGAGCACGATGATGCCGGCGCCCTCGCCCATGACAAAGCCGTCGCGGTCGCGGTCGAACGGCCGGCTGGCCTTTTCGGGCTCGTCGTTGCGGGTCGACAGGGCCCGCATGGCGGCAAAGGCGGTGAGGCCGACGTTGCAGACCGGCGCCTCGCTACCGCCGGCGAACATCACGTCGGCGGCGCCGCGGCGGATGATCTCGAAGGCGTCGCCGATGCCGTTGGTGCTCGCCGCGCAGGCCGTGCAGACGGTCGACAGCGGGCCCTTGGTGCCGAGGCCGAGCGAGATCTGGGCGGCGGCCATGTTGGGGATCATCATGGGGATGAACAGGGGGCTCATGCGATCGTTGCCCTTGGTCCACAGGGTGCGCAGCTGATCCTCGAAGGTGCCCAGGCCGCCCACTCCGCTGGCCACCACGGCGCCGATCCGCTCGGGCTCCTTGCTCACGTCGAGCTGGGCGTCGTCCTGGGCGAGGATGGCCGCCGCCAGCGCGTACTGGGCGAACGGGTCCATGCGGCGCTGCGTGCGGCGGTCCATGTACTCGAGAGGGTCGAAATCGCGCACTTCGGCGGCGATGCGCACGGGCAGCGACGAGGCGTCGAAGTTGTGGATGAGCCCCACCCCGGACTGGCCGGCGATCAGTCGGCTCCAGAAGCGGTCGATGTCGCAGCCCAGCGGCGACACCACGCCCATGCCGGTGACGACGACTCGTCGGGGATCGTTGCTCATGTGGGATCGCTCCTCAGAGGATCGGCCGGACCACCGCGGCCTGTCGGTTTCGTCAGATGCCGAGGCCGCCGTCGACCGGGAGTATGCACCCGGTAATGTACCGCGACAGCGGCGATGCGAGAAACAGCACGGCGTTGGCCACGTCGGACGGCAGGCCGATGCTCTTCAGCGGGGTGTTGTCGACGATGACCTGCTTGACGTCGTCGGCCAGGGCCTGGGTCATGGCGGTGTCGATGTAGCCGGGGGCCACGGCGTTGACGCGGATGGAGCGCGCCCCGAGCTCTTTGGCGAGCGACTTGGTGAGGCCGATGATGCCCGCCTTGGCGGCGGCGTAGTTGGCCTGACCGGCGTTGCCGCGGCGCCCGACGACGCTCGAGATGTTGATGATCGAGCCCTCGCGGCGCCGCAGCATCTTGCGCGCCGCCGTCTTGGAGACCAGGAACGTACCGCGCAGGTGCGTGCGGATGACTGAGTCGAACTCGTCGGGGCTCATCAGCATCACGACGTTGTCGCGCGTGATGCCGGCGTTGTTGACCACGATGCCGAGCGGACCGAGCTCGGCCTCGACCCGGTCGATGGTCGTGGCGACGCTCTGCTCGTCGCCCACGTCGCCCATGACGACGAGGCCCGCGGCGCCCAGCGCCTCGATCTCGGCGACGACGGCCCGACAGGACTCTTCGCCGGCGAAGTCGTTGACGGCGACCGCGGCGCCGGCCGCGGCCAGCGTCAGCGCGATCTCGCGGCCGATGCCGCGACCGGCGCCGGTCACGAGCGCGATCTTGCCGCTCAAGTCGATGGTCGTGGTCATCGGTCACTCTCCCCGCCGCTGGCCCAGCCGCCGTCGAGCACCGCCGCGAGCGAATCGACGTCGCCCGCGGTCGCCGTCGCGGCGGAGCCGTCGATACGCTTGACGAGGCCGGTCAGCACGGCCCCCGGACCGACCTCGAGATACGCATTGTATCCCTCAGCCGCCAGCCGGCGCACCGACTGTTCGAACCGCACCGGCGACACGAGCTGGCGTTCGAGCAGCGCCGGAAAGCCGTCGTGCTCGAACTCGACGCTGCAGGTCGAGAAGAAGGCCGGCGCGGGCGCCGACCACGTCGTCGCCGCGAGGGGCCCGCGCAGGGCTGCGGCCGCCGGCGCGACGAGCGGCGAGTGAAACGCCCCGCTCACCGCGAGACGCACCACACGCCGTGCGCCGGCCGCCCCGGCGGCCTCTTCGAAGACCGCGAGCGACCGCCGCGCGCAACTCACGACGACCTGTCCCGGACAGTTGTAGTTGGCCGGCCAGACGGCGTCGAGACCGGCGCACAGCCCGTCGACCACACCGGCCTCGAGCCCGAGGACGGCCACCATGCCGCCGGGGCGCCGCGCGGCGGCGGCGGCCATCGCTTCGCCGCGCGCCTTGACGAGCGCCAGCGCGTCGCGAAAGGCCAGGGCGCCGGTGGCCACCAGTGCAGAGTACTCGCCCAGGCTGTGGCCGAGCGCCGCGTCGAAGGCCAGAGCCGCCGTCGCGCAGCAGCCGCAGGACGGCCACGGAGTGCGTGAGCAGCGCCGGCTGGGTGACCTCGGTGCGGGCGAGCTGCTCCGCCGACCCCAGGCGACAGACGCCGTGCAGGTCGTAGCCGAGCACGTCGCTCGCCTCGTCGAAGGTGTCGCGGGCGATGGGCGACGCGTCGTAGAGATCGCAGCCCATGCCGGCGGTCTGCGACCCCTGTCCGGGGAACAGGACGGCGATCACGGGCGCTTCCGGACGGTGGCCGGACAGGAAGGCGGCCCTCACAGCTCCCACCTCGTCAGGCAGGAGCCCCAGGTGAGCCCCGCGCCGAAGCCGACCATGAGAAGGCGGTCGCCCTTCTTCAGGCGGCCCTGCTCCATGGCGTCGTGCAGGCAGAGCGGGATCGAGGCGCAGGAAGTGTTGCCGAACCGGTCGACGTTGAAGAAGACCTGCTCGTCGCTGAAGCCGAGCTGCGCGGCGACCTTCTCGATGATGCGCAGGTTGGCCTGGTGGGGCACGAAGAGATCGACCTCGGCTGGCCGCCAGGCCGGCGTCGTCGAGGGTCTTCCGGCACGACTCGACCACCCGGCGCGTGGCGAAGCGGTACACCTCGCGACCGTTCATGCGCAGGAAGTGCTCTCGCGCGTCGACGGTCTCGTGGCTGGCCGGCAGCCTGGTGCCGCCGGCCGGCATGTTGAGGAAGGGCGCGCCGCTGCCGTCGTTGCCGAGGTCGAAGGCGAAGATCGAGCCGTTGTCGCTGGGCCGCACGAGCACGGCGCCGGCGCCGTCGCCGAACAGCACGCAGGTGCTGCGGTCCTGCCAGTCGAGCGCCTTGGAGACCGGCCTCGGCGCCGGTCACGAGCACGTTGTCGTAGATGCCGGCCGACACGAACGCCGTGGCCGTGGCGAGACCGTAGACGAACCCGGTGCAGCCCGACTGCACGTCGAAGGCGCCGGCGTTCAGGGCGCCGATGCGCTCGGCGATCACCGACGCCGTGGCCGGGAACAGCATGTCCGGGACGAGCGAAGTGCTGATCACGAGGTCGATATCCTCGGCGTGGTGACCATTCGTGGCAAGCAGGTCGGCGGCCGCCTCGACGGCGAGGTCGGAGGTCGCCTGGTCGGGTCGGCAGACGCGCCGTTCGCGGATGCCGGTGCGCGACGAGATCCACTCGTCGGAGGTGTCGATGGCGCGAGAAAGCTCGGCGTTGGTCAGGACGCGCTCGGGGATCGACACGCCGAGCGCGGCGATCTTCGCTCCGTGGACGAGCCCCCGGCGGAGGCCGATCACCGTTCCTCTCCCGCGCCGGGGCTCAGTCGCGCCCGGCCGGACGCCGTCTGCGTCGGCGTCGGTCAGGGCGAACATGAGCTCGCCGCGGCAGGCCGTGTCGCCGGCGACGGTGGCGCTCACCTTGCCGCGGCCCACGGCGCTGCGGGCCATCGTGACCTCGACCGTCAGGTCGAGCGTGTCGCCCGGCACGACGACGCGCTTGAACCGCACCTTGTCGATGCCGGCGAACAGGATGAGCTTGCCCCTGTTGGCCGGGTGCGAGAGCGCCGTCACGACGCCCGCCTGGGCGAGCGCCTCGACGATCAGGACGCCGGGCATGACGGGATTGCCGGGGAAGTGGCCGGCGAACCACCAGTCGTCCGCGCGGACGAGCCGGCGGGCGTGGCAACGCTCGCCCGGGACGAGCTCGACGACACAGTCGAGCAGCAGGAACGGAGGGCGGTGGGGGATGAGATCCTCGATCTGCTCACGGGTGAGGGAAACGGTGGCGTTCATACCTTCACCTCGCCCTCGTCGGCCTTGTGACCGTACTTGCGCTGCAAGCCGATGATCACGGCGGCGACGGCCAGACCGTAGTAGGCGTAGCGCCTGATGCGACGGGGCACGCGACCGGGCAGCACGCCGCCGGTCGCGCTCGAGAGAGCGCGCTCCAGAGCCGACGGCTCGGGCTGCGCCTCGAGGGCCGTCATGACGCGGTCGGCAAAGCCGGCCGGCACGTCGACCGTGACCTCGCGGGTGGCCTGTAGCACGGCGCGCGCCGCCGCGATCCCTTGCAGCTCGGCGGCGCAGTCGCCGCAGAAGCTCAGGTGTCGCTGGAACTCGACGACCTGACGGTCGTCGAGCTCGCCGTCGATGTACCGCTGGATGACCTCGCGGCAGGAAACGCAGTCCATCAGGCCTCCTCGTCGATGCCGCCACCGGCCTGCAGACGCAAACGCAGCGAGGTACGGCCGCGATGCACGCAGGCCTTGACCGTGCCGAGCGGCCGGTCGAGGGCGTCCGAGATCTCGCCGTAGCGCAGCCCGTAGAGGTCGCGCAGGACGAGCGGGAGGCGATAGTCGGGAGGCAGGTCGGCGAGCGCCCTCATGACGCGCGCGTAGCCGTCGCGGCGCAGGACGTCGGCCACCGGGTCGGCGACCGGCTCGGGCACGTCGGGCAGGGCGCCGTACTTTCGGTAGCGGCGCTGGTAGTCGATGATCGCGTTCATCGCCAGGCGGAAGAACCAGGTCGTGAACGTCGAGGAACCGCGAAACCCGTCGAGCTTCTGGTGCAGACGCAGGAACGCCTCCTGCGACGCGTCTTCGGCGTCGACGTGATTGCCCAGCAGGTTGTAGGCCATCGTGTAGACCATGCCCTGGTACCTTTCGACGATCCTCCGGAACGCCTCCCGGTCGCCCGCCGCCGCGGCCGCGATGTCGTGCGGGCTCGGTTCGGGGAGATCGGTGTGGTCCGGTACGTTAGACGGCGTCATCGGGCAAAAGGTTGCAGAGCTTCCTCGACTGATGGGACCGGATGCGTCCGGCGGCCGCGGGGCGGTCGTCGGGGCGTGGGGCATGAGTGTACACCGCGACGAGGCGGCGCGCGGGATCGCGATCACCCGGCCACCGGTTTGCCACGGAGCCGCGTACCGGCGCGCGGCTCGCGAAAGAGAGCGACCGACGTGAGCTTCGGGGGGTCGTGCCAGTCTACAAGAGCGGCTTGACGAAGACGCGCTGCTCCTTTTCGAGTTCGAAGCCGCAGCGCCGATAGGCGATGTCGGCCACCTCGCGCTCAAAGCGGGTGCGCACCCGCAGAAGGTCCACGCCGCGCTCCCGCGCCCAGCGTCCAACGGCTTCAATCAGCAGGCGGGCCGCGCCTCGGCGCCGGGCGGTCGCCGCGACGATCAGCCCGCCGAGCTCGACGTAGCGCTCGCTCACGAGGAGCTGCTTCTCGGCCCCGTGGATGAAGCCGACGACAGCGCCCCCGACCGTCTCGGCGACGAAGACGACGTCGCCGTCGCTGCCCAGCACCGCGCTCAGGCGCGGTTCGATCAGCGCGGTGTCGGTCGGGTACCCGAGCTCGGTCGCGAGGGCGGCGAGGGCGGGCGCGTCGCCCGCCCTCGCCGCCCGCACCGTCACGCTCTCGCGATCTCCGCCAGTCCCGGGCGCGTCGCCGGCGCCGTTTGGCCGCTTCGTCGTCACGTCACGACCTCCCGTGCCCGTGCTGGTGCTCCGGCTCGTCCTCGGCGTGGCGCTCCTTGCCCGGCGGGTGCGCGTGCGGGTGCGAGTGCAGCAATGCGCCGTGGTGGTGGACGTGCTCGTGGATGAGATTGACCGAGAGCAGCATGTCGCGGTCGGCGAGCACGTCGCCGAGCGGTCCGTCGGCCGCCGGGCGGTGGTCCTCGCCCAAGACCACCGCCCTGTCGACCAGCCGCTCGAGGACATCGAGCTGGTGGGTGGCCACGACGATCGTCTTGCCGGCGCCGTGGAACTGCTCGAGCAGCTCTATCAGCCACTCCTGGGTGCGCGGATCGAGACTGTTGGTGGGCTCGTCGAGCATCAGCACCTCGGGGTTGATCGACAGCACCGAGGCCAGGGCGACCTTCTTCTTCTCGCCGCCGCTCAGATTGTACGGCGCCCGCTCGGCGAGCGCGGCAAGGCCGAGCATGGCCAGCGTGTCGTCGACGCGCGCCAGGATCTCCTCGCGCGGCAGATCGAGGTGCAGCGGCCCAAAAGCGATTTCGTCGCGCACGGTGGGGTTGAAGAGCTGGGCGTCGGCGCTCTG
This sequence comes from uncultured Actinomycetes bacterium, assembly GCA_963799395.1. GTDB lineage: Bacteria > Actinomycetota > Thermoleophilia > UBA2241 > UBA2241 > Bog-752. Next base: position 14,940 of record CAWCWZ010000051.1, read on the forward strand.
AAAGACCATGCCGACACGGCGGCGAAAGCGCTGGGCCGTCGCTTCGTCTTTGAGGGCGCCGTCGTCGATGCGCACGCCGAAGGCCTCGACCGTGCCCTGCGTCGGCGGGGCGAGACCGGCCAGGACCTTGAGCAGGGTGGACTTGCCGGAGCCGTTGGCGCCGAGAATGGCGAGGCGCTCGCCGCGGTCGATCGCAAGATCGACCGCGGCGAGCGCCTCGACCCCCGGGGCGTACTCGTAGCCCACGCCGGCCAAGCGAAACAGGACGCCGGCGGGTTCGCGCCCGTCGTCGGGGCGGGTAGTCTCGCGCTCGGGCGCCGCGTCGTCGCGATCGCCGCCGTCGCGTGGCGTGCCGCACAGCGGCGCAACGGACGGTCCGGCCATCAGCGCGCCGCCCGCGGTGAGCTCGAACCAGACCAGGGCGACGAGTCCCACGGCCACGACGGCGCTCCAGATGTAGTCGAGCCGCTGCAGACGCCAGGTGCTGAGCGTGCGGGCCTCGCCGGTATAGCCACGCGAGATCATCGCCAGGTAGACCTGTTCGCTCGTCGCCTGCGACTTGCCGAACGCGGCCGCCACGGTGGCCCCCAGGAAATGGCGGTCTTCGCCGCTCGACGACGCGGCCGACCAGCCGGCTCGTGCGGGCGACCGCCATGTCCTGGACGAGGCTGACGAGCGTGAAGACGTAGCGATAGGCGACCACCAGCACAAAGGCAAAGCCACGCGGCACGCCCACGGCGCGTATCGCCTTGAGCAGCTCGGACCAGGGAGTCGTGAGGGTGAGCAGCACGCAAAGCGAGACCACCGTCGTGACCCGCAGCACGAGGCGGGAAAAGGCGAACAGGCCCGACGCGGTGACCGCGAGCCTGCCCGGCAGCGGCCAGAAGGGGGCGCCGTGTGACCACAGCGTCAGCACGGCGTGCCCGGGTGTGACGATGTTGAAGATCGGCCGGCGCCATGATCAGCCGCGGTGAAGAGCGGAATGAACAGCCAGGCGCGGACGGCGAACCGTCGCAGGCCGATACACGAGGCCGGTACGAGGGCCACCGCCAGCGCGAGCAGCACGAGCAGCACGGTCATCCGCGTGGCGAGGGCGGCGACCACGACCAGCGCCAGCAGGCTGACGAGCTTGACCCGCGGGTCGAGGCGTTGCAGCAGCCGGGACGACGAGCGAGCTCGTCGGCGACCATGGCGCGCTCGACCCAGGCAGCCAGCGTGCCGAGCAGCCGGTCGGTGAACAGGCGCCGGGAGCGGCGCGGACGGGCCGGCCGCGCCGGCCCGTCCGCGCCGCTCGCCGGCGCGAGCAGCCAAGCCGGCGCCTCGTCGCCCGGACGGAGTGGGTCGCCGGCCGCAGGCGCGTGCGGCATCGGGCACGAGGCGACTCACTGTGCGGTCAGCCCTCGTGGCAGGCCGCGCTCAGAGCGCGCCGTCTACGGGTGGCGAGCCGACCTGTGCCTGAGCCGCCGTCTGAGTGCGAACCGCCGCCCGGTGGCGCAGCCTGATCACCGAGCCAGACGATCGCCGAGAGCACCGCCACGCCGACCACGGCGCTTACGACATAGGAGACGACGGTCCACGACGCCGCTGGCGCCGTTCCAGCTGTAGTCGGGCAGCAGACCGTGCCAGTGGCCGCCCAGGCGGGCGAAGCCCTTGGGGATGTAACCGATGCGGTTGCGCAGCTCGCTACTGTCCCACTCGGCAAAGGCGCCCCCGCTGGCAAGCAGGCCCAGGGGCACGGCCGCGATGAACACTACCAGCAAGGCCACGATCCAGCGGCGTCGTATGGGTTGAGTCGTGCCGCCTGCTGCGAACAACTCGGGGCTCTGCCGGCGCAGCACGGCAAACACGCCGACCGTGAAGGCCGCCTCGATGGGACCCACGACCAGGGCGTGCGACCCGACCATCGCCGGAAACGTCGTCTTGAAGCCGTAGGGGAAGTACTGGGCGACGCCGTTGACCGTGTGGAGCAGCGGCTGGATGCCGAGCTCGATGCTGTTGAGAAAGGCCGCCGCTACCAGGCCGCAGTACGCGCCGATGCCGGCGGCCCAGAGGCGCCGCGACGACTGCAGGTCGCTGTCGCCGGCCACCAGGCGGTAGATGGCAAGGCCGGCGTAGGGCATGACGATCGCCATGTTCAAGACGTTGACGCCGAGCGTGAGCACGCCGCCGTCACCGAAGAAGAAGGCCTGGATCACGAGGGCCGCGCTGACCGCCAGGCAGGCGATGTCGGGCCCGGCGATCACGGCGATCAGCACCGCCCCGACGGCGTGCGCCGTCGTGCCTCCAGCCACGGGCACGTTGAGCATCATGACGAGAAACGAGAAGGCCGCGCCGAAGGCCAGCACGGGGATCATCTTGGGCTCCGAGAGGAGCTGTTTTGTGCGCCGGTTGGCCCGGTACCAGACCGGCACGGTGATCGCCCAGCCGGCGGCGATCGTCTCGGGTCCCAGATAGCCGTCGGGTATGTGCATGACTCCCCCTGGTCGTTGCCCGGTTGCGGCCTTGTCGTCAGTCCGGCGTTGCTTGGGCCGGCCCCGGCACTCGCGGCAGAGGCCGAACACGGTCATGCGCGCTTCGCTCACCAGAAAGCCGTCGGCATCGAGCAGCTCGCGCCGCACGGGTTCGAGGAGCCCGTCGTCGAGATGGCCGACCGCGCCGCAGCCCTCGCAGACGAAGTGATGGTGCACCGGCGAGGGGGCGACCTCATAGTACGTCGCGACCCCCGCGAGCCTGGTCTCCTGGACGAGCTCGAGGCCGACCAGCAGCTCGAGCGTGCGGTAGACGGTGGAGACGTTCACTTCGGGCAGGGTCTGCTGCACCTCGGCGGCGATCTCCTCGGCGGTCCGGTGACGGCCGCCGCGGCGCACGGCCTCCCACACCGCCACGCGCTGCGGAGTGAGGCGGTAGCCGGCCTTGCGGATGGTCTCGCGGGCGTGGTGCATGGTGCGACCGTATCGCAGTCGCAAGCGAGTTGCAAGTGCCATGTTGTTGCCGCTCCGGCCGCCGACCGCGACATGCGGCCACCGCAGAGTCGAACGGGCGCACCGGCGTCGATCCGACCCTCTGGGGAATAGTGTCCGAAGCACACCGAGAGAGGGTAGCCATGGTAGCCGCACACGCCAATCTGCTGGACGAAGTGCTGCATGCGATGACGCAGCTTGACCCCATGGTCTATTTCATGATCGTCGTCGTGACCATCGCCTTCGGGATAACGGCCATGGTGCTGGTCGAGCTCTTTCCCGGGCGTCCCGGCACAGAGGCCCAGACGCCACCGGCCGAGGCCGACGAGAACGACCGCGAAGGTGCAAAGACCACGACCGTCGCAGCCGACAGAGCCCGCGCGGCTCTGAGACCTACTTCGCCGGCAGGGCGGCGTTGATCGAAAGCGGCACCTGCACCGCGGTCGCGGCTTCTTCGACTAACACCTCTATCTGCCAGCGGCCCTCGACCGAGAGTTCAAGGCCGCTGCCCTGCCAAACGCCGCCCGGGCCCTTGCTCAGGACGAGGGTCGAGGGGGGCACCGTGGCCTGCCCGGGCAGCGAGAAGTCAAGCTGGACGCTGCGCAGGTCCGTGAGCGGCCGCCCTGAGGCATAATCGCTCACGGTCGCCGTGAACTGGTTGGAGCCGACGGTCCCCGGGCTCACGACCAGTCGCACGCGGACCGTGGTCGCGTAGTCACTGCCCGAAAGCACCACCTGGTTCGATCCCGACGCCCTGGCGGCCGTCGCCGCCTCCCTGCCCGTGGCAACGCCGCCGAGCACACCGGTCACCGCCAGGATGGCCACTCCCAGGACGAGCTCATTGCGCAGCGTGCGCCGAAAAGGAGGCAGAGCGTCGTCTTTTGCCAAGGTGGGCACCTGCAGGAAGCGATTGCGCGCCCCCAGGGCGACCAGCGCCACAAAGAGCGCCAGCTTGACCAGCAGGAGACGGCCGAAGCTCGTGTGCAGGAGGTTGGCCGGCGCCCCGACCTCGGCCACGGCGCGAGACACACCGGTGAGCAACACGATGGCCAGGCCGATGGTAGCGACCGTCGAGAAGCGCCGGCCGGCAGCCGCCCGCTTGGCGCCCGGCAGCCCGCGCAGCCCGACCAGCAGCCGGCCAGGCCACCGACCCACACCCCGACCCCCATGACGTGCAGCCACTGCACGGTCAAATTGAAGAAGCGATAGGGGGAGGGGCCGTTGGCGTGAGTCTCCCAGATGACCGTCATTACGGCAAAGGCGGCCGCGCTGCCCAGCGCAGCCAGCGTGGGACGGCAGGGCAGGGCCGCCGTGGCGGCCACCGCCAACCCGCAGAGGACCAGCACGGCGGTGAGCTGGGCCACCATCACGAGGCCCTCGGGTGTGCCAAAGAGCGGCAGCAGCGAGGGGGCACGCACGATGGCGCGCTCCGTCAGGATGAAGGTCGATACCCCCACCGCGGCCAGCGCCCAGCCCAGCCACAGCAGGGTGGGCCCTCCGGCGGGCAGTTTGCCCCGCCACACAAACCAGCACGTGCAGGCCGCCCCGAGAAGCAGGACCAAGCCCGCCCACAGCAGCCAGCGCCCGGCAGCCTGTGTGCCAGTCAGCCAGGGCGAGGTGCTGACGAACTTGCCGAAGGGCGCCACCTTGCCGATGTTGGCGACCCCGACCCCGAAGGCATAGGCGCCGGTCACATAGTGGCCATCCAAGGCAGAGACCGTGTGCCAGTCCACCGTGTAGACGCCGTGAGGCAGGGGCCGGCTGAGCACGATGACGAGCTGCTCGGAGTTGCTGGGCACAGCATGGGAGGGCGAGGCACCGGGTACCGCCTGGCCCTGCGTGTTGACCACCTGGGCGCCCGACAGCGTCGGATCGACCGGCTCGGTGAAGGTGAGCAGGATCTGCTGCGGTGAACGCGCTACCGTGCCGTTGATGGCCGGGGAGGCATGAATCAGCAGGGCGTGCGCCGCAGCCTGTGGGGCCGGCAGCGCAAGCCACAGCCCGGCCACCAGCCCGACAAGGGCGACGGCGCGAGCCGTCACACGGGCGTGGGCGCGCACCTGACCTCAGGCTTCAACGCGGTCGTCGGCCCCGTGTGACTGACGAACGGCCGACGGCGACCTTCTGGTCAGAAGCGCGACGCAGGCCACGACCAGGCCAAGCGCGCCGACCACCATGCCGATGATGCCGAAGAGCTGCGCGCGCGACGCCTGCGACGAGCTCGCCAGACGTGGCAGGGCGACGGCGACGCGCTGTGAGAGCTCGGTCATGGTCGGGGTCTGGAGGGGAAACTCAACGGCCGTGGGGTCCTGCACCGGGTTGAACGTCGTGGGACTGCTCGTGAAACTCTGGTCTATCGTCTGCGAACCGATCGTGCCGGTGAAGTGAAACGTGTAGTCACCGGGGCGCGGTGGGGAACAGCCAGGCACGATAGTCGCCGGGTGTGCCCAGAGCCGGTGTCCGGATCGAACGTCGGCTCGAGGCCGAACACCATCGACTGGCTGCCGAAGATGACGGTCACGTGGAGGGTGGTGCCGAGATTGACGACCGGCTTGCCGCTCTCGAGGTAGGCCAGCACGAGCTGGACGCTGTTCTCCTGGCCTGCGTAGGCCGGTTCGTTGCCCCAGCCCACCAGGAAGTGGTAGGCGCCGACGTCGCGCGCCTCGTGAGCGAACGCCGGAGCGGCGGTCGCCGAGAGTGCGATTGTAGCCACGGCGAACGCCGCGGACAGCCGCCACCCAAGCCTTCGTCTTTTCACGTCCGTACCCCCATCGCCGTCGGCAGACTTTCGCTCGCGGCCGCCCGGCCGACCGCGGCCCGAACGCGAGGTCGACGGTCGTGGCACGACGAACACCCCCAAAGACCGGCCCGCCCGATGACCGGACGAGCGACGATGCCCCGTCGGCATGGCTGGCTGCGAACGACTCCGCGGTGTTTTGCCCACCGCGCGCCGTGTCGAGCACGTTGACCGTCTGAGCGCGACCAGTCGAAGGCGTCGCTGACCGCCGAGCGCATCCCCCGGCTGGCGCGCGGACGGTCGCTCCGGGCAGGCGGGCTGCTGTAACCTGTCACCCGACAAGAGCGATGCCTCCCAAAGCAGGGCCTGCTTCCGTGGGAGCCGCTCGTCCGGCAGCGGCGCGAGGGGGTCGAGATGAGAGTGGTGGGGGTCCTGGTCGTTGCCATGGCGCTGGTCATCGGAGTCGTCCACAGTTCACTCACTGCAAGGCCATGGCCCGCGTCGTCGGGCTCGACGATGAGCATGGGCGGCTCGGCCACGGCATCCGCCGGCGTTCGCGATGGCCCACCCGCACGACCGCGGCCGCACGCCCACGCCGATGCGCTGCTACTGCGACCGCCCGGGCCGAGGTCGGGGTCGCGCTGCCACTCGCCGCCGCCGGCGTCCTGCTGTTCGTCAGCCGGCGAAGGGGAGACCAGCCGGGCTCTGGCCGTACTCATCGGTGTGCTCGGCGCCGTCGCCATGCTCCTGCCGACGCGTGCTGATCGGCGTCTGTGCGCAGAGCAGCGCGATCTGCAACACCACCATGCGGCCCATCCTGCTGGCGGCCGGGGGGGCGACCGTGGCGCTCGGCCTTGTCACCCTGGTCAGAAACGAGTTGAGCAGCGGACCGGGGAAGGACGGGCAGCCGCTCGCCGTTCAGGCCGACCGCGCTTCAGCCGGCCGACGAGGCCGCCATTGTGAGGTTTCGGCGGGTCTCACCGGACTCGCCCTGCGCGACCTGGCGGGCAACGAGTCGCGAAGCTGGCTGCTGGGTCTGTGCGCCTGTTGCATCGCGGCCGTCGCCGTCACTACGGTGCTCGTCGTACCGCGCCCAGGAGAACCTGCACCTCGCCGCCTCCCGGCTGGGAGCCGACGTCGTCGTCGTGCCGCGCGGCGCCGAGACCCAGATCGACGGCGCGCTGCTGATCGGCACGGTCTCGAAGACCTGGATGCCCAGCGCCGACGTCGCCGAGGATCGCCGCCGTCAGGGGAGTGGCCGTGGCCTCTCCCCAGATCTATCTGGAATCCCTGTCGCATGCCTCGTGCTGTGCCGTCAGCCGCATGTTCATCGTCGCCTACGACCCGCGCACGGACTTCACGGTGGGACCCTGGCTCCACCACGGTCTGGGCGGCGAGCTGGGTCTGGAGCAGGCGGTCGGGCGGGCTGGCGACGTGTCGGTGCCGGTCAATCACAACATCATGCTCTACGGCTACACCATGTGGCTGCGAGGCAAGCTCGAGCCCACCGGCACGAACCTCGACCGAAGTCTCTTTATCAGCCTGGCGACCGCCAACGCCATGGCCCGCAGCTCGCGCACGACGGCCGTCAGGCCGCTTCTCATCCCCAAGGACAGCGTCTCGTCGGTGGTGCGCTGCCAGGTCGGCTGGGGCAGGACCCGGGCATGATCGCCCGGACCATCAGCGAGGTGGTCCCCGGCGTGCGGCGATCGCCAGCCCGCGACCTGCTTCGCCTCCTACCGCGCAGATCGGCGACCTGCTGCGCGTCATGCTCGTGGTGCTCGGTCTTGCTGCTCACCCTCGGTGTGGTCGTCACGGCAGCGCTGTTCGCCATGGCCGCCCACGACGGCGGCGCGAGCTCGGTGTGCTGCGCGCTTTGGGGGCCACCCGGGGCGCGGTGCTCATCTCGCTCCTCTCCGAGGCGCTCGTCCTGGCGCTCGCCGGTGGTCTGGCGGGCGCCGTCGTGGCCGCGGTCGGTGTCGGTCTGTTCCACACGCTGCTCGTCTCGGCCTTCGGCTTTCCCTTCCTGTTCCCCTCGTTCGGCCGACTCGCCGGGGAGATCGCGCTGGGACTCGCCTTGGCTCTCGCCGTCGTCGTCGCGGCGGCGGCCGTGCTGCCGGCCCTGCGCGTCAGCCGGCAGGAGCCGGCGACCTCGATGCGCGAGTGACCGATGATGCCGCATCGCCATGCGAGAGCTATCAGGTCGCCCGCGAGCGGCCGATCGAGGCCCTGCGCGGCGTCGGCACCTCACATCGAGCGGTGGCGAGTTCGTGGTCGTCACGGGACGCTCCGGAGCCGGCAAGACCACCCTGCTCAACGTCATCGCCGGCCTCGCGCGGCCCACGAGCGGCAGCGTCACGGTGGACGATGTCGATCTGTGGAGCATCTCTGACCGCCGGTTGTCGCAGCTGCGCAACCGCACGATGGGGTTCGTCTTTCAGTTCCCCAGCCTGCTGGCTTCGCTGCCCGTGCTGCAGAACGTCGCGCTGCCGTTGTCGTTCGCCGACGGCGCCGACCACGACGGACTGGCGCGAGCCGTCGAGCTCTTGACCATGGTCGGCCTGGCGGACAGGCTACGGGCCTACCCCGGCCAGCTCTCGGCCGGCCAGCAGCAGCGGGTGGTGATCGCCCGGGCCCTGCGTCAACCGACCGCGGATCCTGCTGGCCGACGAGCCCAGCAGCGACCTCGACGAAGAGACGGAGGTCGAGATCATGAGCCTGCTGCGGCGGATCCATGCGGAGACGGACGTGACCATCGCCCTGGTCACGCACACCCGGCAGCTCGTCGCCTACGGGACTCGTCACCTCGCCATGGCGAACGGTGCGCTTGCCGCTGAGACGCCGGGCCGCAGGGCACCCGCTTAGATCGGGCGGGTCACGACCGGGCGGGTCACGATCGGCCGACCGGCCCTCACCTACAGACCGACGATCGCGTCGAGGCGCGCCATGTCGAGGTGAGCTTCGACGTGGTCGGCGAGACGCTCGATGTCGGATGGGCCGGCGCCGCCAGTGCCCGGTGCGCGTCGGGCAGGCCGGCCGCGGCCCGCAGCCGCCCGAGGAACGCCTCCCTGAATTCGGCGGCGTCGAACAGGCCGTGCAGATAGGTGCCGCAGACCAGCCCGTCGGCGGAGACGGCGCCGTCGGCGTGGGTAGCCTCAGCGCTCGCCGCCACGTCCATGAGCGCGGCGACGCCGGGCGCCAGGGTTGTGGCACCCATGTGGATCTCGTACCCGTGCAGCGGCGTGCCCGCGGCCACAAGGGCCGAGCCGCTCGCTTCGCCGCTCACCCGCACCGTGCGCTTCGCTGCCCGGAACGTCGTGTCGACGTCGAGCAGGCCCAGGCCCGCCACCTCGGCGGCGGCCGATTCGACCCCCACGGGGTCGAGGATGCGGCGGCCCAGCATCTGGTAGCCGCCGCAGATGCCGATCACCGGTGTGCCGGCGGCGGCGGCCTGCGCGAGCGCGGCCGCGAGGCCGCGCTCGCGCAACCAGGCCAGGTCGGCCACCGTGCTCTTCGTGCCCGGCACGATGACGGCGGCGGCGGCCTGCAGGCCCTCCGGGGTGGTGACGAACTCGACGTCGACGTCGGGGTCGTCGGCGAGGGCATCGAAGTCGGTGTAGTTGCTGATGAAGGGCAGGCGTACGACGGCGATCCGCAGCGGCGCGCCCGGACGTCGGCGCCGCTCGTCGTCGATCGCCAGCGAGTCCTCCTCGTCGCCGCGCCAGTCGTTCAGGAAGGGCACGACGCCGAGGGTGGGCACGCCGGTGCGCTCCTCGAGAAAGGCGAGTCCCGGGTCGAGCAGCGCCGCGTCGCCGCGGAACTTGTTGACGACAAAGCCGCGCACCAGCGCCTGCTCGGCCGGCGTGAAGAGCTCCATGTGACCGACCAGCGAGGCGAAGACGCCGCCCCGGTCGATGTCGCCGACCAGCAGCACCGGCGCCCGGGTGTGCAACGCCACTCGCATATTGACGATGTCGCGGTCGCGCAGGTTGATCTCGGCCGGAACTGCCGGCGCCCTCGACCACCACGAGGTCGCTGGCCGCGCGCAGCCGGCCGAGCGCAGCCGTGACGACCGGCCAGACCTCCGCCTGGTAGGCGTGGTACCCGGCGACCGTCATGTCGTCGACCGGCCGGCCCATCACGACCACCTGACAGGCGCGCTCACTCGACGGCTTGAGCAGCACCGGGTTCATGTCGAGGTGGGGTTCCAGCCCGGCCGCGCCCGCCTGGTACACCTGGGCGCGGCCCATCTCGCCACCGTCGGACGTGACGAACGAGTTGAGCGCCATGTTCTGCGCCTTGAAGGGCGCCACGCGCAGGCCGCGACGCGCGTAGATGCGGCAGAGGGCCGCGACCAGCACCGTCTTGCCGGCATGCGAGCCGGTGCCCTGGAGCATGACGATGCGGCCCGGCGGCGCGGTGCTCATCGCCAGACCTTCGCGGCCACGAGCGCGGCGAGTCCCGACGACAGCAGCAGAGAGACGGCGCCGGCCACGGGGCCTCAGGCCGCCGCGCCGTCGCCGGATACGGCCGACGCCAGTCTCGTCCGTAGCCGCCGCACGTCTCTCAACGTGAGGACCCACAACGAGGCGGCCAATCCGAGCCCGGCCGACAGCCAGCACGTGGTCGTCAGGCCGATCGCCGCGGTGACCGGCCCCGCCAGTGCCAGCCCGACCGGCCACAGGGCCAGCGAGCACATCCAGTCCCAGGCGCTGACGCGCGCGAGCGCCTCGTTGGGAATCTCGAGCTGTAGGGTCGTCGTCCAGAGCACCGAGTTCACCCCTACGGCCACGCCACGGAAGGCTTGCACGACGGTCAGCGCCACGAAATGTCCGCCGAGGGCCAGCACCAGCGGCGAGGCCGCGGCCGTCGCCCCGAGCAGCGCGCAGGCGACCATGGGACGTGCGAAACGAAGAAACGGCGCGCTTGCGCCGCCTACGAGGATGCCGCCGCTGAAGACCGCGAGCACGATGCCCCAATGGGCCGCGCCGTGAGGGTGACCGTTCAGAACCAGCGGGCCGAGCACCTGGAACGGTGCCGAGACGATGAACAGCAGCAAGGCGGTGCGCAGGAGCATGGCCGCAAGCCAGGGCCGGTCCCGTACCTCTCGCCAGCCGTCGCGAAGCTCCCCGAGAAACGAGCCGACCTGCCGGACGCGCTCGGCCGGCACGACGCGCAACGTGGCGAGGAACCCGGCGCTGACCAGGAAGGTCGCGGCGTCGATGGCGACGGCACCACCCGGGCCGATGAAGGCGATCAGGGCGCCCGCCACGGCGGGGCCGACCATCAGGCCGATCCCGTAGGCAAAACCCAGCACGGCGTTGGCCGCCTGCACGTCGCGCTCCTCGACGAGTTGCGGCGTGAGGGCGCCGGCGGCGGGGACGAAGAAGGCCTGAGCGGCGCCGTAGGCGGCGAGAAGGACCACGAGCTCCCAGATGCGCGCGGTGTGCGTCAGCAGGAGAAGGGCAAGGATGGCCTGCGAACAGGCGCGCACGCAGTCTGAGACGAGCATCACGCGCTCGCGGCGCAGGCGGTCGCCCCAGACCCCGGCGACCAGGGTCAGCGCGACCAGCGGCGTGATCTGGGCGGCCAGGACAATGCCCAAGTCGGTCGCCGAGCCCGACATCCGCAGGACCGCGAAGGTGACGGCGACCGGGGTCAGGCCGTCACCGAAGGCCGAGATCGCCTGCCCCAGGAACAGATTGCGGAAGTTACGGACGCGCAGGACGTTCCAGCGCCGGATGAATCCCGTCATCGCGTGAGTCTATACCAACATTGCCGGAACTTCGGCCCGCCCGTCAGGCATGCGCCCGCCGACCCGTCTGTCTCAGCCGGCCGGGATCAGCCGCTCGCGCCGCAGGTACGCAACGCTCGCCGACAGGCCTTCGGGCGTGAGCACCTCGATGATGGTGCTGACCCCGGACCGCCGAGCCGCCGCCAACACCGCGCCCGCGTCCACCACGCCGCAGCCCAGGGCCAGGTGAGAGTCAACGCCGGTCGCGCCGTCCACCGGCCCCGCGTTGTCGTGCAGGTGCACGTGGCGGAGCTGCGCCTGCGGATCGCGCAGGAACTCCGCGAGCGCCTCGCAAGCCGCGGCGTGCCCCGTGTCGAGCGCCAGGCCGAGCGCGCCAAGGTCGAGGTCGCCGGGGCGCGCGAAATGGCTGTGGTCGGCACCCATCAGGTTCTCGAGCGCCACCTCCACGCCGTACTCGTCCTGAAGGGCCGCCAGCTCGACGATGCTCCGCTGGAGCGCATCGCGAACGGCGCCGCTGCGCACGATGGGTGTGAGGTCGTAGTCGGGGTGCAGCACGTAGACGGCGGCGCCGACATCTGCGGCCGCCTCGAGGTGGCGGCGGTGCACGGCGACCGCGGCCTTGCGGGCCGCCTCGGACGGGTGCCCCACGTCGGCGTTCTCCCAGGGGCCGTGCACGGTCAGCCGCAGGCCGCTCTGCACGACGGCCCGCCGGTTGGCCGCCCTGATCAGACTGTGGTTGTAGTCGCTGTAGACCTCGGCGAGCTCGGCGACGGATGCGATGTGGGCCAGAGCGGCCGCCAGCGGCTGGTCGAACCAGGCCGTGGCGGCGAGGCCGATGTCGGGGGGCAGGAGCACGCGGCGGCCTACCTCCGACTCACCTGGACGGCACCCGGGTCCTGGCCGAGCCTGCACCTCAGAAGGGGTACGTCTTGCCACTGAGCGCGACCACGACCTCCGACGTGGTCAGAAGCGGCATGGCAAGAGTCGTGCCGTAGTGGTAGAAGGCACCGGAGCTCGCCTGCAGCGAGAGCAGAAAGCTGATCGGCGTCTTGCCGCCCTTCTTCCACGCTCCACCGGCGGGGTTCTGCCCGACGGCGCGGATCGCCTGGACGGCCCATGCGGTCGACTCGGCGTTGGTCGTGCCGCCCATCCCGGAGGTAAAGCCCCCGTTGCTCATCTGCTGGCTGTGCAGATAGGAGAGGGCGCGCTCGATCGCGGTGTTCGAGGCGGAGATCCCGCCTGACCTCAGCGCCTCGACGGCCGCGGCCGTGTCATCGGGGTCCGGCGCCCCGCCGGGGGTGAAGGAGAACCCACCGTTCGACGCCTGCTGGCTGGTAAGCCAGGAAACCGACTTCGTGAGCTGCGAAGAGCTCTGCCCCGCCGCCCTGAGAGCGATCACCGCCCAGGTGGTGGTGGAGACGGCGGCGTAGGTGTCGCTCCCCCCCGGCGTCGTGGAGAAGACTCCGCTCTGGCTGTTCTCGTAGGCGAGGAGATGAGCCACGAGATCGATGTGTCCGCTGCCCGCCGTGCTTATCAGCGACGAGACCCCGGCGGCGTCATATGTGATGATCATCTTGGCGTAGAAGTTGGCGGGGTTGCTGGCCGTCCCGGAGCCGCCCGTGGCCACCTCGGTGATGTCCAGCGACTGCAGGTAGGCGATCGGGCCCTTACCCCCCGAGCGCCTGAACGTCGAGGGACTCTTGCCGGTAGCCGCGATAGCCTGAACCACCCAGGGCGTCGTGGTCGTCGTCTGCCCAGACGCGCCAAACCCTCCCGAGGTCAGCTGATTGGCGCGAAAATAGGAGACGGCCTTGCCGACCGAGCTGCGCACCTGCGAAGCCAGCGATGAGGAGCTGGAGGTCTTGGTCTTGGTCGGCTTGGGCTTCGGGGTGGACTTCTGGCTCGATGACTGCAGCGTTGAGGCCGCCGAACGGGGGGCCGACGGGGCCTGCACCGTACCGGCACCGGACTTGGCCGCCGGTTTCGTTGCCGCCGACTTCGTTGCCGCCGGCGTCGGCCCCGAAGCCGCCGACGCGGTCGCGCCCGGCGAAGGCGCCGCAGCATCCGCGAGGCTCGAGATCGCTGCCGCCGATGACGCGACCGGCGAAGAGGCCGCGGACGGCGACCCACCGCCCGACGACGACGAGCCCCTCCCGTTGACCAAGACAAAGACGCCGATCGCCACCACAAAGCCAACCACGATGATCGCCGCGATGCTGCGCTGGACCGCTGCCATGTGTCGCGGACCACTGTTCACGCGAGCGCCTCCACCATCCCGAACGGACCTGAGCCGCCCGAGCCGTCACGCACCTCGGGCGCGGCCGACGGTCCCGTTGCGTGTACTATCGGCCGCGCGCCGAGTACTACGCCCTCACCCCCGCTGCCCGAACCGGCCACGAGCAGTGACGCAGCCCCCGCGCGCTGCATGGCCGTCGTGAGGACGCAGCGGACCACTACTTCCCCTTGGGGATGACGATGGTCTGGACGGTCGTGCGGCCCCAGCCGTCCATGGCGGTGACCTTGACCCTGATGGACGTGGTCTTGGGCGCCGCGGGGCTCAGATGCAGCGTCAGCGTCTGCGCGCCGGCGGCTCGTGCCCCACTCCACTTCGCGAGGACCTTGGAGCCCTTGGTGACGGCGATGGTGACGGCCGAGCGTTCGCTCAGCTTGAAGTGCACCTTGACCGTCTTGGCGTTTGTGCGCCCTGCCGCAAGCGCGCCGAGAGCGGGCTTGGCGCCCACGTTGAGCAACACCGTCGCGGAGGGTGCGTAGACATCGGTGTCCATGGCCTTCTCAGACCAGACGGCATACGTGCCCGACGCCAGGTCCTTGACCGCGAGCGTGGAGGCGGCACCCCCGTAGACCTGGCTGCCCACGTGAACGGTGGCGCCGTCGATGGCCGGGAACTGCGCCGGAGTCTGGATGTCGGTGGTCGAGAAGCGCGTTGCGTCGGCCTGGCTGTGGACATCGGCGAGGTTCGCCCCGACGGTGCTCACGGTGACGGTCTGACCGGGCGTAAAGCCATGCTTTGCCGTGCCCCCCGTGACTCTGGTCACAAGCAGGAACGCCGGCTTGCTGAACGTGGCGTCGGGGTTCTGGAACCACAGGTAGCTGTCGCCGGCGACCGTCTGCAGGCTGCCCGCGCCGACAGGCGAAGCGTAGCCATTGACGGCGATCTCCCACCAATTGCTGTCGTCGCCGGCCATCGCGAGTCCGTCGATCGAGTTGACATACGGACCGGAGCCGCTGACGCTCATGTCCCAGGGCAGGCCACCCAACTGCAAGGCGGCCGCGGTGGCTCCCAGAGCGGTAGCGTTCGTCGTGGTGAATGAGGTGCCGTCGGTATCCACGATCTTGCCGCCGGCGGCGCTCTCGCTGACCGTCGTCCTGGGCAGCACCTGGAATGTGGCCCCTTGCACACGCACGCTGCTCGACACGGCCAGCGCGGCAGGCGCGGCCACGAGAGCGATGGTCGCCACGGCGACCAGCACCAGAATGATCCTCTGCTTCATGTGAGCTCCTTTCGTGAAACGGACCCCTGAGTCTACGTCGAACACAACTGCGGTCGTCGAACTGATACTGCGTATCATATACTGCAGTGGTCTAGTGTTGGCTAGAGCAAGCATGCCGACGTAGCTGTGAGGGTCCCCACACGTGACCGTGGAGAGTCAGCTGGGTCGCGCCGAACCTCGGCGGTGGGCCTTGAGACGGCTGACGTTGACACCTTCGACGGTGCCACTGTGACGCGCATCGCGTTTGCGCACAGATCGTCTGCGACCTCGCGGCCGCACATCACAGCCGCGATCGTCGTGCTCGTGCTCCTGCTGGCCGTCGGAGTCGCGGGCTGTGCCGGAGTGCGGGGCAAGTGCACACCAGCGGCCAAGGGGCACGTGCCCGGCGCCGGCGAGGTGCGACTCATCGTCTCGGAGCACTTCGGCACCACCGTCATGCTCGACGAAGTCGTGCCCTGGAAACAGGAGCTCAACGTGATGACCCTTCTGGCCGCACACGCTCGCGTCGACACCGAGTACGGTGGCGGGTTCGTGAGCGCCATCAACGGTGTCAAGTCGACCTTTGGCGGCGTCTCGTCGACGCAGGCCGCCGACTGGTTCTACTGGGTCGACGGGATCATGGCCGGTGTCGGGGCCGCCGACTACCGGCTTCACGGCGGCGAGACCGTCTGGTGGGACTTCCATCAGTGGGTCGACGCGATGTCGATCCCGGCGACGCTCTCCGCCTTCCCAGCGCCGTGGAAGGGCCGTCCCCTGGAAGTCGCCACCAACGAGGCGTGGCCTGGGCTTCAGCAGTGGACGCAGGCGTCGGGGTTGACCCTGGGCCAGACGAGCTCCCTGGCCACAGGCGCTCCCGCCGGCGGCCTCATCGTCGCGACACCGCAGGAGGTCACCACCACGAGGTGGCTCAGCCAGCTTCTCGACAGTGGCGACGGCGTGCAGATGGTAAATCTGAAGGGAGGAGGGATCTCGCTGCTCTCACCCGCTGGTGCTCAGGGACCTCCTGCGGACGCGGTCGCTTTGGCTCTGCCCGATACCAACAACGGCAACCGCCCCTTCTTGGTCGTGCTGGCCGATTCGACCTCAGCTGCGCAGCGCATGTTCATACTCCTCACGCCCAACGCCCTCGCGGGCCACGTGGCTGTGGCGTTGGTCAACGGCTCCCTTGTCACGCTGCCCTGGCACGCCCAGTGAACGCGCCAGCCGCGAACGATCTCAGCAAGCCGCCGGCCACTGCCGCCTCGTCTGGGAGTCGCGTGCCGGCCTTCCGCGTGGCGCCGGCGATGCCGAGACCGACCTCCAAGCGGCGACTCGAGCCGCGTCGCCGCGGCCTTGCGCGCCGCCAGCCCGTCGCCATCGTCGCCTACGTGGGCGCGCTCACCCTCGCCGCCCTGGTGCTCGTCAATCCCCTGCAGGTCACGGCGCTACTGGCGCTCTGCCTCGTCGTCCTGGTCGCCGCCGGGCGCGGCCGGGCGGCCTGGCCCTATCTCAAGACGGCTCTCTACATCGGTGGTTTCCTGGCCATCGTCAACCCGCTGATCAGCCGCAGCGGCAGCACCGTGCTCTGGCAGCTCCAGCTTGGCCCCTTCGACGTGCCGATCACCATCCAGGGAATCGCCTACGGTGTGACGACGGCGCTGCGCATCATCGCCGTGATCACGGCCTTCGCCCTCTTCTCCTCGTCCTCGACCCCGACGACCAGCTCGGCCTCATGAGCCGGCTGTCGTTTCGCACCGGTCTTGTGATCTCGTTGGCCTCCCGGCTCTTGCCGGTGTTCTCGCGCGACGCGGCGCGCATCTCCAATGCCCAGCGCGCTCGCGGGGTAGAGCTCGACGCCGGCCGTCGACGCGCCCGCGTCGCGGCGCGCGTACCTTTGCTGGCCGCGCTCCTCGCTCAGAGCCTCGAGCGGGCCGTCGACGTCGCCGCCTCCATGGAGGCACGCGGCTTCGGCGCCCGCGACCGTTCGCACTGGTCGCACGGGCGGCGCTGGAGAACTGCCGACCTGGTCACCACGGCGGCGGCTCTGCTTGGCGCGGCGGCGCTGCTCGGGGGCCTCTTCGCCGGGGCCTTCTCGTACAACTTCTATCCCTTGCTGGACGACCCCTGGAGCCAGCTCGCCGGCATCTGGTGGCTGCTCGCCTTCGCGGCGCTCATCGTTCCCGCACTCTGGACCCTGCCGTGGCGACGCTCGCGCGACTGACCGACGTCACCTACTGGTACCCCGGACGCGAGAGGCCGGCTCTCCGCGACGTCTCGCTACGGATCGGTCCAGCCGAGGTGATCCTCGTGGTCGGCTCCTCGGGCAGCGGCAAGTCGACCTTGTTGCGCTGCCTGAACGGTCTCGTGCCGCACTTCCACGGCGGCACCCTCGCCGGGCACGTGGAGGTCGACGGCAGGGACACGCGCACGTCACACACACACGAGCTGGCCCATGCCGTCGGTCTCGTCTTCCAGGATCCCGAGAGCCAGTCGGTGATGACCACAGTCGAGCGTGAGATCGCCTTTGGCCTCGAGAACAGGGGGGTGCCGAGCGCTGCGATCAGCCGCCTCGTCGAAGAGGCGCTTATTCTCCTCAGCCTGTCGCACCTGCGACACGCCTCGCTCTCGACACTTTCGGGTGGAGAGCTGCAGAAGGTCGCTCTGGCCGCGGTCGTGGCCACCCAGCCGCAACTGCTGCTCCTGGACGAGCCGACTTCGCAGCTCGACCCCGTGAGCTCCGAGGAGCTGCTCGCCGCCATCAGGCGACTCGCGGAGGACACGGGCTCGACCATCATCCTCGCCGAGCATCGCACGGAGCGCTGCCTGCACCTGGTCACCCGCGTGCTATATATGGATGACGGCGTTCTGGCAGAAGACGCCGATCCGCAGGACTTCGCGGACTGGGCGCTGGACGGACACCGCGGCTTGCTGCCGCCGGTCGCTCGCCTCTTCGCCCGCAGGACCAGCGACCGCTCGGCCGGCGCCGGCGACCCGGATCTGCCGATGACGGTCAAGGACGCTCGCCGTTTGCTTGTGACCCACGAAGACCCGCAGCCGCGTCGCAGCCCGGCCACGTCATGGAAACCCTCCGGCGGCATCGTCCTCGAAGCGCGCAAGCTGGCGATCGGCTACGACCCCGACGAGCCGCTGCTCGAGGGCTTGAGCTTCGGTCTGGCGCGCGGCGAGGCAGTGGCCCTCATGGGCGAGAACGGCGTGGGCAAGTCGACGCTGATCCGTCACTTCATCGGCTTGGCGCGGCCGCTGGCCGGCAAGGTCGTGCTGCTCGACCGCGACGTCTCCGAGATCACCGTGGCGGCGGCGGCACGTGACTGCGCCCTCATGGGTCAGAACCCGAACGACCTGTTCGTGAAGGACACTGTGGCCGAGGAGATCGCCTTCACGCTCGACGCACTGGGTATCACCGGCGAGCGGCACGACTCCCTGACGGCCAAGATCGTCGCCGAGCTTGATCTGGAAGCTCTCCTGCAGCGGAACCCACGCGACCTGTCGGGCGGCGAGCGCACGCGGGTCGCGCTCGCCGCCACCGTCTGCGGAGACCCCACCATGGTCGTGCTCGACGAGCCCACGAGAGGCATGGACGCACGGCACAAGGCCGAGCTTGCCGCGACGATACGCCGCTGGGTCAGTGCGGGCCGCTGCGTCGTGCTCGTCACGCACGACGTGGAGTTCGCGGCGAGCGTCGTCGAGCGGGTGATCGTGCTCGGCGACCGCGGCCTGCTGGCCGACGGGCCCGTGGCCGACGTGCTCGACGGGTCGCTGTTCTTCTCGACGCAGATCAACCGTCTGTTCCGCCGCGTGCTTCCCGGCATCCTGCGCGAGGACGAGATCCAATGGGGAGAGGGAGCCTCGTGAGCCCGCAAGAGCCCAAGGCTCTGCCTGGTCGCCTGCGGCGCGATCTCGTCGCCTGGCTGCTGCTGGCCGTTCTCGGTGTCGTCGCGCTGGTGGCGGCAGGCTATGCCGTCCTCGACCCCGGCGCCGTCAACTGGGGCTTCCTCAGTCTCGTACTCATCGCCGCCGTCGTCGGCTTCGCACTGGTCGCCTATGGCCTGCGCGATTCGAGCGCCAGCGAGCTGTCGCTGATCGCCGCCCTGGCGGCCCTGGCCACGGCCGGTCGTGTGCTCTTCGCCTCACTGCCCAACTTCAAGCCGGTGACCTTCATCGTTCTCGTCTCCGGCGTCGCTCTGGGGCCGGCTCCGGGCTTCATGGTGGGCGCGACGACGGCCGTGGTCTCCAACCTGTTCTTCGGTCAGGGGCCGTGGACGCCCTGGCAGATGCTCGCCTGGGGACTGGTCGGCGTAGTGGGCGGGCTCATGGGCATCAAGGGCAGGCGGCCCCGGCGCTGGGAGCTGGTGCTGGTCGGAGCGGCGCTGTCCGTCGGCTTCGACTGGTTCGTGACCCTCTGGATGTATCTCTCCTACACTCCGCACACCTGGCCCGCGCTCGTCGCGCTCTACGGCCAGGGCCTGCCTTTCGACGTGTCGCACCTGAGCGCCACGGCCATACTGGCGGCGCTGTTCGGTCCCCGGGCGATCGCCATCATCGCGCGTTTCCGCGCCCGGACGAGCGTGAGGTTCCTGCCGGCGTCACCAGCGCGCCGTGCACTGCCCAGCCTTGACGGTCCGCAGCGATTCGACAATGCTTCTCAGCCATGAAGGTCCAAAACCCACACCAGTCCTCGATCGACGAGGTCTTCGCCGCCCGCGGCATCCCGCTCACACGGCAGCGCCGCGCCATCTGGCAGTACTTCGCGTCGGCCGGCCGGGCGAGCACCGTCCCGGAGGCCGCGGAGGCTCTCCGCACGCAGGGCATCGGCCAGGCGACCGTCTACCGTGCGGTCGGCTTGCTCGACGGAGCTTGGCCTGCTGCTCAGCGTCCACGTCGGCGAAGGGCGCCCCTGTTATGCGGCGCCACCGGTCGGTCACAGTCATCCGCTCATCTGTGGAGTCTGCCGCAGGATCGTCGATTTCGACGGTGATGGGGACCTCCGCTACCTCGAGAAACAGCTCGAGACCACGACGGGGTTTGCCATCTACGGCCATCATCTGGAGGTCTACGGCATCTGCCCTGACTGCAGACGAGAGCAACGCGAGGCCATGCCCTCCTAGCCGCTGTGCCAGAACGCCGGCTCCTTCTCGATCGAGCCGCGGCCGGCCTGCGTGTTCTCGATCACGGTTCATCTCGCGACGCGATCCGGTGAGCGCGCCGCAGAGCCGGGCCTAGAGTCGCTGAGGCTTCAGGATCGGGCGGGCGCTACGCCTTCACGGCGACCAGCGAGACACCGAGCGTGTCCTCGAGCTCCTTGATCTTGGCGACCTGGCCGCCGTCGATGGCAGCCGGCTCCGCCGCATGGCAGGCGAAGGCGAGCACTGGGACCCCCAGGTCCTTCTCAAGCGCCCCGATCTTCTCCAGCTGCTGCTGGTCGAGCTTGGTCGCAAGGCTGCACAGCATGGTCGTGGCTCGTTTCGGCGATGGCAACCGATCGTCGGCCACCTTCCCGCCTGGACCGCAAAGTAAGCGCGGTGACGCGACCAAACGCCGGCACTTGCATCCGACGCCGCCGCGCCCAGCGATCTACCGCAAGCGATATCCGGTGCGCGGGCCGGTCAGCCGCTCGCGGGCGGGTCATTGTCGCGCGATGGCCCCGCCATGGGCGCGCGTCGCCAGGCCCTCGAGATCGAGATGATCGAGGTCCCTGCGGATGGTCATCTGCGACACGCCGAGCAACGCGCTCAAAGACGAGACGCGCACGGCCCGCCGCTCGTCGAGTAGCGCGATGATGTGTGCGCGGCGCTCGGCGGCAAGAGTTTGCGGCGCCCTGCCCGCCTGTTGGTGCGACCCCACCGGCCGCTGCTCAGGGGGTTCGTCACGCGAGCACCGGTCTACGGCGGCAAACACTTCGGGCCCACCCGCCCGCAACGCCACGATATCGGCCAGCGGGACGCGCCAGTGACCGGCGGACGTCTGGAAGGCGTCCGGCAGCAGGCCACTCTCGAGGGCCGCCCGCATGACGCCGGGATGCACGGCAAGTATGCGAGCGGCGTCTCGTAGCGAGCGCAATCCGGCCTCGTGCTCGATGACGTTGGCGATCTCCGCTCCCTCGGTAGCGTTCACCCAGCGATGCGGCATCATTCCCTCCTTTTCTGGCAACGGCCACGGCTCCTTGCGCGCACTAGAACTCGATCCCGGCGCGTGCCTGCACACCGCGTTGGTAGTAGTGCTTGACCTCATGCATCTCGGTGACCAGGTCGGCCCGTTCGATCAAGGCCGGTGGCGCGTAGCGGCCGGTGATCACGAGCTCGACTGCCGGCGGCCGCGCTTCAACCAACTCGAGGCAATCGCGCGCCGAGAGCAGGCCGAACCAGACCGCGACGTCGAGCTCGTCGAGCACGACGAGGTCGTTCTCGCCTGAGATAAGCGCGGCGGCGGCGCGGGCGTGGCCCTCGAAGGCGTGCCGGCGGTGCACCGTGGTGACCTCGTCGCGATGGATGCACCCGGGATCGCCGAACTGCTCGACGGTGATCAGCGGGTTGTCGCGCAACGCGGCAATCTCGCCGTAGGAGCTGGCCTTCATGAACTGACCGACCCAGACCCGCTTACCATGACCGGCGGCCCGCAGGACCAGGCCGAAGGCGGCCGTAGTCTTGCCCTTGCCCTCACCGGTGTAGATGTGCACGTAGCCGCGGCCTGTCGCAGCTCGAGCGCCAAACTCAGCGCTCCCAGACGTTCGGTCGAGCTTCGCAGACAGCGTATGCGCGGTCGTGGGCATGGCTTCTCCTTTGTGGCGATGGAGTCCGTGGACGATGCGAGGAATGCGCGGCACGAGGAATGGCTCTGGGGGAGTGGGCGGAGGAGAGTCGCAACAACACGGTGAGCCGGCCTGATCGGCCGGGACCGAAGTGTTTCTCGAGCGCCGATGTGAAGGCACGCCGGTCCTCCCGCGAGGTTCGCCGTCAGCGTCTCCTCGGGGCCCGTCTCCTGGCTTGCCGCCTGAAAGCCTACTGGTCGCGCCTTCCCGTCTCTCTCTTGAGAGACAGTGGCATGCCGGCGACGTTCGTCAGCGGTCACAGTTGCGGGGCAGCACCGGTCTTGCACCGGTTTCCGTGTGCCTCCGAGGCAGTTACTTGAGAAACATTATCAAATGGCTCTCGCGTCGGTCAAGCGCCGGGCGGGCAGTTTGGCGCCGGGTATGCTTCACCTACGGATGAAGACCTTCTGGCGCATCACCAAGCTGCTCGGCGACTACCCGTGGCTCGTCTTCGTCGGTTTCAGCACGGCGCTGCTGCAGACGGCCGCGTCGCTCGCCATCCCCTGGCTCACCCGCGGGGTCATCAACAAGGCGCTCGTGCCCGGCAAGACGAGCCTGCTGATCTGGTACGGCCTGGCGATGCTCGGGATCGGCGTCCTGCGCTTCGGCTTCGCCGTCGCCCGCCGTCTGTCGACCGGCAAGGTCAGCCTCGCCATCGAGTACGACCTGCGTAACCGCATGTGGGGTCATCTGCTGCGCCAACCGTTCACCTACTTCGACCGCTGGCCCACCGGGCAGCTCATGTCGCGGGCCATGGCCGACATCCAGAACGTGCGCATGTTCCTGGGCTACGGCCTCATCTTCTTCACCACCAACATCTTCACGATGGTCGCGGTCACCGTGCTGATGTTCTTTCTGGACTGGCAGCTCGCCCTGCTCAGCCTGGCGTTCCTGCCACTCCTGCTGCTCGTCACCGTGCGCTTCAGCCGCCGCCTGCAGCCGATCCTGCGCGACGTCCAGCAGAAGATCGCCGACGTCACCGCGACGGCTGAAGAGAACGTGACCGGCTCGCGGATCGTACGCATCTTCGCCCGCGAAGACGACGAGCTCGCCAAGTTCTCCGACCGCAGCACGAGGGTGTTCGAGGCCGAGGTGAGCGCCGCCCGTATCCGCGCCTTCTACGTGCCGCTGATCGGCTTTCTGCCCAATCTCGCGGTCGTCGTGCTGCTCTACGGGGGCGGCCGCGCGGTCATCGACGGCAGCCTCAGCCTGGGCTCGCTCGTGGCTTTCTACAGCTACCTGATGATGCTCATCTACCCGGCCCAGGTGATCGGCTGGCTCACCGGCCTCGCCCAGCGCGCCATCGCCTCGGGGCATCGCGTGTACGAGATCCTCGACGCGCCGATCGAGATGCTCGAGCGCCCCGACGCGACCCCCGTGCCGAGCATCCGCGGCGAGGTGCGCTTCGAGAACGTGTCGTTCTCGTACGTCGACCGGCCGGTGCTCGAGAACGTCGACCTCAAGGTGCCGGCCGGCCACACGATCGCCCTCGTGGGCCACACCGGCTGCGGCAAGACGACCCTGACCAACCTGGTGCCGCGCTTCTACGATACCGGCGACGGCCGCATCCTGATCGACGGCCTCGACGTGCGCGAGGCCCGCCTCGCCGATCTGCGCAGCCACATCGGCGTCGTCACCCAGGACCCGTTCCTGTTCTCGACGACCGTCGCCGACAACATCCGCTTCGGTCGCCCCGAGGCAAGCGACGAGCAGGTGCGTGAGGCGGCCGAGCGCGCCCAGGCCGCGTCGTTCATCGAGGCCTTGCCCGACGGCTACGAGACGGTCGTCGGCGAGCGCGGCCTCTCCCTGTCGGGCGGCCAGCGCCAGCGCATCGCCATCGCTCGCGCGCTCGTCGTCGATCCCCGGATCCTCATCCTCGACGACGCCACCTCGAGCGTCGACGCCGAGACGGAGTTCAAGATCAGGCGCGCACTGGTCGAGGTCATGAAGGGCCGCACGACCTTCATCATCGCCCACCGGCCGTCGACCATCTCGCTGGCCGAGGAGATCGTGGTGATGGACAAGGGACGCGTCGTCGAGCGCGGCGTCCACGCCGAGCTGATCGCCGGCGACACCCTCTACCGGCGCATGTTCGGCGCCGCGGAGCTCGAAGGCACGACACTCGATGCGGCCGACGGCTTCGCCGGCGATGGGCGCGGCGCGCGGCGCCGGGGCAAGGTGGGCTGAGGTGGCTCGCCGAGACGGGCAGTGGCACTCCAGCTGGGCCGGGAAGGTCTGCGCGAGCTCGCTCATGGCCGTGCTGCTCGGCTCGTGGTGGCAGGCGTGCCGCGAGCGGCGTGCGGCGCGGCGAAAGCGACGAGGCTGAGATGGCCTGGAGCGGACGCCAGTCGGGCCCTCACGGCAGCGGCGCCGACCTGCACGACTTCCGTGGCTGGCGCGCCTTCGTGCATCTGGCGCGCGAGCTCAAGCTCGCGCGCCTCGCGCGGCTGGCCTACCCCTACCGCGGCCGGGCGGCGCTCAGCATCATCTCGATGGTGGTCGTCACCCTGACGGGTCTGGCCGTGCCCTACCTCGTCAAGATCGCCATCGACTCGGGGATCCAGCAGAAAGACATGCACGTCGTCGACCTCGTCATCGTCGCCTTCCTCGCCGTCAACCTCCTGAACCTTGGCGCGAGCTACGTGCAGACCTACCTCGTGAGCTGGGTCGGCGAGCGCCTCATCCTCGACCTGCGGCGCAACGTCTTCGCTCACCTCCAGAAGCTCTCGCTCGACTTCTTCAGCCGCCAGCGCACCGGCTGGATCGTGTCGCGTCTGACGAACGACATCGACGCCCTCGACCAGCTCGTCACAGACGGCGTCAGCACGCTCGTCACGAACGGCCTCACCATCGTCGGCGCCGCCGTCCTGCTTTTCGTGCTGGACTGGCGCCTGGCTCTCGCCACGCTCGCCATCATGCCCTTCCTGCTGCTCGGCACCCTCAGGTTCCGCACGCGCTCGGCGCGCTCGTATGCGCTCGTGCGCAACCGCATCGGCGACGTCTCGGCCCACCTCCAGGAGTCGATCTCGGGCATGCGCGTGCTCAAGGCCTTCCGCGCCGAGGAGCGCGACATGAAGGGAGAGGTCGCAACCAACGCCGCCTACCGCGACGCCAACATGCAGACGGTGGTGCAGAGCGGCCTCTACTTCCCCTTCGTGGAGCTCATGTCGGCGGTGGGGATCGTGGTCGTGCTCTGGTACGGCGGCACGCTCGTCGTCAGCGGCGCCATCCAGGTCGGCGTACTGGTCGCCTTCATCGCCTATCTGGGAAGCTTCTTCGACCCCATCCAGCAGCTTTCCCAGCTCTACAACACCTTCCAGTCGTCGATGGCGGCCGTGCAGAAGATCTACACCGTGCTCGACACCGAGCCCGACCTGACCGACGCGCCCGATGCCCGGCCGCTGCGCGACGTGCGCGGCCGCGTCGAGTTCGACCACGTCACCTTCGGCTACGGCGACGGCGGCGACGTGCTGCACGACGTCGACTTCGCCGTGGCGCCGGGCGCCACCATCGCCCTGGTGGGCACGACCGGGGCCGGCAAGTCGACGATCATCAAGCTGCTGGCGCGCTTCTACGACCCGCGCGGCGGGGCCGTGCGCATCGACGGCTTCGACCTGCGCAAGGTGACCACGAGATCGTTGCGCGAACAGCTCGCCGTCGTGCCTCAGGAGGCGTTCCTGTTCACCGGCTCGATCGTCGACAACATCCGCTTCGGCCGTCCCGACGCGAGCCTCGACGAGGTGCGGCGCATCGCTCGTATCGTGGGCGTGCACGACTTTGTCGAGGGGCTACCCGAGGGCTACGACACCGACGTCCAGGAGGGCGGCAGCGCCCTGTCGACCGGCCAGCGTCAGCTCATCTCGTTCGCCCGAGCGCTGCTCGCCGATCCCCGCGTGCTCATCCTCGACGAGGCGACCTCGAGCGTCGACGCCGAGAGCGAGCAGCGCATCTCGCGGGCCATGGACGTGCTCTTCAGCGGCCGCACCTCGGTGATCGTCGCGCACCGCCTGAGCACGGTGCGCTACGCCGACGAGATCCTCGTGATCGAGGACGGTCGCATCGTCGAGCGCGGCGATCACGACGGGCTCCTGCTGGCCGGTGGTCGCTACTGCGGACTGTACCGCGAGTGGGAGGAGACGGGCAGGCTCGTTTGAGAGGCGTGGGCGGGCGCGCGGGGGGCGCAACTCCACGCGGCGGCGGCGGACGCCCCTGATGTCGGGCAGCGTGATCTGCAACACCGCCGAGCCGAACGTCGCGACGCTGGCCACCGTGAACGAGCCGGCGACGCCGATGACCGCGGCAATCGGGCCGGCGACGACGACGCCCAGCGGATAGAAGGCCAGCGAGCCCATGAGATCGAAGGCGGACACCCGCGACAACGCCTCTGCCCGGATCTGTTCCTGCAGCGTGGTCTCCCAGAGCACGTTGACGAGCGCCGCCGAGATACCGCACAGGGCCGCGGCGCCGATCAGCGCCGCCGTGCCGTAGCCGAGAGCGAAGAAGGCAAACAGCGGCACCTCGAGCAGCGTGAGCCAGCCGCAAAGGAGCAGGGGCCGCGCCACTCGCAGACGCAGGCCGGTCGCGCCGCCGATCACCTGGCCCACACCGAACGATGCCAGGATCGCGCCCCAGGCGGTCGCCCCGCCGAGGGAGTACTTCGCGACATAGGGGCCGAGCACGAACAGCGGCGCGATGATGACCAGGTGAAAGACCGCCGCCTCGCAAACCATCACCCATAGCCAGGTGCGCGAGCGGAACTCCTGCCAGCCGTCGCGCAGATCGCGCAGGAAGCTGCCGGTCTGGCCGCCGGGCTCGCCTTGCGCAAGAGCGCCGGCGGTGCCGCTGAGCCCCGCCGTGAGGCCGCTCTCGGCGGCCGCCAGCGAGCCGGCCCTCGTGGAGACCGCCGGAACGAGCCCCCGCAGCCCCCACAGAAACCAGGCGCTCACGAGGTAGGACAGAGCATCGACGCCGATCGCCCAGCCCGAACCGATGGCCGCCACCAGCACGCCGCCCAGGGCGGCGCCCAGCGTCACACCCAGACTGTCGGTCAGCCCCCTAAGGGCGTTGGCCTGCTGCAGGTGCCCGGCGCTGACCGTATGCGGCACCAGGCCGGTCTGGGCCGGACGGAAGAACGCCTCGGCGGTGCCGCGCACGAACTGCAGGACGGCGAGCTCCCAGATGGACGCGTGGTGAGTGATCAGCAGCCAGGCCATCGCCGCCTGGCAGAAGAAGCGCACTACGTCGGAGACCAGCATCACCCACTGGCGCGGCAGTCGGTCAGCCCACACGCCGCCGATCAGCAGGAAGAGGACGAGCGGGAGGAGACCGGCGGCCACGACGATGCCGAGATCGGTTCGCGTACCGATCTCGAGCACGGCGAAAGCCAACGCGACCGTGGTCACCGAGCTGCCGATCAGTGAAATGGCCTGGCCTGTGAACAGCAGCCGGAAGTCCGGTTCGCGCAGGGCTTCGAACATCCCCGGGCGTGAATCGCCTACGCCGACCCTCCCTTGTTCCCGCACGACGCCGCTGGCGGCGTCGCTACCCTTCGCCTATCTTCGGCAGGACCCTCTCCAACGATGAGGGCAGCCACCAGTTGATCGACCCCACGAGACGCATGGTGGCCGGCACGAGCAGGATGCGGATGATGGTCGCGTCCAATGCGATGGCCACCGCCAGGCCTACGCCGATGGCCTTGGTGATGAGGATGCTGGTGGTCGCGAAGGAGCCCGCGACGATGACGATGATGAGCGCCGCGCTCGTGATGATGCGCCCGGTGCGCTCCAGGCCAAAGCCCACCGCCTGGCGGTTGTCGCGGGTCTCGAGCCAGGCCTCGCGCATGCGGGTGAGCAGGAACACCTCGTAGTCCATCGAGACGCCGAACAGGCAGCAGAACATGATCACCGGCAGCGTGGCGTCGACGTAGCCCTCGGGCACGAAGTTGAGGACACCCGACAGGTGTCCCTGCTGAAAGACGAACACGAGGGCGCCGAAGCTCGCCATGATCGACAGCGAGTTGACGAGCACGGCCTTGAGCGGCAGCCAGGCGCTGCGCAGCAGCAGCAGCAGCACGACGTAGGTCACGCACACGACGAAGAGGATGACCCACGGAAAGCGGCTGTAGATGGCCGAGAGAAAGTCGTGGGTGCCGGCCGACAGGCCGGCCACGTGGACGGCGTAGCCCGTCGGCGGCGGCAAGTTCTTGATCGTCTGCGACAGGGCCTGGGCGGCGCCGCCGCTCGGGTCGCTCTTCGGGGCGACCTGGAAGAGGACGGTGTTGGGCGCGGTGGTCGCGGCGAGCAGCGCCTGGGCGGCGGCGGCCTTCGGCCCGGGGAACGGCGAAGACCCCGGAAGAGAAACGCTCGCCGAGCCTACTCTCAGCACGAGGTTCCAGAACGTCTGCACGGTCTCCTGCGACGTCAGCCCCGGCTGGTTGACGATGCTCGTGACGCCGGCCACGTCGGGCAGCGCGGCGAGCTGCTTGCCGTAGCCGTAGAGCGCGTCCAGGTTCTGCGGCGCGGTCGGCTGCGCCGCCGCGCCCGTGCCCTGCCAGGTGACGAGCACCTGCACCGGGTTGAGCGCCCCGCGGTCGAAGCGCGCCTGGATGATGTCGTAGCCCTGGCGCGCCTCCTGGCTCGTCGGCAGCGACGTGGCGGTGGGCACGTTCGTCCGGATGCGCACGATCGGCCCGGCGAAGAGAGCGATCACGGCGATCGTGCCGACCAGCACCACGACGGGATGGTCCATGACCCAGTTCGACCAGGCGCGCCAGAAGCGGCTCTCGGTGCCGCCGTGCCCGAAGATGCGCAGCGAGTCCACGCGCCGGCCGAGCACGCCGAGCACGGCGGGCAGCAGGGTCAGCGCCGAGAGCACCGAGAACGCTACGACGATGGCCCCGCCCAGGCCGATCGAGCGCAGCGACATGTACGAGAACATGAGCAGGCCGGAGAGACCGACCATCACGGCGATGCCGCTGAAGAAGATCGCCCGTCCGGCGTGGGCGACCGTCGCTTCGACCGCGGCGGCGACGCTCGCCCCCCCGGCGAGCTCCTCGCGGAAGCGGCCGACGATGAACAGCGAGTAGTCGATGCCCACGGCGAGGCCCAGCAGCGAGGCCACGTTCATCGTGAAGATCGAAAGGCTGAGGCGCTGGGCGAGGAGGTACAGCACGCCGAGCGTGACCGTCACGGCCAGGCCGCCGCCGATCACCGGCAGGGCGGCGGCCACCACGCTGCCGAAGACGATGACGAGCACGATCAGGGCGAACGGCAGGGCGTAGGTCTCGGCCCGGCGCAGGTCGCTCGCCGACACCGTCTCAAGCGCCTGGTAGACGGCCGGGTCGCCAGTGATGTAGGCCGTGAGGCCGTCGGGCTGCAGCCGAGCCCTGATGCGGTCGACCTGTTGCTGGGCCTGTTCGATCTGACTGTCGAAGACCAGAAGGGCAAGCGAGGCCTTGCCGTCGCTCGAGACGAGGGTCGTGTCGCCACTCGACCCGTAGGTCCGCACGCTCTGCAGTCCCGGGATGGTGGCCGCCGTGACGCCGGCCAGCGCCCGCGCCTCGGCCGCCCGGAACTGCGGGCCGCGGGCGTCCAGCGTGGGGCTCGTGAAGACGACGGCGATCTCGGCGAGGCCGGTGTGCAGGCGTCGCTGCATGAGGTCGAGCGCCCGCTGGGCCGGCGCGCCCGGGTTGGAGAAGCCGCCCCCCTTGAGCTCGCTGTGGAGGCGGGGGATGGTCGCGAGGCCCAGGGTGAAGGCCACCACCCAGACGGCGATGACCGGCCAGCGGAACCGGTACGAGAACCTGCCGATCGCGGCGAACAAGCGATCACCTCCGGCGCCCGGAGGCGCAGCCGTGTCGAGACCGCCAAGGATATACTAGCCGCAGATGAGCGGCCGCGCCCGCTGCGCGGCCGGCCTCGAGGGGAGCCGCATGGAGGTCAGGCACCAGGTGTCGGCAGGCGGCGTCGTGGCGCGCCCGGGCGCCGTCCTCGAACTGTGTCTGATCCGCCCGGCCGGGCGC
This sequence comes from uncultured Actinomycetes bacterium, assembly GCA_963799395.1. Taxonomy (GTDB): domain Bacteria; phylum Actinomycetota; class Thermoleophilia; order UBA2241; family UBA2241; genus Bog-752. Next base: position 44,729 of record CAWCWZ010000051.1, read on the forward strand.
ATCGTGTGGGCTCTGCCCAAGGGCTGGGTCGAGCCCGGCGAGACCCACGAGGCCGCCGCCCTGCGCGAGATCCGCGAGGAGACCGGCATCGAGGGCGTGATCGACGGCGACCTCGACAGCATCGAGTACTGGTTCTACTCGCGCGAAGACCAGGTGCGCATCCATAAGGTGGTCCACTTCTTCCTCGTGCGCTTCGTCCGCGGCGACACGTCGCAGCACGATCACGAGGTCGCCGAGGCGGCCTGGTTTCCCGTGGAACGCGCCCTCGACCGCATGACCTACCCCAACGAACGTCAGATCGTGCGCAAGGCGACCGCGTTGCTGGCCGCGGCCGGCGGGGAGCGGACGCCGGGACCCTAGACCCAGACGACCGTCTCGGCGCCGCGGCGGGCCCTGTTCAGGCCGGCCGCGAGCAGCTCGAGGAGGTCGGTCGCGACCATGTCGACCACGTCGAGGTGAGTCGCGGCGAAGCGAAAGGCGACCTTGTCTTCCGACGAGCACTGGCCGGCCAGCCCGTGGCGCAGCCGCTCGAGCACGGCCTGCACGCCGTGCCGGCTTACATGGGGCAGGACGGCCACGAACTCGACGTCGCCGAGGCGTCCGACCGTGTCGTAGCGGCGCACGTCGGCGGCGATCAACCGGGCGGAGCAGCGCAGAAGATCGTCGAGATCGGCCGGCGCGCCGCGGCGAGCGCCGTCGCGGGCCACGATGGCGGCGGCAAAGGCACCGAGCCCCACCTCGGTGCGCCGGCAGCGCTCGAGCTCGACCGCAAGGCGGCGGCCGACTTCGGCGGCGTTGATGAGGCCGGTCACCGGGTCGGTCGGCGCCAGGGCGGCGACTGTCTGGCTGAGCTGGCCGACCGTGTCTTCGAGGCCCTCGGCAAAGCCGACGCCGGCGCGCAGCAGGGCCTCGCCTTCGAGGCGCCCGAGGCGCTCGGCGACGAGCGCCTCGTCGGGCGAGGCTCCCGACAGCGCGCCGCGAAACGCTCCGAGTCCGAGCTGGAGCCCGATGAAGACGTCGGCCATGCGCAGGCAGCGTTCGGCAGCGAACAGCCGGGCACGGCCTTCGACGGCCGTGAGGAAGCTTGCGGGGTCGTCGCTGACGAGAGCGTCGACCAGGTCGTCGACGAGCGGCACGAACACGGAGTCGTACGGACTATCGAGCGTCACCGCCTGGGCGGCTGCTATCACTGTCGATTGCATGAACGCCCACTCTCCACCGAATGCCGGTACGGGGTAGCATATAACCGATGACCGCCTTGCGATACGAGCAAAAGGACCGACCACAGTGCGCCTGACACTGCTCGGCACCCAGGGCTGGATCCCCACGCCAGAGCGCGAGACGACCTGCGTGGCGATCGCCGACGGCCCTCTGCTGCTGATCTTCGACGCGGGCACCGGCCTCGGCAGGCTGCTGCGTCCGCCGGCGTCGGAGCTCCTGGCCAACGCCCACGAGATCCATCTGTTCCTCACCCACTACCATCTCGACCACGTGTGCGGCCTCGCCTACCTGCCGGCCATCTTCGCGGGCCGCACGCTGATGGTCCACGTGCCCGACGCCGCGCTAAGCGGCGTCGACCCGCAGCGCGGCGTGCCCGAGCTCATCCGCAAGCCCTACAACCCGCGCGCCTGGCACGAGCAGCCGGGTCTCGTGCTCGAGACGCTGCACCAGGGCGTCAACGAGGTCGCCGGCCACGAGCTGCGGCTGCGGGCCCAGTGTCACCCCGACACGACCGTGGCCTACCGACTCGACGACCACTTCGTCATGGCGACCGACACGGTGGCCGACCCCGAGACCGCGGTCTTCGCCCGCGGCGCCGAGGTGCTGCTGCACGAATCCTGGATCGACGGCGTCGAAGAAGCCGACCCCGACGCCGAAGACCTGGTGCGCACGACCTACCTCGCCCACAGCTCGGCCCGCCAGGCCGCCGCCCTGGCGGCGCAGGCCGGGGTCGGCGAGCTCATCCTCATCCATCTGAACCCGCTGCGCGACAACGGCTACTACGCCCGGATGCAGGCCTCGGCGCGCGAGATCTTCGCGGCGACCTCCATCTACCCCGACCTCCACGAGCGTGCTCTCGGGAGCTGAGGCCGGCCCGATGGCCCCGGCCGGCTCATGATCGCCTTGTCTTCCGTCGGACCCGACGGCTCCCAGCCGAGCCCCGCGCCCCTGTTCAGGAACCGCAACAAGCGCTTCTGGATCATCCTCATCCTGGTCGTCGTGATCCTCGTGTTCTACCTGCCCTCGCTCGTGGCCTTCCGCTACACGGCCGCGGCCCAGAACACCGGCTTTCTCACGCACCCGTGGCGCAGCTGGTCGTTCATTATCACGGCGCTCACCGTGCCCGGCGACTCGCGGCTGAAGACGTCGGGCATCGCCCTGCGCCACGCCGACGGCTACTTTCGCGGCTCGGCGATCGACCCCCACGAGGTGCGTCTGCTGTTCCTGCCCGAGGGCAAGCCCTACACGTTCACGCACCCGCTCGGCCACCGCACCGTGACGACGACGATCACGCCGCCCTACCGCTTCGTCTGGCAGGTCAGCGGCCACATCGACGGCGTGAGCGGCCCCGACACGGTCGTCGCGCTGCTCGACTACCGCACCGGCAGGGTGCTCTACGACGTGCGCACCGACCTGCCGCAGGGCACTCCGGCGACTGAGCCCACGGACTCGCCGTCGGCCGCGCCCTCGCCCGCGGCCACGACCACCCCGACGCCCGGCGCGACCCCCTGAGCGCGACCGTGCCCCTTCTCGCCGTCAGCGCCACCACGAGCGGCGTCATCACCGCCGCCGTCATCCTGCTACTCACGGTCGCCGTGGCCGAGGTCGTCGACCGCCTCATGCGGCGCCACGGCGGCGGCCTCTCGCGCGCCATCTCGCGCAAGCTCCCGGCCGCCGACGAGACCCGCCTGCGCATGGCGCGGCGGCTCGTCGTGGCGGCCATCGTCATCGTCGGAGTGGCGGCGGCCCTCGTGAAGCTGCCCGGGGTCAGCACGTTCGCCCGCGGCCTCCTGGCCTCGGCCGGTATCACGGCCGTGATCGTCGGCTTCGCCGCGCGCTCCGTCCTGGCCAACCTCGTCTCGGGCGTCCTCGTCGCCCTGGCCCAGCCGGTGCGTATCGGCGACTACGTGGCCATCGACGAGTGGCAGGGGACGGTCGAGGAGGTGCGTCTGACCTACTCGTACATCCGCGGCGACGACAACAGCCGCATCGTCATCCCCAACGAGCAGCTCGGCAGCAAGGTCATCCGCAACTTCACGATCGTCGACGAGGCGAGCGCGGCGGCGGTCGACTTCGTCGTGCCCGCCGCCGCCGCGCTCGCCGACGTGCGCCGTGAGGCGCTCGCGACGGCCGCGGCGTTCAGCCGCGGCCGTTCCCCCGAGCGCCATCCGACTCTCGCCGTGACCGAGCTCGCCGCTGACACGGTCCGCCTGCGTCTCACCGTCTGGCAGGAATCCAAGCCCGACGCCGACCGCGCCGCCGCCGGCCTGCGGTTCGCACTGGAGGAGCGGCTCAAGGCGGCCGGTCTGGGGCCCGGCGCCGACGCCCCGCCGGCGACTCCGTGAGATACTAGGCAGCGCCCACACGGTCGACGCCTGACCTACGAGGAAGCGCACGGACCCCATCCCGAACATCGTCGCCGACGAGGCTCTCGAGCCGGAGCCCGGGACCACGGACCTCGCAGCCGAGCCCGCCGCCGTCGCGGCGCCGAGCTACCTGCGGCGCACCATGGTCATGGCGGTCGTCTCGCGGCTGCTCATCGGCCTGACGGCGGCCCTCGCGACCTGGGTGATCGGCGTCAAGCCGGCGCAGTGGGCCTGGCGCCTGCCGCGCCTGGCCGAGCCCTTCCACGGCACGCTCGCCCACCTCTTCAACCCGTGGGCCGTCTGGGACGGCGTCTGGTTCATCAAGATTGCCGCCGACGGTTACGCGGGCAACGACGGCACGGTGGCCTTCTTCCCGCTCTACCCGTTGATGGTGCGCTGGGTGAGCATCGTCTTCGACAACAACCTGGTGATCGCCGGCATCGTCGTGTCGCTCGCCTGCTACTTCGCCGCGATGTACTTCCTCTACCGCCTGGTGGCGGCCCGGTACGGCGGCAAGGTCGCCTACCGCACGTGCCTGTACCTGTCGATCTTCCCGACCGCCTTCTTCTGGCAGGCCGTCTACAGCGAATCGATGTTCCTCATGCTCTCGGCCGCCTGCATCCTCTGGTCGACCGAGGGCCGCTGGAAGCTCGCCGGCCTCGCCGGCCTGGCGGCCGCCCTCACGCGCAGCGCCGGATTCCTGCTGATCGTGCCGATGGCGCTCTGCTACTACGAGCAGCGCGACTGGGAGCTGCGTCGCACCGACGCCTCGGTCGCGTCGCTCCTGATGATCCCCGAGGGCCTCATGGTCTGGATGGCCTACCTCAGCCTCAGCTTCGGCAAGCCGCTGCTGTTCGCCCAGGTCCAGGACCAGTGGCGCCGCTACCTCGCGGTGCCGACGTACGCGCTCTGGGAGGGAGTCGCGGCGGGCTTCCAGGGCGCCCGCCAGCTCATCTCGGGCCAGACGAGCCGTCTCTACTGGCCGGCGACCCACCCCGGGGAGGTGGTGCCGCTGGCGGTGGCCAACCTCGTCAACCTGACGGCGCTCGTCATCGCCGGCCTCGCCCTCTGCTACGGCCTGCGGCGCCTGCCGCTGGCGCTGTCCGCCTACGCCCTCGTCACGATCGGCTACCCGCTGCTGTTCCCGGCCGCCTCGACGCCGCTCCTGTCGATGCCGCGCTTCGTGCTCGTCGCCTTCCCGATCTTCATGAGCATGGCGCTGTTCACCGACCGCCGTCCGCGGGCGCACCTCATCATCTGCACCCTGTCGATCGTGCTCTGCGTCGTTCTCACGGCCAAGTTCGCGATCTTTAGCTGGGTCGCCTGAACCACCCGCCTCGGGGAGCTTGGGGCGCTGCCTAGAAGATCTGCGACAGCGCCGCCCGCAGAGTGGGTTGCACGCGCAGCACGTAGCGTCCGGGCCGCCCGGCCCGTAGCAGCGTCCAGTCACCGGGCGCGCGCGCCAGGCTGCCCGCCGCGGCCGCCGGCCCGGGTGCCGCGACGAGGCGCCAGTACGGTGTCCAGGTGAACTTGACGATGTAGGCGCCGGGCCGGGCGACGGCGATGGCGATCGTGTCGTGGCCGACCGCGGTCACGGCGGCGCCCTGGGCGGCGGGCGGGAGCGTCGAACCGACGCTCCCGCCCGCCGTCACCACGAGCGGCGACGGCGCACGCAGTCGGTAGACCGTCCATGAGCTTGATTGAAAGACGCGTACGAAGGCCGGCGAGCGCCTGATCAGGGCCGGCTCGCCGACGCTGCTGATATCGTGCGCCGCGCGCGGCACGAACACGTCGCTCACGCCGAGGTCGCGCAGCCAGGCGATGTACTGCGCCCGGGTGGGTGACTGATAGAGGATGGCGTTGTGCTGCCAGTCGCTCTGGCGAAACCAGCCGCGGGTGATGGGCAGCCCCGCCCGCGGAAAGTAGTAGGACTCCCAGTGCAACCGCAGGGCGACGACGTGGTAGCGAAAGTCGGCACGGTAGTCGCGGCGCGCGAACGACAGGACCGGCGCGAAGAACGCCGCCTTGGTCTGGGCGGCGTCGCCGGGACGCAGCAGGTCGGAGACGGGCGTCGCGAGCTGGACGGCGGCGACGGCCGCCAGCAGGGCCGCCGTCGCCGCCCGCGGCAGCCGCACCCGACGCACCATGAGCAGCGCCGGCAGGCCGAACAGCGCGAGGAACCGGCCGGCGTTGTTGCCGAGCTCCGTCGGCACGACGATGGCCGCCAGGCACAAGGCCCCCGCCAGCGCGAAGAGGATCTGTTTGGCGCGCCGCTCGGGATCGTCCGAGAGCCGGGCGAGCACGACGCCGACGGCGGCGACCGCCGTCCACTTGAGGAGCTCGGTGGGCTGCGCCAGGTACGAGGCGCGGCCGCGAAAGGCGAGCTGCAGGCCCAGCCAGGCGACGACGAACGGAGACAGTGCCGCGGCGAACAGCAGGACGCGACGCCGCACCGGCCGCCAGGCGAGCGCCTCGGCCGCCACGAACACGGCGCCGACCACCACGGCAATGGGGTTGGTGAAGGCGGCCACGCCGACGGGCAGCGCCGCCCACACCGGGTGGTCGTGGGCGAGCAGAGCGAGGCCGGCCATGGTCAACGCCATGGCGAGCAGGAACGGGTCCTGGCCGTTCATCAGGTAGAAGACGACGACCACGGCCAGCGCCACCGCGGGCAGCAGGCTCGTCACCCGCCAGGCGCGACGCACGTAGAGATGAAACAGGAGCGGCAGCAGACCGGCGGACAGCACGACGATGGGCACCGCGCCGACCAGACGCGCGAGCTCGTAGTAGACGACGCCGTAGCCGACGATGCCGTACGACCCGGCATACCAGAGATCGTCCCAGACGAGCGACTGCCCCTGGGCCACGAGGCTGGTCTTGTAGGCGTGGGCGGCGGCGTCGCTCCCGGTCAGCCCGACGAGGTGCATGACGACGAGCGCCGCGACGACCGCCACGACGGGCGCCACGGCGAGCGCCAGGAGCCGCCGGTCGACCCTGAGCCGAGCCCGCGCCACTGGTCCGCTCGCCTCGACCATGCGTCGTCGCGCGGCTACGGCGCGGCCGGGGTCGCCGTGGGGCTCGCCGCCGGGCTCGGCGTGAGGAACGGCACCCCCGTCTTGCCCGCCGGCGCCGGGCTGCCGACCCGCTTGAACACGTACACCCCGTCGCGGGCGAAGACCGACTGGTAGTTCTGGTTGAGCACGAGCTGGCCGAGGGCTTCGGAGTGGCCCACCTGGTCGCGGTGGTCGTAGACGAACGGGTTCGTCTGGTCGACGATCACCCACTGCGCGTTGTCGATGTAGGGGAACGAGTAGACGACGCGCCGTGCCGAAAGGTGCGATCCGGCGTCGTTCTCGGTGCTCACGGTCGCGCCCGCGGGGATCATCCTGATGGCCATGTCGAGCACCTTGGCGTGCCCCGTCACGGCATAGTCGCGCCCCGAGTAGTGGGCCCCCGGCAGCGAGAAGGGCAGCGGCCCCAGCACGAAGTTGGCGAGCACCGCCGCGCCCAGCACGGCGCGTCGCCAGGGTGGCCACCGACACGCGCGGCGAGCGCACCGCCGAGCGCCGCGTGCGGCGGCCGCCGCGCGAGAGCCAGTCGCGGGCGCGGGCGATCCCGAGCACCGCGCCGGCGAACAGGAACGGCACTTCGCCGGCCACGTAGTGGAACTCATACGAGCGCTGATAGCCGTTGCTGGCGAGCGCGTTCAGCAGGTACTCGGGGGCGGCGATCAGGGTGGTCAAGGGGCTCAGCAGAGAGCTGAACCCCAGCGGCCACAGGAGCTGCAGCCAGTAGTGCAGGTCGGACCAGGCGAACAGGTGCCCCAGGGTGACCCCCGGCTTGAGGACGAGGTTCACGCCGATGCCGCTGACGCTCGAGCCCAGGTCGGCGTAGCGGCTCAGGAACGGGCTGCCGCCGGAGTGGTAGTGGGGCAGCACGACCTTGACGGCCACGAGGAAGTACGCGGTGGCGACCGCCGTGAGGATGAGGGGCCGGAGGCTGCGCTGGCGCAGCGCGAAGTAGGCGCCCATGACGGCGATGACGGCCGGGATCTCCTCTTTGCAGAGGGCGGCCAGCACGAGAAACGGCGCCGCGCGCCACCAGTGTCCCTCGTCGATGAACACGAAGGCGAAGAGCAGGAAGGGGATGGCCAGGGTCACCGGGTGGAACTCGTTCAGCACCGCGTACTGGAGCGGCGGGTAGAGCAACAGGGCCAGCGAGAGGAAGAAGGCCGCGCGGGCGTCGCCCAGGATACGCAGACCCAGCCGGTAGGCGGGCCAGGCGGCCAGGGCCACGATCGCCGCCTGGGCGACGAGCAGCATCATGGGGCTCGGCCAGAGGCGCCAGGGGATGGCGAACACGGCCAGGATGGGGTCGACGTGCGAGCCCAGACGCGACGTCTGCTTGCCGTCGGCCGTGGTGATCTCCAGGAAGTGCCCGTGGGCCGTGTTGTAGACCGCCTGCACCATGTTGCCCATGTCGAAGCGGCCGCCGTAGTAGTTCCGGTAGCGCTGGATCGAGAGGATGCTGAGGATCGCCGCCGCCACGACCATGGCGACGATCAGGTAGATGAAGTAGCGGCGCGCGAGGTCGGTCGGCGTCGCGACCGGCGCCGGCGCGGCGGCCGGCCCGGCCGCCGCGGGCCGCGCGGCGGTCTTCTGGGGACGCTTGCCGGTCGTGGTGCGTCGCGCGCTCATGGCGCGGTCTGTTCCCGAGTCATCCGTCGTCTCCGTCCCGGCGCGGCGCGCGCAGAGGCCGCGCGTGCTCGCTCGTCCCCGTCTCGATGGCGGCCGCACGCCCACGCGCGCGGCGCTGCAGACGATCGACGAGGGCGGCGACGGCCACGAAGCTCAGTTCCAGTGCAGTCTGCCACAGTCTGGCGAGCAATGCCCAGGCCAGCGCCACGCCGCCGCCGGCGAACACGCCGGCCGTGGCGGCCGCCAGGACGGCCTCGCGCACGCCGATGCCGCTGGGCACGAAGAACACGACCATGCCGGCCACGAACGCCATCGCAAAGCCCGCGGTGATCTCGGGGAAGGCGGCGGCGGTCACGTTCGTGACCGCCGCCGCGAACGTCCACATGGCGAGGCCGATCACGACCCAGAGGCCGGTGAAGGCGGCGAGCAGGCCGAGCACCATGCGAAACGACAGGACCTGGGTGAGCGGCGGCCGGCGCAGCGCCCGCAGCAGCACCGCCGAGAGCGGCGCGAACACCCGCGGGTGCAGCGCGACCACGATCAGCGGGATGGCGAGCAGGGACCAGGCCGTCACCTCGCGTTCATAGTGCCAGAAGGGAAACAGCGCCGCCGTGATCACGAGCGCCCCGGCGACGCTCAGGACCTGCTCGTAGACCATGCCGGCGCTCACCCGATCGACGTCGAGACCCTGGCGGTGGCTCATCCAGCCGCGGCTCACGAACATGAACACGTTGCCGGGCAGGTAGCGGGCGATGATCGACTTGGCCCAGGTGGCGACCGTGCTGGTCGGCGCCGGCCGCAGCCCCGAGCCGCGCAGGATCGTCCACCACACCAGGGCGTTCAGCAGGTAGAACGTCAGAACGAGGACTGCCGAGACGACGAGCAGACCGGGCCGCAGCCGCCAGGGGTAGGCGTGGACGGACGGCCAGGCGTGACGCAGATAGCGTCCGAGAAAGACGACCACGGCCGCGATGAAGACGGCCTGCACCACGCGGAAGGTCGTCGACGAGCCCCGGCGGCCGGCCCGCTGGTCGTCGCTCACAGGCACGCCTCGAGCGCCGCCAGCAAGGTCGCCGCCACCGCCTCGGGAGTGCAGCGCCGCCGGTACAGCTCGAGCGCCGCGACGCCCAGGCGAGCGCGCTCGCCGCGGTCGCCCAGGCGGCGCAGGGCCGCGGCCAGCGCCGGCCCGTCGCCGGGCGGCACGAGCAGCGCGTCGTCGCCGTCGTGGAGCAGCTCGCGGGCGGCCGGCGAGTCTTCGGTCACCAGCGGCCGCCCGGCGGCGAGCGCGTCGTAGACCTTGTTGGGCACCACCCGCGCCGCCTTGTCGGAGGTGCCGAACACGCCGAGGCAGATGTCGCTCGGCGACGATCCGCGAACGCAGCCGCCACGCGGGCAGGGCCTCCGAGAGATCGACGGTGTCGAGACGCAGACGGCGGACCTCGTCGGCCAGGTGCGAGGCGAGCTGCCCGTCGCCGATCAGCTCGAACCGGAACGGCTCGTCGCGCAGCTCGACGGCCGCCTCGAGCACCGTGGCGAGGCCGTGGAGAGGGCTCCAGCGCCCGTACTGCACGACTCGCAACGGCTCTCCCGCGGCCGGCTCGCGAGCGGCGCCGCTCGCGCCGGGCAGCGGCAGGGCGCCCACCGGCACGACGGCGAGCTTCGCGGGCGGCACACCGAGGACGACCGCGTAGTAGTCGGCGTGCGCCTGGGTGTCGGCCAGCACCACGTCGGGCAGCCCGAACGACACCCTGTCGATGAGGTTGGCGGCGTAGCCCGCGGGGCTGTCGCCGGCCAGCAGCTCGCGGTCGCCGGCGAAGGTGTCGAACAGCGACACGAGCGGATCGAAGACCAGCGCCGCCTGCCGGTAGCGGGCCACGGTCCAGGCGAAGGGCACCAGAAGGTGGCCGGGGTAGCCGACGACGACCACGTCGAACGAGACGCCGCGACGGTGCCTGACGAGCAGCGAAAGGTGGGCGCGGACGAGCTCGCCGGCCAGCCTGGCCGCGCCCGCGGCGGTGGTCATCTGGGCCGCCGTGAGCGACGAGTCGAGCGGCGCCGCGTACTCGAGCACCTCGGCGCCGGCGGCGCGCAGCCCGTCGATCAGGACCCGATTGCGCGCGTACGCGGGGTCGTACGTACCGAGATAGGCGATCCGCAGGCTCATCGACCCGGGCGACCGCGAACCCGACGGCGGTCGGCGGCCGTCACGGCGACGAGCGCGAGGACGCCGGCGAAGGCGTCGCCTGCTCGACCACCGCCGGCCCGGGAGCGGGGAGGGCGGCGGCGCGAGCGGAGCTCGCCGCGGCGAGCTCCGCTCGCGCCGCCGCCCCGTCGACCACGCGCTCGACCTCGTACTCGTCGCGCCTGTCGCGCGCTCGCGCCTGGGTGATGAGCTCGCCGACGAGACCCAGAGAGAGCAGCTGGATGCCGACGATGATGAGCAGCGTGCCGAGCAGCAGCAACGGCCTCTGGCCGATGGGGTGACCGAAGAACTTGTCGATCGTCAGGTAGAGGTCGATCAGCAGGCCGACGACGACCATCATCGTGCCGATGCCGCCGAACAGGTGTTGCGGACGCTGCCGGTAGCGGCCCAGGAACAGCACCGTGAGGAGATCGAGGTACCCGCGGGCGTAGCGGCGCCAGCCGTACTTGGAACGGCCGGCCGTGCGGCGGCGGTGCGCCACCTTCACTTCGGCCACCTTGAAGCCGAGATCGCTCGCCAGCACCGGCACGTAGCGATGCAGCTCGCCGTAGACCTTGACGTGCTCGATCACCTCGCGGCGGTAGGCCTTGAGGCCGCAGTTGAAGTCGTGCAGGGCGACGCCGGTCGACTTGCGCACCGTCCAGTTGAAGAACTTCGACGGCAGGGTCTTGCTCACCGGGTCCTGGCGGCTCTGCTTCCAGCCCGAGATCAGGTCGTACCCCTGGTCGAGCCTGGCGAGCAGCTTGGGGATCTCGGCCGGGTCGTCCTGGCGGTCGCCGTCCATGGTCACGATCACGTCGCCGCGCGCTTCGGCGAAGCCGTGCGTGAGGGCGGCCGCCTTGCCGAAGTTGCGCCGCAGCTTCACCACGCGCACGCCGTCGTGCGCGGCCGCGAGCCGCTCCATGACGGTGATCGAGCCGTCGGTCGAGCCGTCGTCGACGAAGACGACCTCGAACGCGCCCAACGGGCCGAGCGCTTCGGCAATCTCTTCGTACAGGGGTTCGAGACTGCCGGCCTCGTTGAAGACGGGGACGACGATCGAAAGCAGCGCGGGCATGACGCTACACAGGATACATCTTCCGGACACGAGCCGGTCGCGCGGGACCGGCGCCGTGCGAGGGCCGCTCAGCCCTCCGCGGCGGGCGGCCGGCGCCGGGCGAACACCCTGTCGAGGGAGCCGTCCGCCTCGTCTTGCGCCGGGGACGGGTCGGGGGCCGCGCCGGCCTCGTCGACGGCGTAGTTGAGCTCCTGATCGCGCTGCTCGGCCGAGACGAGGTCGAGCGCCCGCTTGCCGACGACCGTCACATCGTCGGTGAGCGCGCTGTTCAGCAGCGCCGCCAGCTTGGCGTTCTTCACCGTGATGTGGGCTCCGAAGAACTCGACATCTGCGCCGTCGGTCATCTCGCACCGTGCTGCCGCTTGTCTTGCACTCAGTCCCTTTATCGGCTCCCTCGCGCCCGCGGCAAAGTCCGCGGACTGGATCTAGACGAATGGACCACCAGAGCGCCGCGGCGGCGAACCCGGCGGCGGCGCTGGACGTCTCTCTCGCGAAAGGGCTCACGTCGCGACTCGGGACGGCCGCTTCGCGGCGGCACCCTCGCCGACGCGCCGGGGTCGAACGGCCGGCCGCCGGCCGCCGCGCGCGGGCATGGTGCTGGTACAATAGGCGCGGCTTCACGACCCGACCCGCGCCCAGGCCGGCGGATCTGGGGAGGAACTGTGACCAAGACATACCGGGGGGTTCTGACGCTCGCCCTGGTCATCCCGCTGCTTTGGCCGGCCGCAGCGGCCGCCGCGACGCCGGCCGGAGTCACGAAGGGGCTCGACTACCTGCACACGCGCCAGCGCACCGACGGCGGCTTCGCCTACAGCAGCACCCACGGCAACACGTCCGACACCCCCTGGGTCATGCTGGCGATCGCGGCCGGCGGTAACAGCCCCGCCCGCTGGCGGGTCGACGGGCTCAGCCCGGTCACGTTCCTGCAGAACACCAACCTCACCACCGCCGCCGCGAACAGCGGCAACGCGCCCGAGTACTACGCACTCTGCATCCTCGCCTACCGGGCGGCGAACCGGACCGACCTGCTCTCGAGCGCCGGCAGTACCCAGATCGACCTCGTCGCCAAGCTCGAGTCCTACCAGTCGCCGACCGACGGCTACTATGCGCCGTCGACTTCGGGCAGCACGACGGCCGCCACGGAGACGACGGCGTGGGCCGTGCTCGGTCTCGTCGCCGCGTATCAGAGCGGGTCGTCCGTGAGCGACGCCGTGAGCTGGCTCGAAGCCAACCCCAACACCACGACCGAAGACGGCGCCGGCGGCTTTGGCTCATCGCCGGGCTCCCAGTCGAGCACGACGATCACGTCACTCGTCGTGCAGGCGCTGGTCGCCGCCAAGGTCCCGGCGAGCAACGCGGTCGTACAGAACGCCGCGGGCTTCATCGAGACCATGCAGGCGGGGTCCAAGGCAGGCCGGCACCGGCGGCTTCATGGACTCGAACGCCGGTTACGCCAACACTCCCTCGACCGCCTGGGCGATCGAGGGATTGCACGCGGCCGGCATCAACCCACGAAATCTCGTGGTCGGCGGCCACACCCCCTACACGTTCCTCGTGGATCGGCGCCAGAAGAACGGCTCATCCCACGAGTTCACCGGCGACCTCGGCGACGTCATGAACGCCACGATCCAGGCCACTATCGCGCTGACGGGCAAGACGTTGCCCATCGCCCACGGCCCCAACGTGCTCACGCACTTCGACCCGAGCTTCGTGGAGGACTCGGTGACCCCCAGGAACGGCGCCCGCTTCGCCGGCCGCACCGTCGAGATCAAAGCCGCCTACCACGACAACGTGAACGGCACCGGCATCAAGGTCGAGGCCGTCAGGGTGACGGTCGACGGCAAGTCGAAGACCAAGGCGGCGCACATCTCCGCGTCGCATCTCAGCCTGCAGCTGACCGAGCTGGCCAACGGCTCCCACACGTTCGTCATCCACATCCGCGACTGGGCCGGCAACGACGTCCACACGACCCACAGCTTCACAGTCGCCGTGCCGACGGGCGGCGGCAGCACCGGCGGCGGCACCCATCCCGGCGCCGGCTCGGGTTCCGGCGGCAGCTCCGGCACCGGCGGCGGGAGCGTCGTCCACCACTCGGCCACGCCGACTCCCAAGGCGACGATCACCCCGGCGCAGAGCCAAAGCCCGGGCGTCACCCTCACGCCCACGCCGTCGAGCTCCTTCCCGAGCACCCTGACCAGCCCGTCGCCGAGCGCTTCGGTCGTCGGCCAGGTGGCCGGCTCCGGCGGTTCGGGCGGCGGCGGCAACACCGCGGTCGTCGTGGGCACGACCCTCGCCGTGCTCGTCCCTCTCGGCTTCGCCGGATCGTGGCTCGTGCGCCGGCGGCTCCTGGGCGTCATGGACGGGGCGACCAGGGGCGAGGTCCTGCCCCCGGGCTCGTCGGCTTGGCAGCGGTTCTGGAAATCGTCCGGCGGAGCCCCGCCGGGTGGCAGCGGGGAGTGAACCAGACGTGCACATAATCATCGCGGCGACCCTTGCCCACGGCATCGAGCGGGCGATCTACGAGATCTCGCGGATCCTGCTCTACCCCGTGCTCATCGCGGCCCTGTTCTGCCTGTGCTGGGCGATCGTCGAAGTCGGCTGGTTTCTGTACGAGCTCTACCTGCGCCTGCGCTACCGCGACCTCGAGGCGCTCGAGATCCGCGCCCTCAAGGCTCGCGACGCGTTCGCCAAGGGCCAGCCGCGGCGCGCCTACAAGTACCTCCAGGAGAACACCTACTCCACCGTGGTCGCACGCTTTCTGTTCGACCTCATCCGCAACTACCAGACCGAGCGCATCGCCGAGAAGCCGCTGAAGCTCCTTCAGGAGTACGAGTTCTACACGGTCAAGCGGCTCGAGAAGACGCGCATCCTGGTGCGCGTCGGACCGATGCTCGGCCTGATGGGCACCCTGATCCCGCTGGCGCCCGCCCTCGCGGGGCTCGCCACCGGCCACACCGCCGTGCTCGCCGCCAACCTCGAGCTCGCGTTCTCGGTCACGGTGATCGGCCTGCTGATCGGCGGCCTGGGGTTCGTCGTCAGCATCGTGCGCGACCGCTTCTACCAGCAGGATATCTCCGACCTCGAATACATGCTCGAGCTGCTCGAGGGCGGCGGCGGCCGCCTGCGCATCGGTCCGCCCCGCCGCCATCGCGCCGACATCGACGACGCCGCCGACGATCTCCCCGACCTGACCGTTCTCGGCGCCCACGCGCCGAGCGACGGCGACGGCGCGCCCCAGGAAGCGTTGGCGGCGACGCCGTTCGCACCGGTGGCGGTGGGCGCCGGCGACGAGCCTCCGGGGTCGGCCGCCGACTCGTCCGACGAGCCGACCGGGATCATCTCGTGGCGTCCGCTTGCGCCAGGCGACGACGAAGCGACCGGCGGCGCCCGACCAGACGATCGTCCGCCGACGCCCGACGGCGCCGCCGGACCGGTCTGAGCCCGGCGCCACGCCAGTGTGCCCGTGAGCACGACCGTCGAGACCCCACCGCACTCGGGCGCGCCGCTCGACCGCGAGCCGGGCAGCGGCCGGCGGCTGCGCTACATGGGTCGGCGTCGCATCGACCGCAGCGATCGCAACGGCGACCCGCTCGACGGTGTCGTCAACCTGTTCGACGTCGCCATCGTCCTGTCGGTCGCCTTCATGCTCGCCGCGCTCACCGGCATCGGGCTCTCCGGCATCCTCTCCTCGAACCACCTGACCGTCGTGACCAACCCCGGCCAGCCCGACATGCAGGTCATCACCAAGAACGGCTCGCAGATCACCAAGCTCGATCTCAAGGCCGGCCAGCAGGTCTCCGGCCTGGGGACCCT
This sequence comes from uncultured Actinomycetes bacterium, assembly GCA_963799395.1. GTDB lineage: Bacteria > Actinomycetota > Thermoleophilia > UBA2241 > UBA2241 > Bog-752. The sequence continues at coordinate 60,086 of CAWCWZ010000051.1, forward strand.
CATCGGACAGTTCTACCGACTGCCCGACGGCACCACGGTCTACGTACCGTCGAGCGGCGGGACCGCCGCGCAGACTCCGGGCGCCTCGAGCACGACGGCGCCGGGGGCGGCCGTCACACCCACGCCCCCCGGCGTCGTGATCACTCCGACGCCCGGCTCGCCGCCCACGGGCGCCCCCGGCACGACAAGCACGCCGTGACCCAGCCGGGCGGCGTCACCGAGCGGCGGCGTTCGGCTACTCCCTGAGCGAGCGCAGCAGCGCCACGAGCCGCTCGAGCTCGGCGCGGTCGCGGAAGCGCAGCTCCAGGCTCCCCCCGCGCTTGCCCGAGCGGATGCGCACCGGCACCTCGAGCAGCTCGTAGAGCTCGTCGACGACGTCGTCGTACGCGTCGGCGACCCGCGTCGGCGCACGGGCCCCGCGCCCCGGCGCGCCGCCGGCCGCCTCCTGGGCGGCGCGCACCAGCGTCTCGGTCTGACGGACGGTCAGACCACGCGACACGACGAGGCGCGCGACCCGGCGCCGTTCGAGGTGGTCGGTGAGACCCAGCAGCGCCCGCCCGTGGCCCTCGGAGAGCTCGCCGCGTTCGATCAGCTCGCGCACCTCGTCGGGCAGGTCGAGGAGCCGCAGGACGTTGGTCACCGCGACGCGGCTCTTGCCGACGAGCTCGCCGATGCGCTCGTGGGTGAGTCCGAACTCGTCGGCCAGGGCCGCGTAGGCGAGCGCCTCTTCGATCGCGTTCAGGTCTTCGCGGGCGACGTTCTCGGCGAGCGCGATCTCGAGCGAGGCGGCCTCGCCGGCGGGTCGCACGAGCGCCGGGATGGTCTCGATGCCGGCGAGACGCGCCGCCCGCAGGCGGCGCTCTCCGGCGATCAGTTCCCACGGCGTCTCGGCGCCGTCGGCGGCGGGCCGGACCACGATCGGCTGCACGACGCCCAGGCTGCGGATCGACGCGGCCAGGTCGGCCAGCTCGGCGGCGTCGAAGGCCCGGCGCGGCTGCCGGGTCGACGCCCCGATCTCGCCCACCGGCAGATCGCGCAGACGCCCGGCCGCGACTCCGGCGCCGGGCGTACCGGCGGGCGGGGCGGCGCCCGGTACACCGGGCGCCGCCCCGCCCGCCGCGCCGCGCTCGGCGATCAGCGCCGAAAGTCCCCGGCCCAGGCGCTTCTTCGATCCCGCCGGAGTCGGCGGCGTCGCCGCCGGCCGGTTTGTCGCTTCGTCGTCGGCGGATCGGTCCATGCCTCACACTCCCGCGGGCTGCCGGCCGGCCACCGGCGCCCGCGTCACGATCTCTTTCGCCAGGTCGAAGTAGGCGTCGGAGCCGGCACAGGTGGGATCGTAGCGCGAGATCGGCAAGCCGTGACTGGGCGCCTCGCCGAGCCGCACGTTACGCGGCACCTGGGTGGCGAAGACGTCGCGGCCGAGGTGCATACGCACCTCGGCCGCGACCTCCCGGCCCAGCCTCGTGCGCCCATCGAGCATGGTGATCACGATGCCCAGAAGCCGAAGGTCCGGGTTCACCCGTTCGCGGACGAGGTCGATGGTGCCCAGGAGCTGGGCCAGCCCCTCGAGCGCGTAGTACTCGGCCTGCACCGGCACGAGCGCCTCGCGGGCGGCGGTGAGCCCGTTCACGGTCAGCACCCCGAGCGACGGCGGGCAGTCGACGAACACGAACTCGTAGGCGCCCAGCGCGCCCCACAACGCCTCGCGCAGCGCGAACTCGCGGTTGTCAGCGCCGGCGAGCTCGACCTCGGCTCCGGCCAGGTCGGGGCACGCCGGCACCAGCGACAGCGACTCGACGGTGGTCGGCCGGGTGACGTCGGCCACCGACATCTGCCCGCCGAGCACGCCGTACACCGAGCGTTCGGCGGACTCGGCCGCAAGGCCGAGGCCGCTGCTCGCGTTGCACTGCGGGTCGAGATCGACGAGCAGCGTGCCAAAGCCGGCCTCGGCGAGGCAGGCGGCCACGTTGATCGCGGTCGTGGTCTTGCCCACACCGCCCTTCTGGTTGGCGACGGCGATGACGCGCGTCACGACGCGACCCGCTCGCCGGCACGGGCGCACGAAAGGCAGGACGTTGCGGGGGCGGCCACCATCTCGGTCGTCATCTTAGGCGAGCGGCCGCTTGGCCGCCATGCCCGGACGCCGCGGAAAGCGCGCCGGCGTCGGCGCGTCCTTGCGGAACAGTACACAGACCGAGCCGGGCAGGGGCGAACGCGTGAGGGTGACCATGCGGCCGCGGGCGAGGCCGCAGGCTGCGCCTGCGGCCTCGCCCGCGGCCGCCTCGCGCTCCGCCGCCGCCGCCGTCTTGCTGACCAGGAGCAGCCCGCCCAGATCGAGCAGCGGACCGGCCAGCTCGACGACCACCGCGAGCGGTCCGACCGCCTTGGCCAGCACGACGGCAAAGCGCTCGCGCCCCGGGCGCCCGATCGCGGCCAGCTCTTCGCTGCGCGCGCAAGCCACCTCGACCCGCGCGCTCAAGCCCACCTGGGCCACGGCCTCCCTCAGGAAGGCGCACTTCTTGCCGACGGCCTCGATGAGCGTGAGCCGGACGCCCGGGAGCGCCAGGGCCAGCGGTATGCCGGGCAGGCCGCCGCCGGAGCCGAGGTCGGCCCACGGCCCGCCGCCGGCGTTCGTCGCGGCGGTCGCGAGCTCGTCGACCTCGAGCAGGGCGAGAGCGTCACCGATGAGCGCGGCGGCGCCCTCCGGGGAACCCCGCGCACCGGTGACGTTGGCGCGCCCATAGGTCGCGAGCAGGGTCGCATAGGCGCGCAGACCGCCCGGCGCAGGTGGCTCGGCCGGCGTCGGGGAGTCGGGACTCAGGTGGGTAGCCGCCGGAGCCGCCGGGCGGCGCTCAGGCGTCGCAGAGCTTCGTGAGTGTGAGGATCGTGCCGCCCGAGGAGGGGTGGTCGAGGCGGAACTCGTCGACGACGGCGCGGATGATGGAGATGCCCATGCCGCCCTCGGAGAGCTCGACGCCGACCGCGCCGCACTCGGGACAGTCGGCGTCGTCCTCGTGAAAACCGCCGCCCTGGTCGCGCACGATCATGATGACGCGGTCGGCGCTGGCCTCGAACGACAGGTGCACCTGCCCGCTGCCGTGATCGTAGGCGTGGCGGATCGAGTTTGAGCAGGCCTCGGTCAGCGCGAGCTTGAGGTCGGCGACGGCGTCGGCCGAAAAAGGCCGCTCGCGCACGAGGCCGGCGAGGGCCAGACGCCCGAGCACGACGTACTCGGCCTTGGCTGGTATCTCGAGTGTGACCAGTTCGTTCACAGGATTGCCGTCATCGTATGTCATCGTATCGTAGCGGCCTGTCATTGCCCAACCTGCCCCCCGCCCATCGGCTGTTGACACCGTACTAGAGTCTCACCGTCTCGCGAACGTTCAAATCCTCGCCGCACATGTCACAGTGGCCGCGCCGCAGGGCGAGGTCTTCGATGGCGAAGCCGGTGCGCCGCACCACGAGCCTGTGGCAGCGAGGGCAGATCGTGTTCTCGCCCTCGTGCCCCGGGACGTTGCCGACGTACACGAACTCGAGGCCCGCCTCGTGGCCGATGTCGACGGCGCGCTCGAGCGTGCGGATCGGCGTCGCCGGCAGGTGCGAAAGATCGAGCTCCGGATGGAAGCGCGTCACGTGCCACGGCGTCTTTACTCCGAGGCGCTCGACCATCCATTCGGCGATCCCGCGCAGCGTGGTCTCGTCGTCGTTCAGGGTCGGGATGACGTTGGTGACGATCTCCACGTGGCAGCCGTGCTCGCGCAGGGCGCGCTCGGCCGCGGCCAGCACGGGCCCGTGGGCCGGCACCCGGCAGAGGCGCTTGTAGAGCTCGTCGTCGAAGCCCTTCACGTCGACCCGGTAGGCGTCGATGTGGGGCGCGACAGCGTCGAGCGCTTCGGTCGTGATGTAACCGTTCGTCACCATCACCGTGTAGAGGCCGTGCTCGCGGGCGACCTTCGCGCCGTCGATCACGTACTCGATCCAGATCGTGGGCTCGTTGTAGGTCCAGGCCACGCCGGCACACTCGTTGTTGGCCGCGAGCAGCGGCAGCCTGTCGACCGGCAGGGGGCGCAGGTCGCCGAGACCCGCGACGACGTCGGCGTGGGCGATCTGCCAGTTCTGACAGTGGGCGCAGGTGAAGTTGCAGCCCAGCGTGCCGACCGACAGAACGGTCGTGCCGGGGAAGAAGTGGAACAGGGGCTTCTTCTCGATCGGGTCGGCGGCCACGCTGCAGACGCGGTCGTAGACGAGGCTGTAGAGGGTGCCGCCGCGGTTCTCGCGGGCCCGGCAGGTGCCGCGGTTGCCCGGCCCGATGACGCACAGGCGCGGGCAGACCCGACACTGCACGACGTCGCCGTTGCGCCGGTCGTAGAGGATGGCTTCGTGGGCCGTGTCGTCCGTCATGGCTCCCCCTCCGTGACAGCCTACCCGACCAGGCGGTCGATGCCACGTCCGACCGCTGCGACGAGCTCCGCCTGCAGGGTCTCGTTGCCCGAGGCGATGCAGGCGATCTGGTAGTCGGCATCGCTGCCCAGCAGCGGGCGGCGCGCGAGCGACGAGCCGTCGGCGTCGGTCATCGGCACGCCCGCCTCGCGACACAGCAGCCAGGCCGCAGCCAGGTCGTACGGCGAGTTGCAGAGCACGTGGCCGTGGCCCACGCGGCGGAACTCGGCCGCGGTCGCGGGGCGGGCGGCGATGATCGCCGGGCCGATGTCGACGTAAGCGTCGAGCTGACCGGTCAGCACACGGGTGATCGCGTACGTGGCCGAACCGAGCTCGAACACCGCGCCGCCGACACTCGACAGGTCGACGAGCTCCTCGATGACCCGCGAGAGGACCATCAGCGGCCGTCCGCGAAAGCCGGTGTTCCAGAACAGCCCCTCGAGGTCCGTCCGCGGCGACGGCGAGAGGGCGAGCGGCGCGCCGGAGGCGCGCCGCATGACAAGGCCGCCGCCGCGCTCGGCGGCGAACAGGTCGCCGCTCTTGATCTCCTGGACGACTCCGGCCACGAGCTCGGCCATGGTGGGGGCGGTGGCCGGCCGCGCGGCGGCGACGCTCACACAGGCCGACTCGAGGCCGGCCGCCGCCGGCCGCGTGCCGTCGATGGGATCGACGATCAGCACCAGTTCCGGCTCGGCCGCGCCCCGCAGGCCGCGGTCTTCCGAGTAGCAGGCCCAGCGCGGCAGCCGGGCCCCCAGATACTCCTCGAGGAAGCGCTCGGCGACCTCGTCGATCTCGAAGGTCACGTCGCCGCCCACGGCCTCGCCGGCGTGAGCGCGGGCAGCGTGGAGCCCGAGGAACGGCAGCACGACCTCGCGCAGGCCGGCGCAGAGGGCGGTCAGCTCGGGCATGATGTCGGTCACGGCGCTCCTTCTTCACGACGGGGTACGTCGGGCTCGCGGCGGCATCCATTCTACCGCCGGGGGCCCGAGCCCGCGGCCGGCGGCGGCCGCGCTATAATGAGCACCGCGCGTCCGCCTACCCCGACACACACGAGCGGTCTCATGCCAGACACGATCGTCTACCGCGGCAAAGGCAATATCTACCTCAACATCACCAACCGCTGTTCCTGCGACTGCGAGTTCTGCTTTCGCTCGTTCACGACCGACGTGTTCGGCAGCGACCTTGCCCTGTCGGCGGAGCCCACGATCGACGAGCTCACGCGCGAGATCGAGCTCGCCTACCTCGACGGGCCGGCCGACGAGGTGGCCTTCGTGGGCATGGGCGAGCCCACCATGCGCCTCGACGTCGTGCTCGCCGTCACCGAGTGGTTGACCACGAGGAGGCTACGCTCGCGCCTCGTGACGAACGGCCACGGCCGGCTGCTCAACCCCGACGTCGACGTCGTGGAGGGCCTGGCTCGCGTCGGCCTCGACGCCGTGACCGTGAGCCTGAACGCCGCCGACCCGCAGACTTACGACCTTCTGTGCCGGCCGATGTTCTCCAAGGCGTTCCGCGAGGTCGTCCTCTTTGCCCGCGCCTGTGTCGCAGGCGGCATCGCCACGACGCTCACCGCGGTTGACCTGCCCGAAGCCGACCCCGACGGCTGCCGCGCGATCGCCGAATCCGTGGGCGCGTCGTTTCGCCTGCGCGCTCACGTGCCGCCGCCGGAGCCGTCCGCCGGTCCGGCCGCACAGTGACCGGCGGCGCCCGAGCGAGCGGCGATGAGGACACGAGGCTGATGATACGATGTCGTCGCAGATGACCGATCCCGGCGCCAAGATCCTGCTCGTCGACGACGAGGAGGCCATCCAGAAGCTGCTGCGGTTCCCCCTCGAAAAGGAGGGGTACCAGGTCGTCCAGGCGCGCGATGGCCAGGAGGCCCTCGACGCCTTCGCCCGCGAACCGTTCGACCTCGTGATCCTCGACCTGATGATGCCCCGCATCGACGGCACCGAGGTGTGCCGCCGGCTGCGCGCCGTCAGCATCGTGCCCATCATCATGCTCACCGCCAAGGCCGACGAGTTCGACAAGGTGCTCGGCCTCGAGATCGGCGCCGACGACTACATCACCAAGGACCGCTTCAGCCTGCGCGAGTTCCGCAGCCGGGTGCGCGCCCAGCTGCGCCGGGCCGACATGGCTCGCCAGGCGGGCGGCGCCCACCGCGACCTGGTCTCGGTCGACGGTCTCGAAGTCGACCTGCCCAAGCGCAACGTCGACGTGCGCGGCAGTCGCGTCGACCTCACCTACATCGAGTTCGAGCTGCTGAAGACGCTCATCTCGCACCCTGGCCGCGTGTACTCGCGGCAGATCCTCCTGCAGCTCGTCTGGGGCGACGCCGAGTTTCGCGACGCGCGCACGGTCGACGTGCACATCCGCCACCTGCGCGAAAAGATCGAACGCGACGCCCGCAACCCCGAGTTCGTGTTCACCGTCCGCAATATCGGCTACAAGTTCCGCGAGTTCTAGGTCTCTCGCCCTCCCTTCCGAGGTCGCAGTGCGACGTTCGTTCATGCACCGGGTCTGGTCGCTTCTCGTCTCTTCTCTGCGCGCCGTCGGCGACGCGCTCGCCTGGTGCTTCAGCCCCGTCCCGGGGTCGGTCAAGAACTGGCTCACCGTGCTCTTCCTGGGGGTCGTGCTGCTCGACATCGGCCTCATGTACGTCTACGTCGTGCCGAGCCTCCAGCCCCGCCTCCTGCACCAGAAGCTGAACGACCTCTCCGGCGACTCGCTCCTAGTCGCCAACACCATCGCCAACGTGAACCCCGATCAGCTCGAATTGAGCCAGGCCGCGACCTTCATCGACACGCAGATCAACGCCCGCATCGTGATCATCGACCCCACCGACATGCAGGCCATCGCCGACTCCCGGCAGGGCCTGCCGATCAACATCGCCAACTACCCGGTCGTCGCCCTCGCCCGACGGACCGGTCGCGTCACGATCGGCGACGCGACCATCAATCACACGCACTACGCGACCGCGGCGGTGCCCGTGGTCAGCCGCCTCACCGGCTTTCGCGGCATCGTCCTGGTGTCGGCGCCGCTCACCGACCTGCAGCGCACCGTGCAGGCGGTCAAGCACCAGATCCTGCTCGCCGGCTGCCTCGCCCTGATCGCGACGCTGTTCGCCGGCTACCTTGCTTCGTACTTCATCGCCCGACGGCTGAAACGCATCGAGCGCGGCGCCCTGTCGATCGCCTCGGGCGACCTGTCGCGCCCCGTGCTGCCGGGACCGCCCGACGAGATCGGCCAGCTCGCCGTCACCTTCAACATGATGGGCGGGCGCCTGCGCGAGGCCTTCTCCCAGATCGAGCGCGAAAAGGAGAACGTCGAGGTCCTGCTCTACGACCTGGCCGAAGGCGTGATCGGCGTCACCGCCGAGGGCGGCCTGGCCATCGCCAACCCCGCCGCCGCGACCCTCCTGGGCAGGGCGCTGCCGGCCGGCGCACCTCTCGCCGACCTGCTGCCGCCCGACGTCGCCCAGGCGCTCGCCGAGACCCAGGCCGACGGCGAGGACCGCATCGTCGTGGTCGAGTACGGCGCCCGCTCGCTCGAAGCATCGGTCTACCAGGTCGGCCGCGAAGCCGAGGTGCGCGACATCGTCGTCCTGCGCGACATCACCGAGCAGGCCCGGCTCGACGCCGCCCGGCGTGACTTCATCGCCACCGCATCGCACGAGCTCAAGACGCCGCTGTTCTCGCTCTCCGGCTTCATGGAGCTGATCGACGAGGGCGAGCTCGACCCCGAGACCGAAAAGGAGTTCCTGTCGCTGATGCGCCAGCAGGTCGACCGGCTGACCGACCTGTCGCTCAGCCTCCTCGACCTGTCTCAGGTCGACTCGGGGGCGGTGCGCCTCGAAGCCGACGACATCGACGTGACGGCGGTCGTGCGGGCCGTCATCGCCGAGTTCCGGGCGGGCGCCGAAAGCCGCGATGTCGGCATCAGGGTCGACGCGCCCGCCGCGCTGCCGGCGGCCTGCGACGAGCGCCGTCTGAGCCAGGTCCTGCGGGCGCTGCTCGACAACGCCGTGAAGTTCTCGCCCCAGGGAGGGACGGTCGACGTCGGCCTCGCTGCCGAGTCCGACGCCGACGCCGCCGGCGACGACGTCGTGATCACCGTCGCCGACCAGGGGCCGGGGATCTCGCATGACGAGCTGGACCGCGTGTTCGAACGGTTCTTCCGCGGCAACGGAGGGGCCCACAAGTCGGGCACGGGCTGGGCCTCTCGATCGCCCGCGACATGGTCGAGCTCATGGGCGGTACGCTGACGGTGCGCTCGACCCGCGGCGCCGGAGCGACCTTCACGGTCCGGATGCCGCGCATCCAGGGCTGACGGACTGTGCGCGAGACCCGGCCGACGGCGGGCTCGAGACTCGGGTCGATCGCAGGTTAGGATTGCTCGACCGGTGGCATGAACGGCCAAGAGGGGCAGGTGCGGTCGCCGCGCCGGCGGCGTCGCAGCGGCAGGAGGGAACGCATGCACACATCACGGAGCTTCGTGGCCGGAGCCGTCGGCGGGATCGTCGGCGCGGCTCTGCTCATGGTCGTCCTCTTCCTGCTGGGCGTCACCGGCGTCAAGAAGGAGACGACCGTCACCGTCACCGCGCCGGCGGCGTTCGCCAGCCCGGGCGCGCCCACGGGAGGCGCGGCCCTCACGCCGACCCAGATCTACGATCGCGAAGCGACCGGCGTCGTCGAGATCACGAGCACGTTCCCGGTGACCGGCGGCGGCCTGTTCGGCCCGTCCCCGGGGAGCAATGTCGGCATCGGCTCGGGCTTCGTGGTCTCCCGGCAGGGTTACATCCTCACCAACGCCCACGTCGTCTACGACTCGGGGCACCGCGCCACCAACGTCAGCGTCGCCTTCAAGGGCAGCGGCACGCAGACCAGGACAAGTGAGCGGCAAGATCGTCGGCGTCGACACGCAGTCCGACGTGGCCGTGATCAAGGTCGACCCGTCGGGCCTGAAGCTCAACCCCCTGCCGATGGGCGACTCCAACACCGTCCAGGTCGGCGAGCCGGTCGTGGCGATCGGCAATCCGCTGGCACCTCGAGTTCACGCTCACCTCCGGCATCGTCTCGGCCATCCACCGCGATCTCAGCCCCCAGGCCGGCACGAACATCTTAAACGGCATCCAGACCGACGCCGCCATCAACCCCGGCAACTCCGGCGGGCCGCTGATCGACGCGAGCGGCAACGTCATCGGCATCAACGAGAGCATCGTATCCACCACCGGCGGCAACCAGGGACTCGGTTTCGCCGTGCCGATCGACTCCGCCAAGAACTCGCTCGGCCAGATCATCAAGAGCGGCCACGTCACCTACGCCTGGATGGGTGTCAGTCTCGAGACACTGACCCCCGATCTGGCCAAGGCGCTGAAGTACCCCGTCGGCGAGGGCGCGCTGGTCGCCTCCGTCAACGCCGGCAGTCCAGCCGCCAAAGCGGGCATCAGGGGCGGCACATCGACCGTCACCTTCCAAGGTGAGGCGTTCACCGTGGGGGGCGACGTCATCACCGCAGTGAACGGCAAGCCGGTGACCTCGGCCGACGACCTCGTGCAGGCCATCACCGCCCACAAGCCGGGAGACACCGTCACGGTGACGATCAACCGGCACGGTGCGACCTCGACGGTCAACGTGACGCTCGGCACGCGTCCTGCCAACCTGTAGCGGGCGGGCGGCGGCGCCCGCCCGACGCCCGTCCCGGGCTTCTCAACCAAAACGGGTATCTGGTTGACTGTTTTCGACAGATGCTGTTAGATTCGTCACGGGATTCGTGAAAGGAATCACGAGTGGGGGCCGCGCCGTCGGCCCCGCTCTGAGTGACGACGGAGGGAGTCGCGTGGGGGCAACGCCCGGCGGCAACCGGTATCTGCACTCGTATCACGCCGTCGTGCAGGGTCTGGCCGAGATGTTCGGGCCCGACTGCGAGGTCGTGCTCCACGACCTGACGGCCATGCCTCACTCGATCGTGGCCATCGAGAACGGTCACGTCACCGGCCGCCGGCTCGGCGATGCCCCGACCGACCAGATGCTGCGCTCCCTGCGCAACGCCGACGAGACGCCCGACGTGCGCCTCTACGCCTCAGCGACCGACGGCCGCGTCCTCAGGTCGCTCGCCGTGACCCTGCGCGACGACGAGGGCCGTCCGATCGGCGTGCTCGGCGTCAACCTCGACGTCTCCGAGATCGTCCACGCGCAACGCGCCCTCGCGGCTCTCGTCGCCGGTGGCCGCCTCGGCGGCGAAGCCGTTCCCGAGACCGAGGAACTGTTCGGGAGCGACATCCGCGAGGTCCTCGCCGGCATGATCGCCGCCATCCTGAACGACATGCGCAAGACCCCGGCCACCATGACCCGCGACGAGAAGATGGAGGTGGTCGCGAGGCTCGAGGAGCGCGGCGCGTTCCTCGTCAAGCGCTCCGCCGAGCAGGTCGCCGAGGCCCTCGACCTCTCGCGCTTCACCATCTTCAGCTACCTCAAGGAGATCCGCCGTCAGGGCGGCGGCGGGCATGCTCCCGACGCTCCAAAGCGCGCTCGCCCGGACCAGATCGACGGCGCCGCCGAGGGCGGCCGATGATCGCCGCCGGCACGCCCGCGTCGAGCGCCCAGGGCACGACCGCGCCGGTCACCCTGTTCGACGTCGTCGCCGCGAGCGGCGCCGCGACGGTGGCCGTGATCGGACTCGTCAAGAACGCCGGCAAGACGACCGTGGTGAACGCCCTCATGGACAACGTGCCGCTGCGGTTCGGTCTCACCTCGCTCGGCCTCGACGGCGAGCGCACCGACCACCTGACCGGCCTCGACAAGCCGCGCATCGTGCCGCCGCGCGGCACGCTCATCGCCACCACGATCGGCTCGCTCGACCGCTCGCACTACACCATGGAGCATCTCGAGCGCCTGCCGTTCCACACGTCGCTCGGCAGCGTCGTGATCGGCCGGGCCGTCGGCGACCGCGCCGTCGAGATCAGCGGGCCCACCACGCTCGCCGAGGTCGCCGCGACGGCCGCCCGACTCCGCGCCCACGGCGCCCGCCTGGTGCTGGTCGACGGCGCCATCAACCGTCTGGGCAGCGCCTCGCCGCGCGTGAGCGACGCCGTGATCATGGCGACCGGCGGTCTCGTCGCCGACACGCTCGACGAGACCGTCGCGACCACGCTGGCCACCCTCGAGATGCTGACCCTGCCCGAAGTCGACGAGCAGACGCGCCACCTCGTCGCCGCCGAGACGCTGACGCGGGCGCGGGCGATCGCCGTCGACGAACGGGGCCGGCTCGCGTCGCTCGACCTCGAGACCATCGTCGGCGAAGGAGTGAGGGTGGCCCGCGAGGTCGAGCGACTGGCCACGAGGGTGCTGTTCGTCGGCGGCGCGCTCACCCAGGAGTTCGCCGACGATTTCTCCCGGACCCTGCCGCCGCGGCGCAAGGTCACCGTCGTCGTGCGCGACGCCACCGTCCTCATCCTCTCGCCCGCGACGGTGTCCCGGTTCCGCCGCCGCGGCATCGACCTGCGCGTGCTCACGCCGCTGCGGGTCCTGGCCGTGACCGCCAACCCCTACCGCTTCCCCCGGCCCTACAACCCGCGGATCTTCTTCGGCGCGGTCGCCGACGCAGTCGGCGACCGCGCTCCCGTCTTCGACGTCGTCCACGGCCTGGCCGCAGTGCCGGCCGGAGCTGCCGCCGGCAGCTCGACGGCGTCGTCCCCTCCGACCCCAAGGACGGTGTGACAGTGCACGACGCGATCAAGCTGAACGAGACGCTCGTCACGCGCGCTCGCGCGGCCGCCGACGCCATCGCCGACGACATCCAGCGACATATCGAAGAGCACACCACCGACTCGACCGAACGGGCCACGCTGCGCCTGCTGGGCGTCGCCGGCGTGAACGACATCGACGTGCCGCTCGTGAACGTCGTCATCGAGCACGCCCGCGACCTGCTGCCGGGCGGTATCGTGCGGCCCTTCGTCGACCTCATGATGGGCACCGGCAAGAGCGCCCAGGAGGTCGCCGAGGGCGTAGCCGCCGGCGAGCTCGCCCTGAGCGCCGTGCCGGCCGAGCGGCGCGCCGCGGTCGAAGCCCGCGCCGTCGAGCTGGCCGCCGAAGGGGTGGCCCGCATCGACGCCGTCCGCCGCCGCCGCGAAGAGCTCGTCGCCAAGGTCGGCGAGCCGCTCAAGCCCTACGTCTACGTCATCGTCGCCACCGGCAACATCTACGAGGACGCCGCCCAGGCCCAGGCGGCCGCCCGCGCCGGCGCCGATGTGATCGCCGTCATCCGCACGACGGCGCAGAGCCTGCTCGACTACGTGCCCTACGGCGAGACCACCGAAGGCTTCGGCGGCACCTACGCCACACAGGAGAACTTCCGGCTCATGCGGGCCGCCCTCGACGAGGTCGGCGAAGAGCTCGGCCGCTACATCCGCCTGTGCAACTACGCGAGCGGCCTGTGCATGCCCGAGATCGCCACGATGGGCGCCCTCGAACGGCTCGACATGATGCTGAACGACTCCATGTACGGCATCATCTTCCGCAACATCAACATGCAGCGCACCTTCGTCGACCAGTATCTGTCGCGCCTCATCAACGCCCGCGCCGGCATCATCATCAACACCGGCGAAGACAACTACCTGACCACGGCCGACGCCTTCGAGAAGGGCTACACGGTCGTGAGCTCCGACTTCATCAACGAAGCCTTCGCCCTGCGCGCCAATCTCGAGCCCTGGCAGATCGGTCTCGGTCACGCTTTCGAGATCAATCCGGCGACGCCCGACCAGGTCGTCTACCAGGTCGCCGACGCCCAGCTCATCCGCCAGCTCTTCCCCGAGTACCCGCTCAAGTACATGCCGCCGACCAAGTACATGCCGGGCGACATCTTCCAGGGTCACATCATCGACGGCATGTTCAACTTCACCGGCATCTTCACCGGCCAGGAGATCATGCTCCTGGGCATGCTCACCGAGGCCCTGCACACGCCGCTGCTGCAGGATCGCTACGTGTCGATCAAGAACGCCAAGTACGTCTTCGAGGCTTGCCGGCACCTGGCCGACGAGGTCGAGTTCCGTCAGGGCGGCATGATCGAGAGGCGCGCCGACGACGTCCTGCGCCGGGCCACCGAACAGCTCGAGCACGTACGCGAGATCAGTCTGTTCAAGGCGCTCGAGGACGGCGAGTTCGCCGACGTCAAGCGCGATCCCGCTCGGCGGACGCGGCTTCGAGGGCGTCTTCAAGGTCCGCGACGACTACTTCAACCCGTTCTTCGCGGCACTGCGCGACGGTCGCCTGTGCGGACCCCCGACGGGCCCCGCCCCCGGCGAGTCGGTGCGCGCCAGGCAGGAGGTGGCGTCATGATCGTCAGGCCCTACGGCGACACTCGCGACGACGGCGTGATGCAGTTCTCGTTCACGCTGCCGGTCGCCTACTCGGTCAAGGCCGCCGACGTCGGCAAGCAGTTCGTCGAGAAGCTCGGCTTTCGCGACGTCGGCGTGGCCGAGTGCAAGGCGATCGACCCCGAGTTCACCTTCTACGTCGCCTACGGGCGCACCGAGACCGGCATCGACCCCGACCAAGTCAAGGGCGACTACCTCGAGGTCGAGGCGATGGACTACTACGCGATCAACGCCTTCATCAAGGAGCGCCTCGGCCGCAAGCTGTCGGTGGTCGGCGCGGCCATCGAGAGCGACGCCCACACGGTGGGCATCGACGCCATCCTCAACATGAAGGGCTTCGCCGGCAACTACGGCTTCGAGCGCTATCCCGAGATGGAGGTCGTCAACATGGGCTCGCAGATCCCCTGCGAGCAGCTCCTGCGGACGGCCCGCGACCGCCACGCCGACGCCATCCTCGTCTCGCAGATCGTGACGCAGAAGAACATCCACGTGCAGAACCTGACCAAGATGATCGAGCTGCTCGAAGCCGAGGGCGTGCGCGAACGTTTCGTGCTCGTCGTGGGCGGGCCCCGCATCAACAACGCTTTCGCCAAGGAGCTCGGCTACGACGCCGGATTCGGACTGCGCACGTCCCCTGTCGAAGTGGCCTCCTTCCTGGCCCAGGAAGTGGCCAGAAGGGCCAAAAGCGAGGCCGCAAAGGCGTGATAGGTTGTCCATAACTAAAAAGTAGGGCGGCCCGCGGGCGCGTAGGACACGCGAGAGAACTGAAAGACAGGGACGCCTGCGTCATCAGGAGGCAGCAGTGCCAGACAACGACATCGTCATCCTCTCCGCGGTGCGCACCGCTCAGGGCAAGTTCCAGGGTGGGTTCGCCGGCACGCCGGCGACCGATCTCGGCGCCATCGCCATGAAGGAGGCCCTCGACCGCGCGGGCGTGACGGGCGACCAGCTCGACGAGGTCATCTTCGGCAACGTCATCCAGGCAGGCCTCGGGCAGAACACCGCTCGCCAGGCCGAGCTCAAGGCCGGCATCCCCGACAGTGTTCCGGCGATCACGGTCAACCGCGTCTGCGTGTCGAGCGCCTCGGCGCTCGCCTGGGCGGCGGCCGACATCAAGGCCGGCGACGGCGAGATCTACCTCGTGGGCGGCACCGAGAACATGACGCGCGCGCCGTGGCTGCTGCAGAACGGCCGCAGCGGCTACCGCATGGGCATGCCCTCCGACCAGATCTACGACGCCATGGTGCTCGACGGGCTCTGGTGCGCGATCGGCGGCTACCACATGGGCATGACCGCCGAGAACCTGAGTGAGAAGTTCGGCATCACCAAGGAGCAGCAGAACGACGTCGCCTACCGCAGCCAGTTGAACGCCAGCGCCGCCGTGCGCGACGGCCGCTTCGCCGACGAGATCGTGCCCGTCTCGATCCCGCAGCGCAAAGGCGACCCGAAGATCGTCGACACCGACGAGTGCCCGCGCGAGACCACGCCCGAAGCGCTCGCCGGTCTCAAGCCGGTGTTCAAGAAGGAGGGTGGCGTGGTGACGGCCGGCAACGCCTCGGCCATCTCCGACGGCGCCAGCGCCCTGGTCGTCACCTCTCGCAAGAAGGCCGCCGAGCTCGGCCTCAAGCCGATCGCGCAGCTCGTGAGCTACGCGACGGCGGCGGTGCCCGCCGAGATCATGGGCCACGGCGAGACCGTGGCCGCCCAGAAGGCCCTCGAGAAGGCCGGCCTTACGAGCGCCGACGTCCAGCTCGCCGAGCTGAACGAGGCCTTCGCCTGCGTCGCCGCGCTCGCCACCCGGGAGCTCCATCTCGACCCCGACATCGTCAACGTCAACGGCGGCGCCGTGGCGCTCGGGCACCCGCTCGGCAACACCGGCACCCGCATGATCGTGACCCTGATCCACGAGCTCAAGAAGCGCGGCCAGGAGATCGGCCTGACGGGCGCCTGCGTCGGCGGCGGCCAGGGCGCGGGCAGCGTCGTGAAGGTCGAAGCCTGAGGCAGATCCGACGAGGCGGCGACGCGGCCAGCGGTCAGTTCGACGGAAAACCACTCAGAAGCGAGGTACGACGTGAAAGAAGGCAACAAGTTCGGAGCGCATCGCGTGATCGAGCCGAAAGGCGTCCTGCCGCAGCCGGCCTGGAAGATCGACAACACGATGGAGATCGCCGACAACGAGATCCTGATCGAGGTCGACACCCTGAACGTCGACGCGGCCAGCTTCACGCAGATCGAAGAGGCCGAGGGCGGCGACGTCAAGAAGATGGCGCGCCACAGCCTGGGCATCATCAAGGAGCGCGGCAAGCACCACAATCCCGACACCGGCTCGGGCGGCATGCTGCTCGGCACGGTCAAGGAGATCGGCCCCAAGCTCAAGGACCGCGACCTCAAGGTCGGCGACCGCATCGCCACCCTGGTGTCGCTGTCGCTCACCCCGCTCAAGGTCGACGAGATCATCTCGATCAACACGGACACTTGCCAGGTCAAGGTCAAGGGCCAGGCGATCCTGTTCGAGACCGGCATCTACGCCAAGATCCCGAGCGACATGGACGAAGCGCTCGCGCTGCGCCATCCTCGACGTGGCCGGCGCCCCGGCGCAGGCGGCCAAGCTGAGCAAGCCCGGCCAGACCGTGTTCATCATCGGCGCCGGCGGCAAGAGCGGTCTGCTCTGCGCCTACGAGGCCCGCAAGCGCGTCAAGCCGACCGGCAGGGTCATCTGCCTGGTACACGGCGACGCCGGCCGTAAGCGCCTCGAGAAGTCCGGTTTCGCCGATGTCGTCATCCAGGGCTCGGCGACCGACCAGCTCTTCGTCTACGACGAGGTCAGCAAGGCGACCGGCGGCCAGATGGCCGACCTCACCATCAACTGCGTCGACATCCCCAACACCGAGATGGCTTCGATCCTCGCCACCAAGGACGACGGCCTGGTCTACTTCTTCTCGATGGCGACGAGCTTCACGTCGGCCGCCCTGGGGGCCGAGGGCATCGGCGCCGACACGACCATGATCATCGGCAACGGCTACACCAAGGATCACGCGATCATCTCCCTCGAGGTCGTGCGCGAGAGCCCGATGCTCATGGAGATCTTCAAGGACACCTACTCCACCGGCGCCGGCAACCCCGAGCCCGTGGGGATCAAGGCCTCCGAGGTCTGAGGGCAGCCCGGCCCGACGCGATCTCCCGGTCGGCGAAAGGGCGGGCCGCGGCCGCGGCCCGCCCTTTGCCTTCCCGGCGACCGCGGCGGCCCGACGTTTCACGTGGAACGGTGACGATCCCTGTACCGTGTTTCACTCGGAACGGCGGCCGCCCGACGCGAGCGGCCGCGGGCGCTGCGACGCTTCGCCCGCGGGCCGACGTGGAACATACGATCCGTGACCCGACAGCCGGCCTTGCGGCCGCGACTCGCGCCGTTCTCCACTCGCGGCCGGGCCGGCCCGGCTGGAAGCACCCTCGTCTCTGGAGCCTCGATGAACAACGATGACGTCCTCGCCGCCCTGTCGACCGTCCAGGATCCGGAGCTGCGACGCAGTGTCGTCGAGCTGGGCATGGTCCGCGACATCGAGATCGCCGACGACCGCCTGTCGGTGCGGCTCGTGCTCACCACCGCCGCCTGCCCGCTGAAGGGCCGCATCGAGACCGAGACCGAGCAGGCGCTCGCCGCCATCGCCGGCGGCCGCCGGGTCGAGGTCGTGATGGACGCCATGTCCCCCGACGAGTGCGCGCGACTCGCGGCCACCGTCAAGACCGACCACGGCATCCCGGCAACACCGTTCGGTCCCGGCTCCACGACCCGTGTCCTGGCGGTGGCCAGCGGCAAAGGCGGCGTCGGCAAATCGACGGTGACCGCCAACCTGGCCGTCGCCCTGGCGCTGCGCGGCCACGCCGTAGGCCTGATCGACGCCGACGTCTACGGTCCCACGATCCCGCTGATGTTCGGGATGGCGGCCGTGGCGCCCGCTTCGCACGACGGCAAGCTGGTGCCGCCCGAGGGACACGGGGTGAAGATCGTCTCGATGGGCTTCTTCCTCGAAGAAGACGAACCGGTGATCTGGCGCGGACCCATGCTCGGACGCGCCATGGAGCAGTTCCTCGGCGACGTCCTGTGGGGCAGCCCCGACTACCTGCTGATCGACCTGCCGCCCGGCACCGGCGACATCGCCCTGACGATCGCCCAGATGCTGCCGTCGGCTGAGATGATCGTGGTCACGACGCCCCAGGAGGCCGCCGCCAAGATCGCCGCCAAGGCGGCGAAGATGGCGCTCCTGACCAGGCACCGCATCATCGGCGTCGTCGAGAACATGTCCTACTTCGTGTGTCCCAACTGCGGCGAGAAGCACTTCATCTTCGGCCACGGAGGCGCGTTCGAGATCGCGCGCGTGACCGGCACCACTCTGCTCGGTCGCATTCCGCTCGACGAGACGACGCGCAGCTCCGGCGACGCCGGCGCCCCCCCGGCCCTCGACCCCGCAAGCCCCGTCGGCGCCGTCTTCCACGACATCGCCCGCGCCGTCGAGGCGATGCCCGCGCCTCTGGCCACAGCCTAGCCACAGCCCTCTGCGACGGCCACGCCCGCGCGGGGCGCGGGGATCGCCCAGGGTGGAGCCCGCCCAAGCGCCCGCCGGCGCGCCGCGAACACTCGCCCGAGGTCGCCTCGTCGCCGCGGCGTCGGCGCTTGCGCCTGCGTGTAGAATTGGTCAAGTTTGCAGGCGGGGAAGCCGACTCACAGAGGTACCATGGGGAACCCCTCCACGCCCACGACCGATCGACGCTGGCTGCGGCTCAGTCCGGCGGCGGAGCTGCTGGGCGTGAGCGTCAACACGCTGCGGCGCTGGAGCGACGCCGGCAAGATCGTCTGCTACCGTAGCGCCGGCGGTCACCGCCGCTTCCGCCGCGTCGACATCGAGGCGCTCCTGCGCGACGGCGCGGGTCGGGCGGCGGGACGCCGCCCGACCCGCGCCTCGCCCCCCGGTTCCGATCTTGACACCGTCGCCGCCCTCGAGGCCCGCAACCGCGACCTCCAGCTGCTGGTCGAGGCCGGCATGGAAGACGCCGGTCACCTGTCGACCGAGGATGTCCTCGAGAGCGTCGCGCGCCGCCTCTCGCGCCTCACGCACTCGCCGGTCGCCGACATCTACGCGGTCGAAGGCGAGACGCTGCGGGCGCTCGTGAGCTACGACGGCGGCAGCTTCGATCGCTCGTGGGAGGGTACGACGATCAGACTGCGCGACTATCCGTGCAGCGCCATCGCCGTCGGGCAGCGCCGCCTTTCGGTCGCCGCCAGCCTCGACGACCCTGTGCTCACGCCGACCGGCCGGGCGTCGCTCGAAAGATGGGGCTATCAGTCCCAGCTCTCGGTGCCGCTCGTGGCGCGTGACGCGGTGATCGGCATCCTCGAGCTGTCCGACTACGTACCGCGCGACTTCAGCGAGCACCGCGGACTCATCGAGGGGCTCGCCCACGTGGCCGGGCGGGCGCTCGACACGGCGGCGCTGTTCGACGAGATCCGGCGGCGCAACGTCATCTTGCACGAGCTCGTCGAGTTCGGCTCGCTCGTCACCCGCGAAGTCGACGTCACGGAGCTTCTGCGGGTGGCGGCCAAGCGTCTCGTCGAGACGCTCGACGCCGCCGACTGCGACGTCTTCACGCTCGATGGCGATCGGCTCCTGAGTCGGGTGAGCTACGACCGCAACGGCTACGACGACGAGTCGGTGGGACACTCGCTGCGGGTCGACGACTTTCCCCACACCCGGGAGGCGATCGAGTCGCAGAAGATCGTCGTCATCGCTTCGCCCGACGATCCGCGCATCGACCCCGAGGAGCGTCGCGTCTTTGCCGAGTGGGGGTTCAAGAGCAACCTCTCGCTGCCGCTCGTCGTCGACGGCGTCGTCCACGGGCTCATCGACATCTACGACGACGAGCCCGGCGACTACGCCGGGTACCGCGACTTCCTGACGACGGTGGGCCAGCTCCTGGCCGGGGCGCTGGGCAAGGCGCGGCTGCTCGAACGCCTCGAGGAGAGCAACAACGAGCTGCGTGAGCTCGTCGATTCGGGGCTCGAGTTCGGCTCCACTCTCGAGCTCGACGAAGTCCTCTACTCGGTGGCCGGACGCATGCGCAGCCTGGCCGACGCCGAGGAGTGCGAGGTCGCCGGACTCGAAGGGCCCGACCTCGTCGTGCGCATCTGCGTCGGCCGCGACGATCGCCGCGACGGCGCGGTCGGCGTCCGCCGGCCCATCGGCGATCGTCGGGCGACCCAGCGCGCCATCGAGACGCAGCAACCGGTCGCCGTCTACGACGCCGCCGTCGACGACGGCCTCAGCGCCCAGGAGCGTTCCATCCTGCTCGAATCGGGCCATCGCGGGAGCATCCGCCTGCCGTTGATCGTGCAGGGTGAGGTCATCGGTCTGGTCGCGCTGTACGACAGCCACGCCCGCGAGTTCGAGCGCGTGCCACTCCTTCAGGGCCTGGCCCAGATCGCCGCCCAGGCCATGGCCAACGCCCGCCTGCTCGACGAGGCCAAGAATCGCGCCGCCGTGCTGCGTGAGCTCGTCGAGCTCGGCGCCCTGATCTGGCAGACCCACGATGTCGACTCGCTCGCCCGCGTCGTCGCCCAGCGCCTCACGACCACGATCGGCGCGTACTGCTGCGAGCTCTTCCGGATCGACGGCGGCGAGCTGCGCTGCGTGGCGAGCTACGACACCGAGAACGGCTTCAGCGAAGACCGGCTGGGGACGCCATTGACCGAGCTCGATGGGTTTCCTAGTACTGTCGCTGCCATCGAAGCCATCGCGCCGCTGGTCGTGACCAGCCGCGACGATCCGCGGCTCACCGCCACGGAGCTCGCCGTCTACGAACAATGGGGCTTTCACAGCGAGCTCTGCGTCCCGGTCGCCGTCGAGGGCCGCGTGGTCGGTCTGATCGACGTGTTCGACCGCGCCCCGCGCGACTACCGCACCTACCTCGACTTCATCCTCGAGCGTCGGCCAGATGGTCGCCGGCGCCTTCGAGAACGCCAGTCTGCTCGAACGCCTGAGCGCCACCAACCGCGAGCTCGAGACGCTCGTGCACTCGGGTCTCGAGTTCGGTTCGACGCTCGACCTCGACCAGGTACTGGTCTCGGTGGCCTCCCGCATCTACGCCGAAGCCGGTGTGACCTGCTGCGACATCGCCATCATCGAGGACGACACGCTGCGCGGCCTCGTGAGCGTCGGCGCCGGCGGCGTCGACGCCGAGTACCCCGGCGCCACCGACGACCTCGCCGCCCTGGGCACGGCCCGCGCCGTCATCGACAGCGGCCAGCCCGTGGCGGTCGCCGACGTGCGTCGCGATCCCCGGGCGTCGGAGTTCGAGCGGCGCGAGTGGCTGAGATCCGGCTTCGTCTCGGCGCTGCGGCTGCCGCTCCTGTTCGGCGGACGCGTGGCCGGCTTCGTCAGCCTGTTCGACACACGCCCTCGCGAGTTCGCCCACGTCGAGCTCCTGCGCGGCCTCGCCCAGGTCGCCGCCCAGGCGGTGGCCAACGCCACGTTGTACCGGCAGCTCGACGAGACCAGCCGCCGGCTCGCGGTGGTCAACGACGCCAGTCTGCAGCTCTCGTCGACTCTCGAGCAGCGGGACGTCCTGCTGTCGACGGCCAACCGCCTGTGTGAGATCGCGGCGGTCCCGACCTGCGACATCTACCTGCTCTCGGGGTCTGATCTCCTCTGCGTGACCAGCGTGAAACGAGGCCAGATCGCCGAGGAATGGGAGGGCACGGTCGTCGCCCTCGACGCGTGGGACGCGATTGAGCTCGCCGTCTCCGGCCGCACCACGGTGCAGCTGTCGTCGCTCGACGACCCGCGACGCAACGCGGCCGAGATCGAAGAGCTGCGCGGCTACGGCTATGAGGCCGAGCTCGTCGTGCCCCTCGTCGCCAAAGGCCGCGTGATCGGCGTGGCCGATCTGCTCGACTTCGAGCGGCGCCGCTTCTCGTCGGCCGCCGTCGCCACGGTCGAGGCGGTCTGCCGCGCCGCCGCCCTGGCGATCGACAACGCCAACCTGTTCGAGGCCGTGCAGCTCCGCCGCCGCGAGACCGAGCTGCTCAACGCCATCGCCCAGCGTACGGCGTCGAGCCTGCGGCTCGACGAGATCGCCGGCGCCACGGCCGACGAGCTCCGTCAGATCATCGCCTTCGAGCGCGCCGATCTCGTCCTCATCGCCGCCCCGGGTCAGCTCGAGACCATCTACTCGTCGGAGTCAGACCCGGGCGGCGGGCGGCACACGGCGACGCCGGCGCAGCGCGACGCCCTCGACGCCATACGGCGCGAACGGGTCGTCATCTGGGAGGCGGGTGCGGCGCCGTCGTTCGACGGGCACGCCGCCGGCGGGCGGGACGCAGGCGCGAGCATCGCCCTGCTGTTGAACGAGGAGCTCATCGGCGTGCTCGACCTCGCGGGCACCGAGGAGCACGTCTTCGCGGCGGTCGACCGGCACCTCCTGGAGCGGGTCGGCACACACCTCTCGCTGGCCATCAACAACGCCCGACTCTACGACGAGATCAAGCGCATGCACCTGGGCAACCTCAAGGCCCTGAGCTCGGCCCTGAACGCCAAGGACTACTACACGCTCGGGCACGCGGCACGTGTGGGCGCCTACATGGTCCTGCTCGGCCACGAGCTCGGCTGGTCCGAAGAGACGCTCCACCAGGTCGAGGAGGTGGCCTATCTGCACGACATCGGCAAGATCGGCGTCTCCGACCGCGTCCTGCTCAAGCCGGGTGGTCTGAACTCACGCGAATGGGAGCTCATGCGCCAGCACCCGATCTTCTCCGCCGACATCCTGCGCCCCCTGTTCACCGACGACCTCGTGCTCGGCGTGCGCCACCACCACGAGCACTGGGACGGCAGCGGCTACCCGGACGGTCTCGCGGGCGCGTCGATCCCCCTCGTGGCCCGCGCGATGTGCGTCGCCGACTCCTACGACGCCATGTCGTTCCGCCGGCCCTACCGCCAGGCCCTGAGCTACCACGAGGCGCTCACCGAGCTCGACCACTGCAGCGGGAGCCAGTTCGACCCGGAGGTCGTCGCCGCCTTCAAGCGCGTCCTCTCACGGCTCAGCGACCAGCGCGACGCGGCGCGAGAGGCTGCCGCGGCGGCAGCCGTGCTCGTCGACCCCGGCGAGCACGCCACGGTGCGCGCGACGCTCGACGAAGGCCGGCCCGAGTACCAGCGCATCGCGTCCGCGCTGCGGACCATCCGCGACGATCACCAGCCGCTGCGCTACCTGACCACGATCGGCGTCGACGACGACGCCAAATGCGCCATCATCGTCGACGCCGAAGAGCCGGGCGAGGAGCATTCCCCGCCGGGCAGCGAGGTGTTCGCCGACGACGAGCTGCTCGAGACCTTCGCCGGCGAGGACCCCGACGTCAACGTGCTCTACGTCGACGAGTGGGGCGTCTGGGTGACCGGTCTCGCCACCGTGCGTGACCCCCGCGGCGAGATCGTCGCCGTCGTCGAGGCCGACGTCCCGCCGGCCGGCGTGAGCGGCGCCGAGATGGCGGGTCTGCGCAGCGACGTGGCGCAGGCCTTCGCCTCGATGTTCCAGGTGGCCACGACGCGCCTCGCCCGCGCCGAGCTCGACGCCATCACCGACGGTCTCACGGGCCTGTACAACCACCGGTACCTGCACGAGCGCCTGTCGGAAGAGATCGAACGCGCCCGCGAGGACGATCGGCCGCTCTCGCTTCTGTTCTGCGGCCTCGACCAGTTCAAGGCGTTCAACGACCACTACGGTCACAGCGCGGGCGACGACGCGCTGCGCGGCATCGCCCGACTGATCGACGGGTGCATCAGGCACGTCGATCTCGCGGCCCGCTACGGCGGCGAGGAGTTTGCGGTCCTCCTGCTGGGCAGCGACGTCGACGCCGCCGCCGAAGTCGCGGAGCGCATCAGGCGAGAGGTCGCGGCGTACCGGCCCGCGATCGGCAGGGACGCGCGCCTCACGATCAGCATCGGCGCGGCGTCGTTCCCGGCCGACGCCGGCCACAAGGAGGAGCTGCTCGACAAGGCCGACTGGGCCATGAACGTGGCCAAACGCCAGGGACGCGACCGGGTGGTCACGTTCACGTCGGGCCAGTCAGACGACACGGCGGCCGATCCGGGGCTCGCGGCCGCGCGCACGAGCTGGGCCGCTCTGGCCGACGCGGTCGACGCCAAGCGGCACGGAGCCGGGGCGCGCTCGCGCGACGTGGCGCGCGTCGCCGCCCTCGTCGCCGCCGGGCTCGGCCTCGACGACGCCGACGCCCAGCAGGTCGCCGAGGCGGCGCGGCTCTGCGACATCGGCGAGATCGGCGTACCCGACGACATCCTGAACAAGCCGGGCGAGCTCGTCGCTCGACGAGCGGCTGCTCGTCAATGAGCACCCCGGCGCCGGCGAACGCCTGCTGCGCGGCCTGGGAGCCGGTGAGCCGCTTGCCCGGACGGTGGCCCATCACCACGAGCGCTGCGACGGCTCGGGGTACCCGGGCGGGCTTGCCGGCGAGGCCATCCCGCTGCACTCCCGGATCGTGGCCGTGGCGGCGGCCTACTGCGCCATGACCGGGCGGCGGCCCTACGCCCCGCAGCTCGATGCGGGGGAGGCCGCAGCCGAGCTCCGGCGCTGCGCGGGCATGCAGTTCGACGCGCGCGTGGTCGACGCCCTGGAGCAGGCGCTCGTGGGCGAGCGGGGCGATCCGCGGGAGACCTGAGAACTGGCGAGGCGCGGCGCGGGCCCCCCGACCCGCGCCGCGCCTCACGCCTGGAAGCTCACACCGTCAGGAACGAGGTGAGGTAGTCGCCGATGTCGTGATCCTCGGCCCCCATCTCCAGGGTGGTGAGCAGGCGGCAGAGACTTTCGTTGTCGTCCACGAGCAGCGCTCCGAGATGATGGTAGCGATCGAGCATACGGTCGACGACCTCCGCCTTCTCCTTGCGAGTCATCATCGTCCTCCCCTCTGGAGCCTGCATCTCGACCCCCCTTTCGACCCTTCTGGACTTGACATCGCCAGCCCTCTCCGGGGTCGAGATAGGACGCCCGTCTATGTCGCCAGAGTGGCAACGCCGCGGGGCTCGCGGCGGGGGTCGATCCGAGCCTGAGGGGCGCCGCGGCCGGGCTTCGCCGGCGGCGCGAAACCGTCGCCGCGCGAGGCGACGCCGGGCACGCTCTCAGGGGCGCTGCAAGGCGATGCCGGCGACCACCTCGAGGGCGGCGCGGGCGGCGAGCTGACTGAGGTGCCCCTGCAGGTCGTAGCGGGGCGCGAGACAGCAGATGTCGAAGCCGGCGACCGGCCCGCGGGCGAGGATGCGCAGCGCCCGGATGACCTCGCGCGCCGACAGGCCGGCGGGATCAGGGTACTTCTGGCCGCCGTGGGCAGGGTCGACGACGTCGATGTCGAGTGAGACGTACATCGCCTCGGTGCCGGCCGTGGCCGTCTCGAGGGCCTCCTGGGCGACGGTGGCGATGCCGAGCTCGTCGACGTCGGCCATGGTGTAGTAGCGGTAGCCCAGCTCCTCGGCCACCGCCTTGTCGGCGAGCGACTCGCGACCGCCGCGCAGACCGATCTGGACGAAGTTCTCGGGCTCGACCACGCCCAGGTCGAAGGCTCGCGCCCACTGCGAACCGGCCCAGTACTTGGGCTCGTAGCTCATGTCGAAGTGGGAGTCGAAGACGACGATCCCGAGCTTGCCGTTCAGCTTGCCGGAGAGGACCTGGAGCACCGGGATGGGGATCGAATGGTCGCCGCCGAGGACGATGGGCACGGCGCCGGCGGCGAGGATGTCGGCGAGCTTTGCGTGCGCCCGCACGAAGGTCTCTTCGATGTCGCCCGGCACGACCGCGACGTCGCCGTAGTCGACCACCCCCAGGTGGTCGAGGATGACGAGGTCGGGGTCGGCCTCGGGCACGAAGCCGCGCCCGTGGCGCAGCGAGTAGAACACCGAGTGGCGCCGGATGGCGTCGGGGCCGGCGTCGGCGCCGCTGCGGTAGTAGATCGAGCCGTCGGGCGCCGGCGCGGCGCTCGCCGGCGCGTAGGTCACGGGATCGAGCAGCTTGACGCCCTCGAAGGGGATGCCGAGGATCGCGGCGCCGGCGCCTTCGAGCCCGGTCGGCGAGCTCACCGCCGGCGCCTCGACGAACGTCGGCACGTCGCCGTGCAGGATGGGCGCCATGGCCCGCTCAGGCCGGCCTTGCCGCGACGCCGCCTTCGTGGCGCCGCGCTCGAACGCCTCACGCACCTTCTTGGGATCCATCTGCCCTCAGTCCTCCCGCGGCGCCCGCGGGGCCAGTGTCGACTGGACTTGCTCAGTCTATGCCATCAGGCGACCCGAGAGTCTCAGGCGCCACGGTGCTCGTGCGCTGAAGTCTCGTCGTCACGCCGTCGCGGATCACGACGAGCTGGTCGTGCGCCTGGTCGTAGGTGATCACGTACCTGGGATCGGAGATCGCGTTCTCCCCCCAGACCGTGAGGTGGTCGTCCCGTAGAGTGGCGATCCAGGGCGCGGCACCCCTGAAGGCGGGGTAGCGCACGGCGTAGAGGTCGACAGCAGTCTTCTTCACGGTCATTGTCTGCGGATGTGACACGCTCACCTCACGCCACGTCCCCACGGCCTTCGCCGCGATGGCCGGCGTCCGGCTAGAAACGACCGCGAGAACCACCGCGACAGCCACCAACACCGCAACGGCCGGAAGGATCCATGTTCGTATCTTCACGGCGGCTCCCCGAGGTCGCTCAACGAGCTTCCGTGGTCGAGACAACAATAACCTGTCGGGGAGACCGCTGGGAGTCACAGTGTCGTGGGCGAACTTGCCGAACGCGCCGGAATCGGGTACAAACGATGTTCGCGCGGAGCCGCCCGGCAGCCCGCGTCCTCGCTCGCGTGGGGCATTAGCTCAGCTGGGAGAGCGCCTGGATCGCACCCAGGAGGTCAGCGGTTCGATTCCGCTATGCTCCACCAACGTTGTCAGATTGACAACGCTTCGGCCTGCGTCCCCGTCCCCTTGGTGCAGTCAGGTGAGGTCGAACCGCTCGAGGGTCATGACCTTGTCCCACGCGGCCACGAAGTCGCGCACGAACTTCTCCTGCCCGTCGTCGCTGGCGTAGACCTCGGCGATCGCTCGCAGCTGCGAGTTCGACCCGAAGACCAGGTCGACGCGGCTCGCCGTCCAGAGGGTCTCGCCCGTCGAGCGATCGCGGCCCTCGAAGGTCTCCTCGGCCTCGCTTGTCGGCCGCCAGGTCGTGCCCATGTCGAGGAGGTTGACGAAGAAGTCGTTCGTCAGCGTCCCCTTCCGGGAGGTGAGCACACCGAGGTCGGAGCCGTCGTGGTTCGCGCCAAGCACGCGGAGGCCGCCCACGAGCGCCGTCATCTCCGGAGCGGTGAGGGTGAGCAGGCCCGCCTTGTCGACGAGCAGGTGCTCGGCAGGCTTCTGCCCGCCATCGCTGAGGTAGTTGCGAAAGCCGTCGGCGGTCGGTTCGAGCACGGCGAACGACTCGATGTCGGTCTGCTCCTGCGTGGCGTCCGTGCGTCCCGGGGCGAAGGGCACTTCGACGTCGAAGCCGGCGTCACTCGCGGCCTTCTCGACGGCGGCGCATCCGCCCAGCACGATCAGATCGGCGAGCGAGATCCGCGTGCCGCCGACGGCCTGCGCCGCGAACTCCTGCTGGATCGCCTCCAGCTTGGCCAGGACCTGCGCCAGCCGCGCGGGGCCGTTGACGGTCCACCCGTTCTGCGGCGCGAGGCGGATGCGAGCGCCGTTGGCGCCCCCGCGCTTGTCGGTGCCGCGAAACGTCGAAGCCGAGGCCCAAGCGGTGGAGACAAGCTGCGACACCGACAGTCCGGAAGCGAGGACCCTCTCTTTGAGGGCCGCGACGTCCTGCGCGCCCGCCAGCGGCTGGGAAACCGGGGGCACGGGGTCCTGCCACAGCTGCGGCTCGGACGGCACCAGCGGACCGAGGTAGCGGCTGCGCGGCCCCATGTCGCGGTGCGTCAGCTTGAACCACGCCTTCGCGAAGGCGGCGGCGAGCTCCTGCGGGTTCTCGTGGAAGCGCCGTGAGATGGGCTCATAGACCGGGTCCATGCGCAGTGCGAGATCGGTCGTGAGCATCACCGGGGCGTGTCGCTTCGAGGGGTCGTGAGGGTCGGGCACGGCGCCCTTCGCGGCCGGGACGGTGGGAACCCACTGCTTGGCGCCGGCCGGGCTCGTCGAGAGCTCCCACTCGTAGCCGAACAACGTGTCGAAGAAGCTCGTGTCCCACGCCACCGGCGTGGGAGTCCAGGCGCCTTCGAGGCCGCTCGTGATGGTGTCGTCGCCCTTGCCGCTCCCGTGGGCATTCCGCCATCCGAGACCCATCTCCTGCAGCGGGGCGGCTTCGGGCTCCGGTCCCACGTTGCCGGCGTCCGCGGCGCCGTGGGTCTTGCCGAACGTGTGCCCGCCCGCGATAAGGGCAACGGTCTCCTCGTCGTTCATGGCCATCCGCCGGAACGTCTCGCGGATGTCGCGGGCGGCCGCCAGCGGGTCGGGGTTACCGTTGGGGCCCTCCGGGTTCACGTAGATGAGGCCCATCTGGACGGCGGCCAGCGGATTGGCCAGCTTGCGGTCGCCGCTATAGCGCTCGTCTGCGAGCCAGGTGTGCTCGGTACCCCAGTCGATGTCCTCCGGCTCCCAGGCGTCCTCGCGCCCGCCGCCGAAGCCGAACGTCTCAAAGCCCATCGACTCCAGGGCGCAGTTGCCGGCGAGGATCAGGAGATCGGCCCAGGAGATCTTGCGGCCGTACCTCTGCTTGATCGGCCACAGCAGCCGGCGCGCCTTGTCGAGGTTGGCATTGTCGGGCCAGCTGTTTAAGGGGGCGAACCGCTGCGCGCCCGAGCCCGCGCCGCCGCGACCGTCGCTGATCCGGTAGGTGCCCGCGCTGTGCCAGGCCATGCGGATGAACAGGGGGCCGTAGTGGCCGTAGTCGGCCGGCCACCACTGCTGTGAGTCCGTCATCAGGGCCAGGAGGTCGCGCCGGACGGCCTCGAGGTCGAGGGTGGCGAACTCGGCGGCGTAGTCGAAGTCCGCGCCCAGCGGGTCGGCTGCCGGCGGGTTGCGGTGCAGCAGCGTCAGGTCGAGCTGGTTGGGCCACCACTCGCGGACGGTCGCCGCTCCGGTCGTGTACCGGACGGGGGTCGTGCTCTCGTCGGACATGTCGGCCTCTCCTCTCACGGCAGCGATCGACTAGCGGAGCGATGAGATGACCGCCACTCGGGGCGTCACCACCGCCAGTCTAACCTCGGGCTGCTGTTCCGGGAACTCACTCGGCGTTGCACCGGCGGTGCGTGACAGGGCGCGTTGTGGGAACAACCCGGGCATGGACTTCCTCGAGCCCATCCGCCGCGGCTATGTTGCCATCGGCCTCGGCGCCGACGAGGACGTGCGCGCCATGCTCGACCAGAGCGGGCCCGAGCCCGCCTCCTGGGAGGTGCGCCGCTTCAGCCTCCGGCGCCGTTCACGGCCGGCCGGTGAGGTCGCCGCCCTGACCCTCTTCGGGAACGTGCCGCCGCAGTTCGAGCTGGTGCGCGTGAGGGTGACCACGTGGCTGCCGAATGAGCGCAGTGAGCGCCTCGTCGTGGGCGGCCACTTCCGCGTACGCGTGCGTGGCACCTGGGAGACGGTCGAGCTGCCCTTCAGTCACGTCTGGTCGTTCGCCGACGGCCGGGTGCAGAGCGTCCACAACGTGCTCGAGGGCTTCGAGCTCAGGCGCCTGCCGGCGGCCCTCTCCCACGCCGTCTAAAGCCCCCGCCCCATGCGAAGAGCCCGCTGCGCGCGGCACGCCCCCGCGATACGCTAGGATCGACTCAGCCGGCCCTGGCGCTGGCGAGTTGACATAGGAGCAACCCATGACAAACCCCGGCCACACGACTCACGGTCCCGCCGCGACAGGGTCCTCGCGCCGGCGCTACTTCCTCGACGCCAAGCCGGCGCTGCTCGAGCTGTTCGACCCGCGCGGCCTGCGCATCCTCGACGCCGGCTGTGCCGGAGGCGGCAACGGCGAGCTCATGAAGCGGGCGGGCGCCCGCGAGGTCGTCGGCATCGAGCTCAGCGCTGAAGCCGCCGAGGTGGCCCGCACGCGGCTCGACGCCGTGATCGTGGGCGACCTCGCGACCGTCGACCTGGCGCCCCTCGCCGGCGAACCGTTCGACGCCGTGCTGTTCATCGACGTGCTCGAGCACCTGCTCGATCCGCGCGCGACCCTGATCCGCTACCTCGCGCTGGTCGCTCCTGAGGGCCTGGTGGTCGCCTCGATACCCAACGTGGCCCACGTGTGGGTGATCGCCAACCTGCTGGGGGCCCGTTGGCCACAGAAGGACAGCGGCATCTTCGATCGCACACATCTGCGCTTCTTCGCCCGGCGTGACATGGTCCGCCTGCTCGAGAGCACCGGGCTCGAGGTGCTCGAGGTGCGCCCGTACTACAGCCGGTATCGCTCGATCAAGGCGCTGTCGCTCGGTCTGTCTCTGTATGTGTTTCGCAGCTACTTCGCGCGCCAGTACCTGCTCGTCGCGGGCAAACCGCCGGCCTGAGTCGGTCAGTCGGGCGCGCCCGCTTCGCCACCCGCGGGGTCGCCGCCGCCGTCGCTCGCGTCGTCGGCAGCATCGGCTCCGTCGTCGACGCCCACGTCTGTGAGCTGGATCATCGCCTCGCGCGGGTCAAAGCGCACCTGTTGTGAACCGCAGGCCGGACAGACGGGCTGCGGCGTCTCGGTCGGGAACTCCTCGCCGCACGACAGGCAGGTGGCGGCGATCGACGCGCTCGCGAAGTGCAGTGTCGCGCCCTTCAGCAGCTCGTCTTCGTCGGTCAGCATGACGTAGTACATCTCGATCGACTCGGGCTGAAAATCGGCGGCCGGCGTGATGGTCAGGAAGAGGTCGGTCACCTTGACCGCCCCCGCCTGCCGGGCCGCCTCGCGGGCGCGCTCGACGATGCCCTGGGTGATGCCGAGCTCGTGCACGCTGTTCCTCCTCCCTTGCGCCGCGCCGTGCGACCGCACACCTGCTTCTCCCCGCCGAGCGGAGGCTTGAGTCGAGCACGCGGCGAGGCGGTGGACGCGACGGCCCGTAGCGGGCCGACTCCTTGGACCGCGCGCAGTTGCCGCTGCGCCTGCCGGTCTGAAACAATCTTCTCACACCACCGTGGTGTCCCGTCTCTTCCCACAGAGGCGGCTTGCAGGAAACCCGGTTCTTCGCAGGCCCTCCCGGCGTCCGCCGGCGAGGGTCGGAACAAGAGGAGGTAGAGGCATGAAGGTTCTCATCGTGGGAGCAGGCATGCAGGGCCAGGTGCTCACCTGGAACCTGGGGCGCAATCCGGCCGTCACCGAGATCGTCGTCGCCGACTTCGACGAAGCGCGGGCCAGCTTCGTCGCCGGCCAGGTGGGCAACGGCAAGGCCAAGGCGATCTTCATCGACGCCTCCGACACCGACGCGGTCGCCAAGGCGGCCGAGGGCGCCAAGCTGGTCGTGAACGCCGTCGTGCCGACCTTCGACATGGCGATCCTGCACGGCTGTCTCAAAGCCGGCGCCGACTACCTCGACATGGCCTCGGGCCAGACGCCCACCCAGACCATCGACGAAGCCTGGCTCGAGCAGTCGGCCCTCGACCCCGAGTTCAAGAAGGCCGGGCTCACCGCGCTGCAGAGCTGCGGCATGGACCCGGGCGTCACCAACACCTTCGCCGCCAACGGCTACGAAGACCTCGACAAGTGCTTCGAGATCCGCATCAAGGACTACGCTCTGTTCGATTCGCCGGTGCCGCTGCAGGTGTGGTCGCAGGAGACCTACTACACCGACTGCGCCCAGCCGCCGCTGCTCTACGAGGACGGCGAGTTCAAGCGCGTCGAGATCTTCGGCCGCAAGGAGTTCTACCAGTTCCCCGAGCCCTTCGGCCTGGGCCCCTGCATCTGCCACGACCACGAAGAGGTCACCACGCTGCCGCGCCTGCTGCCCAGGAAGTTCGGCGACAAGGGTCTGCGCTACGTCGACTTCAAGATGGGCACCGAAGAGGCCGCTATCGACGGCGACGCCGCCTTCGTGGGCACCGGCATGACCAGCAAGAACCCGGTGACGCTCAAGGACGGCACCAAGGTGCGGCCGATCGACGTCTACGTCGCGACGCTCGCCCCCAACCCGCCGGCCGACGAGCTCGCCCGCCTCGCGCTGGCCGGCGAGATCCTCGACATCGGCATCCAGGTCGTCGACTGCATCGGCGAGAAGGCCGGCAAGCCGACGACGATCCACTACGGCGTCGTCGGCCCCGACATCAAGCGCGTCAGCGAGCTCATCCCCGGCGCCACCTGCGTGTCGTACGGCACGTCCACCCCGGCCGCGATCTACGCCGAGCTCATCGTCACCGGCAAGATCGACCAGCCGGGCGTGATCGCTCCCGAGCTGCTCGACCGTTCGGCGCGCGATGAGTTCATCGCCGAGATGGGCCGCCGCGAGATGCCGGTCACGCGTCGCGTCGAGACGCAGATCAACTAGACTCCGCCCCGGCGGCGCCGGGCGCCCGGGACAACGCGACCGGGCGCGACTTGGCGCCGGATGTGGGGCGGCGCCGGGCGGGAAGGCCGACAGGCCTTCCCGCCCGGCGCGTATCTGGGCCGGGCGCGGCCCGGCGCCGCTCTACCGTGCGAGCGGCGTGAGCTTCTTCTCGAACACGTCGAAGCGCCGCGCGACGCGCATGCCGGCGCGCTGGTAGAGCTGCACGGCGCCGGTCGCGTTCTGCCCGTCCACGAAGAGGCGCACGACGGTCACGCCGCGCCCCGCGAGCGCCCGGAACTCCTCGAGCAGCAGCGCGAGGCCGAGACCGCGACCGCGCCACGGCCGGCGTACGGCGAGGTCGCCCACCATGCCGCCGTCTTCCGCCACCGAGGCGGCGGCGTACCCGGCGATCTCGTCTCCGTCCCAGCCGATGGGCCACAGGGCAGGGTCGAAGTCGGGCCGATCGACGTGACGGAAGCGCCACTCCGGATAGGTCCGCGGCTCGAACAGGTGGTGCTCGGCGAAGGCCTCGGCGTCGGCGGCGTGCACCTGCGGCTCGTCGCGGCCCACGCGCAGCGACCGCAGCGTGATGCCGTCGGGCCATCGTGGCGCCTCGAGGGTCGCGCCCAGGTCGATGCGCATCTCGAAGTACTGCCTCGCGGCGGCAAAGCCGCGGGCCTCGAGCGCCCGGCGGCAGCCGGTGGTCTCGGACTCGGCCCAGACGACCAGCGTCGCGCTCACATCGGGCGGCAGGGTGCCGGCAAGCTCCGCGGCACGCACCTCGATCGTGTCGAGCAGCGCCTCGCAGAGCCCGCGGCCGCGGTGCTCGGGATGGACGTAGTGGTCGGAGGAGATCTCGCCGGTCGCGCGCGGCCGCCACACCACGCCCAGGGCGGCGATCGGCGCCGCCGATCCCGCGGGCGCCTCGACCACCCAGGCGTCGCGCGAGAGATCGATCTTCGGGTCGCGAAAGTCGAGCTCGAGCCGGTTGTCGTGGCGCCGCGGCTCGCCGCAGTCGACGCTCTCGGTGTCGTCGAGCACACGCTGGGCGGCGGGGATGTCGGCCAGCGTCGCGTGTCGCAGCACGTAGTCTGTGGGCAAGTCGGTCATGAACCCCCGATCGCTCGTGGGCCCGCCTCGCTCTCGCCGTGGGTGACGGGCCCGGATCGCACGCTGCGGCGCGTCCCGGTCAGTCGCCGTCGATCTTGCGCTGCAGCGGCGCCCAGCTCGACGGCGACAGGGCGCCGGGGTCGGGCCGCACGGGCCGGCCGGCGGCTCGCGGCAGCCGCAGCAGACCGTCGGCCGCCACGACCTCGACCTCGTCGTCGCCGAAGGCCGCGAACAGCGAGACGAGCCCCACGGCGTCGTGCCCGCCGCCCAGCTCGTCGACGGTCAGGGCGTGATTGACCTGCAGGCGCCGCCAGGTGTCGCGCACGCGCTCCCATGTGTAGTCGGCGCGCTTGCCGCGCACCTGCAGCGAGAGTCTGTCCGTCGGCGGCCACCACGCGTCCGGTGCCCTTCCAGAAGATCAGGTCGAAGTCGGCGATCCTGCCTTCCTGCAGACGCCACTTCATGGTTTCGGCTGAGATCATGGGTCCTCCCGTGGCCGCCGGCGCGGCGCGCCGGCGCACGCATTCCCCGGTAGTCTACCGGTTGCCGCGCGCCCGCGCCCGCCCGCGCCGCGCCTCGCCCGAACATCTCACGTCTACCTCGCGGGCCGGCGCTGCACGAGCCCTACGCCGTCTCCGAGCGGCAGCAGCACGTAGTCGATCCCGGGATCGTCCGCCAGGAGCCGGTTGAGCGCCACCGCCGTATTGACCGACGACTGCGACCAGTGGTCGTCGCCTCGGCCCGCGGGCACCCGCCCGTTCATCAGCAGATTGTCGATCACGATCAGCCCGGTCTTGCGCAGACGGTCGAGGGCCAGATCGAGATACCCCGGGTAGCCCGACTTGTCGGCGTCGATGAAGACCACGTCGAAGATCTCGCGCAGGCCGGGCAGCGTCTCGTGGGCATCGCCCAGGAGGATCTCGACCCGCTCCCCGGCGGGATCGCGGGAGAGGTACGTTCTGGCGAGGGAGGCCATGTGCATGTCGCTTTCGAGCGACACGACCTTGCCGTAGTCGGGCAGGGCGCGAGCGATATGCAGGGCGGAGTAGCCGATGGCCAGACCGACCTCGAGCACGAACCGGGCGCCGGCCGCCCGCGCCAGCATGGCCAGCAGCACTGCGGTCTCACGCGACGCGATCGGCACTCCGTGCTCGGCCGCGAAGGCCTCCATCTCCGCGACCAGCGGGTCGGCCGGTCGCCGAAGAGAGTCCAGATAGTCGCTGGTCGCTTGTTCGAGGATCATGCCGTGAGCCGCGCGTCGCATTCGCTTGTCATGGTGCGCGCCTATTCTATGGTACCCTGAGCAACCCCTTGCGTTGGCCGTGTTGCCCGCCCCGGCGGGCATGGGTAGAGTCTCCCGAGGCGACCGACGAACTGCCGAGGCCGATGAGCGAACCTGACCACGATGCAGAACCCGGCGCGCACCCTGTCGCACGCGTCGATCTTCACTGCCACTCGCGCTTTTCCGCTCGCTCCGAACTGTACCTGGCGCGAACGTTCGGCATGCGCGAGTGCTTCACCGACCCACACCTCGTCTACCGCGAGGCCAAGGCTCGCGGCATGACCCACGTGACGCTCACCGACCACGACACCATCACGGGCGCGCTCCAGCTTGCCGACTTTCCCGACTTCACCATCGGCGAAGAGATCAGCGCCTTCTTCCCGACCGAGGCGCTCCACGTCCACGTGCTGGTCTGGGGGGTAGACGAAACGATCCACCGCGAGATCGGCGAGCTGCGCTTCAACATCTTCGAGCTCGTCGAGTACCTGCGACGCAAGGGCCTGCCGCACGCGCTTGCCCACCCCATGTCGGTCGTCTCCGAGCTGCGCGCCGAGCACTACGAACAGCTCATGCTGCTCTTCGCCCTGTGGGAGACACGCAACGGCAGCTCCACGCAGATCGAGAACCGCATCAGTGCGGAGCTCGTCGCCGCGTCACCCACCCTCATCCCTCGTCTTGCCGAGAAATACGGGCGCGAGCCCGCCGCCGCAGCCATCCGTCCGGTGGCGGGCTCCGACGATCACGGCGGCCTCGACGTCGGCGGCACGTATACGCAGATCCGCCTGGGAACGGGGGAGACCGACCCGTTCAGCGCCCTCCTGCGACGCAAGGCGGCGCTGCGTGGCACACAGGGCTCCACGGCCAAGACCGCCCACACGGCCGTCAGCCTTCTCTTTCACGGCGGCGACGGCGACTCGCGCAACTGGCTGTCGCGCATGCTGGTGCGGCGCGGCATGCGCTCCAGCATCCCCTGGACCGTGCTCGAGGGGCAGCGCAGCCGGCAGCTCGCCGGCCGCTTCGTCGGCTTGGCGATCGACCCGCCGTGGCGGCGTGAAGGGGGGAGAGCGCTACGCAAGGCGGCCGCCAGCGGCGCCGCCGAGGTCATCCGCAGCGGCGCGCTCGTCAGCGGTGGACTGCACCACGAGCGGCTGGCCGCGATCGCCGAGACCACCTGGGAGCGCACGATGCGCGACTGCTTCGAGCAACTGCGCGGGACAGGCTTCACCAGGGAGTCGCTCGAGACATGGAAGACGCTCGGCCAGGCCCAGACGCTGATCGCTCCGTACCTCCTGGCGGCGACCTCGCTCGCCCGCCAGCGCATCCATGCCGGCGACGTCCATCGCGACCTCTCCGACCACGGGCTCCTCGAACCCTGGCCCGCGCCGGCCGAGCCGCACGTGGCCATGTTCACCGACACGATCGACGAGATCAACGGCGTCGCGGCTGTCCTGCAGCCGCTCGTGGCCTTCGCCGAGACCCAGAACTGGCCGTTCACCATGATCTCGTGCGGCAGCGAGCGGCTGAGCAAGCCGACCCACGAGGTCTTTCAGGCCCTCGACCGCTTCAGCTTCGATGTCTACGAGGAGTTCCCCCTGTACGTGCCGCCGGTGCTCCAGATGCTGCACTGGTGCGAAGACAACCACGTCGACGTGATCCACGCCGCCACGCCCGGGCCGGTGGGCATGATCGCCGTCCTGCTGGCCCGGACCCTCGGTCTGCCGCTGGTCGCCTCGTACCATACCGATCTGCCACGACTGGGGTACTTCCTCACCTCCGACCACATCGTGCGCGAGGCGTTGTGGACCTACGTACGCGGCTTCTACAACCAGGCCGAGATCGTGTTCTGCCCATCCCGGGCCGTGCAGGACGACCTCACCCAGCACGGCGTCCGGGCGCGCTTCGAGAACCTTGACCAGGCCATCGACGCCACGAGGTTCATGCCGGGGCGGCGCAGCGAGGAGGTGCGGCGCGTGCTCGGCGGCGGCAAGAAGGTGCTGCTCTGGGTGGGCCGCATGTCGCCCGAAAAGGGGCTCGACTTTCTGGCGCTGGCCTACAACCGGCTGCGCCGCGAACGCGACGACGTGCAGCTCGTGCTGGTCGGCGACGGCCCCTACCGCGAGCAGCTCGCGGAGCTGCTCCCCGGAGCGTCGTTCCTGGGCTACCGCACCGGCGACGAGCTCGCCACCATTTATGCGTCGGCCGACGTGTTCGTCTTTCCCGGCCGGGCCGAGACGTTCGGTCAGGTGCTGCTCGAAGCGGCGGCTTCGGGTCTGCCGGCGGTCGTCATCGCCGGCATCGGCGTCGACGAGAACGTCGCTCCCAATGAGACCGCGTTGGTCGTGCCGCCCGGCGACGCCAACGGCTTTGCCGCGGCCCTCGAACGCCTGCTCGACGACCGATCGCTGCGCCAGACCATGGGCCTCGCCGCTCGCGGCCGGGCCCTGCAGCGAAGCTGGCCGGCGACCTTCAGCCACATGCGCGAGGTCTACCAGTCGATGCCGACCTGAGGCGCCGGGGAGGGGCACGGCCGATGGTGAGTCCGATGGCGACGCCGAAGCTCCAGGTCTTCCTGCTCGCCCACCACGACGACGAGGTGTTCTGCGCCGGCCACCTGCGGAGGGCGCTCGCGGCCGGGGGACGGGTCCGGCTGCTGTGGGCGACGGCGGGTGGGCTCGCGCCCGCCCGCCGTCGCGTCGCCGAGGGCGCCCGCGCGCTCGCGGCGCTCGGCCTGCCGGCGAGCACCGCCGTCGACCTTCACTTGCGCGACCTGCACGCCGTGGAGCACGTCGCGGTGATCGCCCGCGAGCTCGGGCGGACGATCGACGACGCCTGCCGCGACGCCGACGACCCCGGTCGCCACACGGGCGACACGGTCGTGTACGTGCCGGCCTACGAGGGCGGTCATCCCGACCACGACGCGGTCAACCTGGCGGCCGCCCTCGCCGCCGCGGCGCGACCCGGCCTGCAGGTCGTCGAGTTCCCTCTGTACCGGCGCGGTCGGTTCGGTATTGCTGTCCAGCAGCCTTGCGCCCCGGCGAGCGCCTCCGGGGAAGGTTGCGTCGTTCTGCCGCTCAGCCACGAGGACCTCACCCTGCGGCGTGCCCTCGCGCGCGCCAACGCGAGCCAGCTCGCGCCGTCGCTTCTGCCCCTCCTGGCCCTGGCGCGCTGGGCGGGGAGGGGGCGGGCCGAACCGGCCCGCCCCCTCCCCGCCCACGACTACGCACGGCCGCCCCACCCCGGCCGCCTGTTGTACGAGCTCTACACGCCGTGGCATTTCGAGCAGTGGAGGGACGCCGCGGCCCGCGGCGGCGCGTCGCTGTCCGGCTGAAGCGGGCGGGCGTGCCCCCTTGGCGCCGGACGACGCGGACCTACGGCCGGGGGACGAACCCCATGCGGTCGTGGACCTTCGCCATGGTGCGCTCGGCGATGGCCGCGGCGCGCTCGGCGCCGTCCCGCAGCACATCGAGGGTGAAGCCCTTGTCGGTGGCGAGCTCCGCCATGCGCCGCTGGAAGGGCTCGAGCGCCTCGACCACGACCTCGGCCAGGTCCTTCTTGAACTCGGCATAGCCCTTGCCTTCGTAGCGACTCACGACGGCCTCGACGGGCTCGCCGGCGAGCAGGCTGTAAATCGTCAACAGGTTGGTGAGCGCCGGCTTGTCGGGGTCGGCGCGCACCTCGGCGCCCGAGTCGGTGACGGCCCGTCTGATCTTGCGGCGGATCTCGTCGGGCGAGTCGGTCAGGGCGATGTAGTTGTAGGCTGAGTCGGCACTCTTGCTCATCTTCCTGGCCGGGTCGTCGAGGCCCATGATGCGGGCGCCCTCGGTGCGGATGATCGGCTCGGGCACGACGAACGTCTTGCCGAAAACGTTGTTGAAGCGCTCGGCGAGGTCGCGGGTGAGCTCGACGTGCTGCTTCTGGTCCTCGCCCACGGGCACTGCGTCGGTCCGGTACAGGAGGATGTCGGCCGCCATCAGCACAGGGTAGTCGAAGATGCCGACGCCGATGCTCTCGGCCTCGCCGCCGGCGGTCTTGACCTTGAACTGGGTCATGCGACTCAGCTCGCCCATGTAGGCCACGGTGTTGAGGATCCAGGCGAGCTCGGAGTGCTGCGGCACGTGCGACTGCACGATGACGATGGAGCGCTGCGGGTCGACGCCCGCCGCAAGGAACATGTTGGCGGTGTCGAGCGTGGCGCCCCGAAGTTCGGCCTTGGTCTGGCGCAGCGTGATGGCGTGCAGGTCGACCACGCAGTAGACGCAGTCGTGGGTCTCCTGCATGGCCACATAGTTGGTGATGGCGCCGAGGTAGTTCCCAAGATGGAGGGAGCCGGTCGGCTGGGCGCCCGAGAACACGCGCGGGCGGCGGGCGGGCGGCGCCGCTTCGCCGGCCGGTCCGGACGCAGCGGCAGTGCTTGCCGATCCGGGCGCGGGCGGGGACGCTGTACTGGGCATGTCGGCGTCGCTCATCACGGGGGTGGATTCTAGCACGAGGCGCGAGCGCGCCTTGACAGCGAACGCGCGGCGCGCGTACCGTACTTTGTACGCCTTACTTTGTACTGTCGGGCGAGGAGGGAGCGCGCGATGGACGAGGGACAGATCGCCAACGAGGGTGGCGGCCAGACCGTCCGCCGGGTGCTCACTCGTGACCGCGTCGTCGAGCTCGCCCTGGCGATCATCGACCGCGAGGGTCTGGGCGCGCTGAACATGCGACGTCTCGCCGCCGACGCCGGCGTCAAGCCGATGAGCCTCTACCACCACTTCCCCAACAAGGAAGCGATCCTCGACGGCGTGGCAGAGGCGATCGCGGCGGTGGCCGTCGGTCTGCCCCCGAGCGAGGCGGACTGGCGCGTCAAGGTCCGCTTCCTGTTCACGGGGCTTCACCTCCTCGTCCAGGCTCACCCCCGGGCCCTGCCGCTCATCTCGACCGGCGTGATCCGCACGCCGAGCGGACGGCGCTGGATGGAGGCCCTCATGCGCGCCCTGCTCGAAGCGGGCTTCACGCCCGAGGGCGCGGCCGGCGTCTATCACACGCTCGGGGCCTACACCCTCGGCTTGGGCTACGCCGGCCTGCTGGCCCTGGACGTGCCGGCCGACGCCATCGTCGGCCAGCTCGTCGGTCACTGGGCCGACTACCCCAACCTCATGCGCGTCGGCCTGCGGCTGACCGACTGGGACCGACCCGGCGAGTTCGAAGCCGGGCTCGACGTCCTCCTCGAGCGGTTCGCGCGCGAGCTCGCCACGGGGTGAGGGCGGGTGAGGGCGGCGTCGCCGCCCTCACCCGCCCTCACCCCCGACCAAAGGAGACGCCGTGAAGGTCAAGATGATCCTGCCGCGCAAGACCGCGAGCAACAGTCCCTTCTGGCGGCCGATCAAGTACTCGCTGTTTCCGCCCCTGGGCCTCGCCCAGCTCGCCGGCTATCTCGACCCCGACGACGACGTCGAGATCTGCGACGAGCACGTCGAGGACGTGCCGCTCGACGACGAGCCCGACCTCGTGGTGATCGAGGCCTACATCACCTCGGCCGCCCGCGCCTACGACATCGCCAGCCGGTACCGCGCCCGGGGCGCCCACGTCTGCCTCGGCGGCCTGCACCCGACCGCGCTCCCCTACGAGGCGGTGCAGTACGCCGACACGGTGTTCCTGGGCCCCGGCGAGGACACCTGGCCCCGATTTCTGGCCGACTACCGCGCCGGCCGCCCGGGCCGCATCTACCGGTCGCACGAGCGCACCCTCGAGGGCGTGCCGGCGCCGCGACGCGACCTCGTCAAGCGCCGGCTCTACCTGGTGCCCAACTCGCTCGTCGTGTCGCGCGGCTGCCCGCACCTCTGCGACTTCTGCTACAAGGAGTCGTTCTTCTCGGGCGGCCGCTCGTTCTACCTGCAGCCGCTCAACGACGCCCTGACCGAGATCGAGCGATTGCCGGGTCGTCACCTCTACTTCCTGGACGACAACCTCTTCGGCAGCCCGCAATTCGCGAGCGCCCTCTTCGCCGGCATGCGCGGCATGGGCCGCGTCTGGCAGGCCGCCGCCACGGTACAGGCGGTGCTGCAGCCCGGCCTCCTCGAGCAGGCCGTCACGGCCGGCTGCCGCAGCCTGTTCATCGGCTTCGAGACGCTGAGCGACGACAACCTGCGCGCCCAGCGCAAGCTGCAGAACCTCGGCCGCGGGGAGGGAGGCGGCGGATCGCGGCCTCGGTACGAGGCCGCGATCCGCCGCCTCCACGACCTCGGCGTCATGGTCAACGCGAGCTTCGTCTTCGGCATGGACGACGACGACCCCTCCGTCTTTGCGCGCACCGTCGACTGGGCTGTGCGCCAGGGCATCCACACGGCCACGTTCCACATCCTCACGCCCTACCCCGGAACGGCTTTGAGCCGCCGCCTGGCCGCCGAGGGCCGCATTCTGCACGCCGACTGGGATCTCTACGACACCAGGCACGCGGTCTTTCGGCCGGCGCGCATGACGGCGGTCCAGCTCGAGGCCGGCTACCGGCCGCGCCTACCGCGAGTTCTACGGCTGGCCCGCCATCGTGCGTTCCGCCTGGGCCCAGGACGCGGCCGGCGACCGCCTTCGTCACCTCGCCTACACGGGCGGCTGGAAGAAGATGGAGCCGTTGTGGGACCTCGCCATCCGCCACGGCCGCGTCCAGCGGCTGCTGCCGCTGCTCGAGACGCTGCTCGCCGGGCCCGCCGGCCGAGACCCCGCCGCCGGCCGGCAGGCGGCCGGCCCGGTGAGGGCGGAGGGCGGGCCCGGCCCGCGGCCGAGCCGGAGCGCGATCTAGATGCTGCCCGGCTGGGTGGTCTGGCCGTACGCCGTGCTGGCGGCGGCGCTGGTCTGGCGGCGGGGGGTGGCTGCCGCCACCCCCCGCCGGACCCTCGCCGCCCAGGTGGCGCTCGCCCTCTATCTCGGCTGGCTTGCCGGCGAGACGTTCTTTCCCCTGCCGGTCACGGCGGCGGCGCTGCACGCCGGCGCGACGGTGCACCCCGGCGGCGGCCTGCACGCCAACCTCGTGCCCTTCAGCTCCATCGGCCATCTGCTCGCTCTCGGCTGGCATTGGCCGACGATCCGCCTTCTGGCCGGCAACATCGTCGTGTTCGTGCCGTTCGGGCTACTCGCGCCGACCGCGTGCGCCGGCCTCGGCACCTGGCGGCGCGTGCTGCTCGCGGCCCTGGCTCTCAGCGTGTCGATCGAACTCGGTCAGCTCGTGCTCTCGCTCCAGGTGGGCTACTCCTACCGGGTCACCGAGATCGACGACGTCATCCTGAATGTGTCGGGGGTGCTGCTGGGCTTCGGCGCCCGGCGCGCCCTGGAGACGCACGCCGCCGGTCGACGCGCCGCGGACACGGACCCGGCCGACGCCTGAGACCGCCTGAGACGGTGCGCCCTAGAGGCCGCCGCGAACCGTGACGAAGAACACGACCACGGCCAGCACGGCGAGCAGCAGGGTGAGCACGGCGACCGCCCTCGCCGTCCCCAGATTCGCGGGGACCAGCGCCCTGCGGCGCTCGGCGGCCTTGAGCGAGCGCCGCCGGTCGACGCGGCGGGTGGTCATGGCGACCCCGCCGGGAGCGGCGGGCGCGACGCCGCCCGCTGCGGCGGCGCTGGGGTGGGGAGAGCGGTGGCGCCCGATGGCTCGGCCTCCGGCGGCGCCGCGCCGCTGGGCGGCTCCCTCCAGACGACCCGCCGGGAGCCGCCCGCCGCCCCCACCGGCGCCTCGAACCGGGTCTGGGCCGCGCGGATACCCGCCGGTGGGCGGACGGTGGTCCGCGGGGGCTCAAAGACGACGGTGCCGGCGCCCGCTTGCACGACGCCGCCCGCTGGCGCCGGCTCGTGAGCCGAGACGGCCTGGGCCGCCGCGGCGGCGGCGGCGACTCGCGCCGCCGCCTGGGCGGCCGCCGCCCTGCGCGCCCGCAACGCGATCGTCTCGAGGACCCATTCGCGCGTGACCGGGTCGGCCCAGACGAGCTGCCGGCGGTTCTCGAGATCGAGCAGCTTGGCCGCCGTGATCTCGCCGAGCCCCTGCACGGTGAAGGTCTCGGCGGCTTCGTCGCAGGTGAGCGGCGCGCCGCCGAGCGGGTTGTCGGATCGCAGCGCCGCGACCAGCACGTCAGGCCCCCGCCTCGCTCGAGTGCTCTTCCCGCGGCCCGTACGGCCTGTCGCCGCCGGCACCGGCCGCCGTGGCACAGTGTCCGGGCGAGACGACCGCAAACGCGGCGCGTACGAACCCAGGGAGTTAGTCGGCGTCTATTGTAGCGCGGCGAGGGGCGACGACGGAACGGCCCGCAGCACCGGCGACGCGTCGGGCGACTTCGGGCGCGCCGGCGACGGTGCGGCTACTCGGCGTCGATCTCTTCGTCGGTGGCGCCCGATTCGGACACTACCATGCGGGCGATGGCGCTGACGACGTCGCCTTCGCGCATGTTCATGACCCGCACGCCGGTCGCCGTGCGGCCCTGGCGGCTGATGTCGGAGGCAGCCATGCGGATGACCACCCCTTCGCGGCTCTGCAGCATGATCTCGTGGTTGTCGCGGACCATGCGCACCCCGACCAGGTAGCCCTTGCGGTCGGTGAGCCTGATGGCGATGACCCCCTGCCCGCCACGGCCCTGCACCCGCCAGTCGGTGATCGGCGTGCGCTTGCCGTAGCCGTTGTCGGTGACGAGGAACAGGTCGGAGTCGTCGCGGGCGATGTCCATGCTGATGAGCTCGTCGCCCTTGCGCAGCCGCATGCCGCGCACGCCGGAGGTGTTGCGACCGGTCGGGCGCACGTCGCTTTCGTGGAACCGGATGCCCTGCCCGAGGCGGCTGACCATGAGCAGGTCGTCGTCGCCCGAGGTGTGCCGCACGGCGATGAGCTCGTCGCCGTCGCGGATGTCGATGGCGATGATGCCGTCGGCCTTGAGCGGCGTGTTGTAGGAGCCGAACAGCGTCTTTTTGACGACGCCCTTGCGCGTGCAGAACATGAGGAACTTGCCCTCGGCGACGTCGAAGTTGCGCGTGTTGATGACGGCGCAGACGCGCTCGTCCTGGCGCAGCGGCAGCAGGTTGGACAGGTGCTTGCCGCGGGCGTTGCGGCCGGCTTCGGGCAGCTCGTGGACCTTGATCCGGTAGACCTTGCCGACGCTCGTGAAGAACAGCAGGAAGTGGTGGGTGCTCGTGATGAAGAGGTGCTCGACCTCGTCTTCGTCTTTTAAGTCCATGCCGGCGATGCCCACGCCGCCGCGCCTTTGCTGGCGGTAGGTGGCGGTCGGCAGGCGCTTGACGTACCCCGTCTTGGTGACCGTGATCACCATCTGCTGCTCGGCGATCAGGTCTTCGATGTCGAGGTCGCCTTCGTCGGGCACGATCTCGGTGCGGCGGTCGTCGTTGTACAGACGCTTGAGGTCGCGGAGCTCGTCTTTGATGACGCCGTAGATGGCGTCTTCGTCGCCGAGCAGCTCGCGCAGCTCGCGGATGCGCGAGAGCAGCCCGATGTGCTCCTCTTTGACCTTGTCGCGTTCGAGGCTGGTGAGCTTCTGGAGGCGGAGGTCGAGGATGGCCTGGGCCTGCGGCTGGGTGAGCTCGAAGGTGTCCATGAGGGCGACGCGGGCGCTTTCGACGTCGGCCGCCCGCCGGATGATGGTGATGATCTGATCGAGGTTGTCGAGGGCGACCAGCAGGCCTTCGAGGATGTGGGCGCGGGTCTCGGCCTTGTCGAGCTCGAACTTGGTGCGCCGGATCACCACCTCTTTCTGGAAGGCGATGTAGGCCTTGAGCATCTCGGGCAGCGTGAGCGTGCGCGGCACGCCGCCGACCAGGGCGATGTTGATGACGCCGAAGGTGGTCTGCATCTGGGTGTGCTTGTAGAGCTTGTTGAGCACGACC
This sequence comes from uncultured Actinomycetes bacterium, assembly GCA_963799395.1. Taxonomy (GTDB): domain Bacteria; phylum Actinomycetota; class Thermoleophilia; order UBA2241; family UBA2241; genus Bog-752. The sequence goes on from CAWCWZ010000051.1 coordinate 104,679, forward strand.
ATGGCGATGGCGTCGCGCTTGAGCTCGATGACGAGGCGCATGCCCGAGCGGTCGGATTCGTTGCGCAGGTCGGAGATCTCGGAGATCTTCTCGGCCTTGACGAGATCGACGATGTTCTCGATGAGGGCGGCCCGGTTGACCTGGTAGGGCAGCTCGGTGACGACGATGGCCGTGCGATTGCCCTTGAGCTGTTCGGTGTGGGCCTTGGCGCGGACGCGGATGCGTCCGCGCCCCGTGCGGTAGGCCTCTTTGATGCCGGCCGTGCCGAGGATGACCCCGCCGGTGGGGAAGTCGGGACCGGTGATGTGGGCCATGAGGTCGTCGGCGCTCGCGTCGGGGTTGTCGATCAGGGTGGCGATGGCGTCGACCACCTCGCCCAGGTTGTGCGGCGGGATGTTGGTCGCCATGCCGACGGCGATGCCGCTGGAGCCGTTGACCATGAGGTTGGGCACGCGGCTCGGCAGAACGGTGGGCTCGCGGCGCGTCTCGTCGTAGTTGGGCATCCAGTCGACGGTGTTGGCGTCGATGTCGCGCAGCATCTCGACCGCGATGCGGCGAGAAGCGCGCCTCGGTGTAGCGCATGGCCGCCGGCGAGTCGCCTTCGACCGAGCCGAAGTTGCCTTGGCCGTCCACCAGCGGGTAGCGCATGTTGAAGTCCTCGGCCATGCGCACGAGCGTCGGGTAGATGACCGACTCGCCGTGGGGGTGGTAGTTACCGGAGGTGTCGCCGGCGATCTTGGCGCACTTGCGGTGCTGCTTGGTGGGGGCCAGGCCGAGGTCGTTCATGGCGACGAGGATGCGCCGCTGTGAAGGCTTGAGGCCGTCGCGCGCGTCGGGCAGCGCACGGTCGACGATCACGCTCATGGCGTAGTCGATGAACGACGAGCGCATCTCGTCTTCGAGCTGGATCGGCTCGATCTTGCCTTCGAGTGTCTGCAGCGAATCGGTCATCGGTGATCTGCCTCAGCGGACGTGGGGCACGGGCTGTTGTGGTGATGCGCCGCGGTGGCGAAGGCGCGCCCGCTGTAAGCGTGAAGGCACGCCCGGAAGCGGCGCGCCAAATGAGTTCGCATGCCATTTCCACGGCAGCGGGATTCCCCATCAGGAGGTAGTTTAAGCGGCGATGGCGCAGAAGTCGGAAGATGGCAAATCTCCAGGCGGGGAGAGTGAAGATAAGCAGGCCGTTAACGATAGCGAAGATGCCGCGGCCAAAACGCACTTGCGGTGCTAAGTAAAAGAACAGCGACGAGGCCGCGATGGCGATCAGCAACCCCAGCAGCGGCCGGCGCAAACTCTCGAGCGAGCCCGCTTGCGGCTGCACTTCGTAAGAGCGAGTCAGATACAGGCATAGGGGGTAAGTCAAAAGGCAGAACGACGTGGGGGTGGGATAATAGTCATAGATCAGTGTGGCGTCATCCAGGCGAAGATAACAAGCCATGGCTATGCAGGCCGTGAGGAGAACAACATCTCCCCCAGCAGAGCCAGTTTGATCTTAATTTGCATCGAGGACTGCATCGGCGATTCGGGCTCATGTCAAACGAGCGGTGACTCCCTTCAACAATGTTTCGTACTGATCCACGACGGCCTGCGGTAGAGTAGCCCGCGCGATGAATTCAGCACCGTCCGTCGCAGGTTCCTGGGTGCGGCGTCGTCATAGAGGGTGGTCAGGGCGCGGCAAAAGGCGTCGACATTCCCCGGCGCGGTAACCACACCGGCGTTCGTGCCCAATGATGTTCCACGGAATCGTCGGTGTGTTTCGTGAACGTCGCGTCGCGCACAACCGCGCCGCTCGGCACGCGACGAAACCGAACGTGCCGCTCAAAACTCCTCCACGACTCTTGTTGCCGTAAGGGGGCTGGCGGATATTCCTATTATGCACCGCCACGCCCCACGGGCCAAGCGGAGTCTTCTCCGATCCGCTCGCCACGACACTTCTCACTATACGGTCGCCAGCCATCAAGTTCAAAGCCTCGGCTCCTTGGCCCGACGCCAAGACGCAAGCCAAGACCGGGATGACCTTTAGATTAACAGCACCTCGCAGCTTGACGGGGATTGCCCGCCGTGGGATTATAGGCGGCTGTCGAAGACTGGACAAGATCGATCGCAATGGCGTAGCCCCCACTGTAGACGGGCAGTGCAGTTTCATGGTTTGCCGCGGAACCGCCGCTGCGCCTACGGGTTTACTAGGGCTGTAGGATACATGTGGGTCCACTTCCCTTTCAGTTTTGAGGAGACATGCAATGCAGAGGATTTTTGGGGCTTTGGCGATGGCCGTGGCAGCAAGACCAACCGAGCCGAGCACAT